>NZ_BMGY01000116.1 GCF_014640435.1 Hymenobacter frigidus | reverse complement strand
GTGTCGCGGGCCTTCTCGGTGGTGAAGGACCAGTTCACTTTGGTCGCAGCGGCATTTCGGTGGGCTTGCCAAATCAGGGCCTCTTCTTCGAGTTGCTGCGCGCTGCCAATGCGTCGGTCCAGGCACTGCCGGGAAAGAGCCGAGAATTCAATTTCCGCCATGTTGAGCCAGGACCCGTGTTTGGGGGTGAAGTGAAAGTCGAGTTGGTGGCGCAGCTGCCGGGCTCTTTCAACGGGCAGGTGCTCGTAAAAAGCGCCGTAGGTGTGGGTGCTGTAATTGTCCTGCACCAACTGGATGGTGGGCACGTCCGGGTAATGGGTGGCGACCACCCAGTCCATAAACCGGGCGTAATCGGCCTTGGTTTTGGTGGCGGTGACTTGCAGATGGCGCTGGCCGGTGTCGATGTTGTACGCCAGCAGCACGTTGCAAACGCCTTTGCGCAGGTATTCCTGGTGTTCTTTGCGGGTCGCCCCCGGCTTGGCCGGAATCGGGCTCAGCACGTGGTCGAGCAAC
>NZ_BMGY01000115.1 GCF_014640435.1 Hymenobacter frigidus | reverse complement strand
TTTGCCCAATTAACGGACCCGCGTGTGCAGGGCCGGTGCTTACACCAACTGGTTGATATACTGGCCCTGTTGCTTTGCGGCACGTTGGCTGGCTGCGACGATTTGCCGGAAATTTGTGACTACGGCCGTGCCCACCTCGCCTTTTTACGCACGGAACTGGGCCTGGCGTTTGCCAACGGCATTCCCTCCGAAGACACCTTAGAGCGGTTGCTTAAGCGCCTGGACCCAAATGAATTGGCGCAGACGCTGCGTTCCTGCGCCGGGTCGCTGGCCGGGCGTCAGTTGTGTGTAGACGGCAAGGAACACCGCGCCACCACCCCCGCCGGCCGGCGCCATGCCCTGGTCCGCACGGTCAGCGTGTGGGTGGCCGACGCCCGGCTCAGCTTTGGGCAAGCGCAAATTGGCGCTAAAACGAACGAGAAAACGGCGATTCCGGCCTTGCTCGATACCCTCGACGTGGCGGGCAGCGTGGTCACCATCGACGCCATTGCCTGTCAGCCCAGCATCGTCGGGCGCGTGGTGGCGCGTGGGGCCGACTACGTGATTGCCCTGAA
>NZ_BMGY01000114.1 GCF_014640435.1 Hymenobacter frigidus | reverse complement strand
GGCCGGCAAAAAAGAAAGTTGCTGCTGGTCTTGGTTCTTTCAAAAAGCCCCTTACCTTTGCACCCCGCCACGAATCAACCGGATTCACGGCCCAACAAGTCCACCGGGCTCCCACAATAAAAAGTTGCCACCGGGGCTTGGAAATCAAAATAAAGTATTACCTTTGCACCCCGAACAACGCTAACCGAGTGTTCTTCACCGCCAGCGAAACGAACGAAGCAAAAATAAACTTCCTCTTTCGCTTGCCAGGTTAAAACTTCTGCTTACCTTTGCACTCCCAATCGCAGGAACGGGAATTAAAAGCAAGCAAAACAGGCCGCTTCGGCAGCCGCACTATCACTTCAACTGGAAGCGATACACGTTCTTTGAATGTTTGGAAAAGACAAATAGTAAGGGTGGCCAACCGAAAGGGAAGCCACAGAAATTACGAACGTAACATCAAATTGAACTCGTCAAATACGAGTCGGATTAGCACTTGACATCAGCCCATGTTCGCATGGGTGTAGAGTATTTTACAATGGAGAGTTTGATCTTGGCTCAGGATGAACGCTAGCGGCAGGCCTAA
>NZ_BMGY01000113.1 GCF_014640435.1 Hymenobacter frigidus | reverse complement strand
CTAGGGCTAAGTCGTAACAAGGTAGCCGTACCGGAAGGTGCGGCTGGATCACCTCCTTTCTGGAGCGGCCTTGCTCACGATGTTATAATAAATGAGTACTGCTTGGTACTTACAACTTGTTTGTTTCCTCATTCAAATAATTTTTGAATACGGATTCTACGTTTATCCTCGGGTATCGTCGAAACCCGGGCTTGTAGCTCAGGTGGTTAGAGCGCTACACTGATAATGTAGAGGTCCGTGGTTCGAGTCCACGCAGGCCCACTGTAACCAGCGGAGAAGCTGCTGGAAACGATACTGGGGGATTAGCTCAGCTGGCTAGAGCACCTGCCTTGCACGCAGGGGGTCAACGGTTCGACTCCGTTATTCTCCACCATAATAAATACGAAGCACCAGTAATTGACTGGTATTTCACGACACTACTAAACACCAGAGTAGTACACGTTCTTTGACGTAAGGGGTAACAAAAACGAAGCGTAGCGCGCTTGTTCCGGCAACGGGATAAGTCGTCTGGTTTACCAGACAGCGATACGAAAGCGAAGTAAGCAAGAGCACACGGGGGATGCCTAGGGTCTCAGAGGCGACGA
>NZ_BMGY01000112.1 GCF_014640435.1 Hymenobacter frigidus | reverse complement strand
CTCGCGTCCCTCCTAACCCGTAAATTTCATGTTCTCGATTCGCAAACTGCTTCGTGACGAGTATAATGCGGTTTTTGAGAAGGAATGGTTCCCGGTCTCACCAAACTTTAATACCCGGTATTCTTGCTCATATGCCCACTGACTGGCCTTTGTAATGAGCAAATTGGTGACACTTTGTCCCTCAGCTTCGCGCAAATGATTCCATATGGGGTACTCTTCCTTGTATTCTACTTTAAAAGCAACAAAAAATGACCTTGGATCAGCCAGCACATCGAACTTTAGACATAAGCCCTTATGTGAATCAGCATAATGAGACCACATTAAGATGTTCTTCGGGTCTTTTGTAAAGCAGCAGACTCCGTTTTCATTAAATGAATCGCGTGACGCATCATTGACTGTTTTGTGGAATAGCCGCGGCCTTTTGTGCCAAGCAAGCGCCTGTTTTCGGATGGCAGCACGAGTAAAATGCGGGCGATGGCGCCGAACGAAAGCTTCCATCTCTTTGAAAGTATTCTCGGTTTCTAGTGTTCTGACAACTTAATTACAGCATTATTAGTTTAGGCAGCGTACCTGCTCCTTCCCCCACA
>NZ_BMGY01000111.1 GCF_014640435.1 Hymenobacter frigidus | reverse complement strand
GAAAAAAGGGGATGCGTCCTCTACTGACGGTACCTGGTGAATAAGCACCGGCTAACTCCGTGCCAGCAGCCGCGGTAATACGGAGGGTGCAAGCGTTGTCCGGATTTATTGGGTTTAAAGGGTGCGTAGGCGGCTGATTAAGTCTGGGGTGAAAGCCCGTTGCTCAACAACGGAACTGCCCTGGAAACTGGTTAGCTTGAGTACAGACGAGGGTGGCGGAATGGATACTGTAGCGGTGAAATGCATAGATAGTATCCAGAACCCCGATTGCGAAGGCAGCTGCCTAGACTGTAACTGACGCTGAGGCACGAAAGCGTGGGGAGCGAACAGGATTAGATACCCTGGTAGTCCACGCCGTAAACGATGGATACTCGCTGGTGGCGACAGACTGTCACTGGCTTAGCGAAAGCGTTAAGTATCCCACCTGGGGAGTACGCTCGCAAGAGTGAAACTCAAAAGAATTGACGGGGGCCCGCACAAGTGGTGGAGCATGTGGTTTAATTCGATGATACGCGAGGAACCTTACCTAGGCTAGAATGCGCGTGACCGGTTCAGAGATGAGCCTTTCCTTCGGGACACAAAGCAAGGTGCTG
>NZ_BMGY01000110.1 GCF_014640435.1 Hymenobacter frigidus | reverse complement strand
GTTGCCTTGGTGGCGCTCAAGGGCCTGCTGGATGGTGTTTTTTTCTACTGCCAGCAACGGCAGCGGCGCCTCAGCCACGGTCGCATCTGGCACTGCCACTGCGGAAGCACCGGCCGATGCGGGGTTCCGAAACGAGAAATCGGCCGGCAGCAGCACGGGGCCAGCTCCCAGGATAACGGCCCGCTCCACCGCGTGTTGCAGTTCCCGCACGTTGCCGGGCCAGGAGTGCTCCCGGAGCTTGCGCAGGGCGGCGGCACTGAATTCCGGCACGGGTTGCCGGTTGCGGGCCGCGTACACCTGCGCGAAGTGCTGGGCCAGCAGCTGCACGTCGTCTTCCCGTTCGCGCAGGGGCGGCAGCATGATTTCGACCGTATTGAGGCGGTACATCAAGTCCTGGCGGAAAGCACCGCGGGCTACCAGGGCGTGCAACGGGGCGTTGGTGGCCGACAACAGCCGGATATCCACCGGTACGGGGGCGTTGCTTCCTACGGGCACCACCTGGCGGTTTTGCAGGGCCGTGAGCAGCTTGGCTTGCTGCGGTAGGCCAATGTTGCCAATCTCATCCAGAAACAAGGTTCCTCCGGTGGCAGCCTCAAACCGGCCCACG
>NZ_BMGY01000109.1 GCF_014640435.1 Hymenobacter frigidus | reverse complement strand
GTTGCCTTGGTGGCGCTCAAGGGCCTGCTGGATGGTGTTTTTTTCTACTGCCAGCAACGGCAGCGGATTCTCAGCCGCGGTCGCAGCGGGCGCTGCCGCCGCGGAAGCAGCGGCCGATTCGGGGTTCCGAAACGAGAAATCGGCCGGAAGCAGCACGGGGCCAGCCCCCAGGATAACGGCCCGCTCCACGGCGTGTTGCAGTTCCCGCACGTTGCCGGGCCAGGGGTGCTCCCGGAGCTTGCGCAGGGCAGCGGCACTGAATTCCGGCACGGGTTGCCGGTTGCGGGCCGCGTACACCTGCGCGAAGTGCTGGGCCAGCAGCGGCACGTCGTCTTCCCGTTCGCGCAGGGGCGGCAGCATGATTTCGACCGTATTGAGGCGGTACATCAAGTCCTGGCGGAAAGCACCGCGGGCTACCAGGGCGTGCAACGGGGCGTTGGTGGCCGACAACAGCCGGATATCCACCGGTACGGGGGCGTTGCTTCCTACGGGCACCACCTGGCGGTTTTGCAGGGCCGTGAGCAGCTTGGCTTGCTGCGGCAGGCCAATGTTGCCAATCTCATCCAGAAACAAGGTTCCTCCGGTGGCAGCCTCAAACCGGCCCACG
>NZ_BMGY01000108.1 GCF_014640435.1 Hymenobacter frigidus | reverse complement strand
TATATAACTTTCGGGTCAAAATAGCGGAGGTATCCATCTTGCAAAATTAACTCAAACAGCTTCTTAGCAGTTAACAACACATTTAACGACCATAATAGATTAGCGTGTTTACGAAAACGGTCCCAAGGTAAACGCGCTCCGTTCAAAGAAAGGAGCGTTATATTTTTAGCCAGTTGTAAGCGCTGCCATATACTTTTCTGGAACTTGGTTGGCTGCCAGCTTTCCTTGTCCTGAATGAACCTGCGTCCTGTAAGCTACTGTGCCGGCTTTTTGATGTGCCTCAGTGCGTGTGAACATCCACTTCCCTGCGAGGAGGATAACCGACGGACGTACCATCCCATCGAATTGCGCCTCATTGTCACCGACAAAGGCGCCATCGGCACGCCCTGTGACCTGGAAGGAATCAATGAGGTGACGCATCAAAAGGCGGAATTCCATTCGATGGGTGCCTTTTACATTGCGCTTAAGGATGCCATTGCCTTAGGGGACACCGTTGTGAAGAACAAAGGCGCATCTGCCTTTTTAGTTAAGAAACGGGGCTATGTGAGGTGGTCTAGTTAAACAGGAGAGAATTGGGTGATATTACTAAGTTGTTGTTGGTGAAATTGAT
>NZ_BMGY01000107.1 GCF_014640435.1 Hymenobacter frigidus | reverse complement strand
CTGCGCGAAGTCCGCCACCGGCGTGTCCGTCAAGAGCAGCCACTCCAGCCCGGCCGGCGCGCCGGGAGCCGTTTCTTCCCACACCCGCACCCCGGCGCAGGGCACGGGCGCGCCCTTGCCGGTGGCCCCGCCCGGCCGTTGCGGGGCCCGCAGCCACTGGGCCGGAGTGTAGCTCACCTGGAGCACCACCGGCCGGGCCGCCTGTCCCGGTCGCCCGCGCAGGGCCAGCGCGAACTGCCCCGCACGGGGCTGGGCCCGCAGGCCGGCAAACAGGCGCCCGGCCGGCGCGCGGTCCGCCGCGACCAGGGCCCGGTCCTGGGCCGCGCGCACGACAAAGCCCAGGCCTTGCGCCTGACATTGCAGCAGGTGTTCGTAGATGTCGGCCCCGCGGTCGGCCACCACCACCCAGCGGGCACCAACCGGGGGGGCGCCCACGGCCCGCAGGCTCCGCGTCCACAGGGCCGACTCGCGCACCCGGCCCTGGCGCACCCGGGAGCCCCCGTGCGGGTGGGCCTTCTCGGCGTCGGGCACGGGCTGGCGCACGTGAAACTGCTGGTCGAGCAGGCCCAGCAGCGGCAGGGCCGGGCGCTTGGCACCGGGCGTCGGGTCGGGGGCGGGCCAGGTGGCCGCGACCAGTGAGTGCAGCAGCACCCCTTGGCTGGTGGCCTTGCCCGGCC
>NZ_BMGY01000106.1 GCF_014640435.1 Hymenobacter frigidus | reverse complement strand
ACGCATCGAACACGTCTTAATGGAGGTCGGCCAAAAGTACACCGTTACTTTTGCGTGACTACTTAGCTTTCCGTTTTAAGCAGTACCAGCTGCGCTTTGTCGACGTTGCTAATTTTGCGACGGAAATCCAGGTAGCCGGCGTAGGCTGATTTGGGGAGGGAGCCGCGCTTTAGCTCCAGGCGGCGGATGTACTGCACCGTGCCATCGGGCAGGGCCGTGTACTGGCTGGCGTAGGTGCCGTAAGCGGTGCTGAACTGCACTGGTGCGGGCATATTCTCCGGTTTGAAGCCCGCAGGGAAGTGCAGGCGCACGGTATCGGCTTGCAGGCTGGCGCGGGGCAGCCAGAGGCCCGTCTGGCGCTCGCCTACCTGCGGGGGCAATGCCGACAGGCGGCTGAGCAGGTTGGAGCTCACAAATACCCGTTTGCCGCTGGGCATGGCAAAGCCCGGCAGGGCCAGGGCCATGGTTTCGACCACGGCCGGAGTAGCGCCGGTGGCAGCGGCGGCCAGACTGTACTTGGTAAGCGTGAACGTGGGCAGCTTGAGGCGGTCGGTGATGTATTTTTTCTGTTCAGCCGGGCTCAACTCGTGCAGCAGCGAGGCGTAGAGGTCCTGCTCCTGGCCGGTGCGCACGGTGCGGGCCGTGGCGGTGGCCCCGCCCACGGCATCCAAAAACAGGTCGAGGCGGCGCTC
>NZ_BMGY01000105.1 GCF_014640435.1 Hymenobacter frigidus | reverse complement strand
TTCAGACCTTTGCGCCCGCGACTGGCAGCGGCTGGAGCCGTTGCTGGTGGTCAAGCGGCGCAGCAAATGGCCACTGGTGGAAATCGTCAATTCCATTTTGTACGTGCTCAAAAACGGGTGCGTCTGGCGGGACGTACCGGGCGATTTACCGCCCTGGGGCACGGCGTATTGGTACTTTGACAAGTGGGAAGCCGACGGCACCTGGGCGCGGGTAAGCGCCTGTCTGACGGTGAGCAGCCGGGAACACGCCCAAAAAAAGCCTGCCCCACGGCCGTGATACTCGACACGCAAAGCGTCAAAAATACGGCCACGGCCACCGGAGCCACCGTGGGCTTCGACGCGGGCAAGTTGGTCAAGGGGCGTAAACGCTTGGTGCTCACCGACACGCTGGGCCATGTGCTGGCCAGTCGGGTGCTGCCCGCCGACGCGGTGGACGGCGCCGCGGCCATTGCTTTTTGGGACGAGGTGGCCGCCACGCACGAACTGCTGGGGGCCGTCCAGGTCGTTTTCGTGGACAGTTCCTTTCACGGCGTTTTCCGCCAGCACCTGGCCCGGCGCTACGGTATCCGGGTCGAGAAACCGGCGCACGTACTGGTGCGGAAAACCAATTTCTGTATCCACGCCTGGCGCTGGATTGTCGAGCGCACGTTCGCGTGGCTCGACATGAACCGGCGCTTGTCCAAAGAATACGACCGGACGTTGCGTCATGCA
>NZ_BMGY01000104.1 GCF_014640435.1 Hymenobacter frigidus | reverse complement strand
GCGGCTGGCCTGGGCATCCGTGAACGCGCCCTTGGTGTGCCCAAACAGCTCGCTTTCAAACAACCCCTCGCTGAGCGCGGCTACGTCGGCGGCCACAAAGGGCCGGGCGGCGCGGCGCGACTGCTCGTGCAGGGACTTGGCGACCAACTCCTTACCCGTGCCGTTCTCGCCGAGCAGCAGCACGTTGGCTTCGGTCGGGGCGACCTTTTCAATAATAGCGCGCACTTCCTGCATGGCGGCTGACTCTCCGAGTAGCGCGGTAGCCGCGGCCGGCCCGACTACTTTTTTCGGCGTGCCCCCGCTTTTGCTGCCGGTTTTAGGTTGAAGGGCGGCGGCCAGCGTTTGCAGCAGCTGTTCGTTGTGCCAGGGCTTGAGCAGGAAGTCGGTGGCGCCGGCTTTAAGGGCGCGGACCGCCGTGCGCACGTCGCCATAGGCCGTAATTAGGATAACGGCCGTGGTGGGGTTGTGCTCCAGGATGCGGCCCAGCCAGTAGAAGCCCTCGTTGCCCGTCGCCTGGCCGCTGCGGTAATTCATGTCGAGCAGCACAACGTCGAAGTGCTGCTGGCGGAGCAGGGAGAGCAGCAGTTCCGGGTTTTTCTCCGTCACAACTTCCCGCACCTCGCTTTTGAGCAGCAGCTTGAGCGCGAACAGCACGTCGGGCTCGTCGTCTACCACCAGGATGCGGGCGTGCTTAGGGATCATGAAAAAGGCTTGGTAAAACGTAAAAGTCGGGGCTGACGGGTAC
>NZ_BMGY01000103.1 GCF_014640435.1 Hymenobacter frigidus | reverse complement strand
AACCGCCGATGCCCGCATTAAACTAGCCAAACTATACCCGACTATTTAATATTTTTTAACCGCTAGAAGTCCTTTATCGTGCTTTTCCCCACCTTTTCACTACTTTCATGATGGTCACCGCCTCTTTGTTACCCGTTGTCGGCCTGGACGTGAGCAAGGCCACGCTCGCCGTCTGTTACCAAGTAGATGACCTGGTCAAGCACCTGGAAGTCAGCAATAATAAAGCGGGATTTCAGCAGCTGGTCAAGGCCTGCGGCGCGCATTGCCGGTTCGTGATGGAAGCCACCGGCACTTATAACCTGGCCCTGGCCTATTACCTGCACGAGCAGGGCGGACAGGTGGCCGTGCTCAATCCGCTCGTCATCAAGCGCTTCATTCAGATGCATTTAAGCAAAGGCAAGAGCGACCGCAAAGATGCGCAGTGGCTGTTGCGTTACGGCCAGCAGCAACCCGTGAAGGTCTGGCAGCCGGACGAGACGGTGCTGGTCGAGTGTCGGCAACTCGAACAGGTGAACGAGCAGCTGCTCAAGCAAAAAACCATGGTCAGCAATTCCCTGGAAGCATTGCAACGCCAACCGGTCACAGACTAAACACATTTAGCATTAGGCGTAAATTTGGGTTTTTGCCCGCATGTCGCTGCTCACTCATTTAGCCCAGGTGCCGGACTACCGGCGGCCGGGCGGCAACTTTCGCCATCCATTGCTTTCTATTTTAGTTATCAGTGTGTTGGCCGTGCTCAGCGGGGCCGATGACGTGGAA
>NZ_BMGY01000102.1 GCF_014640435.1 Hymenobacter frigidus | reverse complement strand
TCAAGCTGATTTTAGCTCAAAACTCACCCTCACCCCTTAATTTTTAACACAGTTCATGTAAAGGGACAAAACCCAGACGAGAGAGGGGCTATTTGTACTTCCCCACTGCCTTCAAAATCCTGTTTGCCCAGCCTTGGGAAAGTGGCTGGTTGCGAGTTTACGAAACTCATTCCCTCGGCGCGTTTCGTAAACTTTGAATTGTAGACGAGTTTCTTAAACTCCTCCAGCCCTGCAATGGCCAGTTGGCACCTGGTGCTGGCTAGCTGCTAGGGGTTCACGGAAAGGAGGATATGCCCATACCCCTAGACGGTAACTGAAGGGGGAAACCACAGCTGAAACGCACTGCCTGTCCTCTCTACGGAATGGACTTGAATGCTGCCCTGGTGCAGCTGCATAATCTGCTTGGCCAGGCTCAGCCCAATCCCGGAGCCATTGGGGCGGGTGGTGAAAAAAGGAATAAAAATACTGTCCAGTACGTCGGTGGGGATACCACTCCCGTTGTCTCTCACCTCAATAACCACCCGTTCCTGTTCATCGGGCCAGGCCAACAGGCTAATGCGAGGGTTAGGGGTTTGGGTGACTGCCTGCGCCGCATTAAGCACCAGATTGATGAGCACTTGCTCCAGCAGGTGGCCGTCGGCGTGCAAGGTGAGGTGCGCAGGCCGGACACTAAGGGTAACCTCAATACCTTGCGCGGCCAGTTGTTCCGCTAGTAGCTGCCGGGTGGCCTGGAGCAATTCCTGCACATAAAGGGTCGTGCGCTGCGGCGAGGCCAGGGTGCTAAAGTCCCGGTACACTTGGGCGAAGCGCAGCAGCCCTTCACTGCGCTGCTGGATGATGCGAATGCCGGTGCCCACGTCGTCGAGCAACTCAGTGGAGGCTTCTTGCTGCCGGGCGCGCTGCAAGTGCCGGCCCAGTGAATCAGCCAGCGAAGCGATGGGGGCGACCGAGTTCATGATTTCGTGCGTCATGACCCGTAGCAG
>NZ_BMGY01000101.1 GCF_014640435.1 Hymenobacter frigidus | reverse complement strand
TGCCTGGATTGCAATAGTTAACATTCGCAGAACCCTGAAGTTCTGCTAACTCAAACAGCTTCTAAGCCAGATTTATTTTATCTATATTAGATTTTAAACTGGATGGTGTACTGCTGGCCCACTCGGTCGAGGATGTGCCATACCGCCGTTTTGAGGGTCTGGAAACTGGTGTAGGCTTCCGGGCGGAGCCACTCGTACTTGATTTTGCGCCAGAGGGTCTCGATTTTGTTGAGGTGGGGGCTGTAGGTGGGCAGGTAGAAAATGTACACGTCCTGTTGCTGCCAGGCCTGGATTCGGGCCTGAAAGGCGGCCGCGTGATGGATTTTGGCGTTGTCGAGCACGAGCACCGTGGGTCGGGTGCGGGTGGCGGCCCAGGCATCAAGCGTGTCGATGACGAAGGCCGCGTCCAGCGTCCCCTCGCGGGCGGCGGTGTGCAACTCGTTGGTGGCCGCGTTATAGAAGCCCAACACGTTGAACCGCGGGCCGTGACGGGGCCGGGTGGCCACGTGCTCGCCGGGAAACTGCCAGCCGTACGGGATGGCCGAGGTCAGGCAAAACCCGGATTCGTCGCCGTAATACACGTCCACGTGGCCGGCTGTTTCCAGTTCCTGCACCCAGCCCAGGCGTTCGGCTTTGTCGGCGTAGTCCTCCGGGTCCTGGGCCTCTTTCAGGGCGTGGCGGAAGCGCCGCCAGCTCCCGCCACACTTTTTAAAAAACGGCGCAAGGTGCGGGCCGAGAAGTCTTTGGCCAACTCCTGGCGCAACGTGACGGCCACCTCCTTGAGCTGCTGGCGGTTGGCCCGCACGGCCGCGACCACCGGCGCCTCGTCGGCGGCCCCCAGGATGGGCCGCCGGCCCTGCCCGGCGGCGTTGGCCAGGCCGGCCAGGCCCCCGCGTTCCCAGCGGTTGAACCAGGTGTAAACCGTGGGACGACTCACGTTCAACACGGCCATGATGGCCGCAACATCTTGTCCGTCCGCACTTAAGTAGTCACGCAAAAGTAACGGTGTACTTTTGGCCGACCTCCATTAAGACGTGTTCGATGCGT
>NZ_BMGY01000100.1 GCF_014640435.1 Hymenobacter frigidus | reverse complement strand
GTTTGACGTCTTTTTTGACCGACTTTGCGGTTCTTCCCGACCCGCGTATCGCCCGTCGACGACAGTATCCGTTGCTGGAAATCCTGTTTCTGTGCGTGAGCGCAAGCTTGAGCGGGTACGAAGAATGGGACGAAATCGTCGATTTTGGCCAGGCGAAACTGGCGTGGCTGCGCCAGTACTTGCCCTTTGAATCCGGCATCCCGGCCCACGATACGCTCAACCGGGTGATGGGCCGGCTAGACCCGCGGGCCTTTGAGAAGTGTCTGATTAACTGGGTGCAGCGCCGCATCGTACTGCCCAGCGGGGCGCAAATTTGCGTGGATGGTAAGCGCCTGCGTCGGTCGGCAACGCTGCAGGCGCAACGCACGGCACACGCGCAGGGCGGGGCGTCAGCCGTGCATTTGCTCCACGCCTGGTGCGACGAGGCGGGGCTGTGCCTGGGGCAGTACCAGACCCCGGACAAAGCCAACGAAATCACGGCCCTGCCCGACCTGCTGGCCCTGCTTGACGTGGGCGGCTGCCTGCTCACCATGGACGCCATCGGGTGCCAGAAAAGCGTGACCCGGGCCATCACTGGGGCCGGGGCCACGTACCTGCTGGCCCTGAAAGGCAACCAGGGCGCGCTGCAAACGGCCGTGGAAGCGGCCTTTACTGCCGTCGGTTCCGCCGGGGCGGCGACCATGGCGGGCGAAAAGCCCGCCCACGGGCGGGTGGAAACGCGTACCTGCCGGGTCTTGCCCGCCACCGTGCTGCCCGCTCCCCTGCGGGGGCCGGACTGGGTCGGGTTGCAGACCTTGGTGGAAGTGGTGGCCACGCGCACCGTGGGAACCACCGGGATTACGCAAACCGAAACCCGTCACTACCTGAGCAGCCACCACGGCACTGCTGCTGATTTTCAAGGCTATGTGCGGCGGCACTGGAGCATTGAAAACCGCTTGCACTGGGTGCTCGACGTCGTCTTTGGCGAAGACCACAGCCGCAAACGGGCCGGCCATGCCGCCGCCAACTGCGCCGTGGTGCGCAAATTCGTCCTCAACCTGCTGCGCACCCAACCCGAAAATAAGAGCCTGAGCCGAAAGCG
>NZ_BMGY01000099.1 GCF_014640435.1 Hymenobacter frigidus | reverse complement strand
CGGCCCGGCCGGCCCCGCGCACGGCCCGGTCCAGGGCGGCCAGGCAGCCGGCCGTGTGCAAGCTGGGGTGGACGTGGTGGCCGACGATGCGTCGGGAAAACGCGTCGGTGACCAAGCTCAGGTAAACCGTGCCTTGGCGGGTGGGCAAGTACGTGATGTCACTGACCCATAGTTGGTTAGAAGCCTTGGGCTTGGGCGCGTCCTTAACCAGGTTGGGGTGGCAGTGAAAGCGGTGGTGCGAGTCGGTCGTTTTCGTGTAGCTGCGCTTGGGGGCAATCAAGAGCCCGTGTTGGCGCAGTAGGGTGAACAAGGCATCGCGCCCGCAGGCGACGCCCTGCGCCCGCAGCAGCGGGGCAATTTTATGCCGCAGCTTGCGCGTGCCCAGGCGCGGCAGTTTGGTGCGGACGGCCCGCACGTGCACCAGCACGGCCTCGGGCCCGCGCGGCCGCGCGGGCCTGGCGCTGCCGACGCTGGTAGAAGCCCTGGCGGCTCACGCCGTACAACTGGCAACTGCGCTCCACGCCTAGTCTTTTTTCATCCGCCAGCTGGGAAACGGCCGGCGAAAAGACTTTTTTGGCAAGGGGATACCGTGGTCCTCCTCCACCACTTGCAACATTGTGCGCAGCAATAAATTCAGGTCTGTACTGTCTTTTAATTGCTTCTCATACTGCTTTTTCTGTTCGCGCAAGGCGGTTTCCAACCGCTTGATGCGCTGCTCCGGGGTCGGGTCCACGGCGTGCGTGCCGACGGGGGAGGTGGACCCACCGGCCTGAAAAGTTACGAAATGGCTGGCGTAGCGTCGGCACCAGCTCAGCACCGTGCTCCGGCCTTGGATGCCGTAGCGCCGTTGGGCTTGTTTGTAGCTCAGCTCGCCGCGGCCGACTTCGCCCACCACGGCCATCTTAGAGCGGTTTCCTGTTCCGTGTACAGATTTTCACCTATTTTTCGGTATGAAAGCGTATTCGATTGATTTGCGGGAGCGTGTGGTGGCCGCCTGTGCCCTGCCAGGGGTCCGCATTTATCAGGTGGCGGCCCAGTTTAGGGTATCCATCGCCTTTGTGGACAAACTTTTGTGCCGCCAGCGCACCACGGGTTCGGTGGCGGCCTTGCCGCCCAGCG
>NZ_BMGY01000098.1 GCF_014640435.1 Hymenobacter frigidus | reverse complement strand
TAGGGCTTCATATAGCCAATGCTGGAGTGGCGTCGCTCGTGGTTGTAGTAGTCAAAATAGTTAGCGACGCTGGCTTGCGCGTCGGCTAAGTCAGCGAACACGGGCCAGTCGCGGGCTTCGAGTTCCTCGGTTTTCAGGCGTGACCACAGGCTTTCGGCTTGGGCATTGTCGTAGCATTCGCCGCGCCGGCTGTGCGAGAGCTGGGCCTGGGCCCCGCGCAACAGGGCCTTGTAGGCGTTGCCCACGTATTGGCCGCCCCGGTCGGAATGGACGATGAGATCGGGGGCGGGCCGTTGGGCCAGCAGGGCCCGCTGCAAGGCGCTGGTGACCAGGGCTTCGGGCATGTCGGCACGCACCTGCCAGCCCACCACATGCTTGGTGCACAGGTCCTGAAAGGCGCACAAGTAGGCCCAGGCCCCGCTGGCCAGGGGCAGGCAGGTAATGTCGCTCACCCACACCCGGTTGGCCTGGGTGGGCTTGGGTTGGTCGAGCAGCAAGTTGGGGGCGCACCGCTGCCCGTGCGTGGAGTCGGTGGTGCGCGGGACAAAGGCCTTGGGCTGCAAGGCTTTCCGCCCGTGGCGGCGCAGCCCCGTGCGCAGGGCCTGCCGGCCCACCCGGTGCCCCAGTTCCCGCAATTCAACCTGGAGCCGGCGCGTTCCATAGCGGCGTTTATGGTCGTCAAACACGACCACCATTTCCGTTTCCCAGGCCGGTTCCGCCCGCTCCACGACCCCGGCCGCCGGCCGGTGCCGCCAGGCATAGTAGCGGCTGGGCACCACGCCCAGGACCTGGCAAAGCTGCTGGACGGGGTGAAAAGCGCGCTGCTGGTCAATAAATTGCAGCGTACTCATGGCGTCGGGGGCTGCGTGAAGATGGCGATGGCTTTTTTTAAAATATCGAGTTCCTGGGCCAGCCGTTTGTTGGCCGCACGCAGGACCCGCACTTCGGCGGCCTCGGCCGGGTCGGCGGGCAAGGGCGGTTGAGCTGCTTTCTGCCAGGCATAAATCCGCTTAGCATCGATGTTTAGCGCGCGGGCGGCCGCCAGCGTGGAGCGGCTTTCGCTGGCCAGCCGCAGGGCTTCGGTGCGGAAGGCCGCATCATAGCGCGGCCGTTTGGTAGGAGGGCTTTTTTCCATGGGTTCGGGAAATTAACACCCTATTCTCTTGTATGATTGCACTGCCTCTCAAGTAGAGAGGTAGCCAGAAAAGGAAACGAGG
>NZ_BMGY01000097.1 GCF_014640435.1 Hymenobacter frigidus | reverse complement strand
GCCTTTGGGTTCATCCTGCGTAGCCTCGGCCCCTCAACTGGTCGGGGCTACTTCTCTTTCCAGGCAATGGGCCGGATGGTAGTGCGGGTCGTAGGCGCAGTCGTTTTTCCATAGGGAGTAGCAGAGCAACAGTAGTTTACGCATGACGGCAATGACCCCTGGCTTGCCGCTAGGCTGGCGCGCCCGCAACCGGTCGTAAAAGGCCTTTTGCTGCGGGTTAAAGCGTAAACTACTCACCGCTGGCAGATAGAGCGCCGTGCGCAAGCGCACATTCCCGCGGCCAGAGATGCGTGTGGCCCCGGCCGAGAGGCCACTTTGCCGCTGCACCACATCCAGGCCGGCGTAGGAGGCTAGTTGCCGCTCGTTTTCCATCAGCTCAAAGCCGCTCGTTTCAGCGACCACCACCATAGCCGTGGTGAGGCCGATGCCTGGTACACTGGTCAGGTGCGCCAGCTTACGAGCCAGTTCCGGTTCGGCAGCCAGTAGTGCGGCCAGGTCTTGGCCTATCGCTTTCAACTGCTGGCTAAGTAGTTGCACCCGAGTCGCCAGTCGGTCCAAGGTGCGCGCATCCGGTTGATAACTATGCTGGTAAGCATGCCGTTGCGCTTTAAGTCGAACAGTCTGCTGGGTGAGGCTCTGCCGTTCGCGGGAGAGGACCCGCAACTGGCGCAGGGCAGGCGTGGGTGGCTGCCAGGCGGGCAGGGCGCGTTCCAGGCCCAGGCGACAGAGCAGGCGGGCATCCAGTTGGTCCGTTTTACTCTTTTGCTCCGTGCTCTGGGCAAAGTGCTTGACTTTGTTTGGAAGCAATACGCTTAGGGCTTGTGCATGATCGGCTAAAAAGTAGGCAAGCTCTTCGTAGTACACGCCCGTCGCTTCCACCACGAACCACTGCGGAGCCGCTACTACCTGCTGCTTGGCCGTCCAGACCAGCAGCGCGGCAAAGCCCACTGCGGTGTTCGCAAAGGTGATTTCTTTGCCGAATGACAAGGACTGGCTCGGGTCGATACGACCGAAACAAGCCACAAAGGTGTCTTTGGCAATGTCAATGCCCACGACATACTTAAGCGGGGCAACAGGGGGGGAAGCAACACGCATAAACAACGGGGAAAGAAATGAAATACGCAGCCAGTCAGGCTTTTACCGCAACTATTCTTGTACAAATACGGGATGCTTGGGCGAATCGAGCTCCCTCCATACTGTGCAGTCTTCAGGCAAAAACGAGAAACGAGGCACAGGTTCTCCTGCACATGGTCGACGCCAGGGAGCCGCCGTTAGAGAATAAT
>NZ_BMGY01000096.1 GCF_014640435.1 Hymenobacter frigidus | reverse complement strand
TTAGAATCTTACTCCACTCCTTTCCTTCATTGACCTAAATTAAGAGGTCGTGTCTGAACATAGGAAAGAGAACGTAGCGGGGTTTGGCAATGAAATGATGCAGGGGGGCGAAATCAACCCCGACCGCGCCTACCCGGTGCTGCTCAATATATTGCCCGTGGGGTTGAAAGGCTTGTCCTTCGCGGCGCTCACGGCGGCGGTGGTGGCCTCGCTGGCGGGCAAAGCGAATTCCATTGCCACCATCTTCACGCTGGACGTGTACCAGAAAGTATTCAACCGGGACGCCTCGGAGAAACAGCTGGTGAATGTGGGCAAAATTGCCGTGGTGGTGGCCATGGTGCTAGGCGTGCTGATTGCGCCGCACCTGGGCATCGACAAAAAGGGGGGCTTCGAGTTTATTCAAGAGTACACGGGCTTTGTGTCCCCAGGCATTTTTGCCATGTTCATTTTGGGCTTTTTCTGGAAGCGCACCACCTCTACAGCGGCCCTGTTCGCAACGGTGGGTGGCTTTGTGCTGTCGGTTCTACTCAAACTACTGCCTCAGTACGCTGACCTTTCCTTCTTGGCCTTTATCGGCTTTGCTAGCCGCAGTGCTGAGGGCATATATGAAATTCCATTCCTCGACCGCATGGGCATTGTATTTATGCTCTGTGTCCTAGTGATGGTGCTCATCAGCCTAGCCGAAACGAGTCGCGGCGTGAAAACCAACGGCTTGGAAGTAGACGCGAGCATGTTTAAGCCCCAGCGCAGCTTTGTCATCGGTTCAGCGGTTATTCTGGTGCTGCTCACCACACTCTATACTATCTACTGGTAATAGCGCAGAGCAGAGCCATAAAAGCACGCGCCAGCCGCGCGCCGATGCTCTTTTTCAATAGGCTTTATAAGTAACTGATGTTACGCAGTCGTTGGGTTAGTTTGTTCGTTTAGGGGCTTTATGATGACTTGCACGCTGGACCTGTACACGGATTATTTGCTGAGTTCGACGGGCCCGACGACGGCCACGGGCTTGTCGCGGCTGCTGGACGGGACGCTGAGCCACGACCACGTCACGCGCTGGCTGAGCCAGACCACCTACGGCCCGGCCGACATCTGGCGGCAGGCCAAGCCCCTGATTCGCCAAACCGAGGCCCGGCGGCCGGCCGGCGAGTTCGCCGTACTCATCGTGGACGATTCGGTGCTGGAGAAGGCGCACACCGCCGCCAATGAGCTGATTTGCACCCATTGGGACCACCGCCAGCAGCGCTACGTCAAGGGCCTCAACTTTGTCAGCCTGCTCTACCAGGCCGGCGAGCTGGCCTTGCCCATCGCGGTCGAGTTGGTGCGCAAAACGGTGCCTGTTTACCAGCCCAAAACCCAGAAAACCAGCTACCGGAGTCCGTTCACCAAGAACGAGTATTTGCAGCAAATGCTGCGCGTGGCC
>NZ_BMGY01000095.1 GCF_014640435.1 Hymenobacter frigidus | reverse complement strand
TTCCTTTTCTGGCTACCTCTCTACTTGAGAGGCAGTGCAATCATACAAGAGAATAGGGTGATATTATTAAGTTGTTGTTGGTGAAACTGATAAGGCTTTTGGTAGCCAATACTGGAGTGGCGACGGTCATGATTATAATAATCAAAATACGCGGCGATGCTGGCCTGGGCATCCGCTAAATCGGAAAAGACGGGCCAGTCGCGGGCTTCGAGCACCTCGGTTTTGAGGCGGGACCACAGACTTTCCGCTTGCGCGTTGTCGTAGCATTCGCCGCGCCGGCTGTGCGAGAGCTGGGCGTTGGCCCTGTGCAGCAAGGCTTTGTAGGCGTTGCCCACGTATTGGCCCCCCCGGTCGGAGTGCACAATCAGACCTGGGGTCGTACCCGGTAGGGCGGGCCGATGGGCCAGCAGCGCTCGCTGCAACGCACTGGTGGCCAGGGCTTCGGGCATGTCGGCCCGCACCTGCCAGCCCACCACGTGCTTGGTGCACACGTCCTGAAAGGCGCACAAGTACGCCCACGTGCCATTGGCCAGGGGCAAATACGTGCTGTCGCTCACCCACACCCGGTTGGCCTGGGCCGGGCGCGGCTGGTCGAGCAGCAAGTTCGGGGCGCAGCGCTGCCCGTGGGTCGAATCGGTGGTGCGCGGGACGAAGGACTTGGGCTGCAAAGCTTTGCGTCCGTGGCGGCGCAGGCCCGTGCACAGGGCCTGGCGCCCCACCCGGTGGCCTTTTTTCCGTAATTCGACCTGCAGGCGCCGGGTGCCGTAGCGACGTTCGTGGTGGTCGAACACGGCGAGCATTTCCGTTTCCCAGGCCGGTTCGCGGGTCCCCATCGCCCCCGCCGCCTGCCTGTGCCGCCAGGCATAGTAGCGGCTGGGCACCACGTCCAGCACCTGGCACAGTTGCTGGACGGCGTAATGAGTACGTTGCTGGTCAATGAAATGCATCGGACTCATGGGGTCAGGGGATGCGAGAAGATGGCGATGGCTTTTTTTAAAATGTCCAGCTCCTGCGCGAGCCGTTTGTTGGCCGCGCGCAGGACCCGCACTTCGGCGGCTTCGGCCGGGTCGGTGGGCAAGGGCTGTTGGGCCGCTTTCTGCCAGGCATAGAGCCGCTTGGCATCGATATTCAGGGCGCGGGCGGCGGCCAGCGTGGAACGGCTTTCACTGGCCAGCCGCAGGGCTTCGGCGCGGAAGGCCGCATCATAACGCGGCCGTTTGGTCGGTGGAGCTTTTTCCATGGGTTCGGGAAATTACCACCCAATTCTCTCTTGGTTTACCCGACCACCTCACAGGGGCAAATGTACCTGGCCTTGCGCGACGCGTTTCGGCCGGGCACCTACTCCTTGGGCGAAACCTCGACTGGAAACTACGCCAGTTTGAACCAGAGTATGGGCCTCTTTTATACCTCAGACTTGTTCCTCAATAAGAAATCGGTGGTTTTCCAAGTCGTATTTGACACCAGAAACGGGGGCTGCTCAAAGAATCCAAGGATACAAGCTTGGCCAAACCAAAAAGACCATTCAGGCATCATAATCGGCTAAAATCTTTGACCATTTCTTGTTCAGGAACAAGTCTAATCCTATGTTCAGACACGACCTCTTAATTTAGGTCAATGAAGGAAAGGAGTGGAGTAAGATTCTAA
>NZ_BMGY01000094.1 GCF_014640435.1 Hymenobacter frigidus | reverse complement strand
TTTTCTGGCTTTTGCGGTCCTTTTGCTGCGTAAAATACCCCCTGATGAGAAACCCTAAACAGGCTCACTACTTATCGTAAGAATAGCCGACGAGAATCGGGATGGTCCAGGAGATTTAGTTGGAGGACCTCAACCAATTAATTTTTAATGAAGCACTCTTTATAAGAGCGCTTGGCTGGCCGTATCCAGCACATCATTGTCGAAGGCTTTCAGGTAAATACGCGTCGTGGCTTCGCTATCATGCCCCATCATCTCGCTAATTTGAGCTATTGGGACACCTGATTGCTTGAGCACAGTGGCAAAAGAGTGCCGAGCCACATAAGTGGTAAGCGGCGTATCCACCTCAGCTAATACTGCCAATTCTTTCAGGCTACGGTTGGTTTGCCGCAACACCTTTTGCACCCGGTGGTCGCGCTGTTGCTCGGTCTGGTGAAAGTCGCTAAGGATGGGAAAGATATATGGCGAAGGGCTGGAAGTTGCTAGTTCGCGGTAGTAATCCAGGATTTCTCGCGCTGGGGCAAGAACGTTTACGTTGAAGTTCTCCTTCGTTTTGCGACGACTATAGAAAATACGGTCGTCCCGATAATCCTTCCAGCGCAAGTAAGCCACATCCACGAAGTTGATGCCACGGCAGTAAAAGCTGAACAGGAAGTAGCGACGAGCCTGCGCCTGGGCCGGGTTATCAGTTAGGTCCAAATCCTTGATGCGCTGCAATTCGGTTTTGGAAATGGCGCGGCGGGTGGTCTGGATACGCCGGAACTTGGCGAAGTTGATGCCTTTATATGGGTCGTATTCGTCCGCTACCACTTCCTCCTTGCGGGCATAATTGATGAGCGTCTTAAACGTCCGCAGATAGACGAAAAAGGCATTGGGTTTGGTGCCGCGCTGCAAGTGGTACTCTTCCCAGCGAGTGAGGAACGCGTTGTTAACGTCCGAAAAGCTAAAGTCCTTGTCGCCACGGTAAGCCATCAGGCTCTTCTTGGTGGCATGGAAAATGTCGGCATATCCTAACCGGTCAGAGGCCCTCAAACGCGCTACCCAATGGTCGAAGTAACTAAGAACCGTTTCACGAGTTTGAACCTTACCAAGTTTGACTTTGAGGGACTCGAGGGTATATGGCTTATCGTTGTTCTCCAAGTCGAGAATCACCTTTTCTGCATCCTGCTCGGCCTTGTCAATTGCCCGCTTGATTTCCTGATAAAGGGGGTGCTTGCGCTTGGGCCTGTTGGGCTTGGAATCCCACTCGTCAATATGGCAACTGATGCCCAAACCGATTTTTACTTGCTTTCGGTCTCTGGTGAGGCGCAACAAAATGGGATGCTCGCCATTCTTAAGTACTTTAGATGTATATAAAATGGCTTTTACGGTGGTTTGCATGCCCTTTGTCGGTGTAAACATGGTGTAAACAAAGGTAGCAAAACCAACTAATTACAAGCAAACATAAACAGACTTTATTTATTCAAATCACTGAAAGACAGACAAAAGCAAGCATTAACAAGCAGAAAAAACTTAATATCAATTGCATGGTATGCAAGAGGTCATCGGTTCGACTCCGATATTCTCCACTGAAGGTGTGAATGAAGATAAAAAGCCCGACCAGGAGACTGGCTTGTCCTTACCCAAGTTTTGAAAAAGCGTCGGCCGGCAGGTCGGCGCTTTTTTCGTCGGGCTACT
>NZ_BMGY01000093.1 GCF_014640435.1 Hymenobacter frigidus | reverse complement strand
GGCTCTTTCAACGGGCAGGTGCTCGTAAAAAGCGCCGTAGGTGTGGGTGCTGTAATTGTCCTGCACCAACTGGATGGTGGGCACGTCCGGGTAATGGGTGGCAACCACCCCATCCATAAATCGGGCGTAATCCGCCTTGGTTTTGGTGGCGGTGACTTGCAGATGGTGCTGGCCGGTGTCGATGTTATAGGCCAGCAGCACGTTGCAAACGCCTTTGCGCAGGTACTCCTGGTGTTCTTTGCGGGTCGCCCCCGGCTTGGCCGGAATCGGGCTCAGCACGTGGTCGAGCAACTGGCAGGGCCGCTCGTCGAAGCACAGGCGCGTGACGCCCGCGACGACGGGCTGCGCGTATACATCCAACACGTCTTCCAGGTTGGCCAGGTACTCGCCCGTGAGGGTGCCAATGCACCACATCTGCTTCAACCAGGGCTTGAGTTGGCTTTTTTTAAAACGTTACGAATCGTTTCGTTGGAAATCACGGGCCCGTACGCGAGTGCCACCAACGTCTCGTTGAGCAGCGACAACGTCCAGCGGGCGGCCCCGGCCGGGGCCTCGCTGCAGGCCAGGCTCGTGATTTTCGCTTCCAAGGCCGCCGTTACTTTCGGCGGTTGGCCGCTGCGCGGGCGTTCTTCCAGGGCATCGGCCAGTCCGGCGGCCAGGTAACGCCGCTTGAGGCAATAGTACTGGTTGGCCGAAATACCCGCTTCGGTTTGCACGACCAACCGGGCTTTCCCCGCGCCCATGGCCTACAGGGCACGGGCACGGGTGATTTTACGGCTCTTGTGGGTGCCTTTTTTGATAATACTACGCAACGTGGCGTGGTCGGCGGGGGGTAAAATGACGGGGGCAGCGGTGCGGGCCATAAGGGGAAAGGAGGGGGGTACGCTGCCTAAACTAATAATGCTGTAATTAAGTTGTCAGAACACTAGCTTGAATATCATTCCCTCAGAATAACCCTCGTTTACCTTCGGACCTTTTTGCTAAACGTCAGACTGTCCTTTCTAAGGTTGTTTAGCTTCTAATGGTGGACGACTTCTCTACCCGTTTCAGTGCAGCTTAATCAAATTGCGCGCGTTGGTTTCGCGAAGCTCTAGGTAGTCGGGCAGGGTAAACGCATTAAAATCTGGCCAACTGTCTTTCCAGGCCCTGGGGATACTTGGGTACCAAAAGAGCCCGCCGATGGAGCCCGGATAGCGTTTTCAAAAGTGCCTCCAGACGCGAGAATCGAAGCTGGGTTTTTTAATGCGTTTACCCTGAGGTAGTCGGGGTTGCTCAATGCGCGGAAAACTATCGCTTTTGAGGGACTAGGCGACTCCAGCAAGCCATCGGAAGAATTGCCGACGATGGTCCCGTTTTCACACGTCAGGATGGCTTCAAAATAGGCGTCGAAACCACTCAGGTGTGGTAGAATCACGCAATCGCGACTGGGAATTTCTCGGGTGCGGTACTCGCCCCGCACAAACGCCACGCCCCGGCTAAATAACCGACCTCGATGGAACGCCTTTGAGTAGGTGATGGCGGTGACGGGTTGGGCACACCCCTCCACGGGATAGGTCGTAAACTCGTATTCGGTTAGAAAAAACAACCACCCCACTACCAGGCCAAAGGCTAACAAACGCAAAACAGGTGCTTTTCTCACTTAACGGGAGCGGTTGGGGTAAACGGGAGAGCACGGCAACAGAAAAGCAAGGTAGGGGCACGGGTACAATAGAGGGTTAAAACGCTCCTTCAACTGAACGGAGCGCGTTTACTTTCGGACCGTTTTGCTGCACTCCAGCATCGTTGCCTTCCCTGAGCGCGAAGCTGCGTGTTGCCTTCGGTGGGCATTTCATGTAGGGCACCGGTACTACGCCATTCCCTGATGGGGTTGTCGGCGCGGCGGAGTATGTCTCGTCCGGCTATTTGTTGACAGGAATAAGGCAAGGGCCCCGCTCGGATTTTCCGGCGGGGCT
>NZ_BMGY01000092.1 GCF_014640435.1 Hymenobacter frigidus | reverse complement strand
CGGTGGGAGAGTCGGTCGCCGCCAACCTTATTTCGTAACGCCCCCCGCCGCTTTCACCAGCCGCGGAGGGCGTTTTGCATTCTACCACCCCAAGCCGCCGGTTCCACACGTCCCCCACGCTGACTAAAAGTCACGCAGCAGCGTTACAGCGAATTTTTGCCAGTCCCTCAAGCAGTCGTACTCGTTATGAAGTGGAATGCGAGACTGGTGCAGAGACACGACCCTTTACGTCTCGGCATTTGCGCCGTTCCATCATCGTTCAACGCTGAGATACGAAGGGTTGCGTTTTTACCCCTTCTGCCTGATTTTTCGCAAATCGCTTTGTAATGAGTACATGTAAAAGTAACAGTTGTTGGGACTTAAGTAGTTACGCAAAAGTAATCGTATAATCTGAGCCAACTTTATTAAGCACGTATTCAATTCGTTCGAGCAGGGTTTAGTCGGTCTGGTAGTCTTCGGGGCGTACCCAGTAATGCTTGCAGCGGTGCCAGAGCAGCTCGATTCTGTTGAGTTCGGGGCTGTAGGGCGGCAAGAACAACAACGTCAATCCCTTGGCTGCCCATTCGGCGTGGCATGCGTACACGACGCATATACTTTAATGAAGCTGTTTAGAAAGTCGGTTTTCGGTTGATTTTTCGCAAAAAGATGACAACGAAGGCGAGCCAGTGCCAGGCCAGCCAATTGCCGACGCTGGTTTCGTAGCGCACGAGCAAGGTTTTAAAGCCGTCGAGCCAAGCGTTGGCGTGTTCGACCACGACGCGGCGGGCGTAAAGTTCGGGGTCGAAGGGGGTGTCGTCGTCGGTCTGTCAGTCGGCGGCGCGGCGGTTGCGGGGGATGTTGGCCTCGATGTCACGCCGGGCGCATTCCTGGCGAAAGGCCGTGGGGTCAAAGGCTTTGTCTGCGTTCAGAAACAGCCCGGCGACGGGAATATTGGCCGCTTCGAGCGAGGCGCAGATTTCCCCGAACAAGGCGTTGAGCAGGTGGGTGTCGTGGTGGTTGCCCGCCTGCGGGCTGGCGCAGGCCAGGGGCTGGCCCCGGTTATCGGCCAGGAACAGGGCCGTGGTGGTGCGGGCTTTTTTGCGGCCCTGGTAGCCGACGGCTTCCCCCCCGTTTTTGGCGGGCGTGTGGCTGCCGTCCAGCTGGACGCTGGAACATTCGAGGTGGGCCCCGTTTTCGCGCAACACATTGAGTCAGACCCCTTGCCAGGACCTGTCCTTGCGCCAAGCATTAAAGCGGGTGTACACGCCCTGCCAGGTCAGGGATGCGCCCGTAAAAAACTGTTTGACCGGCAATAAGCGCCACTGACAGCCGCTTTTGAGCTTGTAGAGAATGACTTCTACCAGCTCAAACGGCTCCACGACCGAGGGGCGGCCGTGGGCGGAGAACGGGAGCGCGGGCAGAATCCATTGGCGAATCATATCTCTGGACAGGACTTCCATTAAAATGCAAAAAAAGGAGTGTTACACCTCAAATTTCGCGCTTTTTTGGGAGTCCTTTGACTTTCTAAACAGCTTCAATAATTAAGGTTATTATTTTTTGCCAATGGCTTGGTAAAGATAATTGTCCTCACGCTCTAGCCCGCCTGAACTATCTAACAAGTTTAGGACTTACGCAGAAGGCGTAATTTGAAAGGAAAAGCCATGAAAGTGACCGCGCAACTTTACGGGCAGTTTCTGGTGAGCAGCCAGGTGAACTATACGGGCACGTACCTGGCCGACCACCTGGACGGGCTCACGCACGACAACGTGGGTTACTTTCTCAAGACCAGTCATTTCACGCCCCGCCAGCTCTGGCAGCAGGTGCGGCCGCAGGTCGTGCTCAGCGCCCGGGGCTACGTCTTGTTCGACGACACGGTGCTCGACAAGCACCACAGCCGGCGCATCGAACTGGTCCGCCGCCAGTACAGCGGCAACGCCCACGGCGTGATTGCCGGCATCGGCCTGGTCAATTGCGTGTACGTCAATCCCGACACCGACCAGTTCTGGCTCATTGACTACCGCCTCTTCGCCCCCGACGTGGACGGCAAGACCAAGCTCGACCACGTGGCCGACATGCTGGGCCAACTGGCCCCGCGCGGTGTTGCCTACCGTACGGTTCTGATGGACAGCTGGTACGCCACCACGGCCCTGTTCAAGTGGCTGCTGGCGGCCGGCAAAACCTTTTACTGCCCGCTGAAAAGTAACCGCCTGGTCGACGACTCCGGCGACCAGCAGCCCGACCAGCCGGTGGGCTGCCTGTGCTGGTCGAACGAGGAGGTAGCGCAAGGCAAGATACTGAAAGTAAAGTGGATGCCTAAGAAGCTGTTTGAGTTAGCAGAACTTCAGGGTTCTGCGAATGTTAACTATTGCAATCCAGGCAT
>NZ_BMGY01000091.1 GCF_014640435.1 Hymenobacter frigidus | reverse complement strand
CGCATCGAACACGTCTTAATGGAGGTCGGCCAAAAGTACACCGTTACTTTTGCGTGACTACTTAGAAAAGGGTATTTCCAAGCAATCAACCAATACCTTGCGCAACATCAGTTGCTGATGTAGCTGTGACGCTGGTTTAAAAATCAGTGGCGAATCCGGCATTTTTCAAAAAAAGTACCCCAGCAGCAGTATCTTTTGAAACGGCAGTAGGTACGTTCTGAAAATGCATCATTGGCCGCTCGCGGTCAAAGGAAATGCCGGACATTACTTAACCTGCTTTGAACGGTCGTTTGCAACACGTAAAATGGCTTTCGTCTTGCTATGTAAGTGATTAAGTATTTTAGTCGAGCTTTAGCATAAGCCTTCGGTCTTGATAGGCATAGCGGCTAATACCATCAAGGAGCGCTCATACTCCCCTTCATCCAGTTGTTCTTGAAAATAAACCTGTTGCTGTAGCTGCTGGCTAAACTTTGGTAGATAGACGGTTTTCTGCATTGTTGCCGTCACTACGGGAGAGGGTTGGGGAAATAAATAAAAGGAAGGGGGTGTGGTATCGACTTCCTTTTCCAATAAAACGCTGTCTAACTCTTGAACAACAGTAGGAATAGTAGTGGGAGTGAGCCGTATGACTAGCAAGGTTTGGTATAGATGCGGGTCATACATGTTTGTTAGTGCTCCGAGTAGCAATAAACTTCCTTCTATCCATCGTCCTGGTCGCTGAAACTGTCCCCCAAGGGTGTCAATGTGCAAATCATCGAAGTGCTCCCAGCGTTTGCCGCGCACCACTTCTTCAACCCATTGCTTGAGCTGGATAGTGTATTGATTAATATCAAGAGGGGTATTGTCTATCATCAATAAATCACTCTGTAATGCGCTAGATACTGTGATGAAAAGCAAGAAATCGGGCAAGATTTTTTATCTTTGGCCCTCTTGAAGGAGGGCCCTCGGGTTCATCCTGTGTAGCCTCGGCACGTTCACGTGGTCGGGGCTACTTCTTTTTCGGCCATGTGCGCCGGATGGTAGTGCGGGTCGTAAGGGCGGTCATTTTTCCAAAGCGAAAAGCAGAGCAGCAGCAGTTTGCGCATGACGGCAATCACACCGGGCTTGCCGCTGGGTTGGCGGGCCCGTAGGCGGGCGTAAAAAGCCATTTGTTGCGGATTGTAGCGCAGGCTACTCACCGCTGGCAGGTAGAGCGCCTGACGCAGATGCACGTTGCCCCGGCGTGAAATGCGCGTGGCCTGGGCGGAGAGGCCACTTTGCCGCTGCACCACGTCCAAGCCGGCGTAAGAGGCAAGCTGCCGCTCGTTCTCGATGAGCACGAAGCCGTTGGTTTCGGCCACCACCACGATGGCCGTGGTCAGACCGATGCCCGGCACGCTGGTCAGGTGGGCCAGTTTGCGGGCCAGCTCGGGCTCTGCTTTGAGCAGGTCCGCCAGGTCCTGGTCGATGGCCTTGAGCTGCTGCTTAAGCAGTTGCTGGCGGACGGCCAGGCGCTCCAGGGTCCGGGTGTCGGGCTGGTAGCTGTGGTCGTAGGCGTGGCGCTGGGTTTTGAGCCGGGCGCCACGCCGCTTCAGGCTCTGGCGTTCGCGGGCCAGGGCCCGCAGCTGGCGCAAGGCCGGCGTGGGCGGCTGCCAGGCGGGCAAGGCCCGCTCCAGGCCCAGGCGGCAGAGCAGGCGGGCGTCGAGCTGGTCGGTCTTGCTCTTCTGCTCGGTGCTTTGGGCAAAGTGCTTGACTTTGTTGGGCAACAAGACGCTCAACGCCTGTTCGTTGTCCGACAGAAAATAGGCCAGGGCCTCGTAGTAAACGCCCGTGGCCTCGACCACAAACCACAACGGGGTGGCGGTGGCCTGCTGTTTGGCCGTCCAGAGCAGCAAGGCCGCGAAGCCGGCCGACGTATTATCGAAGGTGGCTTCTTTGCCGAAGCGCAGCTGCTGGTGCACGTCGATGCGGCCGAAGCAGGCCACAAACGTGTCCTTGGCAATGTCGATGCCCACGACGTATTTGAGCGGGGCGGTGGGGGAAGAAGTGACTGGCATAAACGAGGAAAAAAGTGAAAATGAATCAGCCAGTCAAGTTTTTACCGCAACTCTCCTTGTAAACATGCGGGATGCCACTCACCGGTGGCGGGGGCTCCCTTCATACTGTTCAGTCTTCAGGCAAAAACGGGAAACGGAGCACAGGCTCTAGCGCTTAAGGTCAGCGCCGAAGCGCCGCCTTTAGGGATAGTGGGTGACTCCGTTTCCTTTTCTGGCTGCCTCTCAACGAAAGGCAATGCAATCATACAAGGGACTGCTTAGGGTGTTACCTTTTACAAATGACGCCTACACCCGGTAAAATACCACGCAGGGCGCAACGGTCAGCCGTGCCAAAAACCACCACGATTCCGAGGTCGGGGGTATAACACGTGTTATCCTATGTTCAGACACGACCTCTTAATTTAGGTCAATGAAGGAAAGGAGTGGAGTAAGATTCTA
>NZ_BMGY01000090.1 GCF_014640435.1 Hymenobacter frigidus | reverse complement strand
GCTTAGGCTGGAACGACCACTACCTGGAGGACCTGCTCGCCCGAATTGCTAAATGTGTTTAGTCTGTACCGGTCATCAGCAAGCTCGCGCTGAAGCGCCTGCAACAGATGCTTAAGACCTTGACCCAGCAAGTAGCCCTGGTCGAAGCCGAACTGCTGACCTTATTAGAGCAGCGCTTTGCGGCCCAGATGACGCTGCTGTGTTCCATTCCCGGCATCGGGCGCAAAACCGCGGGCATGCTGCTGCTTTTTGCCGGCGGCTTCACCCGCTTCGATAACTACCGGCAAGTGATTGCCCTGGCGGGTCTCTCACCCCGCGAGCACACCTCGGGCACGAGCATCCGCGGCAAGGTGCGCATCACCAAAATGGGCGGGGGCTTGATTCGCGGCAAATTGTTCATGTGCAGCTTCTCCGCTAAAAAGACGAACGTAGCTTGTGCGGCTCTTTTTGACCGCCTCGTGGCCAAAGGCAAGAACAAGAAACTGGCCCTGATTGCGGTCTGCAACAAGCTGCTCAAGCAAGCCTTTGCCATCGTCAAATCGGGCGTGCCCTATCAAGCTGATTTTAGCTCAAAACTCACCCTCACCCCTTAATTTTTAACACAGTTCATGTTAAGGGAGGATTCCGCGAAGGGAGCCAGCCAGCCAGCGGCCCGTTTCGCGCTTCCGTCCAACTGGAACAGCACCGGCATTTGCAAGTCCCTCGCCAACATCGCCCCTTGTAACCGTTGCTATTTGCAAGGGGCCGCGGCCTGTTCCGCCTGTTCTTTACAGGGAGTGGTGGCCACCGACAACGCGTGAGAATGGAGTTTACGAAACTCATCTACTTGGCCCGTTTCCTAAACTTTGATTCGTAGACGGGTTTCGTAAACTCACCAGGTGCTGCAGTAGCTTGCGGGCACCTGGTAGCGGGCCGCAGCTGGTGGTTTACCGAAAGGAGTGTTATTTCATGCCTGCTTCTTGAGTTGGTTTTGTTTAAACCGCTCCAGTTGCTCAGGGGTAGGCATTTTCCAGTACGGAAGGTCTGTGAGCAGCTGCTCCACTTCGCCTTGGTCTTGCCCTTCCGCCAGTTCTTGGTTGTACTTGCTGCCAATCAGGTGGCGCAGCTGGGCCGCTTCTTTGAACACGGCTGGCGACATCACATAGGCCAGTGCCCACGCCCGGTCCTCGGCGTTATCGTGGTACTGGCTCCCGATGCGGTCCAAGCCCACAACGAGTTTGTTCATAAAAGCCAAGAATTGAAACGCTTCGGATTCGGTGAGTTCTCGCATAGCACCAATATTACCCACGTTCACGAAAACGGTCCCAAGGTAAACGCGGCCCGTTCAAAATAAGGAGGGTCTTACTGCGCTCCCGAAGCGGCGTTCAGCACGAGCAGCGAGTACGCATGAATCAGCCCATAGCTGAGCCAGAAAGCGGCTTTTTTAGCCGATTCGCTTTGGTGGATAAGCTGGCGACGCACCCGCTTACCCCTGTCGTGGCCGAGGTAGACTTTTTTGAGGAAAAAGTAACTCAACAGCATCGAGGTCACCACGATGCTCAAAAACCACGCAAAGTCCAGCGAAGGGTGGTGCAGCACGTACCCCACCCCCGCCAGGAACGAGGACGACGAAAGCAGGGCCACCGCATAGGCCATGATGACGACCGCCCGGTATTCCTTCACAGGAGCAAGTTTTGGGGTGATGATGCTCTCTGTCCAGGAGTACAGATAGTCCAAAGGCAACAGCCAATTAAGCATGACGAACGTTCAATGAAACGGTGGTTCAAATTAATAGCCGTTCAACATTCGCAACAGGGCCTTCTTATAGCAGTCAGGGGGTAAAATTACTGTAAGCAGTTCCTGGCCAAGGTCAGAAAGTCGTAACTTATTGGCTCGCGATAAATTACGGACTGCCGAACTAATAAGTCAGGAAAATGAGGTCCATAAAGGCGGTCCATAAATAAACAGCCCTTTAGTTTATTGGACCTAACTTTTTGACCCGATCTAAAATAGTAATTTGTTCAAAGTGAACCACATATAATATAGGCTTTATCCTTAGAGTAAGTTTATCCCCCGGCTGCTATAAGAAGGCCAAGCTCAACGGGGCCGACGACTCCAAGGTCATGAACTAGACCAAGCACAAGACGAGCGCCATGATCCGCCGCTACACCCGCCTCGACAACGTCCGGCAACACAACTCGGCCAAGGAATTAGGGCTATAATATTTCTATGTCCACATTTAGAGTATATAATGTATTGCAATCCATTTGTAATGGCTGATCTTTTATAATGAACATACCAATTCTGACCTCAGACCGTCCCTTTTCCCCGGTCCAAATGACCATTGAGGATGTGGAAACAGGACGCGTGCCTCGTTACCTCTACAAATACCGAGGGCCAGATGAGTTCACGAAAAAAATAATTAAGAACCAAGCGTTATGGTATGCCACGCCCCTATCATTCAATGATCCCTTTGATTGTCAGATAACACTAGTGGTCTGACAGTTTAGTTTTGAGTTTTTTCTTTGGTCAGGTCGGCGTACCTGTTTTTTAAG
>NZ_BMGY01000089.1 GCF_014640435.1 Hymenobacter frigidus | reverse complement strand
CTAAGTACCTGCAGGAAAAGAAAATAACAATGATTCCCCAAGTAGTGGCGAGCGAACGGGGAGGAGCCCAAACCGGGTTGGTTACGGCCAATCCGGGGTTGTAGGGCCGCGACATCTGATTGAATCGAGTTAGCTGAAGTCCTTGGGAAAGGGCGCCATAGACGGTGAGAGCCCGGTAAGCGACAATTCTGATTCACGGTAGCGGTACCCTGAGTAGGGCGGGGCCGGAGAAACCCCGTTTGAATCGAGCGGCACCATCCGCTAAGGCTACATACTCCTGAGACACCGATAGTGAACTAGTACCGTGAGGGAAAGGTGAAAAGAACCGGGAATACCGGAGTGAAAAGAACCTGAAACCGTGTGCTTACAAGCAGTTAGAGGGCTTTAGTGGCCTGATAGCGTGCCTTTTGCATAATGAGCCTACGAGTTACTCCTCCCCGGCAAGGTTAAGCGCTTTAAGGCGCGGAGCCGCAGCGAAAGCGAGTCTGAACAGGGCGCGGAGTCGGGGGGGGTAGACGCGAAACTTGGTGAGCTACCCATGAGCAGGTTGAAGGTGCAGTAACATGCACTGGAGGACCGAACGAGTTTCCGTTGAAAAGGATTTCGATGACTTGTGGGTAGGGGTGAAAGGCCAATCAAACTGAGAAATAGCTCGTACTCCCCGAAATGTATTGAGGTACAGCGTCGGCGTTGAGGTCACTGGAGGTAGAGCTACCAATAGGACTAGGGGGTGTCAGAGCCTACCGAATCCTGATGAACTCCGAATGCCAGTGGCTATAGCCGGCAGTGAGGCCTGGGGTGCTAAGGTCCCCGGCCGAGAGGGAAAGAACCCAGACCATCTGCTAAGGTCCCTAAATCTAGATTAAGTTGAACAAAGGAGGTCCACTTGCTTTGACAGCCAGGAGGTTGGCTTGGAAGCAGCCATTCCTTTAAAGAGTGCGTAACAGCTCACTGGTCGAGCGAGCGGGCGTCGATAATACGCGGGCATCAAATCTAGTACCGAAGCAATGGATGTGATGTGAAAGACCATCACGTGGTAGGGGAGCATTCTCCTTGCGGTGAAGGTGTGTCGTCAGGCATGCTGGAGCGTGGAGAAAAGCATATGTAGGCATGAGTAACGATAATGGGGGTGCGAAACCCCCACGCCGATAGACTAAGGTTTCCAGCTCAACGCTAATCGGAGCTGGGTTAGTCGGGACCTAAGGGGCAGCCGAAAGGTGAACTCGATGGACAGCGGGTTAATATTCCCGTACCAATGATTGCAAGTGATGCAGTGACGCAGAAGTGAAAGCACCGCGGGCGGACGGAAGTGCCCGTTGAAGGCCGTAGATATTGGGAGAGTAGTTAAGTACGCTCACCTAGTCGAAAGCTGATAGTACCGTACGTCCTTCGGGACACGCGGATAGTGTGCCTAATCCGACTGCCAAGAAAACCTGCTAAGCGTTTTAACGCAATTATTGCCCGTACCGCAAACCGACACAGGTAGTCAAGGAGAGTATCCTGAGGCGCTCGAGTGAATCACGGCCAAGGAACTCGGCAAAATGGACCTGTAACTTCGGGAGAAGGGTCGCTTCCTCGGTGCAAGCCGAGAAGCCGCAGTGAAAAGGCCCAGGCGACTGTTTAACAAAAACACATGGCTTTGCTAACGCGCAAGCGGACGTATAAGGCCTGACACCTGCCCGGTGCCGGAAGGTTAAGAGGGGAACTTAGTGCCGCAAGGTGCGAAGGTTTGAATCGAAGCCCCGGTAAACGGCGGCCGTAACTATAACGGTCCTAAGGTAGCGAAATTCCTTGTCGGGTAAGTTCCGACCTGCACGAATGGTGTAACGATCTGGGCGCTGTCTCAGCCGTGAGCTCGGTGAAATTGTAGTCTCGGTGAAGATGCCGAGTACCCGCCACGGGACGGAAAGACCCCGTGCACCTTTACTATAGGTTGCCATTGGTGTTGGGTTCGGCATGTGTAGCATAGGCGGGAGGCGCTGAGCCGGGGACGCTAGTTCTCGGGGAGCCGACGTTGAAATACCGCCCTTGCCGTGCCTGATGCCTAATCCCGGAGTACCGGGAGACAGTGGCTGCTGGGTAGTTTGACTGGGGTGGTCGCCTCCAAAAGAGTATCGGAGGCTTTCAAAGGTCCACTCAGTACGCTTGGTAACCGTACGCAGAGCGCAATAGCAGAAGTGGGCTTGACTGTGAGGCCGACTAGCCGAGCAGGGTCGAAAGACGGATATAGTGATCCGGCGGTTCCGCATGGAAGGGCCGTCGCTCAAAGGATAAAAGGTACGCCGGGGATAACAGGCTGATCTCCCCCAAGAGCTCATATCGACGGGGAGGTTTGGCACCTCGATGTCGGCTCGTCACGTCCTGGGGCTGGAGAAGGTCCCAAGGGTTCGGCTGTTCGCCGATTAAAGTGGCACGCGAGCTGGGTTCAGAACGTCGTGAGACAGTTCGGTCCCTATCTGTGGTGGGCGTTGGAAATTTGACAGGACCTGTCCTTAGTACGAGAGGACCGGGATGGACCAGCCGCTGGTGCGCCGGTTGTACCGCCAGGTGCAGCGCCGGGTAGCTACGCTGGGACGAGATAAGCGCTGAAAGCATCTAAGTGCGAAACTCACCTGGAGATGAGATTTCCCAATTGAAGGCCCGTCGGAGATGACGACGTTGATAGGCGGCAGGTGAACAACTGGAAACAGAATAGCTGAGCCGTACTAAGTGGCCGAGGGCTTCGCCCATTCCGCTGCTACATGTAGCAGCAATGAATATAATCGTCGAGCGCGCGCACACGCTTCGTTTTTGTCCCCTTACGTCGAGTTATTGAGGAGTGCGTGCCCGCGCAAGCGGGTCAATCAGAACACGCGCACTCCCCGCCAGCAATGGTGGCTTTAGCCCGGGTGTTCACCTCTTCCCATTCCGAACAGAGTCGTTAAGCCCCGGTGCGCCTATGGTAC
>NZ_BMGY01000088.1 GCF_014640435.1 Hymenobacter frigidus | reverse complement strand
ATCACCCGGGCCCCGCTCGCGGTAGTGGCCGCCAACCAGACCAAGGTCTACGGCGAAGCCAACCCCGTGCTGACCGGTACCCTGACCGGCGTCCTGAACGGGGATGCCATCACCGGCGCCTACACCACGCTGGCCACGGCGACGAGCAACGTGGGTGGTTACCCCATCGTGGCCGACTTCAACGCCGCCCCGGAAGTGCTGGCCAACTACACGGCCACCCCGACCAGAACCAACGGCACGCTCACCATCACCCGGGCCCCGCTCGCGGTGGCAGCAAATAACCAGACTAAGATTTACGGAGCGGTTAACCCGAGTTTCACCGGCACCCTGACGGGCGTGAAGAACGGCGACGCCATCACCGGCACCTACACCACGACGGCTACGCAAACAAGTAATGTTGGTACCTACGCCATCGTGGCGGACGTGAATGCCACGGCCGCCATCCTGGCCAACTACACTCTGACCAAGACCAACGGCACGCTGACCATCACGCCGCAAACCGGTAACCCAGTCGCTAGTACCTACTACACAGGTTCCAGCTTCTTCTGGACGACCGGGCCAAACAGCAGCACGGCTACCTTGAACCTTGTGGCCACCCTGAAGGATGACCCCAACTATACTGGTGGTGACATTCGCACAGCTAAAGTGTCGTTTTACATCAACAACAATGGCACCATGGTACCCATTACTGGTGCCCAGAACCTACCCGTTGGCTTGGTTAATCCAGGTGATATAACGGTAGGAACTGCTGCTGCCAATGTGCAGTACAACATTGGCAGCTCCACTACCATCTTGAATATCGCCGTAGTGGTAACCGGTAACTACAAAACGGTTGCCCTACCGGAAGACAAACCGGTAACGGTAGCCATACCAACCCCTGGTGGGTTGATAGCTGGCGGTAGTACTTTCGACGAAATTCCAGCTACGGCAGGATACATCAAAGGGACCTCCAACTTTGCCTTCTTTGTCCAGTACAATAAGAGCTTGACGAATCCACAAGGCCGTGTCGAGATGACGGTGTTTAGCAAATATGACCGTAATGGCAATTTGACAGCCAACACTCACACCTATAAGCTAAAGAGCACGGCTATCTCGGTTCTGTCGACCACCAACCCCACCGCTCAATTCAGCAGTAAGGCAAATCTTTCAGAGATTGTCAATGGAGTATCGCAGAGCATAGAAGGCAACTGCTCAATGCAACTGAATATGTATGATGGTAAAGGCAACTTAGCTGTAACTACTGATAAAGTTGACAGGTTAGCTATTACCGTTTACCGTAGCAACGGAGGTATTTGGTACTCGAGCAACTGGGATGGTACAAAAACCATTTTGAGAGATGTCAACCCGCTAGATGAGGTCACGGTTGGCGGCGCACCTGCTTCCACAACGACCGTAGCGGCTAGGAGCACAACCCAACCAGTTTTGGCGGTGGTTACTACTGTCAAGGGGGAGGTAGCCAGCAACCTGCTGGAGGTTTACCCGAACCCGCTGGCATACCAGGGCACTATTCACTTCCATACGCAGAAGGGTGGCAAAGCCCAGGTGTACCTCTACAACCAACTGGGGGCGCTGGTTGCTACCCTCTACAATGCCGAGGTGGAAGGCGGTCAGGATTATTACCTCCCACTCTCCAGAGGAGACATGGCAGAGGGTGTTTACACCTGCCGCCTCATTACGAATGGCAAAGCGGAGAACAAGCGCATCACCATCGTGAGGTAATGGAGCTCAATCGAAGCTTTAATTTCAAAAGGCAGCCGGGACATTCCCGGCTGCCTTTTTTGTATTCGGTCACGAGCCTCTGATGCAATACTTAACTTAAGTATTCATGCAAAAGTAATCTGGTAGTTTGGGCTACCAATAGCGCGTAGTAGGTCGGTGACGTGCTGCCAGAGGGTCAGCGGCGTTTGGTAGGCATCGGGGGTCAGCCAATAATGCTTGCAAAAGCGCCACAGGGTGTCGATGCGGTTGAGTTCGAGCGAGTAGGGCGGCAGGAAAAACAAGGTCAAGCCTTGCGCCGCCCAGGTGGCGAGTTGGGCCTTGACTAGCCCGACTTTGTGAATAGCGGCGTTATCGAGCACGAGCACGGTGGGCTACGTACGGTGGGCCAGCAAGTCGGCCACAACCAGCACGAAGAGGTAAGGGGTAAAGGCGGCAGGCGAGACAAAGCCCAGAGAATGCTGACGACCGGTGGCTTGTGGGTCGGCTGGCCGCCAGAACCCCAACAACAGAATAGCCGCCCCGGCTCCGCGTTCTGCCGGTAGGCCCACCGGCGGCTGGCCGCGCCGCTACCAGGCGTAAGGCACGGGGGCATGGCGCGAGAAGCGCACCTCGTCGGCGTAGTACTACTCGCCCCGCTGCTCGGCGTGTTGCAGGGCCGCGAGTTGCAGGGCCGCGAATTGCTGCTGCGCGGCGGCAAAGGCGTCAGAGTCCCGCTGGGCTTTGAGCAAGCGGTGCATTCGCTTCCAGCGGTAGCCTGCCTGACGCAGGCAGGATGTTGATGAGCAAACGAACGCACAGTTACTACCAGATGCGGGGCACAAACCGGCGGACTTGCTGGCAGGCCGCGCCCACCCAGGCCACTACTTTTTTTGGAAGCCGGAGCCAGCTTGGGGGGAAGGCCGGCCCGGTGGCCTTTCACCAAGGCGGCCGCGCCTCCCTGCTCGAAGCGGGTCAGCCACGCCCGGACGGTGACGCGGTACGCTGCATACGCAGCGGATAACTATTTGATGAACAGGCTGCTACTATGACTCAGCACCGCTCGGGACCGTTTGCGCTCGCGCGGATGGGCACCGGTGGCAGCGATTCCTTCCAACTGCTGCATCTGCGCGGCAGTCAAGACTATCGGGGCGAGTTTCATCTCCCTAATCTACTGCCTGTTTACTTTTGACATACTGAGCCTGTTTAGGGTTTTTGGCGGCGGGCAGAGTGGGCAGCAAAAAGACTCCCAAAAAAGTCGGA
>NZ_BMGY01000087.1 GCF_014640435.1 Hymenobacter frigidus | reverse complement strand
CCTTAAAAAACAGGTACGCCGACCTGACCAAAGAAAAAACTCAAAACTAAACTGTCAGACCACTAGCTCCTGCGCCTGCCGCCGGTTGGCGGCCCGCAGCTGGCGCAGCTCGGCGGCCGTGGCCGAGCCCAGGGGCGCGCCCAACGCGGCCGCCAGCGCCGTTTGGGCGGCTTTCTGCCACTGGTAGAGGCGTTTTGGGTCAATGTTGAATGCCCAGGCGGCGGCTTGGGCCGAACGGCTTTGCTCGGCTAGGCGCAGGGCTTCGGCACGGAAGGCCGCATCATATTTGCGGCGCTTGTCAGGTTTCGGGTTGTCTTTCATGACGGAGGAAAGATACCGTCCTGTTCTGTTCAGCTTAACCAGACCACCTTAGCCACCCCCCTTGAAGGAAATGCACTAACGCCGGGACCAAGCTGGTGTTAGACCTGTTCAGCGAAAGGGTGGTGTGTTTGTGTATCCCTGTTCACCGAGGGCTGGTCGACCTCGGCCGCCGACTAGCGAAACGGCAGCGGGGCCGGCAGCGGGGCCTCCGCCCATGCCGCGGGGGTGAACCGCCAGTAGCGGCCGGTGCCGCCGGTGGCCGCCGCGGGGCCCGCGCCGGACCAAAGCACCTCGGCGCGGCCGGTCAGTTGCAGGGCGCGGCCGGTGGCCGAGTCAAGGAACAACAGGCCGGCGGCGTCGCACAGCGCGAAGTTGCCCAAGGAATTGTACATGCTATTGCCCACGTAGTCGGGCACGAGCAGGGTGCCGTCGGCGTCGAGGCGCACAAAGCCGGCCGGGCCGCCGCGGTAGGCCGTGTCTAGGGCCCTGGCGCCGTCGCTGCTGCCGACAAAAAATGAATCGGCCCGGCGCAGCCACGCCGCCAGGGCCGGTGGGGCGCCCGGGCCCGCCGTGCGCGGGGCCCCCGACACCACGCCGGCGCCGGATAACGCGGCGGGGTGGTCGGGCAGGTACTTGGGACAGTTGAGAAAGGCCTGGTCAACGTCCACCACCCATCCGGGCGCGGCGGCCCGGGCGCGGCCGTTCACCCGAAACCGCCATTTGGTGGGAAAGTCGAGGAAGAGCAAGCTGATTGCCGGCTGCCGAGCCAGGTGGGTCCACAACCGGGCTTCGCGGTCCGGCACGACCAGCGCCATGTCCAGGGCCAACTGCGTGGGCTTGGGCGAGCGGGCAAAGCCGGGCGCCCCCTGCACCGCCGACGTCCACACCCGCCCGTCGGCGTCGAGCGAGCTGACAAGGACCAGCGGCTGGCGGGCCAGTTGCCCGGCGACGCCGGCCGGAATGGTGGGGCGAATGGCTGCGGCGTGGCGGTCGGCCATCGGCGCTTCGCCGAGGCGTTGCTGCACCTGCCGTTCGCCCGCATGGTAAGGGGAAGTCGTCATACCCTGCGCAACCGCCCGCGGCCTGCGAGGGTTTTGGGGCCGGGCCGGGCGTGGAGGGGCAGTGGGCGCAAACCCGGGAGGCCCGCGGGAACCTGGCACCCGAAACCGGCGCGGTCCGGGGACGGCTGACAAGAAGCAGGCAGAAACTCCCTGCCGCAAGGCGCCCGTTTACAAAAACGGTCCGAATGAACAAAGGCCGGTTTTCCTACTGGCCAGAACTGACTTTTCTAGTAAAAATCGGCCGAATGCGTCCATGAAATAAAAAACTAAGCACTGCCAAGCCGATGATTTCGTGCCACATGCCATGGACACCCACGGGTTTTTGCGAGTTGAAAAAGACATAAAAAGCGTAATCCACCACGACAAACTCCGCCAAGGCACAACCAAATGAAACGGGCCGGGACAAACGCAGGATGAGCGGGAGCGGTACAGCAAACAGTACGATGCGCACCACGGGCAGGAAGCCGAACATCCACAGCCAATGGAACACGTTTTGCCCTGATTGCAGGTCGGAGGGGTCCAGCCATTGGTAACTGCCTTGGTAGACAATATTGCTCGCATAGAAAAGCACTTACTTCAGCAAGAAGTACAGTTCTACATGGCGTATCGTTGGCTGAAGCATAGGGCAATAATGCGGGCGCGTTCAGCCAAACGGTGGTGCCGTAAACGCATGCTGTTCAAAAAAAGGAGCGTTCAGGATGCCCGCTGGTAAGCGGCGCCATTCAGGGGCAAAGCCACGGAAAAGGTCGTGCCCGCGCCTTCCCGGCTTTCCACGGCCAGGCTGCCGCCGTGGCCCTGGGCGATGATGTCGTGGGAAAGGGACAAGCCCAGGCCCGTGCCTTCGCCGGTGGGCTTGGTGGTGAAGAAGGGCTGGAAAATTTTCTCCCGCACCGCCGCCGGAATGCCCGTGCCGTTATCCGCCACCCGGATTTCGACCTGCCCGCCCGCCTGCTGCATGGTCATGCGCACCGTGGGCGCGTAGCCAAGTTCGCCAGTTTGCTGACGCTTCTGCACGGCGTAGAAGGCGTTGCCGAACAGGTTGAGCAGCAACCGGCCCAAGTCCGCCCCGGCGGCCTCCACGGGCGGCAGGGCCGGCGCGAAGTCCGTTTCCAGCGCCGCATTAAAGGTCTTGTCCTTGGCCCGCAGGCCTTGGTAAGCCAGGCGCAGGTACTCCTCACACAGTGCATTCACGTCCACGGGGGGCCGCTCGCCGGTGCGCTGGTGCGAGTGTTCCAACATGCCGCGCACGATGCTTGCGGCCCGCTAGCCGTGCGCACGAATTTAGCTCAGGTTCCGGCGCACGTCGTCGGCCAGGGCCGCGGCTTCCTGCGTGTCGACGGCCACCCGGAGCAGTTTCCAATTCAGTGTACATGATAGCCGCAATGGTCAAACCAGTTTTTGGCATCGTGCTCGCTTATCCATTCTGCCGCCGTGCGAATGGCTTCTTCCAGCGCGTCACGGGTGCGGCCCTGGGCCTTGCGCAGCCAGGTTTTAAGTTTGCTGAAGGTCAATTCAATCGGGTTAAAATCGGGGGAATACGGGGGCAGGTACAGCAGCCGCGCCCCGTATTTTTTGACCACCTGCTCCAGCCCGTCTACCTTGTGCACG
>NZ_BMGY01000086.1 GCF_014640435.1 Hymenobacter frigidus | reverse complement strand
ACGCATCGAACACGTCTTAATGGAGGTCGGCCAAAAGTACACCGTTACTTTTGCGTGACTACTTAAAGCAATTAGAAGCTTTGCCAGCAATTGGTAAAAGAGGGGCTTCGTGTTTTCATGCTGGTTTTTTCTGCGGGAGTTAGTCGCCATTGTCGAGATGGATGGCGCGGCGTTCGCTTTGTTTTAATGAGGCTCCAGGGCAGCGAAATTGGAATAGTCAACTCGTTAATCTGAGAGGCCGTGAATTTAGCGCGCGGTTGAGTAAGCAGGGTTGTCGAGAAAATGCACTTGGCGGTTTTGGTAGCGGGCCGGTTGGTTTGTGTTTTTTGTTTGCGTTGGTGGCAAGCGATAGAGATGATTTCCGGAAGCTGGATTGGCTGGTCTTTCAGGAAAAGGAGCCGTCTTAAAAAATGGAAGAGTTACTAAGAGCGGGTATCTCATGGGAGACCGGAGATTTAGGGGCGGCGAGGGATAACAGGTGTCTGGCAGTTCGAGGACCAGACAGGGTAGGAGGGAGGGCGGAGGGGAGGGCGGAGGACCCGGCTTGCAGCATCCGTGCTTTTTTTGCTTTTGCTTTTCGCCTTTGGTTTTGGGAGGTCTATCAAAAACAGTTGGGGTCGACTGGACTGCTCAGGTAAAGTGATTCAATTTTGCTTCGGTCCAGTGAATCGAGCAGCGGTTTTTTGAAGGAAATCACTATTTGACCAAATCGTCAAAGGTGTTGATTAAGGGGATTCATCCGGAGCACGCATTAGAGAACAAACCGAAAGATTGAATAAGGCGGGTGACTCTGGATAGTTCTGGATGGCGCTCTAAGTGGTAGGCACGAAGAGCGGCAGGTTCTACGGTATACTTGTCGCGGCCTTGTTGAATTTTCTAAATGGGAAGACATAACCGAGAAAGTAGGGGAAGCCCAAAGTGACTCGGTAGCACAGAAATGACGATGCCAGAGCAAGAAGTATTTGGAAACTGAAGCAGGCTGGAGTAGCTTTCAGTTGATAGAGGATTTGTAAGGCAGTGGGGAAAAGACAATTGCGGAGATGGCCCGTTTTATCTGGCTGGAGCAAGATAGGTTCTGATAGAGCTAAACCCTATTTCACGGTAGCCATTTTCCGCGCAAAATCATCATTCTCGTAACCAGAGCAGTTCCCAAATCCATGCGTACACCCACATCCGAAGAACTTCGTTCCGTTGAGAAAAGGCTGCTAGCCGAAGGAGTGCTTCGGTATGAAGACTGGCCATATTACCAGATGTACTCTGCCGATGGCAAGCCCCTGACGCAGGATGAGGCGGATGCAATCTGCACCGCTGTCTTGGTGGCCGAGGAGGCCAGTGAGCAGGCACCCGTTGCAGCTGCGCGTAAAGAGAAAAGCAAAGGGGGACGTCCGGAGAAAGGCGACCAAAAACTCAAGGTCATCAGCACCATGGTGTCGCCCGTTCGGCACGCCCAACTGCACGCAGCGGCTCAGGATTTAGACCTGACCATCTCCGAGCTTGTCCGGCCATTGGTGGACCCCAAGGGTGCGCGCGGCCAGAAGCGGGTTGCCCGGATTATCAGACGGGGCCTGTCGCTGGAACAACGCAAAGCGGTGCGGTCGCTGGTGATGACGGCGTCCGTTTTGGACCAGTTCGCGAAAGCTGCGCAGGCCGCAGGAGATACTGTTCACGCCGCTGCACTGACTGCCATGGCGAAGCAGATACGAGCGGTAATCCAATCGCTCAGCAAGTAGTTTAGCCTCCAAGCCAGATGGACGAACAGACGACGATAGGGAAGGATTTCGGCGGTGCGGTGCGCTACCTTTTCGCGGGCCGGCGTGACCAGCCCAGCGACAAGCAAGCAGAGATTTTGACTTCAAAGGGCGTCAACACCAACAGCGTCGCCGAGATGATTGCGGACTTTGAGCTCGGACGGGACCTTAATCCCCGACTGAATTTGGCGGTTTGGCATACCTCGCTCAGCTTCAATCCAGATGATGAGGCGCGCATGAGCAATGCCCGGATGCGGGCCATTGCCGAAGACTATCTTAAAAAAATGGGGCTGGACAATACCCAGTACATCGTGGTGCGTCACCGCGACCGGCCCGACCACCACCACCTCCACATCGTGGCCAATCGAGTGGACAATGCGGGCGAGAGTATTGCGGACGGACGGGATTTCTTTCACTCGAACCAAGCGCTCAAAGAGCTTGTCAAGGAACATGGCCTCACGTCCCCCGGAGAACCGCGGCTGGCTTTACAAAACCCCGAGCGGTTCCGCCCCATCGACCTGGCGCGCTACAACCTGCGGGCCACGCTTAACCCGGCCGTGATGCAGGAAACGCAGTGGCCGCAGTTACTGGCTACCCTGAAAGAGGAGAAAATTGCCTCGAAATTACACTACAATCGGGAGGGCAAGGCGACGGGCATCAGCTTTGAAAAGGATGGTTACTGCTTCAAAGGAAGTGCCCTGGGACCGCACTTGAGCCTGGCGGGAATCGACAAGCAGCTGGCGGCAAATGAGCTAAAGCAGCGGGCTGGAGCCATGGTCCTGGAAGGCACGGTGGCCCACTCATCACGGCCGCTGGAGGCCTTGGTTACTACGAACGAGACGCTGTCATCTTCTCTGGCGGAGACCGAATCATTGAAGGCCCCAGTGGTGCGGGCACCATTGGGGACGGATGGTTTGAACGCCATTACGATGGCGTTGTCTGGTCCCGCTGCGAGTGGGCAGCCTGGGGAAGCCAACGGAGCGGCGACGGCCGAATCGGTCGACCAACTTACGCAAGCCGTGGCGGCGGTGGCCGCTTATCAGCAGGAGAAGAATCTGATTACCAGCTACGAGGCACAGGCCCAAGAAGCGCATCGCACGAACGAACTTGTTTACATGTTCGAACTAAATCTTGAGATAATTTCAGCCGCCAAGCAACGGATGATGGCCTATGAGACCGAAGCAAATTCCACCTCGGCGGGACGTGAGCTACTAGCGGAGCTGAACGACTTGCAGTCCGGTAAAGTACAAAAGAACGAGAGTGGTTTAGCTGCTGAAGGGTCGGCTGCTGCTGTGCCTATTCCGGAGAAGCAGGCGTCTTTACCGCCGGCTGTTGAATCAGTCGTGTTCGTGGAAGCAATGCTGCCCTTGCCGGTCGGCCCACGCCAAGATGCTGTGGAACCAGCAACCGGAACGGTCACGCCCCTGCTGGTCCCAACTGGCGCAGACACGTCGTTACCGGCTGGACCATCGGAATTGCCCTCACCGCGAACCGTCGGTCCAAATGAAAGCCTGCCGTTGGTAGGTGAGGTAACTGCGGCTAAAGCCACTAAGCAGTCGAACCCAGTAACCCCGACTGCTCCAGCGGCATTGCCTGCGATGTCATTGGCTGATATGTTGGTTTCAAGTGTGCCAGAGTTTACGAGCGCGCCCGCCGTGGCCGCGCCCGCCGTGGCCGCGCCCGCCGTGGCCGCGCCCGCCGTGGCCG
>NZ_BMGY01000085.1 GCF_014640435.1 Hymenobacter frigidus | reverse complement strand
AAGATTATCAACACCACCTTTTACCGCACCAAAGGCCAGTTCCGCACGGCCGTCCTCGACTTCTTCAACCGACTTCCTGAGTTTGGCCAAGACCTCGCGTCCCTCCTAACCCGTAAATTTCATGTTCTTGATTCGCAAACTGCTTCGTGACGAGTATAGCGGCCATGGCAGAACAAGGGCAGGTGATTCTACAATGCCTGCTTCGCGAACCCAGCCGTTATAAAGGACCTCTCACGCCCCATCATGTAGATGCAGTTCAGGAAAACGGTCGGAGGGTAAACGAGGCCCGTTCAAAGTAAGGAGCGAAAGACTTACCTTTCCGGCGAACCACTTGGTCATCGACGTGCCCTTTATTCGACTCTCGAGCTGCGTGACGCTGTTCCATAAACTGGTGATTTCCATTGGCGGGCTTCTGGCCTGGGGCGTCTATGCCGGCCTCGTGGTCGCCCACCAGTGGGTGTGGGATTTGCACGGGGTGGTGCTGGGGTTTGTGCTCCTGTTATTGGCCCTGTTTACGGGCACGGTCTCGCTGCCCATCCGGCACGTGGCATACAATGAAGAGTTCCTCCGCGTCCGCAATTATGGCGCCGCACAACTGATTCCTTCCTCGGAGTACCTGCTGTTTGAACCGGCTTATTTCATGCTGATGCGCCTGAGCTTGGTCGGCGGCCGTGGGCAGTTTCTCAGGTATGATGGGCCACCTCGCGAACGCTCCTGTAGATATGCTCAATGGCTCGTTAGAACCTGCCGCTGTTGACGTGGCGCGCCGGACATTAGGACGGGTGGCCCAGCGAGCGCGCACTAGGCCGAGCCCGGAGGCAAGCACCTAATAGCCTATAACTTTCAAGACGTTCACGAAAACGGTCCGAAAAGCAAAAGGAGCGTTTTTCGATACGCTTACAAAACGCACTGACAAACAATGATTTGTGGCTTAACGCAATTTTTCGCCCCGTTGTAACGAGCCCCCCCCCTTCACAGGGGGCAGCAGAATTCGGGAAAGGGACGAACGCCGTCCGGCGGGCAATTGCCGCGGGCGTGTCCCGGGCGGGTGCTACCTTGCGACCAGCCCACTGGCCCCACCCCTGGCCCGTCCCGACACTCCCCCGGTATTGCTCTGTCTATGAAACCTCTCCTGCTCCGTGCCGGCTTGCTCCTCGCCCTCGGACTGCCCGCGTGCACCAAAGAAACGGCCCCGGGCGGCGTGTTCCTGCGGGTACGCAACGCCAGTCCGTCCCCCTTCACGGCCTTGGTGGTCCGCCTCCCAGCCGGCACCACCAGCTACGGCGCCTTGGGCCCCGGCCAATCCTCGGAGTACCACCCCTTCGCCCAGGCCTACCGCTACGCCGCCGTTGAGGCCACGGTCGCGAACGAGGACCTGCGCCACCAACCCTACGACTACGTGGGCGAGCAACCGTTGGCCCCCGGCCGCTACACCTACGTGCTGGACGTGGAGGCCAACGCCAGCGGCCAGGGCCGCCACCTGAGCCTGCGCCTCGAAAACCCCTAGCCCGTTTACCTAAACAGTCGTGCCGTAAACGCGCGCTGTTCATCAAAAGGAGGATACTGTTGGAATGGCAGCGCGTGCTGAAGCGTCGCCTTTGACCGGTAACGGCGCCACACAGAAGCCCCGGTGCAGCGTGCACCAGGGCCTGTGTGGCGCCTAAATGGGCGGTCTCAGTCCTTACAGGGTATTCGTGGACAGGTAGGCCCGCGCTTCGGGGGCCGCGCTACTCGCCGTCAGTTCGGCGGTGGCCGGCTGACTCGTGCCAGGGGCCACTTGCCCGTTGACGAGCCACTCGACTCTCAGCCGAGAATTGGGGGCCGGGGTCGCGGCGCCCACCTTCACGTTCAGGAAGGTGATGGTGGCCGTGAACTCGTAGCGCTTCTGGCCGGCCCGGTAGTGGGCGACGGTGGCCACGGGAATGGTTTCGCTGGCGTGGGTGGCATAGATTTGCTCTTTTGCCAGCGCGGCATCGAGGGCGACGTGTTTGCCCTCTTCGCCCGCGCCGCCGGTGGCGCGCAGCTGCGCGCCGAGGCCGTCCAAATTTTCGCCGGTAATGCGCAGGCTAATGACGTCGTTGGGCAGCACGGGCCCCACGGGCTTCGGGGCTTCGGATTTAGGGGCGCAGCTGCCGAGCAGCACGGTCAGCAGAGAAAAGCAGAGCACGGTAGATTTCATGAGCGAAAGCTACGAAACGTGCGCAGATGTCTCGCTGGCCAGGGCACAGGCGGGCAACACCCCAAAAACAGGGGCGGGTCATGCGTGAAAGGGACCGTGATGACGGCTGTTCCCTTGCTAGTGACTTAGAAATATTAACGTGTCTGGTTTGGTCTATAGATAAACGGCTGCTTTACGATGACCCTTTACCGCCTTTACCTTACGCCCGAGGAACGCCAGACCCTGGAAGGGTGGCGCCAGAAATACAAGTTGCATTCGCCCAAACTGCGCCAAATTCAGATTTTGCTCAATAGCGACGAGCACACCGGGCGGCGGACGGCCACCGCGTTGGCCGCCGTGCTGGGCACCAGCACCAAAACCGTGGAGCGTGTCCGGCGCCAGTTCTGCGAGGAAGGCCTGGCCCTGTTTGCGCCCAAGGTTCGCAAGACCCGCTCGGACAAGAAAATCGACGGCCGCGTCGAAGCCCACCTGATGGCCCTCGTCTGCCAGTCGCCGCCCGACGAAGCGCCCGCCTGGCGCTTGCAGGTGCTGGCCGACCGGCTCGTGGAACTGGAAGTCGTCGAACATATCTCGACGACGATGGTGGCGCGGCTGCTAAAAAAAACGAACTCAAGCCTTTCCTGCGGCCGGCCCAGTGGGTGATTCCGGCCGCTCAAAGCGCCGCCTTTGTCTGCCAGACGGAGCAGGTGCTCGACCTCTACGAGCAGCCCTAAGACGCCGACTACCCCGTTGTCTGCCTGGACGAGTTCCCCAGGCAGTTGATTGAACAGCAAATATTTACAGCCAGAAATGGGCAGCGCTTTCACGATTCGGCGTATGTGCGGCGTGGCGTGGCCGAGTTGTTCGTGGCCACCGAACCGCTGCGCGGCTGGCGCGAGTTGTGCGTCGAGGACGACCACCGCGCCGCCACGTGGGTGCGCTTTGTGGCCCGGCTGATGGACACGACCTACCGCGACGCCAAAAAAGTGCGCTGGGTTATGGACAACCCCGGCACGCACAAAGTCCGCTTTTTCTACGACCATTTCCCCCCCGACGTGGCCCGGGCGTACCTGCAGCGGATGGAAATCGTCTACCCCCCCGTCCACGGCTCGTGGCTCAACATGGCGGAAATGGAGTTCGCCGTCCTCGGCCGCCAGGTCCTCAACCGCCCCTTTGCGGACAAGGCCGCCGTGCAAGCGGCCGTCGAACGCTGGAAAAACCGGCAAAACACCAAACCAAAACCGCGAAACTGGCAATTCACAACCGCCGATGCCCGCATCAAACTAGCCAGATTGTACCCGACTACCTAATGTTTTTTAGCCACTAGTGGTTAAAAAACAATAATTCGTCTGGTTAAGTTTGTGGTTTTGACTACGCCCACTTTAGGAC
>NZ_BMGY01000084.1 GCF_014640435.1 Hymenobacter frigidus | reverse complement strand
CCCGTCCCAACCCAGGCCACATAAACCGTGCAGGCTTCGAAAAATACTGCATTTCAGTCGGCCAGGTCGTTTTCTGCCCGTCAATAGATTCAGACTGTATCAGAACCGAACGGTCAACTGTATCAAAACCGGACGCTCGGCGGAAGCTGGCAACCAGGACTTAAATCAGACTGCTGATTAACAATGGTTTGTGATAAAGGCACCGTTCTTGGCACCTCTGATCAATAGCTTGTTGCTGCTATTCCCTGCGCCGAACCGAATGGATGTCCTGATACCGAAGAAAAAGTGGTCGTTTGTCACCCGCTGGTGGTGGTTGGGGGCCCTGGTGCTGGCGGGCACGGGAGTGGCCGGCCTCTACTGGCCCCGGCCGGGCCAACGGTTGCACGTCGCGGCCAGCCGGCTGACCATCAGTTCCGTTACGTGGGGTAATTTTCAGGAATTCACGGCCATCGACGGGGTAGTGCAGCCATTGCGAACTGTGTACCTGGACGCAGTGGAGGCCGGCACGGTGCAGCAGGTACTGGTGGAAGAAGGTACGACCTTGACGGTTGGCCAGCCGTTGCTGCGGCTGGCCAACCCCGACCTGCAGCTGGAAATGGTGAACCGCGAAACGGCCGTGTACGACCTGATGAACAACTTGCGCAACACCCGCAACCAGCTGCTGCAAAACCGCATCCTGCGCCAAAACCAGCTAGCCGACATCGACTTTCAGCTGGCCGAGGCCCGGCGGGTGTTCGACACCAACCAGGTGTTGTACGACCAGAAAGTCATTGCCCGGCAGGACTACCTCCAGAGCCAGAACGCCTACCGCTACCAGCTGCGCCGGCACCAGCTCACGCAACAGACCCTGCGCCAGGACTCGGTGGCCATGCAGCAGCAGCTGGGCACCATGCAGGAATCGGTGCGGCGCATGACCAGCAACCTGGCCCTGATGCGGCGCAAGATGGACGATTTGCTGCTGCGGGCCCCGGTCGGCGGGCGGCTCAGCTCGCTGGCCGCGGAAGTGGGCGAGGCCAAAACGCGGGGGCAGCGCCTGGGGCAGATTGACGCGCTGGCGGGCGTAAAACTACACGCCGCGGTGGACGAGTTTTACATTGCCCGCATCGGAGCCGGTCAGGTGGGCGAAGTGGTGGTGGATGGCCAGGCGTATGCCTTGCGCGTGACCAAAATCTTTGCCCAAGTGGCCAAAGGCCTGCAAATCGACCTGGCCTTTACCGGTACCCCGCCACCGGGCCTGCGGCGGGGCCAGACCCTGCCCATCCGGCTAGCGCTGAGTGCGAAGGCCCCGGCGGTGCTGCTGCCCAAAGGCGGCTTTTACCAGCAAACCGTGGGCAATTGGGCGTTCAAGCTGGGGGCAGATGGTGGCAGGGCCCAGCGGGTGGCCATCCGGCTAGGGCGGCAGAACCCCGACTACTACGAAGTGCTGGCGGGCCTGCAACCCGGTGACCGGATCGTAACCTCCAGCTACGAAGGCTACGCCGACCAACAGGAACTGGTGCTGGACAACCACCAGCCGTAGGATTCTTAATAACTACTTGGCCCAAAAAGACAAATGTTCATGATTAAAACCGAAAACCTGGAGAAAGTGTACCGCACGGAGGAGGTGCAAACCAAGGCGCTGAACCACGTCTCGCTGACGGTGGAACAGGGGGAGTTTGTGGCCATCATGGGCCCCTCGGGCTGCGGCAAATCGACGCTGCTCAACCTGCTGGGCCTGCTCGACGAGCCCGACGGCGGCAGCCTGCAACTGCTGGGCACCGAAACCAGCCGCTACTCGGAGCGCCAGCGGGCCGAGCTGCGCAAGCGCAGCCTGGGCTTCGTGTTTCAGAGTTTCAATCTGATTGACGAGCTGACGGTGTTTGAGAACGTGGAGCTGCCCCTGCGCTACCTCGGCGTGGGGGCCGCCGAGCGGCGGCAGCGGGTGGAGCAGGTGTTGGAGAAAATGCAGCTGCTGCACCGGCGCAACCACTTTCCGCTGCAACTCTCGGGCGGGCAGCAGCAGCGCGTGGCCGTGGCCCGCGCCGTGGTGAACGCCCCACCGCTGCTGCTGGCCGACGAGCCCACCGGCAACCTCGACTCGGCCAGCGGCCACGACGTGCTGGGCCTGCTGACCGAATTGAACGAGGCGGGCACCACCGTGCTCATGGTCACGCACTCCGAGCACGACGCCCGGTACGCCCGGCGCGTCATCCGCCTGCTCGACGGGCAGGTGGTGCTGGAAAACAGCCGCAGCCAATTCTAACCGCTTTCCTCCTCCTTCGGCCATGCTTCCCTACCCCTTGCTGCTCATTTACCGCAACTTTAAGCGGTTCAAAAGCACGTTCTTTATCAACCTGATTGGCCTCTCGACCGGCCTGGCCGGCGCGCTGCTCGTCTACCTGTGGATAAGCGACGAGCGCAGCTTCGACCGCTACCACGCCCTGGACGGCCGGCTCTACCAGGTGATGGAAAACCGACGCACGGCCGCCGGTATTGCGACCCAAACCGGCACCGTGCCGCTTCTGGCCGAGGCCCTGCGGCGGGAAATGCCGGAGATTGAATTCGTGGCCACGACCACGCCGGTCCCGTTCTTCCCCCCGTTCACGCTGGCGGCGGGCGGGCGGCAGCTCACCGCCGTCCCCAAATACGCGGACCCGGCCTTCTTCCAGCTGTTCTCCTACCCCCTGCTGGTGGGCACCCCCGCCACGGTGCTGCGGGACAAACACGCCATTGTCCTCTCCGAAGCCCTGGCCACCAAGCTCTTTGGGTCGCCGCAGCGCAGCCTGGGCAAAGCCGTGGAGTGGCAACTGGCCGCCGATAGCACGCAGACCAGCCTGGTGGCCGGGGTGTTCGCCGGGGTGCCCCGCAACTCGTCCGAGCAGTTTGACTGCGTGCTGCCGTTTGCCTCGTTCAAGGACCGGATGCAGATGGGCGAAACCATCAAGTGGGACGACGACGGCCCCTTCAACACCTACCTGGCCTTGAAGGAGGGCGCCGACCCCGCGCAGTTTCAAGCCAAGCTGGCGGGTTTGTTGAAGTCCAAAAGCGCGCAGGCCCAGGCTCGGGGGCGCACGCTGTTTGTGCGGCCGTTCTCGGCGGCGTACCTGCACGGCACCTACGAAAACGGCGTCGCCACCGGGGGGCGCATTGCCTACGTGCGGCTGTTCGCCCTGATTGCCGGGCTCATTCTGGTGATTGCCAGCATTAATTTCATGAACCTGTTCACCGCCAAGGCCTCGCGGCGGGTCAAGGAAGTGGGCATTCGCAAGGCCCTGGGGGCGAGCCGCGCCGCGTTGGTGGGGCAGTACCTGACGGAATCCGTGGTGATGGCCTTGCTGGCCCTGGTCGTGGCCGTGGGGCTGGTACAGCTCGTGCTCCCGCAGTTCAGCGCGCTGACGGGCAAGCCGCTGGCCTTGCGGTGGGAGCCGCAGCTGGTGGGGGCCAGCCTGGCCCTGGCGCTGGGGACGGGGCTGCTGGCGGGCAGTTACCCCGCGTTCTACCTGTCGGGGTTCCAGCCGGCGGCCGTGCTGAAAGGCAAGCTGCCGACCAGGGCCGGCGACGTGTGGACGCGGCAGGGCTTGGTCGTGCTGCAGTTCACGCTCTCGGTGCTGTTCATCGTGGCCGTGGTAATGGTCAACGCGCAGCTGGCGTTTGTGCAGCGCCAGCCGCTGGGCTACGACAAGGCACACGTGCTCCGCTTTGATGCTGCCGGCAAGGCGGCGCGCCAGCTGGCGGCCTTTCTGGCCGAGGTGAAGAAATTGCCCGGCGTCGTGCAGGCGTCCAGCGTCTTGGGCGGCTTCCTGGGGGGGCGCTACGTCGCGGAGATGAGCTGGCAGGGGAAGCGCCTGCCAGTAGCGACGATGCTGGTCAACTACGACCTGGTGGAAACGATGGGCCTGCACCTGGTAGCCGGCCGCAGCTTTGCGCCGCAATTCCGCGCCGACAGCGCCGCCATCATCGTCAACCAGGCCCTGGTGGCCGGCCTGGGGATGCCGGACCCCGTGGGCCAACGGCTCGACGGGGCCCGCATCGTGGGCGTGGTCCGCGACTTCCACTACGAGTCCCTGCACGAAAAAATCAAACCCCTTCTCCTCTGGCTCGACCCCCAGATTAACACGGTGCTAGTGAAGCTCCAGCCCAACGCGGAGCAGGCCACGATTGCGCGGCTGCAGCAACTGTACGCGGCCTACAACCCCGGCTTTACGCTCGACTACACGTTTCTGGATGCCGACTACCAAGCGCAGTACGTGGCCGAGCGGCGGGTCGCCGTGCTCGCCCGCTACTTTGCCGGGCTGGCCATTCTCATTTCCGCCCTGGGCTTGTTGGGGCTAGCAGCCTTCACCGCCGAGCGGCGGCGCAAAGAAATCGGCATCCGCAAGGCCTTGGGCGCGAGCGAGCTGGGCATTGTCTGGATGTTAACCAGCAGCCTGACCTGGCTGGTCGTCGTGGCCATCGTACTGGCGCTGCCCCTGAGCTACCTGCTACTGCAGCGGTGGTTGGAAGGCTTTGCCTACCGCGTGGCGTGGCAGTGGTGGTACTTCGCAGCCGCCGGGATGGGGGCCCTGCTCATTGCCTGGCTTACAGTAAGCGTGCAGGCCTGGCGAGCCGCCCGCCGCAACCCCGTGCTGAGCCTGCGGGCAGAGTGATAGGCAAATAGGTTGGGCGTTCTGGATTACTAAAAGATAGGCGACCAACCCCGCTGCCGTTGCATGCAGGCGGAGACATGCTCCAAGACCTCTGGTTCCGCACTGTTGACTTTCCGCGACAATCACCAGTCCTCCGATGCCGGTAGCGTTTCTGAGTGTCGGTAAACTTCTGCAATCAGCACAGATAAGTGCCAAGCCCTAATTAAACGAACAATGAATTCGGTATAATCACTTGGCTATGAGAACAAAAGCTGACAGCTATTAGCTAAAAGCTAGTGGCTTGGCACTTACTACTGTTGAACTTATGTGAACATACAAGCTTCGCAATGTTCCGCTTGCCTACCCGACCGCAGGTAGCTCGCCCATACTATGGCCAGTATTGACTCGTAGGATTTCACCCTGCCCGAAGCCGTTGCGCCGGCCAACTGCGTCCTTTGCGCACCCTCATCCCCCAGGAAGCGTCGCTTAGTTAATGCCGCCAAGCCAAACACCCTCCCAGGCCTAAACAAACAGGATTTTTAGAGCGGTTTCCTGTTCCGTGTACAGATTTTCACCTATTTTTCGGTATGAAAGCGTATTCGA
>NZ_BMGY01000083.1 GCF_014640435.1 Hymenobacter frigidus | reverse complement strand
CCGTGTTTCGATGGATTATTTGCCAACTAACTCTTTATCAATTAACTAAAATAGTAGGGTAGAGTAGCTGGCCGCTTACCGGCCCAAGAACTTGGCCAGCAGCGACTGCTGATGGAGCATGATGCGGGCGCTACCCGAAAACGACGGATATAAGCGCTCCCGATTGGTCGAGGCCAGTTGGATGACGACTTGGTGCTGCTGGTGTCGGGCCAGGGGTGCCACTTCCAGCACGCTGCCCGTTAGCGAGGCGGTACCCAGCTCGTGCATCTGGAGCAGTACCCGCTGCCCCGGCCGCACGGTAGCATACTGCTCTCGGCTAATGGTGCCCAGGGCCAGGTAGATGCTTTGCCGAGGCAATAGGCAGACCACTGCCCGGCCGGCCGGAATGGCCGCCGCGGCCGCCCGCACCGGGTAGCTCGTCTGCACGATACCATCCTGCGAGGCCACACCTACGGCAGCCTGCTCCCACTGGACCAGCTGTGCACGGCTGGCCGCTAACAGCTTAGCCGACAACGGAGTGCCATTAGCACTGGCCGCTAACAGGCGCTGGTATACGGGTTGCAGTCGGCCGAGCTGCGCGAGCCGAATGGGCCGGAGCAGCCGCGCCAATTCGGTGGCGGGCAGGCCAGCGGCAGGTAAAATACTCAGCAACTGGTTTAATTTCCGGGCCTGGCCGTAGTCGGTGCGGTCGGCATCTTGCCAGGCCACCAAGGCCGCGCCACGACGAACAAATGTGCCATTGGGCACCAGCAGCACCGCGCCGCGATTGCCGTCGGGCGCCACCAACGAATCAACCGGGGTTTGCGTGACCAGTGATACCTCCGTCGTGATAAATTCGGGGTATTTAAACCACGCTGTGAAGGCCAGGAGTATCAGCAGCAGACCCGCAATCAGAAAGTTGCCCGACTTCAGGACGAAGCTGGGCTTGGTAACCATTATTTCTTGAATTTCGCTGTGGAGGTAATTTTCAGGAGGCATAGCTGGGGATTTTAACGGGCGAGGAAGAACTTTTGCGCATGGCGAGCTGGGCCGTGTAGCACTTGCAAAGCAGTGTGTACATGGTGAGCTCATGCAGGCGGGGCCGCGACAGCACGAAGCGGTTAAGGTACATATGCACGTAGCTGAATAGCAGCGAATACCCGGCTTCAGTGGCCAGCAGCCCCTCCGGATACTGCGCCCGAATAGCCACAATCACCGAACTCCAGTTTTGGCGGCGGTCGGCAAATTCCTGGGTAGCCTCCTCAATGCCATTGGCCACGTCCTCGGCCGGGTTCAGGAAACTCTGGAGCCGGCGGCTCTCCTTGCGGTACTTCTCGTTGAGCTGCACCTGCAAGGGCTTATCACCTTTGAATTCCTGAAAAAATGAGCGACTCATCTGGTCAAGCAACTGCTGCTTCTGGGGCAGCTCGAAGCCAAAATCGTTCAGCATTTCATTCAGCCCCCGCAGGGCCAGCATCCAACGGAAGGTCTCGCCTTCGTCGCCGCCCAGCAGGTTCAGCACCCGCGCCGTGGCCAGGCTGTCGTGGCTGAACAGCGCTTCGGCATACTCGATGTTGGCGGCTCCATAGCGCTCCAGTTCCCGCACATAAGTATCGAGCTGAATTTTGTGCAGCCGCCCATGCGCCAGCGCAGCTGCCAGCGCGGCCGGCAGCTCCTGCATCACCGTAGCCAGCAGCTCGGGCCGGTTATCAGCCAGCTGAAAACGGATGCGCAGGTGAAAATTGGGGTCGGTGTAGCGGATGAAAAACCACTGCCGAATGATACCCCGCGCCTGCCACTGCTCCGCGAGCGGCAAAATGGCCTCGGTCAGCAGCTGGTCCATGGATTTGGTGCCCCCGTAGAGCTTGAAGTACACCCACTCGCTGCCCGGCGCAAACTGCCGAGTGAGCGGTTGGGCCACTGGCAGGGCTAGGGCCTTGGGCGGGCGCGCGCCAGGGTTGCGCAAGGGCAGCAGCACTTCGTTGGCGTAGCGCTGGTTGGGGCCGCCCACAAAGCACTGGTCTGGTGTAGCCAGGAATTCCGTCAGCTTCAGTTGGCCCGTTTTCTCCAGCTGGTGCAGCAGCAGCTGGAGGGCGGCGGGGTGCTCGCTGTCTATCAGTAGCTCATTGTCGTGCTCGGCCAAGCAAAACCAGCGCGGCAGCTGGTGGCTAGCCAGGTAGCCCCGCAGCAGGTTTTCGAGAGAAACCTTGGGCTGCCCCAGCGCACCAGTGAGCCGCTCGCGCCGGATGAGCCAGCGGGCCTTAGCCACAATGATATTCTTGTATTGCACCCGGGGCAGAAATGCCTGCTCGGCCAGGTTGCCCCAACTCCAGTTCACGCCCGAATAGCTATTATCCTTCTGCAAATCGCACAGGAAGCGGTATATCGGCAGCCCGGCCATGTAGTTATGCGCCGTCGAGAGCCGGGGAATCACCTGCTTGTTCAAGCGCCTGGAGCGCAGCACCACGCGGCCCTGCCGCACCGACACCAACAGGTCCTGCACGGGTAGCTGGTTTTCGGCCGGCACGGTGGCCGGGCTCAGAAACGGAATCTCATAGGCCCGCAGGGTGGGCCGCATCAGGATGTTGCCCACGCGGGCTTCGGGCAGGTGCACCACTTCCGCATACACGGCATCCTCAGTGTCGGGCTCCGTGCGGCGCAACGATTCGCGCACGTCTTCGAGCAGCTGCTCATCGCCGTAGCAAAAGCGCCCCAGCAGGTTGGCCGCCGACGGTCCCGAGAAAGTACCCAGCGAAAACTGAAACTTGCCCGCGTCCAGCTGCTGCGTCGATTCGGCCAATAATGCGCCGAAGGCAAACAGACTGGCCGGCGTGGCCGCTGCTAAGTCGGGCTGCTCGTCCAGGCCGGCCAGGTCGGCAGCGGTCAACTCCACGGTGGTGGTTTCGTCGCGCAGGGCGCGGTGGTACACTTCGTGGGCAAGCTGTACGATTTTCTTCCAGGTGGCATTCGCGCTGATGGCTTCGCCCCGCGGGCTGATGCCTTCTAGCACAGGCAGGTAGTCGCCACTGCCCGGCCCCGCCGAGCCGTAGCCCACGCCCGACTCATTATCGAGCGCCAACAACAAAGGAATTTCCTGGTCCTCAAACCGCTCGCTGAAATCTTTGGCGAAGCGCACCAAGTCGGGCAGCAGCACCCGCGCGCCCAGCCGGCACAACTCACTCACCTGTTCGGTAATGGTGGCTACCACGGCCGCGCTGAGCTGATTTCGCTCGGTATTATAGAACAAATCAGTCTGAATCAGGTCCTTAGAAGCCGACTGCCCGTAGGTTTCGCTCAGAAGCTGATGAGTTTCCTGAAAATTAGCAACTCCGCCGGCCTTCAGCAGCTGCACCAGTTGGTGAAGGGGCGCGAGCTCTTCGGCCGAAATCTTGTTCTTCAATCGTTCTGGCAAACCTTCTAGGTAGATATTACCCGTGATGGTCGGCTCCAACTCACTCACCAGCAGTTGGGAATCAATCAACTGGTGGACATATGCCCGGGCCTCCTCTGCCGAAGCCGTGGGCTCGGCCTGGGCCACCAGGGCCAGCAGGTGCGCAAAGCTGCAACCTGGCTCGGCCGCGGTCAGCAATACCTCCAAGTACGTGGCATAGGCCACGGACGTAAGGGTGTAGGTGCGGCGTTTATTCTGCACCTGAAACTCGACGTAGCGATACGTGTCGCCGGTACGGTACAGGCTGTTGTTGGGGTAGTAGAGCAACTGCTCCTTTAGCGCCGGCGCTGCCATCAGACTCTGCACCAGCTCGCTAACGTAGTTCATATCCAGCCGCGACTGCTTGCGCAGGGGCTGGTCGGCAAACGTAATTTCCGTGTGCCCGCCTACCTCGCCGCGCGCGCAGCCAGCAAACAGACCGTAGGGCGTGCAGCGCGTGCTCATGCGCAGCGTGTACTTGTAGAGCGTGAGGACCAGCTTTTCCGTGCTTTTCGGCGAGTCGCCGCCGCCCGTAGCCAGCGCTTTAAGCAGTTCAGCATGCAGCGCTGGCGAGGCCGTATAAATAGCCTCCTGCAGCAGCGGGTCGCTAAACAGTGTCAGCAAAGCCGGCAGCAGGGCCTGGGGCATTTGGCGGGTAGTCTCGTGCAGCCACCACACGGTTTGCACCGGGAGCAACGGCCGGCGTAGCAGGTAATAGCTTTCCGCTTCTACCCGCAGGGCAGAAGGGTTGAGCAAAGAGCGGGCGGATAAATCGGACACAGAAGGCAGGAAAAACCGGTGGCAATAGTAGAAATCAGCAATTCGGGTAGCACGAAGCTCGTGCTACCCGAAGTAGGAATACCCACAACTTACTTCGCGGTGGTGAGGTCACCGATGCAATTGGCGGGGTTACAACTGAAGGCCGGACAAGACGAGAGCTCCGTTACTTCAGCCTGAGTGGTGGTTTGCTGGCCACCTTCGATGGCACCCAGCTGCTCCTCGTTGAGTTTAGCGATAATTTCCTTGTCCAGCGCCAGAACTCGCTGAAGCGTGATGCGCTGCTTTTTCATGACGACTGCGCTATTTAAACACCAGCTTAGCCGTTGCAGGAGCAAGCGCCGCAAGAGTTTGGAAAGGCCTGGGCTTCCGCCACCGCATTGCAGGTGATGGTGGTACCGGCCACCATACCGCCCTCCAGCGTACCAAGCTGGTCTTCGTTGAGCTTGGCAATGGTTTCCTTGTCGAGCGAAAGAGCTTTGTCGAGTTTGATGGCTTGCTTTTTCATGGGGCTTGAGATGAGGTTGTGATGAAATGAGTAGTGGGGATTAGCCGTTGCAGGAGCAGGCTTCGCACGAGGTGTTGCCCGTGGTCTGGGGTCCGGCGTTGCACGAAGCCGTGCCGGCAATCATCATTCCACCTTCTAGGGCGCTCAGCTGCTCGTCGTTGAGCTTGGCAATAATTTCCTTGTCGAACGACAAAGCTTTTTCGAGTTTGATAACGTCTTTTTTCATGTGCTTTGGAATGGAAATGGAGAAGTGTTTAATCGTTGCAGGAACAGGTATTACACGATTGTGTGGGTGGCCCCCCGCAGGTGATGGAAGCGGTGAGGACCATGCCACCCTCCAGCGTGCTGAGTTGCTCGTCAGTGAGCTTGGCAATGGTTTCCTTATCGAGCAAAAGGACCTTATCTAGTTTACCAGCCTGCTTTTTCATACGATTTGCGACACGCGCACTAGTGGTTGCAGGAGCAAGCCGTGCAGGAAGCCATTTCCGCGAAAGCTTCTACCGGACCATTACAGGTGACGGTGGTGCCGGCAACCATGCCGCCTTCCAGCGTACCGAGTTGGTCTTCGTTGAGCTTGGCAATGGTTTCCTTATCGAGCGAAAGGGCTTTGTCGAGTTTGATGGCTTGCTTTTTCATGGCAATGGAATGGGGTTGATGATGGAGATTGGAAAATAAAAAACAGGGATTGGGGCCGGCACCTTAGTCCTGTTCAGTTGTGGTCGGCCCGGGCGGGCGCGGCGAGGTTAAACGTGCGCAAAAAGGGTATTCGAATTGGGGTCTGAATTCGGCAAAGTCCCGTCATCTTCAAACCACCAGTAGGCATGCTCCGAAACTGCTTCCTCAGGTTTGCCACCAAACAAGTGGTCCATTTCGGAAAACGAAAGCGCGTCGGTATGCGAAATCTTATGCGCCGGCTTACCAGCTAGCCTGTTGATTATTTGCTTGATAGATTTCATGGAGCTTGAAAACTTTGGTGATTGACTGATGATACAAATAACCCGAGCCGACTTGCCGCTAAAAAATAAAATAGACTAACCTGCGTCTTCGGCAGTCTAATTATTGGCTGTTTTTCGACCAATGTTTTTTAACCCATTACTCCAGTCAGCCACCCCACGCCTATTGCTCCGCAAACCCCGCCCGTATTCCTGATATTGCGCCCGCTCATCGCCGCGATAAACCCCTATTTAGCAGCCTGCTTTTAAGCTACCGCAGTAACTATGAGGTGGTCTAATTAATCTGGACAGAACAGGATGGCACCTTTCCTTCGTCATGAAAGACCCTGCAAAACCCAGACTAAACACATTTAGCATTGGGCGTAAATTTGGGCCTTTGCCCGCATGTCGCTGCTCACTC
>NZ_BMGY01000082.1 GCF_014640435.1 Hymenobacter frigidus | reverse complement strand
GCTGCGGCCGGGTGACGTGGTGGTGCTCGATAACCTGTCCGTGCACAAGGTAGACGGGCTGGAGCAGGTGGTCAAAAAATACGGGGCGCGGCTGCTGTACCTGCCCCCGTATTCCCCCGATTTTAACCCGATTGAATTGGCCTTCAGCAAACTTAAAACCTGGCTGCGCAAGGCCCAGGCCCGCACCCGTGACGCGCTGGAAGAAGCCATTCGCACGGCGGCCGAATGGATAAGCGAGCACGAGGCCAAAAACTGGTTTGACCATTGCGGCTATCATGTACACTGAATTGGAAACTGCTCTATCTTCCGCCGCAAGGTGCTCGCCTTTTACGATGGTAAGTCGTTAACGCAGTAAGGCCTTCTTATAGCAGCGGGCAGACAAATTTACGCTAAAGATAAAGCCTATATTGTATGTGACTCGCTTTGAGGAAATTACTATTTTAGTGCGGGCCAAAAAGTTAGGTCCAATAAGCCAAATGGCTGCTCATTTATGGACTGCCTTTTTGAACCTCGTTTTCTTGAGTTATTAGATTGGCAGGCCCTAATTTTCAAAGGGACAATAAGTTACGGCTTTCTGACCCTGGCTAGGAACTGCTTACAGTAATTTTACCCCCTGCCTGCTATAATAAGGCCAGTGACTCGTTCGCCATTCGGGGGTTGCCAACTTACCCGGTGCAACGCTTGGTGCAATTGGTGCCTCTTGGACTACCAGACGGGGGTGCGGGTTGCTCTCCGCTGTCGCGTCGTTTCCTTTGCTTCCTTTCTTCTTTTGTCAAGTATGTTCCTTTCTGCCCGTTGCTGGCTACCCAGCTTGTTCTCGTTGATGTTGCCCCTGGCCGGCTGGGCCCAAGGCGCTCCTGCCCCGGACCGCCGCGTCATGGAGGCCCAAGACCTGCCCACACTAGCGCGAACGAGCTTTCATTTTGGCCCCAGTGGGGGGCTTAACGGGGCCGATGTGCGCGGAGTGGAACCGGGCGGCCCCCGCGCCACGACCATCGGGCTCCGGAGCGGATTCGAGGCCGGAGTGGCCGGGCAGTGGGCGCGCGGCGGTCACTGGGCCCTGCAAGCCGGGGCGCGCTACACCCGCCAAGGCTACACGCAACGTGACCAGGTGCTAGTGGCGAATGGCGCGCCGCGCGTGGCGGCCCGGGCGGAGTACCGCCTGAATTACTTGACCGTGCCGGTGAGCGTGGCGTACGCCCAGTTCGCCAACGGACAAGGTATCCAGGGATACGCCGGCCTCTACGCGGCGAAGTTTCTGGCCGGTCGCTACGAAACGTCCGATGTGGCCCCGGGCGCCCCCCCCGTCAGGGGCCGCGTGCGGGCCGCCGACGCCCGGCCTGTCTTTGGGAGAGGCGAGTACGTACGGCCGTGGGACGCGGGCCTGCAAGCAGGCCTGGGGTACCGCTACGGCCCGGCCCTGCTCCAAGTGGGGTACACGCACGGGCTGCGCAGCTTGGCGCCCACCCTCAGCGGCGGGAGCGGGTTCACGGCGTCCCCGTATTACAACCGGGCCGTTCGCCTCTCGCTGACGTATTTCGCCTTCGGGCCCCGGGACTAAACGGCGGGAAATTGTCCCTGGCCGCCCGCAGGTGGTTCCACCGGGAACGACGCCGGGTCAGGGCCGCGCGTTGGAAATCCTCCTTTCGGTGAACGGGCCTTGGTTAAAAGTTTGGTACAGATGTTACGTCAATCCAGCTATTGAATTGATAAACAAGCGCGAGGCACAAAAACGGGCGTTTTAAGGTACTGGCTGCCTACTGCCTCCCGGTGGCTGCTAGCGCGACAAAATGCGGTATCCGAAACGCATAGCGGCAATCAAAGTATCCAACAGGCACTTTTGAGGGCTTTCCGGTACCCCAAATCGGGTGGATGGGTAAGCCATGTAACATCCGTACCAAACTTTTAATCAAGGCCGACGATAGAGAAGTTTTGATTGAGGAAGGCCTCTGGCAGTCCTTGCTATGCGTAGCGAAGGGAACCCCACTACTGAAGGTCGATAAGCCCAGTTGGAGTTAGCAGCAAGGCCTGCGGCGCGCGTTTTCGGCCTCTGAGCAGGTGCTGAAAACGGGTCCTTGGAAATCATACAGGTAATGGGCAAACTTTTCTTATTTGTAATCATTCTAAACAATACTACCTTTGTAGCGTTTTACCGAGCAAAGTTTACCTAATGCCCGTCTTCTTACACTGTTCCCCTGCCGCTATTATCGGCAGCTTTGCCCTTTCCACGCTCGCTTTCATCCCCACGGCCCAGGCCCAGCAGGCACCAGCCCCGGACACCACCCGCCGCCAAGTGTTGAGCGAAGTAACCGTGACCGGCACCGCTCCCCACTTTACCGCGCCCGTGGATGGCACCACGATTACGGCCGGCCGCCGCAACGAGCTCATCAAGCCCCGTGAAGTGAACGCCAACTTGGTGCAGAACAACATGCGCCAGGTGATGGCCCGCATTCCCGGCCTGATGGTGTGGGAAAACGACGGCTCGGGCCAGCAGATTAACATCGCCACCCGGGGCCTGAGCCCCAACCGCAGCTGGGAGTTCAACGTGCGCCAGAACGGCTACGACGTGAGCGCCGACGCCTTTGGCTACCCCGAAGCCTACTACGCCCCGCCGCTGGAAGCCGTTGAGCGCATCCAGCTGCTGCGCGGCGGCGCGGGCCTGCAGTTCGGGCCGCAGTTCGGGGGCCTGCTCAACTACGAGCTCCGCCGCGGGTCCCGCGACAAGAAAGTCGAAATTGAAACCAGCAACACGGCCGGCTCCAACGGCCTGCTCAACTCCTACAACGCCGTGGGCGGCACCGTGGGTAAGGTGAACTACTACGCCTACTACCGCCACCGCCAGGGCGACGGCTGGCGTTCCAACAACCGGTTCCGCGTGGACGACCTGTACGGCAACGTGCGCGTGGCCCTGAGCGAGCGGCTGACCCTGAACGCCGAGCTGACCTACATGACCAACCAGCTGCAGCAGCCCGGCGGCCTGACCGACGCCCAGTTTGCGCAGAACAGCCGCCAGAGCACCCGGGCGCGCAACTGGTTCAGTACGCCCTGGCTGGTGCCGGCCCTCACGCTGGACTATAAGGCCGGCGAGCGGACCCGGGTTAGTTTGAAAACCTTCGGTCTGGTGGCCGCGCGCAACAGCGTAGGCTTTGTTAACGGCCTGCCGGCGCTCGACACCGTGAACCGCCGGACCCAACAGTTTGCCGCCCGCCAAGTAGACCGCGACGACTACCGCAACCTCGGCGCCGAGCTGCGCCTGACTCAGGACCTGGACTTTTTGGGCCGCACCCACACGCTGGCCACCGGCCTGCGCGCCTATCGGGCCACCACGTCGCGCCACCAGCGCGGCACCGGCACCACCGGCAACGACCTGGACCTAACGCTGACCGGCAATGGGCTTTTCACCAACAAATTTGACTTCACTACCACCAACGCCGCCGCGTTTGCCGAGCTGCTGCTGCACGCCGGCACCCGCCTGAGCTTCACGCCGGGCGTGCGCTACGACTACCTGCGCAACACCGGCACCGGCTACCTGGGCCGGGCCGCCAACGGCACCGAAAACCGCGTGGCCGACCAAACCAGCCGTCGCAACGTGCTGCTCTACGGCCTGGGCAGCGAGTTCCAGGTATCAGCTGCCACTAATCTTTACGCCAATTACTCGCGCGCCTTCCGCCCCGTGCTCTTCGGCGACCTGGTGCCGCCGGCCACGGCCGACGTCATTGACCCCAACCTGAAGGACGCCCGCGGCTACACCGCCGAGGTGGGCTACCGCGGCACCTTCAAGAACTGGCTGCGCTTCGACGTGGGCTACTTTTTCCTCAACTACGAGGACCGCATCGGCACCATCCGCCGGCCCGTGCCCGGCGGCACCGCCGGCCAGACCCAGCAGTTTCGCACCAACCTGGGCCGCACCCAGACCCACGGCCTGGAAGCTTACGCCGAGCTGGACCTGATTCATTCGTTGACCGGCAACCTCAACCTGCCCCACCTCGACCTGTTCGCCGCGCTGAGTTTGCTCGACGCCCGCTACGGCAACCTGCCCGTGACCACGCTCACCGGCATGGGCGCCGGCACCCGGATTGTAGAAAGCAACCTGGACGGTAAGTACGTGGAAAACGCCCCGCGCCAGACCCTGCGCACGGGCCTGACCTTTGCCCACAAAGGCGTGTCGGTGACCGGGCAGTTTAGCTACGTGGACGGAGTGTACGCCGACGCCAACAACACCGAGGAGCCCACGGCCAACGCCCAGACCGGCGCCATTCCGGCCTATCAGGTCGCCGACTTTTCGGCCACCTGGAAGCTGGGCCGCGAGGGCCGTTACCGCCTCAGCGGCGGTGTGAACAACGTGTTCGACGCGCGCTACTTCACCCGCCGGGCCGGCGGGTATCCGGGCCCGGGCATCCTGCCCGCCGACGGCCGCACGTGGTTCGCTGGTCTGGGGCTAACCTTGTAGAAGAGGGGGCTGGACAATTTGCCTGCAAACAAAAAGCCGTAGGGGCCCCATGGCTTTCAACCCGAAGCAGCGGACCACGCGGTTCGCTGCTTTTTTTCTTCGAGGCCGACTAGGGCGTGAGGACAATCATAAATTTATTTATTTACCTAAGCCAATCTAGCGTAGCACCAATATGCCAAAAGGCGAGGAAGGAAACGGCGGTTTTTTCGTAGCGGGTGGCCAGGCGGCGGTATTGCTTGAGGCGGCCAAAAAAGCGCTCGACTTTGTTGCGGTCGCGGTAGGTTTCTTCGTCCATTGCCAAGGGTTCTACCCGGTTGGGATGGCTGGGAATGACGGCTTTGATGCCCTTTTCGGTGCAATAGGCGCGGGTTGCGTCGCTGTCGTAAGCCGTGTCGGCCAGCACTTTGCCCGGCTCTAGGTCCGCCAGCAAGGGCAGCGCCTGCGGGCTGTCGCCCGCCTGGCCTTCGGTCGCAATCAGACGCACGGCGTTGCCCAGCGACTCAACGCAGGCGTGAATTTTGGTGCCGATGCCCCTGCGGCTGCGTCCGAGGCACTCGGTGGCGGCGTTGCTTTTTTTTGGCCCGCTGAATGCTGGTGCGCCCGCACGACGGTCGAATCGAGCATGACCCAGTCCAGTTCGGGGGCTTGCAGGGCCTGGAAGGCCCGCTCCCAAACCCCTTTGGTCGCCATGCGCCGGAAGCGCTTGCACACGGTGTTGGATTTGCCGAAGCGTTCGGGCAGGTCGGCCCACGGGCAGCCGGTGCGCATTATCCACACGACAGCGTTGAAAAACAAGCGGTTGTCTTTACCCGTTACCCCGCAATCCATGGCTTTGCCCGACAAAAGGGGACTCACCACCAGCCATTGAGCATCACTAATCTCATGTCTTCTCATAAATAGTTTCTTCGTTATAAACGATTGCCAAAGTAAAGGTAATTGTCCTCACGCTCTAAGGGGTTCTCGTCACAACGGGGCGAGAAATTACGGTAGGGTTCTCGCTATCCCGACAGAAAGCCTCAAGGAGCGTCACTTATTAGTGAGATAGCACGAAAAGACGCATAGCAGGACAGTAAAGGCCGCTTTTTACTTGCTCCATAATGGCCTTACAAAACGAACGTTTTTCGATACGCCTACAAAACATGCTGACAAACAATGATTTGTGGCTTAACGTAATTTTTCGCCCCGTTGTAACGAGAACCCCGTACCCTGCGCTCAGGCCCACATTTTAACGCGCGTTTTTTTGAACAGCGTGCGTTTAAGCCACGACCGTTTGGCTGAACTTGTGTTGCGAGTCGACACTGTTGCGCTCCTAGGCCATCCCGGTTCCCTGCGGGCTCATTTGATCAAATAATACCAGTAAGTGCCAAGCCCTAATTAAACGAACAATGAAGCCGGTATAATCACTTGGCTATGAGAACAAAAGCTGACATCTATTAGCTAAAAGCTAGTGGCTTGGCACTTAGGCAGCGTTCATAAGCAAGTTATTTCAAGGGAGCTGGCAAACGCAGCGGGCGGCCTGATTTGCAAGCCCATCCCGCGCCAACCGCCGCCTAGTGCGTCACATAGAGCGGTTTCCTGTTCCGTGTACAGATTTTCACCTATTTTTCGGTATGAAAGCGTATTCGATTG
>NZ_BMGY01000081.1 GCF_014640435.1 Hymenobacter frigidus | reverse complement strand
CTACACCCCGCGCACGACCGACTCCACCCACGGGCTGCGCTGCGCTCCCAACCGCTTGCTCGACCAGTCCAAGCCCACCCGGGCCAACCAGGTGTGGGTGTCCGACATCACATACCTGCCCCTGGCCAACGGCGACTGGGCCTATTTATGCGCCTTTCAGGACATGGGCACCAAGCACGTGGTGGGTCGTACCCGGTAGGGCTGGCACGTGGGGGCCACCATGCCAGAAGAATTGGTCACCACGGCCTTGCAGCGGGCCTTTTTTGCCCAACCGCCTACCCCAAGCCTCATCGTCCACTCCGACCGGGGCGGCCAGTATTGCGGCAACGCCTACCGCGCCCTCTTGCACCGGCACGGGGCCGTGCGTTCGCAGAGCCGCCGCGGCGAGTGCTACGACAACGCCCTACCGGGTACGACCCAGGCCGAAAGCCTCTGGTCCCGCCTCAAAACCGAGGTGCTCGAACTGCGCGAGTGGCCCGTTTTTGCCGACCTAGCCGACGCGCAAGCCAGCATCGCCGACTATTTTGACTACTACAATCACGACCGCCTGCACTCCAGCATTGGCTACCAGACACCGTATCGCACTCATCAACAATCACTTCAAACTACTGCCCTAAACTGTCCAGCCTAAATGGACCACCTCATGGCTGCATCGTCCGACTACTTGATTAAAATTACCCTCCTTTCGTCAAACGGAGTGCGTTTACCTTCGGACCGTTTAAGTAAACGGGTCACGAGCCCTACGTTTGTCACATGAAGAGGTATGGCATGTTGCTCCTCCCATTCCTCGCCACCGGCTGGTCCTGTTCGCAGCAGCAACCTTGGCTCACCCGAGTAGTCGACGAGCGGGTGGTGGTGCAGGTGCCAGCAGAATTGCAGGAACTCGCACCGGAGAACCTCGGTATGCCCCCCACGGCCAGGCAGATAATGTGGGGAGCAGAAGATGCCGAGGGCATGTACCTGGTTCTTCGGCAAACGCCGGGGCACATTAATAATCGCGAACGATATTATGAAGGGCTCGTCAAGGGTGTGCTTAGAAGCGCCCACGGGGAGTTACTGGTGCATTCTACGTTTCCCACGCGGGGAGGCAACGGCATAGAACTGATGTTCAAAGCCCGCGACCCGAATAGTGGCAAAAGCGTGGTCCAGTATAGCCGCAGTGTGCTGGTGGATAGCTGTACCTACAGCTTCAGTTTTGTTTCCAGAAACGAGCAGGACAGCACTGGTGCGAGTGGGATGGATAGCCGCCGCCGGTTCTTTGAGTCCATTACGGTCACGCCCCGAATGGAATCGGTCGTCGAGCAGTAGGCGACTTAACAGACCACTTAAATGTGGCACGGGTGTAATTCAAAACTACGCGGCTCTTCTTCAAGCAGGAAAATCGGACCTGTGTCTGATGCCCTCAGCGATGCATAGAGGCCAGTACCGATGACCGATGAAAAGGGCAGCGCGTAGTTTTGAATTACACCCATGTGGCACCTATCCTTTCGCTTAAACGCTCCTATTTTTGAACAGCGTGCGTTCAAACCACGCCCCTTTTGCTAAACTACCTATCAGTTGTACTCGATGAGCGAGTCGGCTTCGCACGGTCGTGTGAGCAACCCCCTGTTATCGTACAGCAGCCGCTTGACGCGAAACTTTGTGTCGAAGGTGATGCGGGTCAGGTGGGGCGAATCGGAGATGTGCTGGTCAAGGGCATAGGTGACCAACGTGTCTGCTCCGGTCACCTCTTTGCGGAGCAGCTCGGTCTCCAGCACGCTTTCGCACCGGTTGCGGCCGGTGGTTCGCCGCGTGCCCACGGCGTCCCGCAGCCCGAAGAGCAGCACGTCCGACATCCCGCAGCTGGTCGGGAAGAGGGAATCCGAATGCACTAGGCCGGTGTAGTAGAAGAGTTGGCTGCCCTGGACGCGGCAGTCGAACGAGAGGTGAGTGTCAACCTCCTGCCGGTTGCGGCGGCCCTTGCGGTAGCGCAGCTGCGTGATTTCCGGGCACGGGCGGTTGCCCGTCACCACTTCCAGGCGCCGATAGCCGCGGGCGCTGTCCCCGAATTCGGCCTTCCCGGTGCGCACCGACATCAGCGACCGCTGTTGCCCGCACTGACTCTTGCCCTGCAACACGGTGCAGTCGGCACCCCTGTTCATCTGGCCCGACGAACAAAGGAGCAAGAGCAGCAAGGAAAAAGAACGGGGCATCGGTAGCATACGAGGTCTAAGGTAGGGGCTAAGTTATCCTCCTTCAACTGAACGGCGCTAGTTTACGCCACCACGGTTTTACTACACTTTGCTGCAGCGCTCTGCAGGGCTGACAGGGGAGCTTAAGCTGCTACTTCCGTGATGTAAATTGCTGCTACATCAGCCACTAAGCAGGATATTAAGCGGCCATACCCAACCAAGGAAAGAAGATGGGTCCACTCGGCGGCCTTCTTGCCATACGCCAGGTGATAGTTGGCCCGGGTCTGCTGCATGAGCTTGCCAAAGCCGGGAGCGGGCACATACACCCCGTTTTCGACGGAGAGCACCAGCGACAAGTCTTCAATAGCCAGAAAGCAGGTGCGGCAGGAACCCTCTTTATTGGCTAAAGCGGCGCCGGCAAAGGCGAGGTGGTCCGTGGGCAGGGACAAGGCGACTTTCTGGTCGTTTTCGCCCAGGACGAGCACCAGCAGCAGGCGACCTTCGGCATAAATATAGGACTCCAGCACAGAATCGCCGCTGTTGCTCACCACGTCGGCGAAAGTCATCATTGTCAAAAGCAAAGAAACAACACCATCAAGGCGTAGTTCATCGGAAAGGGATTAGTGAAAGGGCATAACTACGCTCCTTAATTTGAACGGGCCTCGTTTACCTCGGGACCCTTTTTGTAAACAGGCAGTACGTTAGGGCCTGAGGGTTTAAACGGTGCTAGATTGTGTCCAAAAGAGACATTGGTTCCCCATGAAGTATTCCGCCCCCGAGCAGCTCATTCGCCACGCTTTTTTCTTTTCGGTGTGGTGCTTGGAGCAGTGCCACGATAAGGTGCGCTATCATCGCCAAGTGACCACCTTGAGCCAACTGCCCGAAGAAACCGTTGGCCACGCGCTCGGGGCGTGCTTGCTGGCCCGAGAGTTGACGTTGGTGCCCGGCTTTGAAAGCCACGACTTGAAACACCTGGTGCTGGCGTACGAATTAGAGCCGATGGGCGAGATTCGGATGCAAGCCTTTGTGGGGTTCTTGTTGCAAAAAGGCGGATTTACACGCTAAGCCCTACGGCAGCACCTTAACAAAGAGGGCAGACCTAAAATGCTTGCAAAAAGAGCGGTTCCAGGCAAGCTAGGGGTACACCAGCTTTATCAAAAAGGAAATCCTAATTGATAAGTACTTTGCATAATCTGCTCTGACGCAGTAGAAATGAGGTTTTATAGCCTTAGCGTGTAAATCCACCCGACAGAAAGAGAACCCCATAGTCAACAAACTACTTATCCGAAATAAACGAAGCTACCTTGGCCGCCGCCGCTGGCCGCCGCCGCACAGGCACCTGTTGGCGATACTGCCGCATTCCCCATCCTGATGAAATGAAAAAGATACTACTCCTGTTTTCCCTGCTGTGCGGAGCACTTACCGCAAATGCCCAGGATAAGCTGTCCTATCTGCTGCAGACAATTGACGTTACTGCCTACCCGAACTGCACGTTCGAAGTCCGCGGTCAGCTGTTGATTGAGGGCAAGTCGAAAAATGGCGGAGCCGTTGCCTGCGCCGTTACCTCCCTGGACGCCAAAACCATCAAACCGTACTTCAATAAGTACGGCATGGAAAGCTACAAGCTCGGCGTCTGGACTCCGGTGTCAGTTTCCGGCGCAATTGACAACCAGGCCAATAAGCTGTCGGTGGGGATGTTCTTTTCAGGCAGAGGAAAGTATTATTTCGATGATTTTGAGCTGATTATCAAAAGCAAAAATAAGACGGTAAGTATTCCGCTTGGCAATTCCGGTTTTGAAAACGACAGTCTAAAGCCCTGGTATGTTACCAACTTTAAAGACGTGTCCAACATCCGGCTGACTACCGAGAACTTCAAGTCCGGCCAGCAATCCTTGCTTATTGACAACTCCCTGGCGGAATCGGACGAGTACGGCGAAAATACCAAGCGGGGGAAATATGCTCCCGTAAACGGCATCCGGCTCTACTACGAGATATATGGCGCGGGCGAGCCGTTGCTGCTGCTGCACGGCAATAACATGTCCATTGCTTCCTTCAACCGGCAGATTCCGGAATTGGCTAAAAAATACCAGGTAATCGCGTTGGACAGCCGGGGCCAGGGCAACTCCAGTGCCGACAGCGCCAGGCTCACTTACGAACTGTTTGCCGATGACGCGGCTGCATTCCTGGATTTTCTGGGTATCGATAGTGCGCACGTGCTGGGGTGGAGCGACGGGGGGAACATCGGCCTGCTGCTGGCCATGGAGCACCCGCGCAAGGTGAAAAAACTGGCGTCCATGGCGGCTGTCCTGTACAATGACAACACTTCGATATCGCCAAAGCTGAACGCTTTGCTCCGCAAGCAGCTTGCGGAGATGAAAGACAAGGGCGTTGCGGAGGCGGACATGAATTACCGGTTGAAAAACCTATTGCTGACCGAGCCGCACATTCAGCCGGATTCACTAACAAAAGTCACGGTGCCGGTTCTGGTGATGGCGGGCGAAGATGACATCGTCAAACGGGAGCACACGGCCCTGATAGCCAGAAAGCTTCCCGAATCAACCCTGAAAATATTCAGGAAAGCTGGGCACGAAGCACCCAAGGAGGTAACAGAGGAATTCAACAGGGCCGTCATGGATTTTTTTGCCGGCGGCAATTAGGCCTTCTTTAAGGGGTCGCACGAGAGTAGGAACAGAAAGTATCGGTAAGAAAAGACAACGTGGGCAGCTGTCTCAAAAAACGGCCGTTTTAGCGGCCTACTTGCCTGTACTTCCCCACTTACTGATGAGGTGCCAGAAACTGTCTCATATTCTATTCTCATTAATCAACGGCTCGTTATTTTCGCGCTCGTTGACTTCTTGAGAATTTCGCCTGTGATTTTTGGCTACGCCCGCGTCAGCACCGCTGACCAGCAGTTGCACCTCCAGACCGATGCCTTACAGGGCTATAGCTGTGCTGAAGTAGCGCAGGAAAAAGTATCGTCGGTGAAAGAGCGGCCGGCGCTGCAGCACCTCTTGAACCGCCTGCGTCCGGGCGATACGCTCGTGGTGTGGAAGCTCGACCGATTAGGCCGCTCCTTAAAAGACTTAGTCACGCTCGTCAGCGGGTTTCAGCAGCAAGGCGTGCACTTCGTTAGCTTAAAGGACCACCTGGATACTACCACGGCCCAGGGCCGACTCATGTTTAACCTATTCGCTTCCCTGGCTGAGTTTGAGCGCGACATTATCCGCGAACGTACCAAAGCCGGCCTGACGGCGGCGCGGGCCCGAGGGCGCCAGGGCGGGCGGCCCAGAGGCCTCTCCAAGCAGGCCCTTTCCAAAGCCCAGGCGGCCAAGACGCTCTACTTGCAGCAGGACAAGACAGTAGCCGAAATCGGGCAATTGCTCGGCGTCGGCCGGGCCACTATTTACCGTTACTTAGCGCATTTAGCTGTCCCTACCGGTGGCAGTATGGGAGCAGTCCCTGGTACTTAACGTAGGATATACCCATACCCCTAGAAAGTAACTGAGGGGGGAAACCACAGCTGAAACGCACTGCCTGCCCCCTCTACGGAATGGACCTGAATGCTGCCCTGGTGCAACTGCATAATTTGCTTGGCCAGGCTCAGCCCAATCCCGGAACCGTTGGGGCGGGTGGTGAAAAAAGGAATAAAAATACTGTCCAGTACGTCGGTGGGGATACCACTCCCGTTGTCTTTCACCTCGATAACCACCCGTTCCTGTTCATCGGGCCAGGCCAACAGGCTAATGCGAGGGTTAGGGGTTTGGGTGACTGCCTGCGCCGCATTGAGCACCAGATTGATGAGCATTTGCTGTAGCAGGTGGCCATCGGCGTGCAGAATTAGGTGCGCAGGCCGGACGCTAAGGGTAACCTTAATGCCTTGCGCGGCCAGTTGTTCCGCTAGTAGCTGCCGGGTGGCCTGGAGCAATTCCTGCACATAAAGGGTCGTGCGCTGCGGCGAGGCCAGGGTGCTAAAGTCCCGGTACACCTGGGCGAAGCGCAGCAGCCCTTCGCTGCGCTGCTGGATGATACGAATGCCGGTGCCCACGTCGTCGAGCAACTCATCTGAAGCCTCCTGCTGCCGGGCGCGCTGCACGTGGCGGCCCAATGAATCAGCCAGCGAAGCGATGGGGGCGACCGAGTTCATGATTTCGTGCGTCATGACCCGTAGCAG
>NZ_BMGY01000080.1 GCF_014640435.1 Hymenobacter frigidus | reverse complement strand
CGTGAGGTAAAGGCGGTAAAGCGTCATCGTAAGGTCCTAAAGTGGGCGTAGTCAAAACCACAAACTCAACCAGACGAATTATTGTTTTTTAACCAGTAGTAGTCAAAATACTCGGCGACGCTGGCCTGCGCATCGGCCAGGTCGGCAAAAACGGGCCACTCGCGGAGTTCGAACACCTCCGTTTTGCGGCGGGACCACAGGCTTTTATCTTGTGCGTTGTCGTAGCACTCACCGCGGCGGCTCCACGAGCGCAGGGCCCCGTGCTCGTGGAGCAGGGTGCGGTAGACGTCGCCGCAATGCTGGCCGCCGCGGTTGGAATACACGAACAGGCCCGGGGCGGGGGCATGGGCAAGCAGGTCCCGCTGCAAAGCCGTTGTGACGAGTGTTTCGGGCATGGTGGACCCCATGTGTCAGCTGACCACCTGCCTGGTGCACTGCTCCTGAAACGCGCATAAGTAGGCCCAAGAGCCGTTAGCGAGCGGTAAATACGTGATGTCCGACACCCACACCCAGTTGGCTTTGGTGGGCTTGGGCTGGTGGGGGCGCAGCGCAGCCCATGCGTGGAGTTGATCGTGCGCGGGGTGAAGACCTTGGGTTGCAGCGCGTGCAGGCCCCAGCGGCGCATGGCCGTGCGCAGGCGCTGGCGACCTACCCTATGCCCGTTCCGGCGCAAGGCAACTTGCAGGCGGCGGGTCCCATAACAGCGTTTGTGAACGCCAAAAACCTTCACCAGGGCCTTTTCCCAGACGGGCGTTTCCTTAGCTACGGCCCACTGCTGCCACGTTTACCATGGATAGTACCCACTGGCCGGCGCCCCGAGTACCTGGCAGAGCCGCCGCAAGGGGCAGTGCCCGTGTTCGGTGTCGATGAAGCGGTAACAGCTTATTGGTCTGGCGTATGCCAGAGCCTGCGCTTAAAACAGGCACTGGCGATGGCTTTTTCTAAAATCTCCGACTTCTGCGCCAGCCGCTGGGCTCGGGCCCGCAGCTGGCGCAGTTCGGCCGCCGCAGCCGGATCCAGCGCAGCCCCCAAGGCGGCCGCCACTGGCGTTTGAGCTGCTTTCTGTCACTGGTAAATGCGTTTCGGGTCGATGTTGAGTGCCCAGGCGGCGGCCTGGGTCGAGCGGCTCTGCTCAGATAGGCGCAAGGCTTCGGCGCGGAAGGCCGCGTTGTGGGTGCGGCGGTTATTGGGTTTTGGCGTGTCGTCTATGATGAAGGAAAGATACCACCCGGTTCTGGCCGGATTTACTCGACCACCTCAGCTGCGCGAGAACCGGCGCACGGTCCCCATCTACTTCGAGGAGCCGGGCGGGTCCGTGACCATGACCGGCGGCACCGGCGGCAAGGAGTCCACCCGCCGAATGTTTCCTCAGGTAGGGGCGACAATGTCCTTGCGCTGGTGTACGGTGTACATCAAAATCCACGTAGGCGCGACGGCCCTGCGCAACCAGAACCGATTCCACCATGCCTGCACGCTGCTGCTGAACAAGGAACGAGCTGAGGAGAGCCCCGGGCGCGCCGGCTACGCTATGTTTGAGCCCGACGCGGCCGACGCCCGCGGCTCCCCGTAGCTGGCCCACCAAATCAACCGCTACCGGCCGGTGCATCGGTGGAAAGTAGCGAGGTGTGGGCCATCATGGAACGTTGGCGCATCACCCCCCACCCGGCCTACCGCTTGGGGACGATGTCTTCCGGCGCATTTGCAAGACGTGGCGGCCCAAGCTGGTATCTTAGCATTTGGAGACGGCATTGGTAGGCAAACCGGTAGGTTAGCTCACCGATGCCACGCCGCCCCGGCCCCCGAAAGCTAACTGCGTTTCGGAGCTTTGTTTTTAAAGAAATAATTCACAAAAAAAGCTAGCTCTTTAGAAGGTTAAACTATATTAAAGTATTACCCTCTACGCAACTCATTGATTACCGGTGTCTTGAACGCGTCATGTGTAACTAAAAAGACGGCAAACGTAACCGAAAAGACGTTACCTGTAACTAAAAAGACGGCATCTGTAACCGAAAAGACGTTGGTCTCTTATTTTACCTGTAACCAAAAAGACGGTACCTGTAACTAAAAAGACGACACTTATCTGTAACCAAAAAGACGTTTGGAATCTGTCCTATGTGTAACCAAAAAGACGGTGGTTCCTTATTCTATGTGTAACCAGAAAGACGTTTAGAGTCGATTCTATGTGTAACTAAAAAGACGTTGACATTCTGCTCTACCTGTAACTAAAAAGACGGCACTTTATGCAACCGGAAGAGAACCCCAACCAACAGCTTGCCCAGCACAACGCGCTGATAAACGCCCGTTTTTCGATGATACCGCTGCAAATGCGGCTGTTCGTGTCTATGCTGGCCCGGCAGGATTTCGGGCAAACCGAGTTCCGCAGCCACCTTATTCCTATTAAGGAATTGATACTCGATTCACAAAGCGGGTCGGCCTACGAACGGGTAGACGCGATGTGTCAGAGCATCATGGAGTTTAAAATCTACATCGAGAAGCTGGAGCCCCAAACCCGTCGTCGCACCAAAAAGCCGGCCTTTACCTACATCAATCTGATTTCAACCGCCAGTTGGGAGCCCGAACTGGGCGGGGTAGTGGCCAGCTTCAACGTGGATGCCCTGCCCTACCTGCTGCAACTTCAAGAGGCCGGCAACTTTACCTTGGCCGACCTCGAAGAGGTGCAGAAGCTCAAAAGCCCTTCTGCCCTGCGCATCTACTGGCTGCTGAAAGAATACGCAGAATTTGGCCGGCGCACCATGAGCGTGCAAGAACTGCGGTTCGTACTCGATGTGCAAGACCATGAATACCCCCAGTTCAGAAGCTTTAAGGCCAAGATACTGGAACCTGCCCGCGACCAGCTTTCCCTCACCGACATACCCTTCTCCTACGAGGTACAGCGGCAAGGGAAAATAGTGCAGCGTGTTAGCTTTCAGTTTGCGCGCAAAGCCTCGGCCAAGAAAGCACCCGTCTTGCCGGTGGACGCCTGGGGCACCGCGCTGCTGGAACTGGGTTTAAAGCCTGATAGCATCAAGCAAGTGGAAGCCCAGCTAAAAGCTAAAGAATACGACGAGGGATATTTGCGCTTCGTCATCGAAAGAGTCGGGGCGCAGCACCGACTGGGTAAAATCAAAAAACCCGCCGGGGCCATCTACAAGGCATTGGTAGAAAAATACCTGCTATCAGACTACCTAGAGAGCCAGCGCGCGGCTGCTCCACCAAAAAAGGCGCTTGCTGCAAAAAAAGTGGCGGCGGCGACTGCGGAGGTTGCTTACCCCGTGGCCGAAGTACGGACCATGTACGACAACCCTGGGCCCTTCGCCAAGAAAGACCGTTTGCCCACCTTCGAGGAGCATTTGCAGGCCATCTACCTCTCCCAAGGGTTTAGCGTAGAGGAACGGGACGGCCTACAATGGCTCGTAAAAAAATAAGGAAAGGATGGTGCAACTGAGCTAGGTAATAAACGCCCCTGAGCACCTCATTATAGGTCCTTCTGGCGCTGTCTAATAATAACGCCGGTCCACAGCGCATTTCTTTTGCTCATGCTTCTCCGCTGCTGATTGCGCAGGCGCTGACGGATGCCAACGCCCGAATGGAGCGTCACTTCCCCGGCCTGGGCTGGTCCACGTGGGGCGATGTGCTCCGGGAACTCCAACTCGACCTGTTGGTGCACGGGAAAGCCGTGAGCTTTGATTGGCAAGACCTCGCGCGCCGGATCCAGGCCCTGGCCGCGTATCCGGAACTGCCCGCGGCTATTCCGCTTACGGACGGACAGACGGCCGCGGAATTGGTAGCGGAACTCAATACTTACCACCGGCAGGCCGTCCCGGCGCTGGCTGAGGTGCAGGCCAGCGCGCAGGCGTGTGGTCCGCTCGCTTACGCCTTGCTAACGCAATTAGCCCACCGCCATGCACTGGCGGCGCGCGGCGATGATGCAATCCAGGACGCAATCCAGCAGCCGGTGCATACCCTGTGTCCGCCGGCCCCTAAAACGCTCGTGCCGCTGACCGGTCCAGCCGAGGGCACGAGCGGTTCGTTGGAAGAGAGCAGGGAGGAGCCCGGGTTGGTTTCCCCGGTGTCCAGCATGTTAAAAAAGAAACCCCTTTCCGTTCGGCGAAACGCACCGAAGCGGCGCACGTTTCGCGACATTGTCGAGCATCACCCGCGAGGGGATGGCAAGTTCGGGTTCTCGGTGTGCGAAATCTGCACCACGATGCATATTAGTGCCGCTTCGCTCACGCATGCGCGCACGAACCCGGGCCATTTGATGGTGGAGAAAATAGTGGCGTTAGCTGGGGTGATGGGAGAACACCCGTTGCACGTCTTGGGAGACTTATTGACCGAAGCAGCAGGGAAGAAAAGAAGGAAAAGAAAAAATGAGTAACGCCGTTTTAATCGATGCAGAACGATTCAGTGAAGGCATACCAAACACACCGGACCAGGAAAATGGAACTGAAATACGCTCATAATTTAATTGGGAGGGATAATACCTAACCGGTTTTAGTTGGTACAAAACTAGTTAAAATCGTATTTAATACTTTTACAGTCAGCATCTTAAGCACAAAATACCTCAGGTTTCTTGCGTTCCCTAGAGCCGCACCTGAATCAAGGAAATGGGGTACAAAAAGGTACTAATTAGACGAGGGATTTATGCTGTTTAGTACTTACTATCAGTTATTTATACGTGTTGACAAGGGAGGCTGCTGACAGGAAAGAACGTCGAAGCACGTGCTAACGCGGTACGACGACAGCTGGCACCCTTGGAAACGGCTCTAGGCACAGGAACCAGTGGTAGGAGAGCTGTGAACTTTCAGCCGGTCAGCCTACGGGATGGACGTAAATCCCTGACCTTTGCCGGGTACCTACTGTTGGCCTCGGTTAAACGTTTGGTACAGAAATTAACGAGGCGCTTCCAGATGGGGCACCTACCCGCTCATATCCCGCGTTCAGCGGTTATGAGGGCTGTTTGTTCAGGGGAACTCCCTAGTTCTGTGCAATATGCCTCAGCGTTCAGTGTTGAGCAAAATGAGCAGAATATGCGCTAGCTTGGGTCAGATTACTTGTTCAGCAATCAACGTGCAATTAACGCTGTCCGCGCGATACGGAACCGATACTTCAACGCTGCAAATAGCCACCTGGGTGCCCCAAACGTAGGTTTTCTGCTGTGAGAACGCCCCGTCAGCACCCATGCCCCTATAAGAAGCGACGGTTGACGAGCTCGCCCATTACCTTTTGGACCAACCGTTTAACCAAGGCCACAAGTCCTCGTTTACCACCACCCAGCTGTCCATGAGCCAAGAGTCACCCATCATTACACCGGGTCATATCCAGCAGGCGAAAGCGGCCTTGCGCGACGCCGGCATTCCGGTGGCGGTGGGCAATCAGGCCCTGGACCTTGCCACCGCCTTCTACCACAACACTCCCCAGGTCAGCCAAACGGACGCGATGCGCCGGGAGCGCAACCGCATCCAGGACGAACTGGAAACCGTCAGCAGCCAGCTGCTACAGGAGCGCCACAAGACGCATCGGCTGGAAGAGGAGTTAGCAGCCGCCCGGCAGTTGCCCAAAGCGCACCAAAATAAGGCCTACAGGCTGCGTAAGCAGCTGCGGGCGATACTGGCCGTACTTCAGCACCCCCACGCGAAGGAGACGTCCAAGCTCAAACGCATCGCCAGGCTGGTCGCCGGGGCCTTGGAGGTGGAAGAAGACCCAGAGCAGGGGGTTCTGGGGTAGTGGCCGGCAGGATTTCCTCAGGAAGAATCCCTTATCCCCACCTTTTCCTTGAACGCAACGCAATAAATTGCGGACCCGCTGGAGCAATCTTTGTCTGCCAACCCACTGGTACCCCGTCTTCCCCGCCCCTTTTTGAACCCGCCCAACCGGTTCAGACCCCTGCCGCGACCACCCGGGCCGAAACCCGGAACAGACGAATCCGAAAGGCCCGCCTCCCGCCCCATGAAAATACTGCTGAGTTGCCTGTTGTTTTTCAACCTGCTGTGTTTCGGGCTCTTCGCCCTGGATAAACGCAAAGCCCAACGGGACCAGCGGCGCATGGCCGAAAAAACGCTGCACCTGGCCACGCTGCCGGGCGCGGCGCCCGGCGCGTGGGCGGCTATCTGGCTGCTGCACCATAAAAACCGCAAAGCCGCTTTCTGGGACGTAACCCTGGGGCTAACGCTGCTGCAAGGGGCGGTGCTCTATTTCACGTGGCCCTGTTTTCAGGCGCCGTTGTAACCGGGTTAAACGGCTGCCTGCGGGGAGCTGGTTCATGCACCAGGCAAGCACGGGGCGTTCCGGAGCCGAAGCGCAGCGGCGGTCATTCGATAGGATTCACAAAAACGACCGTGGCTGTTGCAGAACTCACTGGTCCGTTCAGAAACAAGAGAGGGGAGCGCTGAGGCACGTGTAAAAGACCCGTTTGAACACCTTTCCAGCGTCGTCAGGCGCGTTGAGTGTTCGCTTGGCACGGCCGCTCGGAGTTCTGTAACAGCCACGACCGTTCTGATAAACTCCTCGCGTAGATTTACCAGCGAAAGTCTGCTTCCCATGAGTGCTTCCTGGTTCGCCCGCCTCACGCTCCCCTCCCAGCCGCTCGGGCTGCGCCTGCTCGTGCTCGCGCTAAGCATCGGGGGCCTAGGAGCGGCCGTCACGAGCGCCGGCGTGCTGGGGTACGTGGCCGTTATCTCCGGGCAGTCGGGGCTGCTGACCGCGTGGATGACCCTGGAGGCCGTCCTGCTCATGGCGGCCACCGGGCACGCCGCCCTGAGACGGGCGCGCCGGGGGCTCGGCATTTTCTTGTTGCTGGCCGCGTGCGCGGTGGCAGTCGTTCTGCTGTTTTGGTCCTTGTTTGTGGTCGTCGTAACGGGAATGCTTTTTGGGGGCAAGTGAGACCTGAGGTGGTCTATTTAAGCAGGAGATACTGTGTTAAAAAGCAAGGAAGTGAGCAAGTTTTTTTAC
>NZ_BMGY01000079.1 GCF_014640435.1 Hymenobacter frigidus | reverse complement strand
GCCTGGATTGCAATAGTTAACATTCGCAGAACCCTGAAGTTCTGCTAACTCAAACAGCTTCTAAGGGCGGAGCGGGTTTGGTACTGCGCCACGGTTTCGCGCTTGCCAATGCTGGCCACGTCCGTGGCCAGGCTGGCCGCGCTCAGGGCGAGGCCCAACCAGTCGAAGCGCGCGGCCTTATCGGCTTCGGTGGCGGCTTTGGCACGCAGGGCCGTGATTTCGGGCTCGGGGTCGAAGGCCGCCACGGGCTGCGGCGGCAGCGGCGGCAACGGCAGCGAGGCGCTGGCGGCGGCCACGGCGGCCGTTACTTCGGTGCCGGGCAGCGGCTTGGGGCACTTGGCTTTGGGGTTGGAAGCCGGCGCGGGCAGCCGGTTGGCTTCGTACTGAAACGCGGCGGGGTCAACCACCAGCGAGCGCCGCGTGGGGTTAAGGTACTCTGCTTCAAAAACGACTCGCGTGGGCTCGTAGCACACAAAGCTCAGGCGCACCTCCACGCTGTCGGCCACGGCCTGGGCCTGCTCACGGCCTTCGGCCCACAGGTTCGTGGACTTGGCGGGTTTCAGGCCCAGCTGGTAGGTGGGGGCGCAGGCCGTGGCCAACCCAAAAAGTGCCAGTAGCGACAGCGCACGCAAGTAGAAAGGTTGCATAAGCCTGAAGGGAAGTGGAAGTTCTTCTAGTGGGAAGATGCCGCTGGGCGCGCCGCGGTTACACGCTTTCCTAAAGTTATTCTTTTGCAACGGAAATTCCAGCGGGCAACTGAAATTCCCCGGCCGCATCGGCCCCAAACGGCCAGCTGCGCCGCACTGCCACCAGCGGTACAGCCCCAAAAACGTGGGCAAAATGCTGGTTCCGACTAGCTACCCATTCGCGTTCTACGCGCACGCCAGCAAGAGCTAAGGCAGCTTCGTCCCATTCCAGCAAAACTAAAACGGCCCGCCCGGCATAGTACCGGCGGGCCGTTTCGAGAATCTGGTGCGCCTCGGAACAATGAATAAAACCTTCGGCTGCCAAGTCGGCGCTGGCAAAAAAGCCGGTTTTCTGAGCGTGGACCCAGTCGGTGGGCTCAGCGATGCGGTAGAGCATTTTTTGAGTTATGAGTTAAAATAGAACGTCATGCTGAGCGGAGCCGAAGCATCTCGCATGGGGTAGTAGCTTCTTTCGTTTGAGTTTACTACTACACGCAAGATGCTTCGGCTTCGCTCAGCATGACGTTCTGCTTTTTCGTTCTAAAAAAACAGTTGACTTACGCCTTCCACAACTCCTGCTGCACCTGCTTGCCCACGGTCAGCATGATGCGCACGGGGTTCGGAATCAAGGTGATGCGGGCTTCTTTGCCGGGGTATTTTTCCGAATCAACCCACACGCCTTCTTTGGGCGTGGGCGTAGCGCTGGGGTTGCTGGGCAAATAGGCGGTGGGCAGCAGCACGTCGGTGTCCGATTTCAGGTCGGTGTGCACTTTATCAAGGGCCGTTTCGAGGTAGTCACCGTACTCGTCGTTGAAATCGTCTTCCAGGTCGTGCAGGGCTTCTTCCACGTCGTCGTAACGCGTATCATCGTACTTGAGGGTATGCAGCTCAGCTTTTTTCTCAATCAAGGCCACGAGGGCGCGGTTCAGTTCTTCGGTATTCATGTGGACGCTAAGGCAGGTGATTGGCTACAAAAATGGGGATGAATTGCTAAACACTCGCCATCCCCACCCGAAGCGCTGCTTACTAGCCGTCCGAATTTCGTGCTAAACCAACAGAACCCGTATTTTTACCTTCCCAACCCCCACCCATTTCCACTCCGCCTATGCAAACCATGACCTCGCCCGAAGTGCTGGCCCAACCCGCCCAGGATTTCCTCCCCCTCAAAGGCACCGATTTCGTTGAATTTTACGTCGGCAACGCCAAACAGTCGGCCTACTACTACCAAGCCGCGTTCGGCTACGAGCTGGTGGCCTACGCCGGCCCCGAAACCGGCCTGCGCGACCGCGCCAGCTACGTGCTGCAGCAGGGCAAAATTCGCCTCGTGCTCACTACTTCCCTCCTGCCCGACTCCGAAATTTCGGAGCACGTGCGCAAGCACGGCGACGGCGTGAAGGTGATGGCCCTGTGGGTGGATGATGCCCGCCAGTCGTACGAGGAAACCACCAAGCGCGGGGCCCGCTCGGCTTTCGAGCCTTATACTATTGAGGATGAGTTCGGCTCGGTCACGCTGGCCGGCATCTACACCTACGGCGAAAGCATCCACACCTTCGTGGAACGCACCAACTACACCGGCCCGTTCATGCCCGGCTACGTAGCCAAAAGCAGCAGCGTGCCGCAGAGCAACCCCGTGGGCCTGCTGCACGTGGACCACTGCGTGGGCAACGTGGGCTGGGGCGAAATGAACCAGTGGGTGAAGTTTTACGAGGACGTGATGGGCTTCAAGCTCCTGCTCACTTTCGATGATGAGGACATCAGCACCGAGTATTCGGCCCTAATGAGCAAGGTGGTTTCCAACGGCAACGGCTACGTGAAATTTCCTATCAACGAGCCCGCCGAAGGCAAGAAAAAATCGCAGATTGAGGAGTACCTCGACTATTACCACTCGCCCGGCGTGCAGCATATCGCCATCGCCACCAACGACATCCGCAGCACCGTGACTGAGCTGCGCCGCCGCGGCGTGGAGTTCCTCTCGGTGCCCGGCACCTACTACGAGGACCTGCTAGAGCGCATCGGCGCCATCGACGAGGACCTGGAATCGCTGAAGGCTCTGAACCTGCTCGTCGACCGCGACGAAGAAGGCTATTTGCTCCAGATTTTTACCAAACCCGTGGAAGACCGGCCCACGGTGTTCTACGAAATCATCCAACGCAAAGGGGCCAAGAGCTTCGGCAAAGGCAATTTCAAGGCGCTGTTTGAGTCGATTGAGCGCGAGCAGGCCCTGCGCGGCAACTTGTAATGCCGCGCTGAGTCTGCCGCTAACAAAGTCAAGCCGATAGAACCGTCATGCCGAGCGCAGCCGAGGCATCTCGCGTGGGGTAGTATACCAATTGATTGGATTTACTATTGCCCGCGAGATGCCTCGGCTGCGCTCGGCATGACGGTTTTGCTTAATTCTACCACTGCTTCTCTTTCCGACCTGATGCCCAGATTATCGCTGCTGCTCGGGCTGCTGCTGTTGCTTGCCACCCCGCCCGCCGCCTTGGCCCAGCGTGTGGAACCGGCACGCCCCGCCCGCGCCCACCCGAAGCGCCTGGCCCGGCTCGATTCAGCGGTGCCCGAAACGTCGGCCTTGCTCTACACCAACGGTGCGCTCTGGACGCTGAACGATGGCGACAACCCACCGGTCCTGTTCCGACTCGACTCGACCAGTGGCCGCGTGGTGCAGCGCGTGCGCATCGTCAATTTTCCGAATACCGATTGGGAAGAACTGGCCGCCGACAGCCGCTACTTCTACATCGGTGACTTTGGCAACAACGCCGGTAGTCGGCGCGACCTGCGAGTGCTGCGCCTACCCCGGCCCGGCCCTACCGACACCGCCGCCGTGGCCGAGGAAATTGCGTTCACGTACCCCGAACAAACGGATTTTGCGCCCGGCACCTACCGGCACAACTTCGACTGCGAGGCGTTTTTCGTGGCCCACGATTCACTGCACCTGTTCACGAAGCGGTGGGCCGATGGGCGTACCGGCCACTACACCCTGCCCACCCAGCCCGGCCGCTACGTAGCCCGGCCGCGCGGGCTGCTCGATGTGCAGGGCCTGGTAACGGCCGCCGCCCTTGGCCCCAACGAGCGCACTGCCGCGCTGCTGGGCTACACCAAAAATGGCCGCGTGTTCCTGTGGCTGCTCACCGACTTTGCCGGCACCCGCTACCTGGGCGCCCGTGCCCGCCGGCTCCGCCTGCCTAATGCCCTGCGGCTGGGTCAGGCCGAAGGGCTGTGCTTCACGGGACCGGCGCGGGTATTCATCTCCAACGAGCGGCTGGTGCAGCGCGTGGCGTTGGTGCGGCAGCGCCTCTACCGGCTAAACCTGCGGCGCTGGCTGACGCGCTGAGGGGCACCCCGCCGGATTTTCCATCCAACCTCTTTCCTTTGCGACCGTTTCGCCTCTGACTCCCGCACCTCACTCACGCTTTCGCTCATGTCCCTCACCCCCGCAATCCAAAACACCATTGATACCTGGCTCACGCCGGACTACGATGCGCAAACCCAGCAGGCCATCCGCGAAATGGTGGTTTCCGGCCACACCGAAGCGCTGACCGATGCTTTCTACCGCAGCCTGGAGTTTGGTACCGGCGGCCTGCGCGGCATCATGGGCCCGGGCTCGAACCGCATGAACCGCTACACGCTGGGCATGGCTACGCAGGGCCTGTGCAACTACCTGATTCAAAGCTTCCCCGGCCAGGAAATCAAGGTAGCTATTGCTCACGACAGCCGCAACAATAGCCCGGAATTTGCGCAAATCGCGGCGGGCATTTTCTCCGCCAATGGCATCACGGTGTATCTCTTCGACGGCCTGCGCCCCACCCCGGAGCTGTCGTTTGCCATTCGGGAGCTGGGCTGCCAAAGCGGCTGCGTCATCACCGCCTCGCACAACCCCAAGGAGTACAACGGCTACAAGGTGTACTGGAACGACGGCGCGCAAGTAGTGTCACCGCACGACACGAACATCATCGTTGAAGTCAATAAGATTGCCAGCGTGAGCGAGGTAAAATTTGAGGCCGACCCGTCGAAAATCATCCACATCGGGGCCGATATGGACGCCCGATATTTCGCCCGCGCCAAACAGCTCAGCATCGACCCGGCCGCCATTCAGCGCCAGCACGATTTGAACATCGTCTACACGCCCATTCACGGCTCGGGCATCACGCTGGTGCCAGGTTTGCTGCGCGAATTCGGCTTTACCAACGTGAACGTAGTGCAGGCCCAAGCCACGCCAGATGGCAACTTCCCCACGGTGCAGTCGCCCAACCCCGAGGAGAAAAGCGCCATGCAGCTGGCCCTCGACCAAGCCCAGGCCACCAATGCTGATATCGTGCTGGCCACCGACCCCGACGCCGACCGCGTTGGCGTGGGCGTGCGCAATGACGCGGGCGAATGGGTGCTACTCAACGGCAACCAGACTGCCGCCCTGCTCACCTACTACCTGCTGAGTGCCCGCCACCGCGCCGGCCACGCCACGCCGAAAGACTATATCGTGTACACCATCGTGACGAGCGAAATCCTGGGCGACATCGCCCGCCAGCACCAGGTGAAGAGCTACCGCACGCTCACCGGCTTTAAATACATTGCCGGCCTTATCCGCGATTTGGAGGGACAGGAAACCTATATCGGCGGCGGCGAGGAAAGCTACGGCTTCCTCATCGGCGATTTTGTCCGGGATAAAGACGCCGTATCGGCCTGCGCGCTGGTGGCCGAGATAGCCGCCGTGGCCAAAGACCAGGGCCGCACCCTCTACCAGGAAATGACCCAGATGTACGCCCATTACGGCCTCTACGTCGAAGACCTGATTTCCCTCACCAAGAAAGGCCAGCGCGGGGCCGAGGAAATTCAGGAAATGATGGCCAGCCTGCGCGCCAACCCGCCCGTCCACATCGCAGGCCTGAAAGTGGTGGAAATCCGGGACTACAAAACCGGTAAAATCCACGACTTGGCCACCGGTCAAACCACCGCAACCGGCGTGGAAAGCTCCAACGTGCTCCAGTTCCTCACCGAAGACGGCAGCAAGATTTCGGCCCGACCCAGCGGCACCGAGCCCAAAATCAAGTTCTACTTCAGCGTGAAGCAACCCCTGAAATCAACCGTTGATTTCGACCTGGCCGAACGATTGGGACGCGAGAAAATAGCCGCGATAATTGCCGATATGCGGCTGCGGTAACTGCTCTCCGTTGGTAACATTAGCTTTTAAGTGCCCACGCATAAGTAACCGGATAAAGAAGAACGTCATTCCGAGCTTGCCGAGGAATCTCGCTCGCGCCAGTGGGCGGCGCGGATGACTCCGGCAAGATTCCTCGGCAAGCTCGGAATGACGTTCTTTTTGGTTGACTACGGTTACTTATGCGCGACTGCTTAGGCCGCCCCGATTACTTAGCGTATCCTCTGCTCTAGCCACGGCTTTTGCCGTTTCGGGAATCTATTTCCTGAGCAGTAAAGATTTGTTTTTTGGAATCAGCGCATTAATTATGGCTGTGTGTACTGCATTTTTGCACGGGGGCATCGATTTTGATTTGGATTGCAAGCGCTACTGTTTGTACACGGGTTTACATCGCTGGAAGATTGGCGCATGGAAGCAGATGCCCACAATCGTTGGAGTGACAATAAAATATTTTTCGGAACTCGTCACGACTGAGGACGAAACTGGATTGCGCAGGGATAAAAACGCCCGGTTAATCTTAATTCTTTCCGTTGCAAATTCCTCACAGGGAATCATCATTCAACAATTTGATTTGACTGAAAAGAAGTGTGCCCTGACTACAGGTGCGCGAATTGCAGCTATTCTTCAAGTTCCGTTGGCCACTTTCATGTGCGCCTAACTTAATGCGTCAGACGTTGCTCGGTACCAGCCAAAGCCATTCAACACTCCCTGCGACTCCGTGCGCCTGCATGAAGCATCTCTACTTGCTGCCCCTGTTGCTACTTGCTTCGTTGAGCGGACACGCCCAACGCACCCGGCAGGATTTTGTCGTCAAAACTAACGGCGACACCCTGCGCGGGGAGTTTCGGAAGGGCTTTTACCAGCCGGCGGGGCAGCCCCTCACCCTCTACCAAGGCGCGGTGGCTTTGCCGTTCACGCCGGGGTCGGCAAATAGCTACGGCGACGCAGCCGGCGCAGTGGTAGTGAGCCGCCGGGTGGGGCCTCGCGGTCCGCACGTATTTGTGCGGCCCGTGGGACTGGGTTATTTGAGCCTGTACGCCGACACCGACGAGCAAGGCCAGTCGCAGTTTTACCTGCTGCGCCCGGACTCCAGCTACGTGGTTAAGATTGTCCCGGCCTCGGCGCAGCTCACCCTCAACCGGCTGATGGGCGACTGCCCAACCCTGCAGTTCGGCACCGACGAAACCCGCCGCCGCTACCCCATTTCCTACCGGGGAATGCGCGCCCTCGTACTCGCCTACAACGCGTGCCGCCGGCCCGGCCAGCCCACCCGGGTGGTGGCACCCGGTGCCGACTGGCGCGTAGAACGGGGCCTAAGTAGCCACGCATAAGTAACGGTGAATAATTGCGTGGTATTTTTGGCCTATGTTAGCTCCTTT
>NZ_BMGY01000078.1 GCF_014640435.1 Hymenobacter frigidus | reverse complement strand
AAAGGAGCTAACATAGGCCAAAAATACCACGCAATTATTCACCGTTACTTATGCGTGGCCACTTAAGCGCCCGTAACAATCCCCCGCCCACGACCTGAAAAACAACCGACCCAACCGATAGATTATTGAGCCAAAGCAGTGCTTCCCCAGATTGCCAGCTTACCGCCAGCATCTAAAATGACCGTTGGCATTACCCCGCCTTTTTCTTGCCCATCGGAAACCACCCCTCTCTGCCCACAACACTTTAGCGTGTCTTTCTCTTCGCGCCACAGTTAGCTGTTTCGCCATCCTCGCCTCCTCTCACTGGCATCCAACTTTTATGGGGCAGTCGGCCAATACGAAAGACCCGGCCACTAAAAACTCATGAGCAAGCAGTGCCGCCGACGTGGGGAAAAAGTCGGGGCTGTTCCTACACGAACTATCCATTCTACACAGTACCGAGCGGTTCGTTATTGTGAGTTTGAAGATTTGGAGCACGACACACAAAATCACTCCCGCTGACTTTAGGCGGCAGGTAATTGCCCGCCACCGCGCCTTGCATCAGGCCCTGCGCGAAACCGAATTTCTAAACCAGAGGCTAGCGGAACTCAGCAGCCAGGGTTAATGCCAACCAAATCTGGCACCAATAAATTGAAGGACAACTGATGCCGGGCTGCGGAGGAAGAAGCAGGTCGCACTGGCCCGCTAGTAAAAAAAGCTGACCAAAGCTGTACTTAATAAAGGCACTTCACCCAAGCAATCACCCGGGCGCTAAACAGCAGACTCAGCTTGTGCTCTTAGAAACAGCAAGCCGCCATGACTACCCAGTCAGTCTCTTTCACGCAGCTGTTCCAGTTGTCCCAACTGCTCCCGCACCACTATCGCTCGGACTGCTTTGGTCTTTTCCGCGCCTGGCATCTTTTTCCAAAACGGTTGATATTTTCCGATGGGTCTGTTACGCAGCGTTCGCAAAAGACCTCGCTATCGTATATATCCACCGGCAGCTAATTTAGAATTATTTCATTTTCACCATTGCTTCCGCTTGCTACCCCATTACTCTTTTCACCCAGCATTTCACTCGGCTTTTTGCCCGTCGCCTCACCCGGTCCGATAGACTTGGTCACGGGTATGCGTACCGGAACCGACGGGTTGCTTGGCTTTCCGTGTATTGCTTCCCGCGCTCGGTTCGTCCCCGCCAGTCGTGTTTAGTGCTTGCCAACGGACCAGGCACCGGCTGGTCTTTCTCTTTTCTGTTTATGAGCCCTTCTCCAGTGCAAGCAGTCGGCACACCGGCTCAGGCAAAAAGACAAGCCCTCCAGGACCACATCCTGGCAGTAGTCCAGGACCGACAGCTAGCCGGGGTAGGCGTGGCCATGGGCGTGGGCAAGACGCTCATCGGCCTGCGCGACATGGCCCGCCTGCTTGCGAGCAGCCGACTATCAGGGTCCGCTACCAAATCCTTTCTGGTCGCGGCCCCCACCCAGGCCATCCTGGACTCTTGGCCCCTGGAGGCGCGCAAATTTGGCCTGGCCCACCTGCTCGACCAGGTTGAATTCACCACCTACCGCTCGCTGAGCAAGACGCTGAGCATCGGCCGCTACCACAAGCTCTACCTCGACGAGTGCCATGCCCTTAAGGACTCGCACGAGCCAAGCCTGAAAATCCATGTGGCGCAGCAGAACAGCATCTTGGGCCTGACCGGTACGCCCCCCGCGCAGGCCGATTCGGAAAAAGGCCGGTTGGTGGCCACCTATTGCCCCATGCTGATTGATTACACGACCGACGAGGCCGTGCTGGCCGGTTTGCTTAACGACTACCGCCTGGTAGTGCACCGCCTCTCCCTGAGTTCCGTGCGGGACTACGTGGTCTCGTTCCAATCGGGAAGCCAGTTCACGACCAGCGAGCGCGAGAGCTACCAGTACTGGAGTACGCGGCTGGCCAATGCGGCCCAGGACGCGCTGCCCGTCGAGACGCTGCGCCTGTTGCGCATGCAGGCCCTGATGCACTTTCCGGGGAAGGGCCGTTACATGGCGCACCTGGCCAGCCAGTTTACGGAGAAAGTGCTGCTCTTTACCTGCAATCAGCAGCAGGCTGAACAACAGGCCGAGTATACCTACCACTCTAAAAATAAAGACAGCCAAGCGAACCTGGCCAAGTTCAATACGGGCGAAATCCAGCGCCTGGCCTGCGTGGCCCAGCTCTCGGAAGGCATCAACATCCCCCAGCTGCGGGTGGGTATTATCTGGCACGCCTTCGGCAACGAGCGCAAGGCCGCCCAGCGCATTGGTCGACTGTTGCGCCTGAACCCGGAAGAAACGGCGACGGTGCATCTGTTGATGTACCAGGATACAGTGGACGAGCACTGGGTGGCTCAGGCCTTGGCCGCCTTCGACCCGACCAAAATCAGCTACGTGGATGCTTCTCGCCAGTATCTAGGATGTTGACAGGTTAGTAACTGATGTTACGCAGTCGTTAGTCATCTTAGCCCGTTTAGCAGCTTATGAGCTGATGTTACGCATTCGTCGGGTCACGCGCTGGCTGAGCCAGACCACCTACGGCCCGGCCGACATCTGGCGGCAGGCCAAGCCCCTGATTCGCCAGGCCGAGGCCCGGCGGCCGACCGGCGAGTTCGCCGTGCTCATCGCGGACGATTCGGTGCTGGAAAAGGCGCACACCACCGCCAACGAGCTGATTTGTACCCATTGGGACCACAGTCAGCAGCGCTACGTCAAGGGCCTGAACTTCGTCAGCCTGCTCTACCAGGCCGGCGAGCTGGCCCTGCCCATCGCCGTTGAGCTGGTGCGCAAAACCGTGCCCGTTTACCAGCCCAAGACCCAGAAAACCAGCTACCAGAGTCCGTTCACCAAGAACGAGTACCTGCAGCAGATGCTGCGCGTGGCGCAGCCGCAGGTGGCCTACCGCTACCTGCTGGCCGACTCTTGGTATGCCTCGGCCGAGAACATGGCCCTGGTGCGGGCCCTGGGCCATCACGTTGTTTTTGCCCTCGAAAGCAGCCGCACTGTGGCCTTGAGCGACGCCGACCGCGCGCAGGGCCGGTTCCAGTCCGTGCAGTCGCTGGTGTTTCCCGATACGCAGCCTTTGCGCGTCTATTTGCGGGCCGTTAGAGAAGCGGTGCTCGTAACCAGACAAGTCTTTACAAACCAGGACGGTAGTCAGGGCATGCTGTATTTGGTCAGCAGCGACACCGACCTGGACCAGGCCCAACTGACCACGATTTACCAGAGACGGTGAAAAGTGGAAGAATACCACAAGTCGCTCAAACAGAATGCCTCCATGGGCAAGGCGCCCACCAAAACCCTGGCCACGCAGGCCACCCATTTCTTTGCCGCCGTGCTGGCCTACACCAAACTGGAAGTGCTTAAGCTCAAGTGCGGCATCGGCCATTTTCGCCTCAAAGCCCAGCTCTACACCGTCGGGCTCAAAGCCATGTACCAGCAACTCGGTCAACTCCGTGCGTAACATCAGTTATTAGCATTATTGCCTCGACGCATAAGCGGTGAACTCGGCCTTCGTCAAGACCAACGCCTCGCTCGAAAGCCCGTGCGAAAAGCAGTCCGCCGACGTGCCGGCGCCGGTCCTGCAGGTGGCCAGCGAGTTAGGGGTAGAACCGCCGCTTGCCCCACCGGAGGCCCTGCGCGCTAGCCCCGAGCACCACTTGCGGCGCGTCGCCGCGGCCCACGCCCGCTACCTGCGTAATGACAGCGGTCCGTTATGGCGCGACCGGCCGCAGGCGCGGCTGCCGAGCAACAAATCTGTTAGGGGAAGGCAAGCGCGCTCAACTATCTGGGCAGTCTGGCCGTGGATGAGGGACATGGCGTTATCAGCCACGTGCAGGCCGATTTCGCCGACCGCCGCGATAGCTTGCTGCTGCCCAGCATCGTGGAGCCCCTGTACCAGCGGCTGCTGGCCCACGACCTACCGGTAGTAGACGTTGGCGCGGACACCAACTACTCGAACGGGCTGAATTATGCCCTGCCCGAAGCCCGCTCCCCCCCTGGATTCCCGTCTTCGGCCATTACAAGCCCGAAATCGAGGGCTTTACCTATGACAAGGCAACGGATTGCTTTACCTGCCCAGCGGGCAAGCCGCTGCCGTTTAAACGCTTTGATTCCGACCAAGACGGTTGACTCTCCAAGCGCAACAGTGCCGCCACCGGCGATTGTCGACGCTGCCTGCGTAAACCAACCTGTATCCCGAAGAGCAAGAGCCGTAAGATTACTCGCACGGCGTACGACACGCACTACCGCCGGGCGCTGGCCCGGCAGCAGAGCCGGCCGGGGCGACGGATGCGCCGCTTGGGGCAGCGCACCACTGAACCGGTATTTGGGAGCCTGCTCCAGTACTATGGGCTGCGCCGCGTGAACACGCGAGGGCGCAGCAGTGCCCACAAAACGATGCTGCTGACCGCGATTGCCTTCAATCTCAAAAAGCTCCTCAAGCACCAGCCCAAGAGGACGATACCCCTAGCTATCGCTATGCCGAGGCCCCTACTCCAAGGACCGCTTTTGGGCTGCTGGCAGTGGCACCACCGCTATCACTCGTAGTTTGGATACAGGCAATGAAAGATGGACCATAAGCTATGCAACAGCCACTACACCATGCTGATACCCCCTCCCCTGCCCTGGCCAGAGAAGCCGAAAGGCTCATTTTAACGGGTCAAAAAGTGGGTTTCGAATTTCCACACTGGAAAACTTTTTGAGCTACTGTTAATAAGCCATGACCCACAGCCATTTCGCACTATGTAATTGTGTGTTGGAACTGCTTACACCTGGGCCATCCTACTTATCACCCCTTACAATTAATCCGGATTAACCAGCTTATATGGGCAACACATATAAACTGGTTAATACAGTTCGACGGTTTTCTTGCGCGGCAGGTGACAGCTAATAAAGTTCGCAATAGTGTGGCTTCTTGCTGGGTTACTGCTGATATCCGCACCCTAACTACTGCCCGAAATCACGCCCGGTGGATTCGGCAGGACCACTTAGTGGTGGCGGCGGCCACGCCGCCGCACGTCCTCCCCCTCGGGAATAGCTCGCTGACTGTCGGGAAACTGAGCCAAGTAAGCTTCGAGGGCCTTGTTAATCAAATACGACTTTTCCCCTTTGGGACCGGGCGTGTAGAAGCTCAGACGGTGCAGGGCGTCGTCATTAGCCTCCGTCAGGATGAAGGTTCCCTTACGGGTAGTAGGCGCCGCTTCCGGTTTGGCCGGCTGTGACGGGGCCGCGGGAGGGGCAACCGGCGAGGACGTCTGGGGGGGACGGGGGGGCTGCGGACGGCCGGCACCGGTTAGCAGGTCGTTGATATCGCGGGGGGCGGGGGAAGAAGCCATGGGTGGAGAATAGAATGAGAATAAAAAAAGACTACAGGCGTGAGAGCACCTCGTCGGTCAGGACCTGAAAGTCCGCGACTGCATTGGACTCCGGGGTACGGAGTTGGGCCGGTACGGCATCGCGCTGGGCATCCCCCAGCCGCTTATCCGTGCGCACATTGGCCATCACTTGGCCGGGAAAAAGGTGATTGGCGGCCGCCACAATGTCGGCGTGCAGGGTGTTGCGCACCCGGGGATTGAAATCGGTAAAAAAGAGGCCGATAAAACGCAGGTTCGGGTTCATGCCCGGCTCCTGCTGAATTAGGGTTGTCAGCTCCGCCAGCTTATTGAGGGATTTTAGGGAAAAGTAGCTCGGTAATGCCGGGGCCAGGTAATGCGTCGCGGCGCACAGACCGATGAGGGTAATATCTTCCAGGGATGGCGGGCAGTCGATAATGACGAAGTCAAAGCCGCCAGCCTCGGCCGCGAGCACGTCGCGGAGCGCGAAGCGGAAGTCCTCGGGCCGGTGGGTAATCAACTCCTTCGAACGGGGCTTCAGGTCATCGTCCGTGGGCAGCAGCCAGAGCGTTGGCAGCTTGGTCTGCACCAAGGCATCCAGGAGCCCGCTTCCCGCCAGCAGTACCTGGCCCGTGCTCGTGGAATATTCTTCCCTGGTAAGCGCGGAAGTCGCATCGCCCTGCACATCCAGGTCCACCAAAAGCACCTGGTAGCCGCGACTGGCCAGCTCGCCGCTAAGATTCAGGCTGGTGGTGGTCTTACCCACCCCCCCCTTGCGGCCAACGACCGCAATAATGACCGGAGGCTGCTTTTCTTTCACGGGGGGATTCTTCTTTTTCATGGGATGCCGGAGAATGAAGTTTTCAGGAATTAGGATGGCACAACAAATATAACTGGCTGGAATGGGCATACAATATTAAACATTACGTACGGGCCATATTCTTTATCCATTTGAAATGTATAAACTGTTTTAACTACCTCATATAGTTTCAATATACTGCAAATCAGTGCTTAATACTCTGAATAATAAAAACCATTTTACCTGGTTAAGAAGGCTCACGATGTTAATAATTGGCGCTTGATTACCCATTTAAACTGGTTAGACCATCTAAACTTATTAATACGTTTTAAATGCAGCAAGTTATCGGATCCATGCACGGGGTGGCACGCCTGGTATTCGCAGTAGTCAAATCGGTCTTTTCGTCCGTTCCAATCATCCACTTACCGGCGATTCGTGATGAAGCATTCCAATACCGCGTGGGCCTGAGCCTCACCGAGCGCGACTAACCGGAAGCTTGTACAGACCCTTTGCCGAAGCTGCGGGTGGGCTTTGGGATTATCCGAGGGGCCAACTTGCCCCGACAGCTGATGCATTGCCAATTGGTCGAAGAAGACCTTTGGCTGACTACTGGCTTTTTCACTTCGCTGCTGTAGGAAATCTTTTTCCCCACTGCCCCAAAAAGAAAGGTCACACCTGGGCGGGAACGAGCTTTGCTAGCCTAACTGACCCAGCAGTTCATCAACGAGTTCTCGGATGTGCACTAGCTTATTGTGAATGAATAATGTGGGTTAAACATGTAAAACATTTTACCCAGTAATGACCCTGACTCGGTTATGCGCACGCAGCACGAACAAAAGACTTGATTGGAAAGGCTGGCCACTGGGTCAACGGTGCCTTCCCGCTGCCTGTGTCGGCAAGGTTCCAACTCGTCCGCAACCGACCACGGCCTGCTGCCGATACTGGCGTGGAAGAAGTAAAAGGTCAGGCGGCTTGCAGTTCGTCCACGCGGTAGCAATCCCAATGGCCGTTGTCAAGGCGGTAAACGTTGATGCGCTGCACGAGGTCCGTGGCGGGGTGGCGTCCTTTGTGCTGGCCGCACTAGGTGACGACGGCCGGGGCGCTAACGATGGGCTGCATGCGGTGGCCGACGGCGAAGGCAAAAGTGGCTGCCGGAACCGGCAGCGAAGCGGGAACGATAGCGGCCTCGGCTCCGGCGGGTAGGAGGGAAGGCCCGGCTGCGCAGGCCTGCTCGTACCAGGCCAACAGGTCATGACAGACGAGGCATAGCCCGGCTTCCGTTTCAGCCGTGTCGTCAGGGTGCAACTCGTCGGAATAGGAGGCAATATCCACGTCCGGCTCGTGCGCGAACGCTGGGTCTAACGTCAAAGTGCAGGCGGCATTCTTAGAGGTTTTCATCTGGGCAGCAAATGAGAAGCGAGTAATAACGAGGGGCTCTAGCTGTGCTGAATAGCTTAGAGAAGTAGTTTGAAGAGGTTGATGATGAGCGTGATATGGGATTTGATAACCAATGCTGGAGTGCAGTCGGTCGTGATTGTAGTGGTTAAAAAATATTAAATAGTCGGGTATAGTTTGGCTAGTTTAATGCGGGCATCGGCGGTTTTGAATTGCCAATTTCGCGGCCTGGGCTTTGTATTTTGTTGGTCTTTCCAACACGCCACAGCCGCTTGCACGGCGGCTTTGTCGGCAAAGGCGCGGTTGAGTACCTGGCGGCTGAGAACGGCGAATTTGATTTCGGCCATGTTGAGCCACGAACCGTGGACGGGGGTGTAGATGATTTCCATTCGTTGCAGGTACGCCTGGGCCACGTCGGGGGGGAAATGGTCGTAGAAGAACCTGACTTTGTGCGTGGCGAGGTTGTCCATGACCCAGCGCACTTTTTTGGCCGTGCGGTAGGTCGTGTCCAGGAGCCGGGCCACGAAGCGCACCCACGTGGCGGCGCTGTGGTCGTCCTCGACGCAGCGTTCGCGCCAGCCGCGCAGCGGCTCGGTGGCCACGAACAACTCGGCCACGCCGCGCCGCACGTATTCCGAATCGTGGCGGCGTTGCCCGTTGGCGGTCGTAAACGCTTGCCGATCAATTAATTGTTTGGGCGACTCGTCCAGGCACACGACGGGGTAGTCCGCGTCGTAGGGCTGTTCGTAGAGGTCAAGC
>NZ_BMGY01000077.1 GCF_014640435.1 Hymenobacter frigidus | reverse complement strand
ACGCATCGAACACGTCTTAATGGAGGTCGGCCAAAAGTACACCGTTACTTTTGCGTGACTACTTAGTTCAGCCAAACGGTTAGAGTTCTTCCACTAAGATGGTGTGTAGTGCTCAATCGATTTGAGTACCATTTCCAAAACGCGTTGCGCTTTGTCGGTGGATAAAAGCTGGTCAAATTCCGGCGAATCCAAAATTTCTTGCGTCAATGCGGGAGAAGTAAAGAATTCTTTGCCCAGGAGACCGGGCCCTACTACTCGAAACCCTTCTGGACGCGGGGTTCCGTCCACCAGGACCGTGATGCTGCTGGCGTTTGCGAGGGTCGAAAAGAGGTTTGCCATGTTGTGTGAGCGCAAGAAGCGGTTGAATCGTTGATGAAATAAGCCTGGGCGGGGTGAGGGTGGGAGCTGGCCCAAATATTACGCTCCGGATAGCGAAAGGAGCGATTGGCTTTGCCTCCTACTTTGAAGCGAAGCCCATAACCATGCTCCCTACTTTTCATCTTCAATCTGATGCAATGAAATACGCCCCGTGGCCTCCAGTGAGGCAAATTGCTGGCGATTGATAGTAGGCAGTACAGCAATCGGCTCCGTGTTTGTTGCGATGGTGCGAACTAATTCGCTGCCATTTGCGGCAAGACGATATAGCGCCGTTCCAAATTCATTAATCACGACTAAATGGGCAGGCGAGACGAACTGGATAGCGACATTGGCCGAAGCACCGGTGGTAAAAGCAAGGGTAGGCTTTTCCTCACCGCGATGAGTCGGGTTCCACAGCAGAAAGCCATCCACCGCATCGATGGCCAGTAATAATTCTTCAGAATAGGGCGAACGCACTACCTGACACACTGCTCCCATGGGCAACTCATGGAAGTTATTGCCACCATGTTCACTCCAGGAAAATAACCAGTGGCCCCAATAGGTGTAGAATACGCCCGCGTGGTATAACAACTCGCAGGGCCAGCCGCGCTCCTCATCGACCAAGGCCAAATCACTCGTGCCCATGCTGTGTTCCCAGACTGGCAGCAGCTGGCCATCGGCCGTGTAGCGTTGCACCGTAATCAGCCTTTCGGCACGGGTAACCGCAGCCACTACGCCATCGGGAAGCAGGCACACCCGCACGGGCCAGGGCGGCAGCCAGCTCGGGCACTCCACCAGCAGGGCTTCGGAAAAATGCTTGGTTTTAGGCAGCTGCTTGGTTTCCAGCGCCAGGGCTTCCGACGTTCGCAACAGAATGCGGTTGCCGTGCTGCTCATCGGCCACCAGCAATACGTACACCCCGTTCATATCCGCCAGCCAAGAATAGTATTCTACTTTGCCATACCAGTTGCCGCGGGCCAGGTGCAGCCGGTCATCGCGCGTGCCGATGGCTACCCACTGATGGCCGTGCGTCACCGCGCTTTTCCACTCGACGGTGGCATCCAGCTGGGGAGCCATTAAGGATGCGAATGGTGTGGACGCAACCAGCGGGCGCAGCGGCTGGCGGCTGGTGAAGCGGCTGCAGTCAGCCACAATAAGCCGGTCGTCGGGCAGAAAATGGCGTAATAGCGTCAGGCAGGCCATGTTTCCGGCCGTGGCTTCGGTGCTTATCACGTCGTAGGCGATGTCGCGGGAGGTGGTGAGCAGTGCCGGGGCCGGGTGCTTTTCATTGACGGCGGCCAGCACCTGCAGCAGCGGTACGCGCTGCGACGCGGAAGTATGCTGCTGGAAAATACGGTGGACGTACGGGCTCAGGTCGGCCCCCGGCGCAGCGGCCAGCACGTCGAAATACTGCCGGAGGCATACTTCGGGCTGCTTTGCACCGGCCCAGCCCTGGAGCAAGACCTGCTGCGCCCGGCCAGTATCGGTGAGCTTATCGGCCAAGAGGCGCGCGGCGGCGGGGTGGTCCTGATTATCCAGAAACAGGCTTACGCCGCGCTCGTAGTGGCGGGCCGCCAGCTCGGGTTGGTCGAGGCGCTGGAAGAGGTCGCCGGCTTTTTCGTGCTCCTTGAGGTCGGTGTAGATTTCAGCGGCTTCGAGCAGCAGGCCGCCATGTTCCAGGCTCTTGGCGGCGGCGGGCAGGTTGTGGAGGTGGTCTTTGTAGAGGGCGGCGGCTTCGCGGCAGAAACCGCCCTGGTCCAGGGTATTGGCAGCGGACTGGTAGTCGCCGAGCAGGTGGGCGTAGACATAGGCGGCTTTTTTGAAGCGGCCGGCCGCGATTTCCCGGTTGGCGGCGGCGCGGTAGTGCAGGCTTAGGTTGCGGCGGTAGGCGTCGAGGTTCCAGGCGTCGACCCGGCCGCCCCCGCCCAGGCCGCTCAGGTTGAAATCGGTCGCCCGCGGACCCAACCGGGCCGATTGTGGCGCCGTGCCCCGGTCCTGATAAGGCCCACCCAGCGGAATGGCATACTTCAGGGCCTCCTCCATGTTCTCGTTGAACAGGTGCAACAGCCGCTCAATCTCGTTCTGCCGCTTCTGCTCCAAGTCCTTAATGTGGCCACCCAGCCAGACTTCCAGCCGCTGAAACAAGCCGGGCCGGGCCGGCGCAACGGGCTGGTGGGTGGCAGGGCGACTAGCATCTTTGTCCGAAAAGCTGCGCCAAAGCCGTATGATTATCAGCGTCAGGGGCACGATAAGGCCACTAAAACTATTTTTTTCCAGCTGCGCGAAAACGCTGGCCAGCAGGGCAAACGCCATGACTACCAGCAGCACGATGCCCAAAGCGCCCATGACGCGCCCCGACGGCAGGCCCGGCAGCCAACGCACCAGGGCCAGCACTGCTTTCAACAAGCGGCGGCGCAGGTTGTCGAGGGCTTCCCGCACGGGACCCGGCTGGTCTTCGGCCAGGCCTGGCAGCAGTGCCAGCGGCACGGTGCCCACGTCTTGCTGAAACGACTCCACGACCTCGGCCACCGTAGGCGTCAGCACCCGCACCTGCTGCAACCGAGGCTTGGGGGCGATGCCCGACCGGGCGCGGCCCCAATCGGTGGGGCGCGGCGCGTGGCAATCGAGCAGCGTGGCCAGGTCTAATCCATCATCCGTATCGAAGCCGACCAGCCCGATGCTTGGGTGCAACAGCTGGTGGGGCCACAGCAGGGCGGCGGCCAGCTCGTCGGGGGCGGTGGTGGGCCAAAGGGTGGCTTGCACGGGCACATAGAGCCGGCCGGCTGCCTCGGAGCCGTAGGGTTCCAGCACATCGGCGGGCACGGGGCCGGTGGCTATCACGAACAGCCCCGCCACCTGCACCGAGCGAACGGATTCGGGGACGAGGTAACAGGTCAGCTGCTGCGCCGGCAGGTTCCAGCGGCTCAGCTCGCGCAGCCACGCCGCCGGGTCGGAACCCCGCAGGAAGGCCGCGCGGGCCGGGCGCTGCGCCGTTTCGTGGGAGCGAAGCGTGAGGTGCATGGGTTAGCCGAGGTGGGCGATGAAGCGTTGAAGATACAGCCGGTTGAATTCCAGCACGGAAAGGCACCGCGCCGGATTTGGGCCGGTAAAGTAAGTGGAGCCGCACACGGTGCCATCGGCCGCCCAGGCAGCGGTGGGCTGGCCCAGCACCAGCACCAGCGTGATTTCCGGCACGGTGGCATCGGCGCTGCGCAGGTGCAGCAGGCCACGCGGGTCCAGCAGCCCCCCGCTTCCATCGGGCCAGGCGAAGCGGCGGAAAAGCAGCTGCTCATTCGCCAGCAGCGGGAACCCCTTGGGGTCGACCGGAACGACACCGTGAAACACCTCCTCGTTGACGGTGCCGCGATTCTTGCTCAACAGCTGTAATTCATGCGTCAGCTTGCGCGGGCTGCTTGCCAGCGCCAGGACGTGGCCCTCAATCACCAGTGCACACTGGTTGCTCAGCCCCACGTGGTTCACCCGGTGCAGCACGTTGTAACCGTTGTTAATGTAGCGTTTAATGTGGCCAAAATCGGGGCGGAAAGCCGAAGCCGCATGGGCGGGGAAAATGGAACTGCGGTGGTCCCGAATCTCCCAGCGCCGACAATCAAACACCAGCGTACCCCCGGCCCATTGTACGTGATAGCACCCGTCCTTAAACACCACCGGCAGGGCGTCGTCAGGCGTCGCTACCTCCGCCGCTAAATCCACCATTTCGACCTCGCCCGTGGCCGTTATAAAGGCATAAATCCGCAGCAACCGGCGCGCACTGACGAGGACGTACACGGTGTGGAATCCATCGGCCCCGAAATGATAAGCGCCTGATTCAATCTCCGGTAGCAGTTCCCGCGCCCCGGTGTCCTTGCTGGGCCAGAACAGCACGCGTTGCCGGTCGGTGATGCTCAGTACGCCGATTTCCGCCGCGTAAAACGTGTTTTTTATGGATACCCGCAGGCCCGTAACCGGGAAGTACAGCGGAGCCGGCACCTGCTGCAAAAACGCCGGCCCATCGGTGGGCGTTCGAAACTGCAGCGGCTGGCGCGGCGCGGCCGTGAATAGCAGCTCTTCCAAATCGTAGCGGGCGGTGCTGGCCAGCGAGCGGTGGCCGTTTTGGTACTCGTAGAGCTGCAGTTCGCCGCTGCGGTCCACCGTGAGCAAAAAGCGCAGCGCCGGACCGGCCTCGGCCAGTTGCCGGGCAAATACCGGCTGGTGCAGCAGCTGGGCATCGGTAATGAGCAGGCAATCGCCGGCGGCTGGCTGGGTGCGCCCAAACGCCAGCAGGGCCGGGCCGGCGTGCGGGGCCGGGTCGAGCTGGGCGAGGGTCGCCACCACGCCGTCGAAAGTATCCAAGTCGAGGGGCGTAGCGTGCTGGCCCCCGAGGGCGAAGGCCGCCACCGGTGCTGGCGGGCCCGCCTGCCGCGAGTTGCGAGCCCAGGCCAGCGCGGCCGCCAGGGCAAACACGCGGGGCACGCCCCACATGCGCAGGGTGGTATCAAGCAGCACGGTGCGGGGCTTCACATCAGGATGGGGCGGCGCTTCGCGGCGCAGGTACAAGGCCTCGTTATTCACGAGGCGTGCCAGCAGAACATGGTCATCGTGGGCCAGCTCGCTGAGCAGCAGCCGGTCGAAATTACCCCGGTTAGTTACGTCGGAGATGCCACCGATGGGTTGGTCGCTGGCACCCCGGGCGTGCAGCGGAATGCGTAGCGCCGCCACCAGCTGCCGGGTGAGACGGGCCAGACCAGCCGTGCGCACGTCCTGCGCTAACTGGTCGAAAAGGTCGGCAGGTTCTGCTGCGAGCGGCGCCGTTTCGACAGCGGCAGGCGCGGGCAACGGCAGCGGCTCGGGGAGCTTATCCAGACCGGTGCGCAGGTGCAGCGCCAAGGCTTCGGGAGTGGGAAAGCGGTTGAGCGACTGGGCCAGACAGGCCAGCTCGTTCGAAAACACACGACGCGTGACTGGGCTACGGCTGAAATGCAGCACTGTATCCGTGCGCCCACTGTCCCATTCATCCAGCAGGGCCGAGGCCATTTCCGCGCTTATCTGCGGCGCTTGTGCACTGAAAACTTCGCGGAATAAGTGCAGCTTGGGCTCCCCCGTTCGCAAGTTGCCCGGCAGCGCGCTGACCACGTCCAGAAACAGCAGCACGTGCCGAATTTGCCATTCCAATGCTGCTTCGCTCGGGTCGTCGGGCGCAGTTGGCATTTGCTGCCACGAGTGCTTTAGCACCGAGGCATTGTCACCTGGTTCTGACCAGGTATCCGCACAAGCCGCCAGCAACAGGAGCACCGAGGCGAGCGGGGGCAGGCCGTGCTCAGTGAGGCCCCGCAGCACGCGGGCCAACTCCTCGCGGTAGCACAGGGTATCCCCGCTGCGCCATTCAACTATTTTGCCCTTTTCGACCCAACGCCAGAAATACGCTTTGGGATTGCGGAAATAGACTGGTGCAAGCTCTCGTACCGTTTTCACTTCGTTTGCCAGCTCACTCATCGCCCAAACTCCTTAAATGTGAGCCGCACCGCACTGCGCGTAACGGGCAAAATATCCGTATTCAGCACCCGCTCCCAGCTGCCATCGGCGGCAAAGAGCAGCACATCATCGGCGGCCGTTTGTAGCTTCTGCCGCAGTAGTGGGGCCAGCAAGGGCGCTTCAAAATCAAATCCGGCGGGTAGCAGCAGGCCCTCGCGCAGCCACAACTCCAGGCCCGGCAGGGGCGGCAACGGGGTGCCCAGCAGCAGCACCCGCGCATCGGCCGCCACGGCAAAACGCAGGCAGCGAAGACGGATTTCCGGGGCCGTTTCGGCGTAAGCATGCCAAGCGGTTAGGGTGGTGAGCAGGGCCGCGCCTGCCCCCGCCCGAGCCGAGGGGCGCAGGCGGACCCGATAAGCCGGGGTGCCTTGGGCGGGCAGGGCCGCGGTGGGTAATTCCAGCGGCACGAATAGACGAATGGGCTGCCAGACCAGCCCGGTGGGCAGGCGGGCGGTGGGCGTGCGCTGCCCGTCGGGAAACAACCGACCCTCAGCATCAAGCGCGTAGATAGCCACGGCGGGCAGGCCGCGGACGGGCAGCGGTAGTTCGCCGGTGGCGGACAGGCCGCGCAGCCAGAGCTGGTCAGCTACTTCGGCCGCTTGCAGGCCGGGCAGGTGGCGCACGCTGCCAAGGGCTTCGCGGTCAGCGGCTGCCAGCACGAACACGCGCCCGGCCATCATGCCCGTAACACCTTTTGCCAGAGGGCATCCAGCGGCTCCTGCACGTAGGTGCGCTGCTCGTCGTTGGTGAGCCACTGGGCCCGGCCGTGTAGGTAGCGCAGCTGGTCTTTGATGGTGGTGCGCTCGGCGGGCGAGGTTTCGGGCAGGTCCCACTGAGCCGTGAGGGTGCCGATTTCGCGCAGCAGGGCGTCGGCATCGGGGGCATCGTGGCCGGCAGCGCGGGGGTGCTGAGCGGGCTGGTCGTCGGCGTGCACCACCGCATCCACGATGCTGCCCACCACTTCGCGCTGCTCGTCGGTGTCCCAGATGTAGCGCAGCACCCACATATCGGAAGCAATGGCCGTGGTGCGCTGACAGAGCAGGGCACTGGCCGCCAGCAACCGCTGCAGTTTCACGGCGCGGCGGTCCGACACGGCCACCCCGGCCAGCCGCAACTTGCGGATAAGGTCGGTATAGAGCGGCCGCACAGGGCGCAGGTCTACCAGCGGCAGGGCGGCCTGCAGGCGCAGAATGTCCTCGGCGGCAATATTGGGGGCTTCTTTGGAGCTGGGGCGCTCCAGGTTCCAGCCGGCTTCCAGCACGTCGGCCAGGGCGTCAGGGGCCACGTAGTCGCAGTGCACGCGCACCAGGAAGCGGTCGAACAGGGCTTGCAGGGCATCGTCTTCGGGCAGGTGGTTGCTGGCACCCACCATGAGCAGGGCAGGCAGGGCGCGGGTTTCGCGGCCGCGCCGGAACACCCGCTCGTTTAGCACCGTCAGCAGGCTGTTGAGGATGGCGCTGTTGGCGTTCAGCAGCTCGTCGAGGAATACGAGGTGGGCTTCGGGCAGCATGCCGTCGGTGTTGGTCACGAGGTTGCCTTCGCGCAGCTGGCGGATGTCGAAGGGCCCGAACAGCTCGTTCGGCTCGGTGAAGCGGGTGAGCAGGTATTCGAAGGTTTTGCCTTGCAGCCGCTGGGCCAGGGCGCGCACCAGCGCACTTTTGGCCGTGCCGGGCGGGCCCAGCAGGAACAGATTTTCGCGGCCCACAAGGCAAAGGCACATCAGGTCGATGATGTCATCTTTGCCCACAAACGTGGTTTTGAGGTGACCCGCCACGCGTTTGAGCTGCTCCACCAGCAGCCATTCTTCAGTTAGTAAATTTTCCATTTAAACGGGTAGCGTGAAGGCTGTGAAATCGGGCCATAACGTGGCGGCATGGCCGCCCAGGGCCTCATGTATCAGCGGGGCCAGATGCGTCTGGCTGGCGCGCGCCCGGTCCTGCACCCGGATAATGCGGTCGATGTACGCTTGCCGCAGGGCCGGGTGCGCGATGATAGTGACGATGGGCTCGGCGTCCTTAAACTTGGTGCCCACGGATGAAAACGGCCACTTCCAGGCTGTGGCCTGCAGGCGGCTCACCAGCGCATCGCCGGGGGCCAGGCCTTTAGCCAGCCGTAGCAAATCGGGCAGGTGACGAAAAGTAAGGTCCGCGGAATAAATGGCTTCCGGTGTCATATCGCCGGAGAAGTCCTGCAACTGCTCGTGCACAAGGGTTTCGTCCAGTTCCCGCACCAGCGCCAGTTTCACAGTGTCGTAAAGATAGGCGGCGGACCAAAGGGCCGCGGGCGCATTGAAAACCGGGGCAGTATGCGGCATTTCCTTGGCGTCTTCGGCGTGGTAGCTGCGCAACAAGTCTTCGGCCGCATGCAGGTCGGCTGCTTCGAACGAATCCGGCTGGCTGGTCAAAGTGAGGCACCCGGTGGTAAGCAGGTCATGCAGAAAACCGGTCAGTAGCATAAATTAAGAAGCAAAGAATTTCCCGAAGGCTTCTGGTTTTCGACAGACAATTACCCTGGGTGCAGCAAAGCAGCGCAAGTACTTAAAAAAACGAGGATTTCAGCGGAATGGCGCTAACGAACAGCTGAAGTCAAAGCGGGGCGTCTCCCTCCCTTTCGGCACCTTCCTCAAAAAGGCATCATGCCGTTGGTCAGGTACCCCTCTTTGTTGTAGTAGTACATGGCCCCGCGGCGCTTTTTGCCGTTGCGGTATTCCTGCACCCGGGCCAGCTTGCCGTTCGGGCGGAAATACACGGCTCGTACCGGGTGGCCCGCCTCGTACTGCACGGCCCGCCGCACGCCGCCCCAGCCGTAGCCCCGCAGCCACAGCCCCACTTTGCGGCCGTCCTGGCGGTTGTTGACGGGGCGGCGGGGCGCCATCGTGGCGCAGTCCAGGAACAGCCGAGGAACCCGACCCGTCGGATTGCCCACGCCGAGCGCGTACCCCGTGCCCTCGGCGGCCACCGTCGCCTCCACGCAGAGCCCCCGCACGTACAGGCCGGTCGCGACCGGGCGCTCCCCGTCCCAGCGGCGGTAGCCCACCAGCCCGTCCGACTTCCCAGCGCAGCCCGGTGGGGTGCCGGCGACGGAATCCAGCGCGTAAAAGGTCGTCCGCAGGCAGCGGGCAGGACCGCCACCCGGGGCCGTGGGAGCGGGCAAAACGGCCAACTGTTGCGCGTGGACGGACCTGCCCGCCCACTGCCCCGCCAAGAGGATGATAACAAGCAACAGCAGGGGACGAAACATGGCAGTCGGAAAGTGGCCCGAAAGTAAGCCCACAAGGTCCACAGGGCTTTCCCCTCGTTAGGAATGCAGTGCAGAGACGATGCCCCTCAGTTCAGGAAAAGAGTCCTTATTTGCTATACCCAAGCCTGCGAGCTGTGCCTACTGCGGAAGCATTTTAACGATTAGAAAGGGCCGGAGGCCCAGGGTAAACGCATTAAAAAGGGCCGCTTAGCTTTGTCTTTTTTGCTGGCATGAGCGCTCTAAG
>NZ_BMGY01000076.1 GCF_014640435.1 Hymenobacter frigidus | reverse complement strand
CATGGCCGCAAAAAAAGCGCGCCAACCTACCGGCCGGCGCGCTTTCAAAACTTGGGTAAGGACAAGCCAGGAGACTGGTCGGGCTTTTTGTTTATGCGGGAAGCCCAGTACCTACGCTCCAGGGTTGGGCCCCGGAGCATAAGCAGTAGATTGAGTTTATACGAACAGGCCGTCGACCGACAGGTACCGCTCACCGGTATCGTAGCAGAAGGTGAGAACGCGGGCATTCTGCGGCATGTCGACCAGCTTTTTGGCAATGGCCGCCAGGGACGCTCCCGACGATACGCCTACGAAAATACCTTCTTCGCGAGCGGCGCGGCGGGTCATCTCATACGATTCCTGCTGCGACACCTGAATGACACCGTCGAGGATGTTGGTGTGAAGATTTTCGGGGATGAAGCCGGCCCCGATGCCCTGAATGGGGTGCGGCCCCGGCGCTCCACCGCTGATAACGGGCGAGGCTTCGGGCTCCACGGCAAAGGTTTGCATGTGGGGGAAATGCGGCTTCAGCACTTCGGTAACGGCCGTGATGTGGCCGCCGGTACCCACGCCGGTAATGTGAAAATCGAAGCCCTCGGGAGCATCATGCAGGATTTCCTGGGCCGTGGTCTCGGCGTGTATACGCGGATTGGCGGGGTTAGAAAATTGCATGGGCATCCAGGCCCCGGGCGTGTTCTTCACAATTTCCTGCGCCTTCTCAATGGCCCCTTTCATGCCTTTTTCGCGGGGCGTGAGCTCCAGATTGGCTCCGTAAGCAGCCATCAGGCGGCGGCGCTCAATGCTCATGCTCTCGGGCATGACGAGTGTGAGCTTATAGCCTTTCACGGCAGCTACCAGGGCCAGGCCCACGCCCGTGTTGCCGGAAGTGGGCTCCACAATCAGGCTGCTCTTGGTAATGAGGCCGTCTTTTTCGGCCTGTTCCAACATGGACAGGGCAATCCGGTCCTTGATGGAGCCGCCGGGGTTGGCGCGCTCCAGCTTCATCCACACCTCCACATCGGGGCGGGTGTCAGCAAACAGGCGGTTGATACGTACCAGCGGCGTTTTGCCAATGGTTTCGAGAATGGAATTTGCTTTCATCTGTTCAAAAAAATGAATGAGTGACTGGGGTATAGCGTGGGCTTCGTGAGTCCGCGCGGCATTAAATAGAAAAAACCAGCTCGGCGGCTGGGTCTACGCTACGGGAGATGTTGATGTGGGCGCGATGGTACACGCGCGAATGCGAGGGTACGCTTTCGGTCAGCCACACGTTGCCCCCGATAATGCTGTAGGCTCCGATAACCGTGCTGCCACCCAGGATGGTAGCGCCGGCATAAATCACCGCGTAGTCTTCGATAGTGGGGTGGCGCTTAGTGCCTTGCAGGCCCTTGGTGACGCTAAGCGCCCCCAACGTGACGCCCTGGTATATCTGCACATTGGCCCCAATAATGGCTGTTTCGCCGATAACGAGGCCCGTGCCGTGGTCGATGCAAAAGGCGGGGCCAATCTGCGCACCGGGGTGAATATCAATGCCGGTGCGCTGGTGGGCGTACTCGCTGAGCAGGCGGGGCAGGCGGGGCAGGCCGCGCTGGTGCAGGGCGTGCGCCAGCCGGTACAGCGCCGTGGCGTAGAAACCGGGGTACGAACTGATGATTTCGGCCAGCCCCTGCGCGGCCGGGTCACTGGCCAGGATGGCGGAGGCATCGCGCAGCAAGGCAGCCCGCAGAACCGGTAATTGCGCGGTAAACTCCTCGGCCAGCTCGGCGGCCGGGGCGGGCAGGGCCGGCACTTGGGCGAGCAGCATGGCCAGCTCGGCGCGAAAGTGGTGCAGCTCGGCGGCCACGGCGTCGGCCGTGGGCAGGGGGCGTTCGGCCCGCTGGGGAAAAAGCAGGGCCAACAGGCCATCGGCAAGGGCGCAGAAAGCGGCTCCGGGCAGGGCATCCGGGGCTACGGCGTGGGCCTGGGCCAGCTGTTCGATAAAAGAGAGTGAGGGCACGAAAGCAGAGAAAAAGGTGGTAAAAAGAACCGGGGCCTGTAACCAATCCGGTGCCCGAAGGTTTTGGGAGCAGGCGGCAACGCTCTTTCCGGTTTCGTCGTTTAGCAAAAACAGGGTTGCCATCGCCGCAGGCCCTGCCCAACAAGGTACTTCCTTTCTCTCCTTTTCCAAAAGCCTCATCATGTCCGATACCACCATCACCAAAGTTGATTCGCGCTACTCCCCTACCGGCCCCGACGGCGAGAAATACCTGGCTTCGGGCAAGCATGTAGCCATGCGCATGTGGGAAAACGAACAGCCCGGTGAGCCCAAAGCCTCCGCTTCGCGGCCCTACGAAACGGTGGGCTACGTGCTAAGCGGCCGCGCCGAGCTGCACCTGGCCGGCCAGGTAGTGATTCTGGAAGCCGGCAACTCGTGGGTGGTTCCTCAAAATGCGGAGCATACCTACAAGATTCTGGAGAGCTTTTCGGCGGTGGAAGCAACTTCGCCCCCGGCGCAGGTGCACGGGCGCGACGGCGAATAAATCAGTCATTGCCAACTAATGAAAACCCGTGAATTAGGCCGCACCGGCCAGTCGGTTTCGGCCCTGGGGCTGGGCTGCATGTCGATGGCCTCGGACTATGCCTACGGCCCCAGCGACGAGCGCGAAGCCGTGGCCACCCTGCACCGCGCCCTGGACCTGGGCGTTACCTTTTGGGACACGGCCGACGTTTACGGCTTTGGGGCCAATGAAAACTTGTTGCGGCCGGTGCTGGCCGCGCAACGCCAGCGCGTGTTCCTGGCCACCAAGTTCGGCTTCGTGGCCGACGGGCAAGGCGGCACCAGCCTGGACGTGCGCCCCGAGCGCGTGGCCGCCGCCTGCGATGCCAGCTTGCTGCGGCTCGGCACCGATGTCATTGACCTGTATTATGCCCACCGCATCGACCCGGCCGTGCCTGTGGAGGAAATGGTGGGCGCAATGGCCGACTTGGTAAGGGTGGGCAAAGTGCGGTTTCTTGGCCTTTCGGAAGCATCGGCGGCTTCGTTGCGGCGGGCGGCGGCCACGCACCCGATAGCGGCGCTACAATCGGAATACTCCCTGTTTACCCGCGATGTGGAGGCGGAAATTCTGCCAACCTGCCGCGAATTGGGCACCAGCCTGGTCGCGTTTTCACCTTTGGGCCGCGGACTGCTTACCAACCCAGGCCCGCAGCTAGCCGAGCAGGATTTGCGGCGCACAATGCCCCGCTTTGGGGAGGAGGTGGGCGATGCCAACGCGCCGCTAGTGGCCGGCCTGCATGCGCTGGCACGAGCGAAAGGCATCAGCACCGCGCAGCTGGCATTGGCTTGGCTGTTGCGGCAGGATGAGCACCTTATCCCTATACCGGGCACCAAACGCCGGAAATACCTGGAGGAAAATGCCGGCGCGGCCGAGGTAGCACTAACGCTTGCCGAAACGCAGCAGTTGCAGGAGCTACTGGCGGCCCGCCCCGTAGCCGGGGCCCGCTACGGCGAAGGAGCCCTGCGCCTCGTGAACCGGTAGCGCCTTCGGCCTGGCTAGGCGGGCTCGTTGTTATTCGGCAACCTGGTCTACGGTAATCCAGTCGTAGACCATTTTCACCAGCGAGGCTTCCTGAAATGGCTTGGTCAGGTAGTCGTTCATGCCAGCGGCCAGGCACTTTTCGCGCTCGCCGGTGATGGCATTGGCCGTGAGGGCAATGATGGGCACGACCAATCCCAGTTGCTGGCGGAGCACGGCCGTGGCCTGGTAGCCATTCATGACGGGCATTTGCACATCCATCAGAATGAGGTCGAACTCCTGTACCTGGGCCAGCTCCACGGCCACTTGCCCGTTGAGGGCTTCCGTGACCACCAGCTCGGAGTTAGTCAGGAAAATAGTGGCCAGCATGCGATTGAAGGAATTATCTTCTACCAGCAGAATGCGTTTACCACGCAGCAGACGCCGCAGACCGGTAAAGTCGGATACCTCCTTGCGGGGCACATCCTGCCCCGTGCCGATGGGCAAACGCAGGGTGAAGCGACTCGTGGTGCCCTGATTTTTCTGGCTTTCAATCCGCAGCTCGCCGCCCATCAGCTCCACCAGCTTTTTGCTGATACCCAGGCCCAGGCCCGTGCCGCCAAACTGCCGGGTTATGGAAGAGTCTTCCTGACTGAAATCGTCGAAAACCTGAGTCATAAACTCCGCCTCAATGCCGATGCCCGTGTCTTGAATTGCAAACTCTACCACGGCCAGGCCAGCCTCAGGCGGCTCGGCCGCCAGCGTGCACAGCACGTCCACCGTTCCTTTCTCGGTGAATTTCACTGCATTACCCGCCAAATTTAGCAATATTTGGGTAATACGGTAAGGGTCGCCGAGCAGCACCTCGGGCACGCCGGGGCCCAGGTGGGTCACGAAGCTCAGGCCTTTCTCTTCGGCTTTGAAGTGCAGGGTTTTTTCGACCTGGGCGCACACCTGAGCGGGCCTAAAGCCGATGCGCTCGACGGCCATGCGCCCGGATTCGATTTTCGACAGGTCGAGAATGTCGTTGATGATAACGAGCAGGTTTTCGGCCGATGAGGTGATGGCGTGCAGGTAGCTGGCCTGGGGCCCGGTGAGGCTGGTCTTGGTCAGCAGCTGGCTCATGCCCAGAATGGCATTCATCGGCGTGCGAATTTCGTGGCTCATGTTGGCCAGAAAGTCCTGCTTGGCCTGGGTACTGATTTCGGCCTGGCCCTTGGCCTCGCGCAAGCTGGCCTCGAGCAGCTTCTGGGGCGTCACATCGAGGTAAATGCCGATGGAGCCCACATGCTGGCGGTGGTCGTCGTAGAGCGGGGCCCCGCTCACCAGCAGCCACTTCAGGGCCCCGGTTTTGGTGGTTACGGCAATTTCGTAGGAGTCGGCCACGCCCTGCTGCCGGATTTTCATCTTGGTTTCTACCAGCTCCAGGTCGTCGCCGGTGAGCAGCAGCGGCGAGAGGCGCCGTCCGGCCAACTCTTCGCTGCAGAAGCCGGTCATGTTGCAGAAGCTTTGGTTGGCGTAGAGCAGGTGGTCGTTCAGGTCGGCTTCAACCAGGCCGAGCGACATGTTCTCGATGATGCCACGGTACTTTTCTTCGCGCTGGCGCAGGTCGGCCTCGGCCTGGGCGCGGGCCGTGATATCGGCGTACTTCCAAAGGTGGCCGAGGTAGCGATTCTGGTCGAATATGGGCACGAAGTCCCGCTGCAGAATGCGCCCGTTGCGCAGGCTTATTATGTCGCCCGCTACGGGCAGGCGGCGCTGCAGCAGCGCATTGATGCGCGCCACGTATTGGTTGGGGTTTTTGACAAACTGCCTGGTGCCCTCGGCTAGTAAGGCTCCGGCTTTGCCAACGAGGTGCGCGGGAGCCAAAGGCACTTGCAGCAAGCGGCCAAAAGCTTCGTTGGCCAGCACGATGCTGCGGGTCTCATCCTCAATCACCAGTCCTTCCTGAAAATTGGCAATCACCGTGGCTAGCCGCTGGCTGGAAACTTCGAGCGCCTCTTTGGCTTTTTTCAGCTCCGTGATATCGGTCTGCAAACCCGTTAGGGTGAGGGGTTCACCGACAGCATCGCGGGCCGTAACCTGACCCCGGCCCAATACCCACTTATACGTACCGTCTTTGCATCGAATGCGGTATTCAGCTACTGCCTGCGGTAACTTGCCTCGCAGGTAAGCCCGCGCAATGGCCAGCACCTGCCTCAGGTCATCGGGGTGCACATGCCCGAGCCAAGTGCCGTAGTCATTCGGAAACTCATCATCCTGGTACCCGAGCATCGCCTTATAGTCGGCCGAATAATAAATATCCCGCGACTGCAGATTCAGCTCCCAGGCACCGTCGCCGAAACCATCCACGGCCAGTCGCCAACGGATGTCGCTTTCGCGCAGAGCGGCCTGCGCTTGCTTAATTGACGTGATATCGAGTAGAATGCCGCTGTACCGCACCCACGATGGGCCGGAACTAGTGAGGATAGAGCTACCACGCATCCAGCGCAGGGGCTGACCCGGTGCCACAATTCGGAATTCAAATAGCCACGGAGCCCGGTTGCTGGTGGCCGTATTCAATGAAGACTTGAAGCCCACCAAATCGTTGGGATGGATAAAATCCATCATTCGGTCCAATTTCTGGGGATGAACGCCGAACAGCTCCACCAATTTCGGGCTCGCGTAGTCGAAATGGAACGTCCCGTCGTTGTTCATCCGCCATTCATAAAGCACGCCGGGCACGCTCTCGGCCAAGTCCCGGAAGCGCTTTTCACTTTCAACCAGCCCGATTTGTGTCTGCTTCCACTCCGTAATATCTTCCAGCAGGCCCACGAAACTTACCTGCCCATCGGCAGCCGCGGCCACGGGCTGCACCCGCACGCGCAGCCAGCCATCGGAACCGGACCGCGGATTGGACACTTCGTACTGAAACGGCACCTGCCGGGCCAGGCTGTCCTCAATGTAAGCCAGCAGAGCGGGCTCGCGCAGGTTGAGTCGTAGAAACGAGGTCGAATTGCGCCCCTGTATCTCGGCAAGCTCCAGCCCGCACAGCGCAGTAAAGCCCTTGTTCGCCCACTGCACGGAGCCATCGGAACCGCACAGTATTACCGCCGAGTGGGTTTCTTCCAGTAAGTAAGTCCATAGGCTGGCGGGCACATAGGCCGGCGGCACTCCGTCGATACGGCGTTGCCCGGCCAGTTCGGCCCGTAGCGTGGCATTTTCGGTGCGCTGCTGTTCCAGGGCCGCTTCTAGCTCCGCACGGGTCATGGCATGTTTGGGTAAATTTCCTACTTGCTACCGGTGAGGCTCCGAAAATAACAGCCTTGGGCCATTATTATACGGGCAACGTGCGCACGTAGCTGTGCGACACCGGCACCGGGCCGGCCACGCCGTGCTGGGCCAGCGCCTGCTGCAGCTGCTCGACGAGCCGGGCCTGTGCGGGCACATTGAGGCCGGCCAGGGTATACGCCCGGAACACCACGGCCATGCCGCCCGGCCGCAGGGCCGTGACTACCACCTGCGGCGCGGGTGTGGCCACCACGTCGGCATCGGCTTGCATCAGCGGAATGGCCCAGCCGCGCAGGGCGCTCAGGTCGGTGCTGTTGTCGACTTCGGCCGGAATCTCAATTATGGCTTTGTTCTGGGCTGTTTTGTTGACGATGACGTTGTTGGACGTGGCCCCGTTGGGCAGAATAATGGTATCGCCCTGCGGCGTGACAAGAATGGTGTTGAAAATCTGAATTTCCCGTACTTCGCCCGACTTACCCTGCGATTCGATGGTGTCGCCCACCACGTAGGGCTTGAAAATGAGGATGAGCACCCCGCCCGCGAAATTGGCCAGCGTACCCTGTAGCGCGAGGCCCACGGCCAGGCCCGCCGCCCCCAGAATAGCCACAAACGACGTGGTTTCGAAGCCTATCATGCCGGCCACCGTTATCAGCAGCAGTACTTTGAGCACGATATTGACCAAGCTGGTCAGGAACGAGGCCAGCGAGACATCGAGCCGCCGGGCCGCCGCCGCAATCAGCCGGCTAACCCACCCCACCGCCCACCACCCCACCACCAGCGCCAGCCCGGCCATGAGCACCCGGGGCAGATAAAGCATAGCAAGCGCCTGAAACTGCTGGCCGTAGGTGGTAATCTGATTCATCGACAGGGATTGACTGGAAAGGGTTTGCAATAGAAAAGGCATTTCGCGCTGGTTATGAGGAATCCTATGATTAAAACACCGGCACCAATTCCACGCTCAGAATCTGGTCACCGATTTCGAGCTTGTGCACCACATCCATACCGCCCACTACCTGGGCGAAGATGGGATAGCGGCCGTCCAGGTGCGGCGTGGACGTGTAGGTGATAAAGAACTGGCAGCTCTCGGTGTCCTTCCCGGCCGAGGCCAGGCCCACGCTGCCTTCTTCGTAGCGCAGGTCGCCAAATTCGGAGCGCAGGTTGTACGGGGCGCTGCCGTTGCCATCGCCGCGGGGGTCGCCGCCCTGGGCCACGAAGTTGGGTACCACGCGGTGGAAGTACAGATTATCGTAAAATTTCCGGTTGATGAGCGTGACAAAGCTGGCCACCGCGCTGGGCGCTTCGTTGGGCTTCAGCTCCAGCAGGATAATGCCTTTGGAAGTGCGCAACCGCACCTGCTGGCCCAGCGGCACGCCCTGCACCACCGCCCAGTCGATGGGGTGCTGCTGGGCCGTAGCCAGAGGCGAGGGCGTGGGCTTGGGCGCTTTTTCCAGCTTATCCAGGGCCTGCTGCACGCCCTGCCAGGCCTCAATCTCACGGGGTAGCTGCAGCTTGGCTTGCGCCTGGCGCAAGGCAGTTACGTCGGCAGCCTGGGTTTCGGGGTAGAGCTTGGCATCGGCCAGGGCCTCGGCGGCGGTTCCGAGCTGGGCCACATCACCACCAGCCAGTGCCTGGCGCATGGCGGCGGCAAAGGCGGCATGGCGCGCCGTTGGGAAGTCGGCCACCCGGCGCATGGTGAGCAAGCTGCCCAGCGCATAGCCCGCCACCACCGGCGACTGGCCCGCAGCAAACGCTTCGGTGCGCACGAAATCGAACGCAGCAGGGTCTTCGCTCAGCGCTTCCAGCAAAAAGCCTTTTTCGTACACCGTAGGCGCGGTGGGGTAGCGTTTTTCAATGGTTTCGACCAAGCTGGGGCGAGCCGCCGGGCTGGCGTGGCGCACGGCCGCCCGCAGCAGGGCCGCCCGCACCCGCACCGAGGCCTGCTTGTTGCCGTCGGCCAAGGCGGCGAGCGACGCGCCCGACTCGCCCTTGGCGTGGGCCAGCAGCCACTCGGCCGCCGTGAGGGCCACCGCGGCCCGGTCGTGGCTCAAGGCGTAGAAAACAGCCTTGCGGCTGTCCGCATAAGTTTCGGGCCCAAATGGCAGGGCCCGGATAGCGCTGAGCCGCACCCGGTAATCAGGGTCTTTGGTTGCTAAGCGCACCAGCACAGCGGCCGGGCCAGCCGCCGCCTTCCGAACGGTCGGTGCTGGCTCAGTAGTGGCAGTAGCGGTGAGGGGCAGGCTAGCGGGAGTGGTCGGGGCTAAGGCTGCCAGCTTGCCAAGCGTGGTGGCGGCGGCTGCCCGCACGGCGTAGGAACGGTCTTTCACTGCCACGCGCAGTAGGGTGGTTTCGGCCAGGCGGGCCAGGTCAGCATCGAGCCCCCGGGTACGAGAAAGGCCGGTGACGGCCGCCAGCCGGCCCCGCGTGGGCAGTTTGGGCGAGTTCAGCACCAGCACAGTGAGCCGAATGCTTTCGGGGGAGGTGAAGCCGCGCAGGGCGGCGCGGCTCAGGCCCCAGGCCAGGGCGGCGGCGCGGGCGGTGTCGGTCAGGGTTTCCACGCGCCAGAGTTCGGGCAGGCTGTGGCGCGTCACGGTGCGGCCCAAGGCTTCATGCACATAGCGGCGCACCTGGCCGTCGTTTTCTTTGAGGATGCGCACACGCAGGCTGTCCACGGCGGTGCTGTCGCCGGTTTGGCCCAAGGCGTAGGCGGCGGCACGGCGCACGCTGGGCTCGGGGTCGCGCAGCAGCGGCAGCAGACCGGGCACGGCGGCCGGGGCCTGCACCGAGGCCAGGGCCAGGGCCGCCTCGCGCCGGTAGGTGGGGTTGGCGTTGGTGAGAAAAGGTAGAATAGCTGCCGTGTTACGCTCGTCCTGCGCCGTGCCGATTTGGCGAATGGTGGCGTCGGAATACTTATTGGCGGGGCCGACGCTGGGGCGCGGGGTGCGGGTGCAGGCGGCCAGCAACAGCAGCAACGGCCAAAAACGAAAGGAACGGATGGGCATGGGGTAAATGTAGCGCGAACTTTACAGCGGTTTCATAAACCGTGTACCGGGTGTAAAGACGCGACCCTTCGCGTCGCAGTGTCCGCGCCATCCGCCGTTTAACGCCAAGACGCGAAGGGTCGCGTCTCTACATCCGTTCGATAGCGTACTGCCGGCTGTGCGGCAGGTTGGCCCGCGCAATGATTTTGGCGAGACTATGGTTGCTGCGCCCGGCGCTCAGCACCGGCACGTTCAGCTTGGTCCGGCTGATAATCTGCATGTTATTAACTGATGTTACGCACGGAGTTGGCCGAGTTGCTGGTACATTGCTTTCAGGCCGACGGTATAGAG
>NZ_BMGY01000075.1 GCF_014640435.1 Hymenobacter frigidus | reverse complement strand
AGGAAGCGAAAGGGTCCATGCCCGAAACTAACCTACAGCCCGCTTACTTTTGGTGCGGAAGCCCTACTGCTTGGTTGAAAATGAAGCTGTTTGGGAATTCGATTTTTTATCGTTTGTCATCCTGAGCTTGCGAAGGACCTTATCACCGGTGAACAGTTTGCGGTAATTGCAAGCGGCGCAGGCCTGATAAGGTCCTTCGCAAGCTCAGGATGACAGGATTTTCGATTTACTAAACAGCTTCAATTGCAAACCGGACCATGCTGGCTCTGTTCTCATAGAAGTGGCTCAGTAGGGGCATTTTTAATTTTTAATTCAAAATTTTTAATTGACCCATGCGCATCGCTGGAGCCGCCCTCAACCAGATTCCCATTGATTGGGAAAACAACCTGCGCAATATTCGTACGGCCATTGAGCAGGCCAAAGCGGCCGGCGTGGAGCTGCTGTGCCTGCCCGAGTTGTGCCTGACGGGCTACGGCTGCGAAGACTTGTTTCTGAGCGACTGGATGCCGCAGGCGGCGCTGGCGCACTTGCAGCAGGTACGTGAGTGGACGCACGGGATTTGCGTGGTGGTGGGCCTGCCGGTGCGGCTGCCGGGCCGGACCTACAACACGGCGGCGGTGCTGCGCGACGGCCAGATTCTGGGCTTCGCGGCCAAGCAGTTTCTGGCCAATGACGGCGTGCATTACGAGACGCGCTTCTTCGCGCCCTGGGTGGCGGGCGAAACCGGCACTGTGAGTTGGGAAGGGGAGGCGTGGCCGCTCGGCGACCTCATTTTTGAACACCAGGGCGTGCGTTTTGGCTTCGAGATTTGCGAGGATGCCTGGCGGGCCGATGACGTGCGCCCCGCCTGCCGGCTCATGGGCCGGGTGGATTTGATTGTGAATCCCTCGGCCAGCCATTTTGCCATGAGCAAAACCGACGTGCGCTACCAGCTGGTGATGCAGGCTTCGCGTACGTTCAACTGCACCTATCTCTATGCCAACTTGCTGGGCAACGAGGCGGGCCGCATCATTTTCGATGGCGAGCTGCTGGTGGCCCGCAACGGCCACTTGCTGCTGCGCAACCAGCTGCTGAGCTTCAAGGAAGTGGACATGGAGTGGGTGGACGTGGATTTCACCACTGCGCTGGCCCCGGCGGCGGAAATCGTGCCGCTGCCTGCCCCCGACGAATACCAGGAGCTAAACCAAGCCATGAGCCTGGCCCTGTTCGACTACCTGAGCAAGGCGCGCAGCCGCGGCTTCGTGCTGAGTTTGAGCGGCGGGGCCGACTCGTGCTTCTGCGCCGTGGGCGTGGCCGAAATGGTGCGGCTGGGCGTGGAGGAGCTGGGCGTGGCGGAATTCAAGCGGCGCAGCGGCTGCTTCAGCGAGTTAAAAGTTAAAAGTGAAGAGTTAAAAGTGGGCAGTCAAAAGCCTGACGCGCAAGCAGAGGGTTTAGCTTTTAACTCTCAACTTTTAACTGAAAACCAAGAGTTGGTGCAGCAGCTGCTCACCTGTGCCTATCAGGGCACCGTCAATTCCTCGGACGACACCTTTAACTCGGCCAAAGAATTGGCTGACAGTATCGGGGCGCGGTTTCATGACTGGAGCATCGACGACGAAGTAGCCGGCTACGTGGGCAAAATCCAGGGTGCGCTGGGTCGGGACCTGACCTGGCAAACCGACGACCTGGCCCTGCAGAACATTCAGTCGCGGGTGCGGGCTCCCGGCATCTGGCTGCTGGCCAACGTGCAGAACTGCCTACTTATCACTACTTCCAACCGCTCGGAAGCCAGCGTGGGCTATTGCACCATGGACGGCGACACGGCCGGCAGCATCTCGCCCATCGCGGGTGTCGACAAGGACTTCGTGAAAAAGTGGCTGCGCTGGGCCGAAACCACGCTCGGCTACCCCGCCCTGCGCCACGTGAATGCACTGGAGCCCACCGCCGAACTGCGCCCGCTGGCCGACAAGCAGACCGACGAGCGCGACCTGATGCCCTACACGCTGCTCAACCGCATCGAGCGTCTGGCGTTCTACGACCGCCTCAGCCCCACCCAAGTGCTGGCCAGGCTCGACGGCGAAGAAACCGGCTTCAACCACGAGCAACTAAAGGTCTTCGTGCGCCGCTTCTACAACCTGTGGAGCCGCAACCAGTGGAAGCGCGAGCGCTACGCCCCCGGCTTCCACCTCGATGACTATAATGTGGACCCGCGCTCCTGGCTGCGGTTTCCGATTCTCAGCGGTGGCTTTGCCGAGGAGCTGGCGGGGTTGTGATTCAACCGAAGCTATTGGAGCGCTACAGTTAGCTCATTATAAGTAACTTGGTCGGAATAAAATGTTGTGCTCATCAAGGGTTTGCAGAATAAAGGGAAAGGCCGCGCAAGTTTTTTGGGTAGATGGTGCCTAAGCCTTTGCAACCCTGGTAGCTGCGGCGCAGGCCCGGTGCTAAGTGGGCGCTTTTCCAAATTTTAGAGTCCTCGTTCTTGTGGCTTACTCGCTTCCGCTGCTTCTGGACCACGAACCTCCGGCGTGTGCTCGATTGACCAACTTTGCCGCGGCTGAGGCTGATTTGGTGACGCAGCTGCAGGCGGGTAGCGAGGCTGCTTTTCGCACCTTGGTCGAGCGTTACCAGGACCGTATCTACCGAACGGTGCTGGCATTGCTGCGGTCTCCCGAAGAGGCGGAAGATGTTGCTCAGGAGGTCTTTGTGGAAGTTCATCAGACCATTAGCCGGTTTCGGGGCGATGCCGCCCTTAGCACTTGGCTTTACCGCTTGGCCACGTCGCGGGCGCTGAAAAACCGCCAGAAGGCCCGCGCCAAAAAGCGCTTTGCCTATTTCACCAGCTTGCTGGGTTTCGACAACGCCGTGCTTCACGAAGTGCCCGACCACGCCCATCCGCTGGCGTTGCTCGAAGGCAAGCAGCAACTGCGGCTTTTACTAGACCGCGTTGCCCGCTTGCCCGACCAACAGCAGGTGGCCTTCACCCTGCGCCATGAGCAGGAGCTGAGCTACGGAGAAATTGCGGCCGTGCTCAACGTAACCGTGCCCGCCGTGGAGTCGCTGCTGTTTCGGGCCCGCCAAACCCTCCGAAAACACCTCCAATCCCGTTCTTGCCATGTCTGATTCACCCATTCGTTCCGCTCCCGACGAAGAATGGGACGACTTGATGCGCCAACTGCGCGACCAGCCCAACGCTCGGCTGCAGCCCTTCTTCTATACCCGGGTGCACGCCCGCCTCGCCGCCAGTGCCGCTTCTAAAAGCCCACTGCTGCCGGGGTGGCTGCGCCGGCCAGCCTACGCCGTGCTACTTGGGGCGTTGGTAATGACGCTGAGCGGAGACGGTGCCACGCTGCGCCCGGCTGCGGAAGCAACCCACTGCGAAACCTGTCCCAACGGCCAAGCCCTGCAGCGCTGATACCATCCAGTTGCCTTGCACTTACGCTGCGGTGCACCAGTATCCCGCTCAGGCGAAGCCCGCGGGGCTTGACACCTGTACCTTTGAAACCATCATTCATTCTTGTTGCGCATGCTGCCTTTCCTCGCCGCCATTTACTGGAACGTCAATCCCATCATCGCCCACATCGGGCCAGTCACGCTGCGCTGGTACGGGCTGTTTTTTATGTTGCCCTTCGTGGTGGGCACGTTCGTGCTCACGCACATCTACCGCTCGGAGCGGGTGTCGCCGCAGTGGGTCGACGTGATTACGATTTACATGCTCATCGGTACCGTTGTGGGAGCGCGGCTGGGGCACATGCTGTTCTATGATTTTGATGCCCTGATGGCCGACCCCCTGGTGGTGTTCAAAATCTGGCAGGGCGGTTTGGCCAGCCACGGTGCCACCATCGGTATTTTACTCGCCTGCTGGCTGTTTGCGCGCAACAACAAGTTCGATTACCTGTGGGTGCTCGACCGCATTGTGATTGTGGTGGCGTTGGGCGGGGCCTGCATCCGCACCGGCAATCTGATGAACTCTGAGATTGTGGGCAAGCCCACCGATGTGCCATGGGCTTTCATCTTCCCGCGTGATACCGACCACTTGGTGCAGGGCGTGGCTGTGCCGCGCCACCCCACCCAGATTTACGAGGCGCTGTTCTGCCTCTTCCTGCTCGTTCTGCTCTACTGGATGTGGAACCGCACCAAGGAGCGCACGCCGCGCGGGCAGCTGTTCGGGCTGTTTGTAGTGTTACTCTTTACGCAGCGTTTTCTGGGCGAATACCTGAAGGAAAACCAAGTAGCTTTCGAAAGTGGCAACTTGTTCAACCAGGGCCAGCTGCTGAGCATTCCGCTGATTATTGTCGGCATCTGGGTGCTGTGGCGGGCGGGCAAAAACCCCGAAAATCCCTACGGCTACGCCCCGCGCGACCTCGGCAAAGAAGGCGACCCGCAGCCAGTCGCCAACGCTACGCCCAGCCTGAACCAGCCGCATAAATAACAAAGAGACAGCCGAAAACAGAAGAAAAAACGTCATGCTGAGCTTGTCGAAGCATGACGTTTTTTCTTCTGCCAAACACAACCTATTGAGGCAGGGCGTACTCAAAGAGCCCGCCCTGCTCGGTGCTGATGAGCAAGGTTTGCGGCGTTTTGAATACCACGCCTTCGGTTTGGCCCGTACCGCCGAGGTCGATGCGCTGAGGCGTGGCCTTGAGCATGTCGGCCCAGGAGTTGCCTTTGAGGATAAATAGCTCACTGCGGCCCAGCAGCACGAGTTGACGGCCATCGGGGCTGAGGGCGGCATCGGTTACCTGACCGGGAATGGCGAGGCTGGTGATGCGCTGGGCCGTGTAGGTGCCGGGCTGGTCGGGCACGGTGTACACGTTGCTGGTGCGCTCGTGCTGGTCTTTGGTAAAGAGCCACACCTTGCCCTCATGCCAGAGCGTGGCTTCGCAATCGAAATTGCGGCCCTTCTTTTTGGGTGGAAATTCTGTCTGGTCGGGGTAAGTGAAGGCGATGGTGCCCACTTGCTGCGGGCTGGCCGGGTTCACGCGCAGGATGCGCAGGTCGCGCCGGTCGGAAATGTTGTTGCCGCAGTCGCCGATAAAATAAGCGCCCTGCGGGCCGCGGCTGAGGCTTTCCCAGTCCCGGTTTTTGGCGGCGATATTTACTTCATTGGTCACGCGGCCGGTGCCATCCACTTGGTACAACGTGGGCGGGTTGCCGTTGTCGCCGAAGCTGTAATACGTATCGGGCTGCGGACCGGGGGCTAGTCCCGAGCCCTCGGGTACGCCATCGAGGCTGCCCACGCGGCGCAGGCCAGGCACGGCCGCATCAATCATGCGCTCTTCGAGGGAAGACTTCTTGCCTTTGTTTTTCTTCTTGGATTTTGACTTGCCGGACGACGCTTCGGTAGCAGCGTTGTCAGAGTCGGACTGGGCCTGCGAGCAGGCGGTAGCAAATAGCAGCACCAACACAGTTGGCAAAAGCGGAATAAAGCGCATTGAGGTAAAGCAAACGGGTGAAGGCTGGCTATACGGAGCCGGCCGTCTACGGTACGGGGTCGTGGCCGTGGCCGCCCCAGGGGTTGCAGCTCGCAATGCGCCGCACCGCCAGCCACCCCCCGCGCCACGGCCCGTGCCTGGTGATGGCCTGAGCCGCGTAGGCCGAGCAAGTGGGCGTATAGCGGCAGCTAGGCGCGGTGAGCGGCGAAATAAAGTGCCGGTAGAACCACACCAAGCCGAGAAAAAGGGTGCCAAACAGCCGGGATATCATGGGGTGAAGCTAATAGAATAGTTGCCGTGGCCAGATTGAGCCTCTATTTGGGCAGTGCGTTCAACGCCGCTTTCCACTGCTCCCAATCGGGCATGAGGCGCGTCTGCAGGTCGTAGAATGCCTGGGAATGGTCGCCCACTAGCAGGTGGCAGCACTCGTGCAGCAGCACGTAGTCGAGGCATTCCGGGCGGGCGCGCACCAGCTCGGGCGAAAGGCGAATACGGGCCGTGCTCGGCGTGCAGCTGCCCCAGCGGGTGCGCATCTGGCGCACGGCCAGCGTGGGCCGGGTCAGGTTGAATTCGGTGAAGCGCGGCCAAACCCGCGCCAATGACTCGGCGAAGAGTGCCCGCGCCTGGTGAGCGTACCAGGCGTGGAGCAGGGCCTCGGCCTGAACAGGAGCGAGGGGAGCCGGCGTAGCCAACACCAGCTCGGCGGCTTCGATAGTTACGGCGGGCTGTCGGGCTGCGGCAAAGCGCAATTGGTAGGGCTGGCCCTGGTAGTGATGCGTGCTGCCGGCCTCAAAGTGGCGGCTGGGCGCGGGGGCCGGGCGGTTGGCAAAGGCCTGCTGATGCTTGAGAATCCAGTCGGCTTTTTTCAGCACCTGCTGGGCTACCCACTCGGCCGAGGTGCCGGCGGGCGCGCTGATGTGCACGCTGCCATCGGGCCGCACGGCGAAGCCGATGGTGCGCCGCGACCGAAACACAAGGGTGTAGCTGAGCGACTGATTTTGGTAGGCGAGCGTTTCGCGGCGGGGCGCGGCAGAGAAGGAGCGGGGCATAGGGCGGCAAGTTCGGCAGGAGCGCCTGAATGCTTAACCGCGAAAGCCCACAAAATAATTTCGCCGGGCAGCCCAGGCATTTGTCATCAAGGTGCTACCTTCCCGCCATGCAACAATGTTTACCTCGATATCTTGCTATTTCCGGATTGTTTTTGGTCGTATTGAGTTGGTGGCCGGTGGTCGAGGCGCAGGCGCAAGGCAATGGTCCCGGCGTGCGCGGGGCCCGGGCCGCCGCGCTCAGCAACGCCTCGGTGGCGTTGGCCGGCGAGGTCTGGAGCATGGGCAACAACGTGGCCGGCCTGGCCGAAATCCAACGCCCAACCGTGGGTTTCTACGCCGAAAACCGCTATTTCAGCCCGGCGCTAAACGTGGGGTCGCTCACCGTGGCCCTGCCCCTGGGCCGCCAGTCCGCACTGCTTGCTGGTGCCGCCGATGGGGCCACGACTGCTCCTGCCGCCACCCGCACCTGGGCCCGCAACGGCGTGGTGGCTTTCGAGGCCCAGCGCTTCGGCGGGCAGCTCTACAACGAAACCCGCGTGGGGGCCGGCTACGGCTACCGCTTCGGCCAAATCAGCCTGGGTGGCCGGGTCGATATGCTGCAGGTGAGCATTGAGGGCCTGGGCAGCCGCCGCGTGCTGCTCGGCACGCTGGGTGGCCAGATTGAAGTGGTGCCTCAGCGGCTCAGCTTCGGGGCGTCGCTCTACAACCTCAGCCAAACCAGGTTGGCCAGCTACCAGGATGAGCGGGTGCCCACCGTGCTCAAGGCTGGCCTGGCCTACCGGCCCAGCGGCCAGGTCACGCTGCTGGTTGAAACCGAAAAGGACGTAGAGCGCGACGCCAATTTCAAAGCCGGATTAGAATACCGCCCGGTGCCCATTCTGGCCGCGCGGCTAGGCTTGGCTACGCTCACTAAGCAGGCCAGCGCGGGCATTGGCGTGCTGGCCGGGAGTTTCCAAATTGACTACGCGGCCGCGTTTCAGCAGGCGCTGGGCTTCAGTCAGCATTTGAGTATTAGCAAAGCCTGGGGGAAATAATTCTTAATTAAAAAATTGAGGATTAAAAATTAAAAATTCGCGATGAATATTAATTACCCCATTGTGTTGAATGGCTCCCAAAATAACAACTTAGCCGAACTGCGTCCTGACAAACGGTGGCCTGCGCGCAGGGTAATACTGCTGCTATTTTTAATTTTTCATTCTCAGTTTTTAATTAATTCAGTCCAAGCCCAGGAATACACTCGTCGCCCCCCTGACCTGGACCGCCTCACGCAGGAGCTATTTGCCGAGATTCAGTCGGACGAAGTGCCGTTCGAGGACCTTTACGAAACGCTGCTCCAGTACTACCAAACGCCTATTAACCTAAATACAGCCACCCGCGAAGAGCTGCGTGGCCTGCTGCTGCTCAACGAAAACCAGATAACCACCCTGCTGCGCCACCGCGAGGCCAACGGCGACCTGCTGAGCGTGTATGAGCTGCAAAGTATGGAGGGCTACGACCTGCGGACGATTAACCGCATTCTGCCCTTCGTGAGCGTGCTCACCAGCAACGCCAACGCCAGCCGGGGCAGCCTCTGGCAGCGCATTGCCCGCGAAGACAACAACGCCCTGTACCTGCGCTACGAGCGGGTGCTGCAGCAGCGCCAGGGCTACACGCCGCCCACCATTTACCAGGGCCAGCCCACCACCCGCTACCTCGGCTCGGCCGATAAAATGCTGATTCGCTACCGGGTAAGCCACACCAAGGATTTCAGCGTGGGCTTTTCGCTGGAAAAGGACGCCGGCGAACAGTTGATTTGGAACCCCGGCAACGGCCAGCTCGGGGCCGATTACGTGTCGGCGCACTTGCTGGTGCAGGAGCGGGGGCGGCTGAAATCGTTGGCCTTGGGCGACTATCAGCTGCAGTTTGGGCAGGGCTTGCTGCTGTCGTCGGGTTTTGGCGTGGGCAAGGGCGCGGAGACCATTACTACGCTGCGCCGCTCGTCGGTGGGCATTCGGGCGTATTCGTCGCTGCTCGAAAACACGTTTTTTCGGGGCGGTGCGCTTACTTATCAGGTCGCGCCAAGGGTGCAGGCTACAGCTTTTGTGTCGCACAAGAACGTGGATGCCAACCTGCAGCAAAGCCTCGATTCGCTGGCGCAGTTCGATGAGTTCACCTCGGGCCTGCTTTACACCGGTTTCCACCGCACCGCCTCGGAGCTGGCCAATCGCCACCAGCTGGCCGAAACCGTGGGCGGCGGCAACACCACCTACACCAGCGCCAGCGGTAACTTAGCCATTGGCGCTACCGGCGTATTCACGCACTACGGCACCGCCATCCTCAAGCGCCCCGAGTCCTACAACAAGTTCGAATTCAGCGGCAAGGAAAACCTGGCCCTGAGCCTGAACTACAGCTACGTGTGGCGCAACCTGCTGCTGTTTGGCGAAACGGCCCGCACCACCGGCGGCGGCTTGGGCACCGTGAATGGCCTGCTGGCCAGCCTGAGTACCAACGTGGACGCGGCGCTGCTGGTGCGGCACTACGCCCCCAACTTTCATACGCTCTACGGCAACGCGTTCAGCGAGAATACCCGCAATATCAACGAAGCCGGCGTGTACATCGGCCTGAAAGTGCGCCCCGTGGCCCGCTGGGAAATTTCGGCCTATTACGACCAGTTCCGCTTTCCGTGGCTGCGCTACCGCGCCAGCGCCCCCACCGACGGCCACGATGCTTTGGTGCGCCTCGCCTACTCGCCCACCAAAACCAGCCTGCTCTACGTGCAGCTGCGCCAGCGCCTCAAGCCCCGCGACCTGCCCGCCGATGACTCCAACCGGGCCATTCCGCTGCCCGGCGAGCAGCTGCGTCAAAGCCTGTTGCTCTATTATAATACCGCCCTTACGCCCCAGTTGGACCTGCGCACCCGCCTGCAGGCCTCGCGCCTGCGAAACGACCTGGGCCGGCCCTGGCGTAGCGGCTACGTGTTGTCGCAGGACGTGGGCTACCAGATAAACCGCGCCCTGAAGCTGACCGCCCGTTACGCCCTGTTCGACGCCGATGATTATGACACCCGGCAGTACGTGTTTGAGCAGGACGTGCTGCTGGCCGTGTCGGTGCCCGCCCTCTACGGGCAAGGCACGCGCATCTACGGCCTGGCCGAAATTCGCCTCAATCGCGCCCTCACCCTTTGGCTGCGCTACGCTGAAACCCGCTACCGCCACCAAGACGTCGTTGGGTCGGGGCTGGAGTCTATTCAAGGCTCGTTGCGCAGCGAGGTGAAAGCGCAGCTGCGGGTGAAATTCTAGGCTCGCACTGACCGTTTAGCTTTCCGTTTTAAGCAGTACTAACTGCGCTTTGTCGGCGTTGTTGATTTTGCGACGGAAATCCAGGTAGCCGGCGTAGGCGGTTTTAGGCAGCTGCGCCCGTTTCAACTCCAGGCGGCGGATGTACTGCACCGTGCCATCGGGCAGGGCCGTGTACTGGCTGGCGTAGGTGCCGTAAGCGGTGCTGAACTGCACTGGTGCGGGCATATTCTCTGGTTTGAAGCCCGCAGGGAAGTGCAGGCGCACGGTATCGGCTTGCAGGCTGGCGCGGGGCAGCCAAAGGCCCGTCTGGCGCTCGCCTACCTGCGGGGGCAATGCCGACAGGCGGCTGAGCAGGTTGGAGCTCACGAATACCCGTTTGCCGCTGGGCATGGCAAAGCCCGGCAGGGCCAGGGCCATGGTTTCGACCACGGCCGGAGTAGCGCCGGTGGCAGCGGCGGCTAGACTGTACTTGGTGAGCGTGAACGTGGGCAGCTTGAGGCGGTCGGTGATGTATTTCTTCTGTTCAGCCGGGCTCAGCTCGTGCAGCAGCGAGGCGTAAAGGTCCTGCTCCTGGCCGGCGCGCACGGTGCGGGCCGTGGCGGTGGCCCCGCCCACGGCATCCAAAAACAGGTCGAGGCGGCGCTC
>NZ_BMGY01000074.1 GCF_014640435.1 Hymenobacter frigidus | reverse complement strand
AAGGAGCTAACATAGGCCAAAAATACCACGCAATTATTCACCGTTACTTATGCGTGGCTACTTAAAAGCAAGCCTTGGCAGCGGTCGCGGAACTGCTACTGCCGGTGGTGCTGGCGACCAGCCGACAAGGTGGACCGCTCGTCGGCTGTCAAGGTGATAAAGCGCTTCTGCATCCCCAAAGATACCCAAACCAGAAGGTAGAAATAAATGTGGCCTAGCACTTACCCTCATAAACTTACAATCCCTCCTACCCTAAAAACCCTTTTACCCCGGCGCTGGGTAGTGCGGCGGCTCGGCCCCGCCTGCCCGCCCGCGGCGCCAGCCACGGCACAGCACCGCGGCCAGCCCCATGCCCAGCGGCGGCGCCACCAGGTACACCCACAAGGCCCGGAAGTCCTGCGCCGCCACGGCCGAGGCCAGCGAGCGGGCGGGGTTGAGGCTCATGCCGGAGTAGGGCGTCTCGACCAGAATGTAGAGCGCGATGAGGCCGCCGATGAGCCACCCGGCCACTTTTTCGAGCCGTGCGTGGTGCAGGGCGCCCAGCAGCACGGCCATCGAAACGAAGGAAATCAGCAGCTCGGCACCGAATGCCACGCCGGCCCCGTCCGGGCCCGGCCGGGTCGTGATGTGGTGCACACTGGTGTGGGCGTAGTAGCGCCCCAGCACCTGCTTGCACCAGCCGGCGCCGGCCAGGCCGCCCAGCACCTGGGCCACCCCGTACCAGAGCGCATCGGCCCCGCGCAGTTTGCCCAGGCACCAAAAGGCCAACGTCACGGCCGGGTTGATATGGGCCCCCGACTGCTTGCCCCAGGGGCTATAGACAATGGCCACAATCACGAAGCCCATGCCCACGCCCAGCACGGCGCGCCGCCCCACTTCGTGCCCCGCCAGCGCCTGGTGCACCGGCGAAGCCGGGTGTTCGAGCAGCACCGTGAACACGCTGGCGCAGGCGATGAAAAACGCCAGCCCGGCTGCTTCGGCCACATAATGGCGCCAGTGGCTGCGCAGCGCGGCCAGCAGCGCCCGCCCCGGCCGGCCGGGCAGCGGGGCGGTTTGGAGCGCATCGGCCGCCGTCCTCATCGCAGCAGGGCCGCCGCCACCGCCGCGGGCGCTTCGAGGGGTAGCAAGTGGCCGGCGCCGGGCACTACGGTGCAGCGGGTGCCGGCGGGCAGGTGCGGCAAGGTGAGCCGCTGCTGGGTGGCCGGAGCAATGGAGCGGTCCTGCGCGCCCACCAGCAGCTGGCATGGCACGGCCAGCCCCACCAGCAACCCGGCAATGTCCTCGCGGGCGCCGGCCCGGAGCCAGGCGTCCCAGGCCGCGCGGGTGCTGCGCAGGTTATCGGCCACGACCTGCTGGCGCTGGGTAGCCGTGAGGGGAAGCGCGGTGATTTTTTGGAAGGTTTTTTCGGCCGCTTCCGGGTGGCCGTAGGCGGCCAGGGCGGCGGCGCGGTCTTCGTCCGTCATCGGCTCGCCGGCCGGCGGCGAGGGCGCGAGCAGCACCACCCCCCGCAGGCCGGCCGGGCGCCGGGCCGCCAGCGCCAGGGCAATTTTGCCGCCCATGCTGTGGCCAAGCAGGACGAAATCGCCGGGGGCATGGTCCTGCGCGTAATCGGCCACCCAGTCGGCGTAGGCGCTCATCGAGTAGTCGAAGTTCGGCGGGGCGGGTTGCCGGCCGAAGCCGGGCAGGTCGGGGCCGCAGAGGGAGGTGCCGGCCGGCAGCAGGGCCCGCACGGCGTCGAACGCGCGGCCGGCGCCGGACCAGTAGTGCAGCGCGAGAACAGTGGGAGGCATGAGCGGGAAATGAATTCCTGATGTTACGCAGTCGTTAGTCATCTTAGCCCGTTTAGCAGCTTATGAGCTGATGTTACGCATTCGTTGGGTCACGCGCTGGCTGAGCCAGACCACCTACGGCCCGGCCGAGGTCTGGCGGCAGGCCAAGCCCCTGATTCGCCCGGCCGAAGCCCGGCAGCCGGCCGGCGGGTTCGCCGTGCTCATCGTCGACGATTCGGTGCTGGAAAAGGCGCATACCAACGCCAACGAGCTGATTTGCACCCATTGGAACCACAGTCAGCAGCGCTACGTCAAGGGCCTCAACTTTGTCAGCCTGCGCTACCAGGCCGGCGAACTGGCCCTGCCCATCGCCGTCGAGCTGGTGCGCAAAACGGTGCCCGTTTACCAGCCCAAGACCCAGCAAACCAGCTACCAGAGTCCGTTCACCAAGAACAGGTACCTACAGCAAATGCTGCGCATGGCCCTACCGGGGTGGCCCCAACAACAGGTGGCCTACCGCTACCTGCTGGCCGGCTCCTGGTACGCCTCAGCCGAGAACATGACCCTGGTGTAAGCCCTGGGCCACCGCTTTGTTTTTGCCCTCGAAAGCAGCCGCACCGTGGCCTTGAGCGCGGCCGACCGTGCGCAAGGCCGGTTCCAATCCGTGCAGTCGCTGGTGTTTCCCGCTACGCAGCCCGTGCGCGTCTATTTGCGGTCCGTTCAAGAGGCGGTGCTCGTCAGTAAACAAATCTTTATTAATCAAGACGGTAGCTAAGGCGTGTTGTATCTGGTCAGCAGCGACACCGACCTGGACCAGGCCCGATTGACCACGATTTACCAGAGACGGTGGAAAGTGGAAGAGTACCACAAGTCGCTCAAACAGAATGCGTCCATGTGAAAGGCGCCCACCAAGACCCTGGCCACGCAGGCCACCCATTTCTTTGCCGCCGTGCTGGCCTACACCAAACTGGAGGTGCTCAAGCTCAAGTGCGGCATCGGCCATTTTCGCCTCAAAGCCCAGCTCTATACCGTCGGCCTGAAAGCCATGTACCAGCAACTCGCCCTACTCCGTGCGTAACATCAGTTAATAATTGGACTAAGAATTACGGTAAGGCGCGAAACAGGGTAAATCAGCCTTCGACTTCCCGGGCGAGCAACTCAGTTGGAACGAGGCAAGCGTTCAGCAGTGGCCGGTCGCTTTAACTGGCATGAACGGGTCGGTCAGGGTACCGGAAAGCTGAAAAAGGGACCCAGTGGGTACATTGATTACCGTTACGGGTTTCAGGCACCACGTTTTACCGGGCTGACAGCGCGCGAGCGGCGGTAAGTAGCTTATACCCGAAATCCCTCCTTTTCAGATACCCTGCCTTGTGCGCAAAGTAAGGCTAGGCGAACCTGTTACCCCCCTGCAAACAGCTATGGGAGCAAGCTAAAAAGGGTTAAAGGCTGCTGTAAATCAGCTTATTATTCACTTAACGTAATGCTTGGTCCAATTACTAACGCAACCCCGGATAAGGAACCGAGTCAAGGCCGGCCACCGGCCGCGCGCGGGGCAACGCTTCACGTTACGGCTGGCCACTCCCGCCCGCGGCCCCGTAGACCTGGCCGGTGGCGTAGCTGGCGTCGCTGGCGGCCAGCTGCACGTAGATGGAGGCCAGCTCGACCGGTTGCCCGGGCCGGCCCAAGGGGGTGTCGCCGCCGAACTGCTTCAGCTTCTCCTGGACGGCGCCGCCGCTCACCTGCAAGGGCGTCCAGATGGGGCCAGGCGCCACGCCATTCACCCGGATGCCCTTCGGGCCCAGCTGCTTGGCCAGCGACTTGACGTAGCTCATGTTTGCCGCCTTGGTCATGGCGTAGTCGTGCAAATCGGCCGAGGGGTCGTAGGCCTGTTCCGAGGTGGTGCTGATGATGGCCGCGCCCGGCTTCAGGTGGGGCAGCGCCGCTTTGGTGAGCCAGAAGGGGGCGTAAATGTTGGTTTTCATCGTCCAGTCGAACTGCTCGCTGGTGATATCGAGCAGGGAGGCGTTGGCTTGCTGCCGCGCCGCGTTGTTGACCAAAATGTCCAGCCCCCCGAGCTGGCGCACCGCTTCTTCGACCAGTTGCTTGCAAAACGCCTCGTCGCGCAAATCACCGGGAATGGCAATGCCTTTGCGTCCTTCTTTCTTGATGAGGGCAATGACTTCCCTGGCGTCGGCTTCCTCGGCCGGCAGGTAGTTGATGGCCACGTCGGCCCCTTCGCGGGCGTAGGCGATGGCCGCCGCGCGGCCCATGCCCGAGTCGCCCCCGGTAATCAGGGCTTTGCGCCCCGCCAGCCGGCCCGAGCCTTTGTAGGAGGTCTCGCCGTGGTCGGGGCGCGGGTCCATTTGACTGACCAGGCCCGGCCACGGCTGCGACTGCCCCTTGAACGGGGGCTTGGGGTACTTGGTGGTGGGGTCGACCAGTTTGTCCGCTACCGGCGCCGCGGCGGCTACCGCAGATAGGGGCGAGACGGCCGCCATGGCCAAGCCGGCGCCCAGGCCGCTGAGGACCTCGCGACGGCTGAGGTTGTTTTCTTTTTTCATGGGTTGATGAAATGATTGTTTGCGTAGGTGAGTTAATTGCCCAGCGCGGCCGCAGCAGCAGGATGTAGCAGGCTCGCCCAGACTACTATTGCGCGTCTTTCAGGAAGACCGTGTCGACGACGTAGCGGAAGCACGCTTCTTTACCGTTCCTTTTGTCGAAGGCGTCGTTGATGCCCTGCATCTTAATCCTTTCGACCCCGGGCAGGATGCGGGGCTCAGCGCAGAATTCCAGTACCTATCGCGTCTCGCGTCCCGGCGATGCCGCCGATAATGGAGCCGGTGAAGGAGCGGCGGTGCATGGCCACTTCCTGGTTGTCGAGCGGGGTGCGCTCGACGGTCACCGGCTTGAGGCCGTTGAAAACGGAGCCGGTGGCCCCGTATGCTTTGGTCGGAAGGATTTCCATGGGTCAAGGGGTAAGAAGAAGGCAGTAAAAAAGGGCGTTACTGCGTCTGGCAACGAGAAAAGAGGCTAAGCCTTGGCAGGATGTACGAACTCGGAGCGGCGGGGTTCGCAGCGTTGAGCTTGTTCCAACCGGCCCCGAGCGAAGGCTGCTTTGGTGGAGGCCGCAGCGGCAACGTGCTGCCCACTGCGGCGTACCGCAGCGTCTGACGCCGCCTCAGCCCGACCAGCGGCTTGGTGGGCACCCGCGTGACCCTCACCGGCACCAACCTTAGCGGGGCCACGGGCGGGCGCTTCAACGGCACGGCGGCCACCACGTTCAGCGTGCGCACCGCCACGACGGCAACGGTAACCGTGCCCCCAGGGACCACCACGGGCAACGTGACGATTACTACGGGGGTCGCACGCTAGTAGGAACGGAAAACAACGCTAAGCCCACTTGACCACCAAAAACGGGCTGATTTGTCTCACCAAGTCAATCATTCAGGCTGGATTGAACCGTTGATACGTGAGGTGAACAAAAACTACACACCAGCCTGCTCAGAACCTGCTTTTCTCAAAAACTGCCTTGACAGCGTTTAAACGCACGTATTTTGAGACACCCGCCTGTCTTGGTTTTCCCTACCGATACTTTCTGTTCCTACTCTTGTGCTACCCCTACTCCTAGACCCTACCACGCTAGCACCAGCAACGAACGCACTGGTCGTGCCCCTCCCTACATCGGTATCGGCTACCTCTGATGCTGCCCCAGATGCCACAAAGCCAGCCGGAGCGGTAAAAATGTTTAGCCAGCAGGCCAGGGGCAAATGGATGGGCTCGCTCTTCGTTAGCAATAACACGCTCACCTTTACTCCCAGCACGGCCTTCAAACCCGGTGAGACGGTGATATCCGCCATCACCACTGCTGTGCAAACCAGTAACAACAAAAATCCAGCCCCGCCTCGCATTTTCCAGTTCGCGACCGGCGCGTTCGGCGGCGGCTCTGATGTAGGTGTAGGCAGCGTCCCCGACAGCGTGGCGGCAGCCGACGCCGGGCATTGCGCTCGTTATTGCCTGGCGCGCCCGCAACTTCAAATCAGAACTAGCTCATAACCTGTTTATTGTCTTCTGGATTTCGGCTAACTCCTGCTGGATGCTGAGCGATTTCTTCGGCTTCAACACGGTACGCATCGGCACGCTCACCGGTTGGTAAGCACCTGGCCATCGTCCCGTCTGGCATTGGCTTAGGCATTCTGGCCTACTACTACCTCGTGCAGAAGCCGCGCGAATCAATGGGTAATTAGGGCTTCCGCACCAAAACTTGCAGCTGTGTTTCCAGAGTCTGGAGGTACTTTGGCAGCAGTAGATTTGTGAAGTTTCCAACGCCTCACCTGCGTTTACAAGCATTGGAAGCAGCTGTACAAAATTTGGTGCGGAAGTCCTAATGGGTAGTGGGTAATGGGTAGTGGGTAGTGGGTAATGAAAGAACGTCATGCTCATCTGGCGTTCCGACAGGAAGCATGACGTTCTTTCATTACCCACTACTCACCGCGCCAGCATTTTAAGCCGCAGCACCAGGCTAGAAGCCATGATATAGAGCGAGTGCCCGTCATCGCCCCAGGCGCAGTTCGATACGGGCTCGCCGGGGTCGATGGTGCCCAGCAGCTGGCCCTGCGGCGAGAGGATGAGCAGACCGCCGAAGCCCGCTGCGTACACGTTGCCCGCCCGGTCCACCTTTAGGCCATCGGGCACTTCCTTGAAGCGGGGGCGGGGCAGGGCCGTCATATCGAAAAATAGCCGAGGCTTGGTCAGCTTACCGTTTTTGCCCACCTTGTAGGCCAGAATGAGCGGCCGCAGCGAGTCGGCGTTCGACACGTAGAACGTGCGGCCGTTGGGACTCAGGGCCAGGCCGTTGGCAAAGGGTACGTCGGTAATTTCGGCGGTGAGCCCGCCGTCGGGGGCGCGGCGAAACACGCCGGTGTAGGGCAATTCGCGCAGGCTGGCCGGCCCTGATTTGGGCAGGCCGAAGGGCGGGTCGGAAAAGTAAAATGCTCCGTCGGGGGCCACAATCACGTCGTTGGGGCTGTTAAAGCGCTTGCCCTGAAAATTATCGGCCACGGTACGCTTGCCGCTTTGCTGGCCGAGGGGCAGGCTGGCCAGGCGGCGGTCGCCCTGCTCGCACAGCAGCAGGTTGCCGCGCCCATCGAGGGCCAGGCCGTTGCTGCCGGGCTCCTTGCCATACGGCATCCGGCCGGTGTAGCCGCTGTATTCCAGGAACTTGCTGCGCTTGCCATCGGCCGGCCGCCAGCGGTAGATGGTGCGGCTGGGCGTGTCCGAAAACAGGAGCATGCTGCTGTCGGGCACCCACAGCGGGCCTTCGGCATGGGTATGACCCGAGGAAATAACTTCGAGCTGCGCGCCGGGTGCCACCAGCTGGTCGAGGGCCGGGCGGTGGCGCACAATGCGGCCGGTGGTGAGGGGCGGCGGCACTTGGGCCGCCACTGAACCGGTTGGCAGGGCCAGCAAAGTCAAAAAAGGGTAGAAGACGGCGCGCATGGTCAGGCGGGCAACTAGGAAACAGGCCGAAGCCCCGTAAAACTGCGTGGTTCTACCGCCGCATGCGCCACAAGGTTGCGCTGGCGTGGGGGAAGCCCAGCTGCCAGTACCCGCTCGCTAACCCTGGGCAAAAGCTACCCGTATGGAGGGTACGCGGCATCCCTACCCCCCGCGTGCCAACCATGCTGGCCCATTTATTTCTGTGCTCCGCCGCCACACTCCCGGTTATCGCCCAGGCGCAAGGCCTCGGAATACCGCTGGAGGAAGTAGCACAACTGGGTCGCCACCAGCCCATTGGCGTGGGTGTGTCGCACGCGGGCCGCATCTTTCTAACCTTTCCGAAAAAGAAAAACGACAGGGATTACGAGTACAACTACGGCCTCGTGGAGCTGGTGAAGGGCCAGCGCATCCCTTACCCCAACGCGCTGTGGAACCAGTGGGACTCGACCCAGGCCGCCACCCGCTTCGTGAACGTGCAGGCCGCCGTGGTCGATGCCGACGACAACCTGTGGGTACTCGACCCCAGCAACCCCGACGACCAAACCCCAGTCATCGCCGGCATTAAACTTCTGCGTATAAACCTGACTACTAATAAAATAGAGCGAATCTATCGCTTCGAAGACCTGCCCCGCGAGCGCACGGCCCTCAATGACGTGCGCATAGACACGCGCCGACAGCTGGCCTACCTCTCCGACCCCGTGCTGGCCGCCCTGGTGGTGCTCGACCTGCGCACCGGTAAAAGCCGCCTCGTGCTGCAAGGTGCCGAATCGACTGCCACCGAGCCGGGCTTCGTGCTGCGGCTCGATGGCAAAGAAGTGAGAGACAAAACGAATAAACCCTTTAGCAGCAATGTGAACGGCATTGCCCTCACCCACGATTTCAAGTACTTCTACTACCGAGCCATCAATCAAACCAAGCTCTACCGCATCGAAGCCGAGTACCTGGCCAACCCTGCCTTGTCGCCCGTCGAGCTGGCTAGCCACGTCGAAGTGGTGGGCGAAACCGGCGTGAGCCACGGGATGCTGACCGACGCGGCCGGCAACGTTTACCTTTCCGACTCACCCAACTACGCCATCCGGCGCGTTACGCCCGCCGGCCGCTTCGAGCTGGTAACCACGGACCCGCGTCTGAGTTGGCCCGATACCTTCGCGCTGGGCCCCGATGGCTACCTCTACCTCACCGCTACCCAAATAAACCGTGCCCCCAAGTGGAACGGCGGCGAAAGCAAAGTGGATTATCCTTTTCGCTTATACCGGCTAAAGCTGCCGATTAATTAACCGTCAGGGTAATAAAAAAGGGCGGTGGTCTGTTTTAGGGGGAGGGGATGTTTATCAATGATAAACTTGATTCGGGCCGCGTGCATCGCTAACGATTTGCTGAAGGAACAGGATTTGCGCACGAGTACGCCACAGCGCTGGCGCAGCGAACAATTGAGGGCTTCGACAATGCTCGTTTGCCCTTCGCCCTTCGGACCGGGTCGGGTCGGTGCTGCCAGCGTGGCAGCCCCTTGGCGTAGGCTTTCCAGAGGCCAGTGAAGTACCAGCAGTGGCGGCGATACCGCTGCGGTAGCGCGGCCCATAAGCGCCGTAGCGGGGCTTCGCCCCATCTGCCCAGTATTCAGCCCACAATGCGGCGGCTAGCCCGCTCGACAACCAGCCACACCCAACCTTTCCGCTTTTACGGCCCATGAACGTCCATGTCCCATCCAATTCCAGCGCTTCCCACCGTTTACGCTGGGCCTTTTTTGGCCGTAGCCGCAGCAGGGTTGGCGAGGGAGCCGCCGTTTTTTTTTACCCGTTTGGCGCTAGTCATCCGGGCCACGCCGGTGGCGCGGGCAATGCTGCGTTGCGAATTGCGCTTCACTGGCAGGACATCAACCTGCGCGTACTGCGCCGCTGTGCGCACCGCCGCTGACACGAATAAGCCCTGGTAGCGGCAGGCCGTATACTGGTATTTAGGCTGCCCGTTTTTGCTGTCGTTGCGCCGAATTTGTCCGCTGCCACATTTGGCGCAGTAATGGCCTTGGTTAAAAGTTTGGTACAAAGGTTAAACGGGCGGCCACTCGGTGGGCGTACCGCCGCCCGCTGGTGTTGCCTCGGCGGGGCCAGAAAGGTGCACCTTTCTGTCGCATCCTAAAAAGCGCCGATTTAGCCTGTTTTTGCGGGTCAAGAAGTAGGTTCTGAAAAGTATATTTGTGAGCTATACTTTCTGAGCCCATGCAACACACCTATGGCTATGCCCGCGTTTCGGCCGCCGACCAGAACCTTGATACGCAGCTGAAAGACCTAACCCGCGCCGGGTGCACCCGCATCTTTCAGGAGAAGGTATCGGGCACCCGTACTCGTAGCCACGCGCTCGACGAGCTACTGACTGCCGTGCGCGAGGGCGATACGGTGGTGGTGAATCGGTTGGCTCGGTTAGGGCGCAACACGGTGCACACGATTCAACTGGTGGAGGAGTTCAACCGGCGCGGGGTGCACTTCCGCGCCCTCGACCTGGGCATCGACTCGCGCACGCCGGCCGGCAAGATGATTATTGGCGTGTTTTCGTCCTTCAACCAGTACGAGCGCGAGAACAACCGGCAGAAGAGCCTGGCGGGCATCGCCTTGGCCAAGCAACAGGGTAAGCACTTGGGCCGGCCGGCGGGGCGCGATGCCGAGAAGGTGGCCAAGGTGGCCAAAGCGCTGGCCAAGGGCTTGTCAGTGGCCGAAATTGTCACCCTGACGGGTATCAGCCGCGCTAGTGTGAAGCGTTATCGACAAAAAGTAACTGAAAATTAGAGGTTTAGACTGTCAAAGAACGCACATTATCCTATGTTCAGACACGACCTATTAATTTAGGTCAATGAAGGAAAGGAGTGGAATAAGATTCTTCTATTATGGGGCGATAGAGCCCGTTTAACATGACAATCCCCGCTCTTTTCTAGGGTTACTTTGGACAGTTCCAGTAGGCCATGAGCCTGTATCAGGATAGTAAAAGACTCCTTAGAGCAGTTTCCAATTCAGTGTACATGATAGCCGCAATGGTCAAACCAGTTTTTGGCCTCGTGCTCGCTTATCCATTCGGCCGCCGTGCGAATGGATAAGCGAGCACGTCACGGGTGCGGGCCTGGGCCTTGCGCAGCCAGGTCTTAAGTTTGCTGAAGGCCAATTCAATCGGGTTAAAATCGGGGGAATACGGAGGCAGGTACAGCAGCCGCGCCCCGTAT
>NZ_BMGY01000073.1 GCF_014640435.1 Hymenobacter frigidus | reverse complement strand
AGAATCTTACTCCACTCCTTTCCTTCATTGACCTAAATTAAGAGGTCGTGTCTGAACATAGGATAAGAGTAGTTATAAGAACGACCTCGGAAAAGTGGTGATTTTGGCCTCCTCGGTCGGGGTACTGCCGGCGTGGTACTTTGGCGGGGAACCGGGCTCTTGTTTGGAGTTTACGAAACTCATCCCTTCGACCAGTTTCCTAAACTTTGAATCGTAGACGAGTTTCTTAGACTCGCCAGGCCTTGCAATGGCCTACGAGCACCTGGTGCTGGGCAACTGCCAGGCGTTTGCCGAAAGGAGGGTTCAGATTTTCCACACACCTTTGGCCCTATGAATCTCCTTGCCTTGGCGACGGGTACCGCATGGGTGGCACTGGCTTCGAACATAAAATCAATTGCCTAACTCCGTGAGCAACTTTGAAATCACCCTGTTCTTCATTGCGTTTGGTCATATAATGGCAGGCTCTATCTATAACAAGTACCGCATCAGAAAGCTGTTAAATTATATCTCGGTTTTTAGAGGCACGCTGCTGGATGAGAACGATTTTTCGACTTTATTGGATAAGTATACCTCCTTTCTGGCGCCTATGCAGCTTTTTCCAGGCCGAAAGGGGTACCCGGCGCTTTACTCAAATGAGGAGTTCGCTGAATTTTGCCACAACGGTAAGTTGCTAATAGGCTATATCTATTTCGTCAGCTTTTCTTGTATCGTTGCTGCAATGTGGTAACCGGAGGAGCAAACCTCCCGAAGGGTCGGGGCCGCTGGGGCGTGGTGGGCAAGGCACGGACAGACTTGGCCTACCACCGCCATCCCTAACCGAAGACAAAACGCATCTCTTTTCATTGCCGTCCAAGTTCAAGAAAACGGTCCCCAGGTAAACGAGGTGCGTTCAAAATAACGAGGGTTAAAGCGCTTTGATTTTGTCAAAATGCATTAAGCACAAGCGTAACTCTTTCGCGGCTTTTAACAACTGCCTCTCCACCGCACCTTCCGGTTTAAAAGCCCGAAAATGGCGTTGATTTTCCTGCCAATCGGCCGGTCCCACGAGCGGACGCAGGGCCTGGTTGAGGGCGTGTAAGTGGCGGGTGTGGCGCTTGTCATCGTAGTCCGGCAGTTGGTGGTTCACTAACTGAAAGACGGTGACCTGGAAGTAGTCCTCAGGATTCTCGTAGGAAATGGAGACCACCTGGGCCGCGTTGCGGTACTGCAGGTCGTAAAAAACCACGCTGCGAGCCGTTTCCGCCGACTGAACGAAGTCGAACTCTAGAACGAGAAACGCAAAGTACGTTTTGGCAGACGCCAGAAAGGCTTGTGCTGCTATCATGGGGCAAGGGCAGGGACACGACGCGTGGGTAAGCTACCGCCGAAGTTTAGCGAAACGGTCCTCCTGCCAGCACTTACAGCCCACCGGCGGTGCGACGGGCTATGCGGTTACTGCCGGAACCTCGGGCGTTCCGCCCGTGTCTTGTGCCCAATTAAATACGTTTACGCGATGGAAGTTTCCAACCACAGCCTGGCCGAGGCCACGAACACCGCTCCCTTTCTGGACTACGCCGTGTGCGTGGACGACGACAACCGCCCCGCCAAGCACGTGGGCGACTGGCCGGTGCGCGGGCGGGTGTACCCGGTTCGCGTCACGGAGGGCAAAGCGGAGGGCTCCGACTTGGTGCACGTGCTCGGTTTCCGGGGCGAAGCCCCCTACTTCAACGCCTTTGCGCCGCATCGCTTCGACATCATTGAGCGGCTGTGGCTGAACTAGTGTTCAGCGAAAGGGTCGGACGCTAAACTGCTCCATTTACTCAAAGGAGCGAAACGGTAAAGCCGTCAGGCTCCCTGGGTAATCGTTTCGTCTAATCGCTGGGCTTCGATGCCCCGTTGCAAATGGCCAACCGTTAGCTCCTTTCGCTGGGGTTTGACGGGCCGGAACCACGCCAGCACATCAAGCCCTTCACCGTCGAAATAGTCTGCGGCCGGGAATTGGGTAACGTCCACGTGAAAGGTCTTGGCATATGCGAGCAACAAGTCGTTTGCGTCGTCGCCGTACACGCCGAGGTCATCCTGCAGGCGCGTATGCGCGGCGATGGTCTCCGAGGAGGAAACGCCGCTTTGCTCTCGGATGAAATCGACTAAGGCGGTTGAAAGGGAGGGCTCCATGGAGCAAATAAACACCGGAATCCAGACCGATTGCTTTTGCTGCTCAAGTCTACGAAAACGGTCCCAAGCTAAACGTGGCTCGTTCAGAAATAGGAGCGTAATTGTGGCCGCGCTAATCAATGCGGTGGTACCAGTTGTAGTCGTGGTTAAGGAGCGCCACCGCAATGCCGTTTACCGCGCCTTCGTACGTTTCGTAATCGTAGGAGATAAACAAGGACTGGTCTCCGGCAATGACTAGCGCCGTGTCCTTGCGAAATTGCCCAAATTGGACTTGCAATCGATGGGTGCCCGGGCAAATGCGGAGCACGCCCGTGCGTTTTTCGCTGGAAAGGCGGGGGGTAACAAAGAGGCGGTCGTCGAGCAACGAGTCATCCAGCACAACGCGCGCCCGTACCAGCGTGTCGGCCGTGCTGATGTTGCCCACATACAGTTCCAGTTCCTTGGTCTGCGTACAGGCAAGGCGCTTTGGAGGGGGGTGTGAGCATCCCATCAGCAGCCCAACCAAGAGGCAGATCGTACACATGATTAGTCGGAACGTGCCAAGGTGGGTCATGAGCATCAAGGTAGATTGAAGTTCAGGAAAACGGTGCTGCCTTGAACGCGCGCCGTTCAAAGTAAGGAGGGGAACAACTACCCGGTTACCTTCGCGGTATGACGAAGATTTACCCCATTCTGGTGCTTTGGACTGTCCTGGCGCTCATCAGTTGCTCGAAAGAGCCTCCGGCGCCAGTAGTGCCCCCGGAGTCCGCATTTGTCTACACAGTGGACGGGCAAACGTACTCCACGACTGCTGGCATCGGCTTTAGAGAAGCACTTCCCCGAGGGCTCCAATTCCATAACGCGCCTATTCCAGTGACGGTGAATGGCGTGCGCTACCAGGACCACGTAATGGCGTTCTTTTCTGACACGGGTTCAGGTCAATACACCTTGCGCTCGCTGACGTTGTACCGCACCGACGAGCGCGGTCAGGCACAAAGGTTTGAGTTCCTTACCGACGTTGCTGGTACCGCTACGCAGACGGGGGCCAAAACTTGGTCAGGCACGTTCGCTGGAAAAAGTACCAACGCCCAGAACCAGGTGGTGAGCACGCTGAGCAACGGCACTTTTGACCACATTCAGCTGCTGTAGTACAGCAAAACGGTCCCCAGGTAAACGAGGTCCGTTCAAAATAACGAGTCTATTTTTGGAACGCAATTTCCTTCGTTGTATCTGTCGACGCACCCCATTCTGGCCATGAAATTTTCCGTAATGGCCCTGATTGGGGCGCTATTGTTGACCGCCTGCAGCAAATCAGCACCCGCCCCGCCCACTCTAGTTGGCATCTGGGATTTGGAATCTGTCCGCTCCCAATCCGTACCTCAAAACGGAAGCCCTCCAAGGGACCGCACTTACGTAGCCACCCCCGGCGAGTCGCCGCAGGAGTTTACGGCCGACGGCCGAGTCTGGCACCAAAACCCAGGGGCAACGGGCTCGTTTTACCCTTATCGTTTTGACGGCACCACCGTCGTCGTCTCGTTGGGACCCTTCGATATGCAGTGGCAGGTGCTCGAACTCAGTGCCCACCGCCTCGTCTACCGTTACGTTCACGATGGCTCCCCCGTCCAATTCACGGAGACGTTCACCTACCGCCGTTAAGGGATTCTGTTTATGCAAACGGTGGCAAGGTAAACGCGTTCTGTTTAATTGAAGGAGCGTTTGAAAGAGCATCCTACACTTCTCAAAGGGCATGAATGCTTTCTAGCGTGAAGGGGTAAAACTCATCGGTTTCGTCGTCAAAGAACTGGCATTGTAGGGTTAACCAACTCTCTTTGTCGTCAATCAGCAAATCGTAGTCTACGGCCACACGCTCTGTACCATCGACGGGGTAGAAATCGTAAGTGGCAATGCCCGGTTCAGGGAAGGTAACGGCACCCCCATAATAGCCATCCAGAGCCTCTGCCATGTCTTCGGCCGTGAGTTGCTTTTCCCTGTCCAGCGCGGTTAACTGTACAAAGTCCCGCTGGGCCAACAGCCGAACGATGCGTTCCAAGCTACGGGTAAGTTTGAGGCTGTTCATAGAAACGTTAACTGGGCACAAAGGAACCGCACTAACGCTGGCAACCAAGGGCACAAACCATAGTGGGGCCGTTCAGTTAAACGGTCCCAAGATAAACGAGGCCCGTTCAAAAATAGGAGCCTTTATTCTTGTTACCGCAGCGACCAGGGCTTAATGTCGTTTTCGCGGGTGAGCGGAATGGGCCGGGTGCTGTTCTCAAATCCCACCAATGTGCGTTGATACAGGAAGCCATGCCGGGCCCCGGCCCACTCGTGGAAAAAGAGGGTATCGTGGCGTTCCCGATAATTGCCCATTAGCAGCGAGGTTGTGGAGCCGTTTTTTCGATTGGTGACATCCGACAAATCAAACACGTGGCCGGGGTGTTCCAGCGTGATTTCGTAGCGCTGGCCGCCTTGTACAAAGCTGTAGCGCCGATACGTTGAATCGCGCGGAGCGGCATACCAAGGCGAGAAAACGAAAAAGGCAAACAGGCTGACTGCCACTCCCACGTTAAGGGCCCAAGCCCACCGGGTCGTATAGAGCACCCGCCGCCACGCCAGCCAACTCAACACCCCCACGTGCAGAGCCAAGCAACCCGCGCTCACCAGCAGCCCCTGGTCCTGGTGCCCTTCTCCGGAGCCAAAGGCAAAAAAATGAATGAATGCGCCGACTACTTGCCAAAGAAAGTGCCCGCTGACCGTCAGCAGTAAGCCCAGAGCCCAGAGCACCACGTGCCCTGCTGTCGAAGCACGCAGCCACGTTAACCAGGACTGATAGCGGGTAGGCATTGTTGCTGCAAAGTAGCACTGAACCGTTCAAGAAAACGGTCGGAAACGCAAAGGAGGCAAACCGGCTTATTCCACCACGACGCGCAGGGTACGCGGGGCGGCGTCCTCAGTCGCGACGGTAAGCAGGTACACGCCCGCGACCACGTTGCCCAGGTCCCAGCGGGCCCGGCCGCTGGCGGTTTCCACCCGCACGGCTTGCCCGAGGGCCGTAGCCAGCGTCAGGACCGCCCGGGCCGGCAAGCCGTCGACGGCGAGCCAGTGGCGGGCCGGGTTGGGGTAGACGTGGTACGCGGCCGCTTGGGCCGGGCGCCGGCCCAGCGGGCCGGCCAGCGTGCGTTGCAGGACCAGTGAGCCCGTACGCGCGCCGTTGCCCAACTGCCCGTAGTTGTAGGGGTTGCCGGTAGTGCCCGGCGCCGGCGCCGCCCCGCCGGCGTACACGCCCCCGTCCGTTCCGATGGCCAGCGTGTGCACGTGGCCGCCGGCCACCTGCGCCCAGGTCCCGTTGGTGGCCTCGCGCACCGGCGCAAAGGGCACGGTTTGGGCGTTGTTCACCAACTGGCCGTACACGTTTTCGCCCCAGGTCCACAGCGACCCGTCGGTCCGCAGGGCCGTCGCGTGCGCGATGCCGGCGTGCACCTGCTGCCAGCGGGTGCCGGCCGCCGCGGCCGCCGGAAACGGCAGCAGCGCCGGTTGCAGCGGCGCCGCGCTGGGCCCAACGACGCCGTTGGCGTTGTACCCCCAGCCGCAGAGGTCGCCGGTGGAAAGCAAGCCCAGCGAGAACTCGCGGCCCGCCGCGGCCTGGACCCAGCGCGCGCCGGCGGGGGTGCCCGCCGGCACGGGCACCGCCACGGGCTGCGCGCGGTCGGTGCGCGTGCCGTCGCCGACTTCCCCGTCGCCATTGCGGCCCCAAGCCCACAGCGTGCCGTCGGAGCGCAGGGCCAGCACGTGGTAGCGGCGGCTGCTGACCGCGGTCCAAGTCGTGCCCGGGGCGGCGCCCGGGGCCGTCACCGGCAGGGGCGTGCCGGCCCACGCCCCGCTGGGACTGAGCAGGCTCTGCCCCCACTGCCACAGCGTGCCGTCCGCGCGGATGCCCAGCGAAAACGAGCTGCTGGCGGCGCAGTGCGCCCACCGGGTGCCGGCCGGCGCGCTCACGGCCACCGGCCGCGGGGCGAACGCGGGCCCGGTGGCGCCCGTGCCCAGTTCCCCGACGCCGTTGCTGCCCCAGCCCCACAGGCTGCCGTCGGAGGCGATGGCCAAGGCGTGCGAGGCCCCCGCCGAGACCTGGGCCCACCCGCTGCCCGGGGGCAAGCCGGCGGGCAGCGCGACTTGCTGGGGGACCAAAACGGGCGCCGAGGTGGGGGCGCCGAGGCCCAGTTCGCCGTCCACATTGGACCCCCAAGCCCACAGCGTGCCGTCGGCGCGCACGGCAAAGGACTTGAACCCGCCCGCGCTGACCTGGGTGTAGGGCACGGGTTGTTGCGCCAACGCCTCAAAGGCCAGCAGTCCGGCGGGCACAACCCAGGCGAGGCGCCCAAACACGGTAACGATTAGCGAGGCAACGGGGCACATGGGGTAAAGGTTAAATTCTCCCCGAAGGTAGGAGCCACACAATGTAAGACCCAGGCAAACGCCTTGTTTACTCAAAGGAGGGTAAGTTTAGGCCATGGGCTCATTTTCAGCTTCTACCCTTGCTTCTCTTTCCCAAGCTGGGTGGCAAGCCGGCCGCAACACCGACACCCTCTCGTACCGGCTGTGCTTGGCGGCCGAGGGGTATGCGTGGTTTCCCGCCGTGGCCGCGTTCCTGGGCGAGTTCGGCGGTTTGGCCCTCACGTTCCCCCGTCACCACCAGCGCGACACCGTGCACTTCCACGCCTGCCAGGCCAGTGTCGGAGTGGATGCCCGCTGGGTGCGCGACGACTATGCGCGCCGGCTGGGCAACCGCACGTTGTGCGTCATTGGCGCGGCCTATTCAGACCATTTGGTTTTGTTCATGGACGACGCGGGTCAGGTATACGGCGGCTACGACGACTTCCTGTGCGAAGTGGCCGGCAGCGGGCCCGCTGCTATTGAGGCCCTTGTTTCTAATCAGCCTCTTCCCGAGATTCAGTAGCTTCGATGACGTTCAGCCAAACGGTCCCAAGCTAAACCAGGCCCGTTCAAAGAAAGGAGCGTTATGTTTAACCTTTGCCTGATAGGCAAATTCTTCTTAGCCTCCACCAGCAAAATGAACACAGTGCAGCGCCGAACATACGAACGATGGGCATCGAACCTGCTTTTGCTCACCGTGGTGCTCTTGCTGGCTGGTAGCCTGTACAACCGCAAGTTCTTGTTTGATGGTCAAGGTCATTCTGTGGCAAAAACAGCCATAAGCCTTTGCTTGGTCTGGCTTATCGGAACGGCGGTGGGCATAAGGAAAGGCTACCAGTGGCCGAAGGTGCTGCTCTTGGTGTGCTACGCTTCTATCCTTAGTTCGTTCATCTACGAGTATGTGTCAACGACCATGGTCATGGTGCCCAGAACAGTCCCGTTTCCCCTTTTCCTGCAATGCGCACAATGGGCGACGCAGGTTTTAGCGTTGTTGCTGGTATGCCTCAGCCTGCGACAAACTACATCGCTGCCTCAGTCAACCAGCGTTCACTGAAACGGTCGAGACAGCGAAAGGAGTACATCTTTTACTGCGCAAGCTATCTTGCGCCATGCAACATTTCTTTGAGGTGCTGATGACGTACGCCGACTACCGGCAGGGCTTTGTCGCTGAGCTGTGGCTGGCTAACCAGCACATTGCCGAAATCTACCAAAATGCGCAGGGAGGGAAGTGCATCGACCTGCATTGCCCGCCCGCGCAGGCCCTGTCGTTGCCCTTAGACGCCTGGCTAGAGGCGTTGCAGCAGGCGCAGGCAGCGCTGTGGCCCCTGGCCGGGAGAAAATAGGCGCGTAGCATAACCGCGGTCCAGCGAAAGGGTACTGCCGTAAAGAAGGCTCGTTCAATTGAAGGAGGGATGAGGTGGTCCGATTAGGCTGGACAGTTTAGGGCAGTAGTTTGAAGAAATTGATGATGAGTGTGATAGGGCATCTGGTAGCCAATGCTGGAGTGCAGCCGCTCGTGATTGTAGTAGTCAAAATAATCGGCGACGCTGGCCTGCGCATCAGCTAGGTCGGCAAAAACGGGCCACTCGCGGAGTTCGAGCACCTCCGTTTTGAGCCGGGACCAGCGGCTTTCGGCTTGGGTCGTACTCGGCAGGGCATTATCGTAGCAGTCGCCCTACCGGGTACGACCGCGGCGGCTCTGCGAGCGCAGGGCCCCGTGGTCATGGAGCAGGGCGCGGTAGGCGTTGCCGCTCTACTGGGTACGACCGCGGTCGGAGTGAACGATGAGGCTTGGGATGGGCGACTGCGCGAAAAAGACCCGCTGCAAGGCCGTGGTGACCAATTCTTCCGGCATGGTGGCCCCCGCATGCCAGCCCACGACGTGTTTGGTGCACCTATCCTGAAAGGCGCACAGATAGGCCCAGTCGCCGTTGGCCAGCGGCAAGTACGTGCTGTCGGACACCCCCACCTGGTTGGCTCGGGTAAGCTTGGGTTGGTCCAGCCGGCGGTTGGGGGCGCAGCGCAGCCCGTGCGTGGAGTCGGGCGTGCGCGGGGTGTAGGCCTTGGGTTGCAGGGCGTGCAGACACTCCCGGCGCATGGCCATGCGCCGGCGCTGGCGGCCCACCCGGTGCCCATCCCAGCGCTACGCGACCTGTAACCGGCGGGTGCCGTAGCGACACTTATGGCCTTGGTTAAAAGTTTGGTACAAAGGTTAAACGGACGGCCACTCGGTGGGCGTGCCGACGCCCGCTGACAATACTTGGTCGGGCTCCGAAAGGTGCACCTTTTGGAGCCACGAGGCTACGAATTACGGCTCCCTTGATTTTACGTGTTGTGACCGGTCGTCGTTTGCAGCACGTAACAGGGCTGATGCCCCATTTGAACCACCCTTTCGCTGAACTAGCGTGCTGCTCAGTTCAAGAAGCTGGTCAGCAAAAACGAATTTTGGGCCCCTATTCGGATAAACTGGTCGTTTTCCAGCCGAAAGATGATGTGGCTGGATTCGTCTTCGGGCTGTTCCATGAACGAGTCGGGGTCCTGGTCCTCGGGCTCTTTGAAGCCGATTTCCTCGATGCTGTTGGGCAGCTGTGTGCCTTCCCCTACCTGAAAAAAGCTGACCTGCTCAAAGACCACGACCACCTGGCAGGGGTTGGGGGCGTTTACCCACTCATCGGTGCGTTTGACAAAGTGGAGATAGGCCCAAGGGCCCTCCCGCAGGGCGCTTACCAGTACATAGTCGCTATGTAAATCAAAGTAGCCAGCGCCCAGTTTGAGTGCGATGCATTGGTCGATGGTGTAGGTCAACTGCATGGTTGGCAAAGAAACGCTCCTTTGCCTTCCCGATCGTTTTGGCGAACGGCGGCGTGTTAGTCAACCGATGTCGTTTGGGTCGTAGTGGTGGTGCTCTTGGCTGCCCGAGGTAAACCGTTGGATAAAGGCGGCTTCGGTGTGTTCGGGCTTGGTGGGCTGAAACAGTTGCTTTTCTTGGGCCCACTCATACACGCCTTGGTCCACGGGATAGCGAGTTAAAACCCCGGTTAGTTCGTGCTGGTGAATCCACGCCTCGGCCTTGTCACGCGTGGTGAACACCCCGCTGGCAAACCGCCCGCCCGAGCCGTGGAAAACCCACACGCCGGAATCGACATCCTCTTGCTCCATTGTTTGCTTTCAGTTGGGTGAGAAGGCGCAAACCTACGGCAGTAACATAATGACGCGTTTATCTTCGGACCGTATCCGTGAACTTAGAGCTGTTGACTCTGCATGGCTTGGCGCAAGGTTTCCTGCACCTGACGCAATGCCTCTGGGGTGTTCAGGTCCACCACCAGCAAGCGGTCGGCTACACCCGCCGCTTCTAAGCACGCGATTTCCGCTTGAAAGGGCCGGTCCTCAAGCCAGTAGAAGTCGGCGTTTAGGTGAATGGCCTCGGTTTTCAGCGCATCCCAGTTCGTGGGATGCACCGCCCCCAGCTGCGCCAAGCTACTCGCCGGCAAATACGCGCTCAGGTAGCGAAGGGCGGTGGCTGGGTCCCCTTTGCAATGCGTGGTGAGCCAGTAGCACTCGAAGTGCTGCGTTACGAACGCCACAAATTCCTCCACGCCTAGAGCCGGCCGGGTGTGCTTAGCCGTGAGCAACACGCCGTCAATGTCTAAATAGAGCTTGGTCACCCGACGAAAGTACTACCTGTCTAAAGGCTCCTTCAATTGAACAAGCTAGTGCTTAGTCAGGGGAGTTATTCGAACAAAAACGAAGGGTGGTCGTTGGCCTTGAATGGGAAGACCAATCACACCATTCATCCTGAGGTCGGCTGACCGCCTGACCATTGAGGCCTTGACACGCAAAGGCCGCCACGCCGGGCGCACGGTGCAACGCGGACGGATGCTGTTGCGACTGGCCGACGGGGTGAGCGGCTACACCGTGGCGGACGAGTTGGGCTGTTGCGCGCAGACGGTGTATCAGGTGCGCCGCCGCTACATCGAGTCGGGGCTGGCCATAGCGCTCGGCGAGGCCCCGCGCAGCGGTGGCCCCCGGCGCTTTGACGGGGTGGCCCGCGCCGCCCTCACGGCCCTGGCCTGCACGCCCGCCCCGACCGGACACAGCCGCTGGACCCTGCGCCTGTTGGCCGGCAAAGCCGTGGAACTGTGCTTGGTGGAAACCATTTCGCATGAAACGGTGGGGCAGGTACTCAAAAAAACGAGGTACAGCCCCAGCGCCAGCAGCACTGGTGCCTGGGCGCGGTGAACGCGGCCTTTCTGGCCCGCATGGAGGACGTGCTGGCCGTCTACGAGCGAACCTATGACCCGCTCTTTCCCGTCGTTTGCTTCGATGAGCGCCCCTGCGTCCTGCACGGCCAGCCCATCGAGCCGCTGCCGCCTGTGCCGGCGCAACCTGCTCAGGGCGGGCAACCCGCCAAAGCCGGCCGTCCCCGGCGCGAAAGCAGCACCTACGTGCGCCAGGGCACGGCCTGCCTGCTGGCGGCCTTCGAACCGGGCACGGGGCAGCGCCTGGTCGAGGTTTCGGCCCGCCGCACCGGGGCCGACTACTGCCGCTTTATGCTGGTCTTGGCCGCCGCCTATCCGCAAGCCGAGAAAATCGTGCTGGTCCAGGACAACCTCAACACCCACACCGATGCCGTCTTTTACCAGCACTTGCCGGCCGCCCAGGCCCGCGCGCTGGCGGCCCGCTTCGAGGTGCATTACACGCCCAAAAATGCCTCTTGGCTCAACATGGTCGAACTCGAACTCTCGGCCATCGCCCGCCAGTGCCTGCACCAACGCATCCCCACCCAGGACGAGCTGACCGCGCACATCGACGCCTGTGTGGCGGAGCGCAACGCCCGGCGAGCGACCGTCAAGTGGCAATTCTCGCTCGACAAGGCCCGACAAAAACTAACCCGGCACTATCAAAAGGTTTGTGCAGATAATTCCCCTGACTGAGCACTAGTGGTCTGACAACTTAGTTTTGCGTTGTTACTTTGGTCAGGTCGGCGTACCTGTTTTTCAAG
>NZ_BMGY01000072.1 GCF_014640435.1 Hymenobacter frigidus | reverse complement strand
ACGTTCATAACACAAGTTTAGGACTTTGCCGGTAACTTATTCGCAATTCACTTCGTGACGAGTATAGTTGAAATTATTTTTGGGCTCCGTGCAACAGATTCATTCATTGATGAAATTAGGATGCTCACGGCCAGAGCTAAAATGGACCATGTGGTATTCAAACAAGCAGTTGCACCCAGCAATAGATTTGCATTAGACCTCAAGCCATTGAAACTGGCCAAACAATAAAAAACACGATGTAGACTGCAGAACACATGTGACATCAGTGGCCAGTCTTAATGGTTTGGTCCAAAAGTCGATTGGCCCATGGGCATAGATAAAAACTGGCTAAAGAGGCAAGAAAACGGCCCTAAAGCGTCAGCTACTAAATAAGGCTACTGCGTTTCGATGAAGCAGGCCGTATTGGAGGTCGCATGGGCAACTTTCTCCGACGGGCACCCGAACTTGCAGCCATTAAGATGTGCGCCGTGCGCATGCTCTCGCTGCTTCCCCATTTGTCCATGAGCTTGGTCCCCGCCGACTACCCCCAGTTTCTGACCGCCATCACACAGCGCGTCCGCGCGGCCCAGTACCAGGCCTTGCAACTCGTCAACCGCGAGCAGCTGCAGCTCTACTGGGACCTGGGTCGCTTGATTGCCGACCGCCAGCAGCACGCCGGCTGGGGCAAGGGCATTGTCGAAACCCTGGCCCGTGACTTGCAGACCGAATTTGCGGGCCTCAGCGGCTTTTCGGCCTCCAACCTGTGGCGCATGCGCGCCTTTTACCTGGCCTACGCCGACGACGAAGTTCTCGCACCGCTGGTGCGAGAATTGGGCTGGAGCCTGAACGTGGCCATCCTGGAGAAAAGTCAGTCGGCCCACGAGCGCTTGTTCTACGTCACCCAAGCGCGGCACTACCATTGGACCAAGGCCGCGCTGCTTCAGCAATTCAAGGCCCAGGCATACCAACGCACGCTGACGGCCCAGCATAATTTCGAGCAGACCCTGCCCAGCCCGCAGCAATCGTCAGCGGTGCTCGCGCTCAAGGACGAGTACCTCTTTGATTTTCTGGAGCTGAGCGTGCCCCACTCCGAATACGAGCTGGAGCAGGCCCTGCTGGGCAACGTGCGGCGCTTTCTGAGCGAGATGGGCGGGGATTTTACATTTATCAGCAACCAGTACCGGCTGGAGCTGGCCGGGCAGGAGTACTTCATCGATTTGCTGCTCTTTCACCGCGAACTGCAGTGCCTGGTGGACGTAGAGCTCAAGATTGACGAGTTCCGGCCCGAGTACGCGGGCAAGATGAACTTCTACCTTTCGGTGCTGAACCAAACCGTGCGCAAGCCCCACGAGCAGCCCAGCATCGGCATCATCATCTGCCAGAGCAAACACCGCACAGTGGTCGAGTTCGCGCTGCGCGACGTGAACAAGCCCATCGGTGTGGCCACGTACGCCTACACCGACACGTTGCCCAGCGAGCTGCGGCCCTTCTTCCCCTCGAACGAAGAATTGGTTCGACGGCTCGACGCCGTGACGGCGGCCCTGCAGGCCCAAACCGGCGCCGGGCCCGGCGGGCCGGCGAAAGACTAGCCCAGCGAGGTCAAGGACTTTTAGTGGAGTTGCCTATCCGGAATTCTACCGTTTTGCGAATGAGTTTGCTACTGGCCTTGCCGAACCTGAGAACGGCGTTTTGAGGGCCGATTTTCGGGAGGGTTTTTCGAACGCTTTTTCTACGGTTCGTTCCAAGAGATTTTGAGCTTCTACCGACTGCATTCCTAACCCATATCCAGAGTATTAGAAACATCATATACTCTTAGCGGGAATTTCTGTTCCTACTATTGTGCTACCCCCTTTTCCAGGCAGTTGACACTGGGCGAACAAGGTTTAAGAAGAGGCAAGGGGGGGCAATAACTCGCCGTTCAAGCCCCGGCCCGCCGGTTGGGTCGTCCGCGGTGCTAATCGCACCGGCGCACCAACTGCGGGACTTGGCTTGGCTACAAGACCCTCTACAGCCCTACCTATCCCGATGCGCGCATCTCCATCCAGTCCGCAAAGCCCGCGCTCAATTACCTGTGCAGCCCCGTGGTTATTTCTTCAGCACCGCGTAGCCGTAGGCCGGTAGCTGCACTTGAGTGCCCAGCGTAACGGTGCTGCCCAGCAAAGCATTGGTCCAGGTGGTGCCAGCCAGGGCAGCGGGCAGCGCGTAGGTACTGGGGGTGTTGCGGGTGTTAACCAACACAAAAGCTTGTTCTGAGCCGGACGTCTTGGTGAAGGCGCACACCGCGGCCGAACTAAAGGAAACGGATGTGCCCCGCCGCAGCGCGACGCTGCCGGCCCGGATGGCCAACAGCTGCTTGTAGGCCCGGGTTACGTCGGGGCGGGCATCCCAGGCTACTTTCACCGACGTGAAGGGGAAAGTTATGGCCGTGCGCATGCCCGCTTCCTGGCCATTGTAAATCAACGGCACGCCTTTGTAGAGAGCCGCCACCACGAAGGCCGACATGGCCCCTGCGTCGCCGTTGAAGAGAGTAACGGGGGTGCCATCCGAGCTGTTTACGTCGTGGTTCGTGGTGTAGCGCACCACGTGCTGGCCACTTGCCGAGCCCGTGTACTCGCTGGCGTTAAGCGCGTCGAAGGCCGTGGCCGGAGCGCCGTTGCGGTACACGTTCTTGATGGCGTCGTAGAAGGCGAAACCAAAATTATAGTCGAAGCCCGACGAGTAGTTGGACGCGCGGGTGCCCTCGGCCAGCAGCAGCAGCTTGTGCGTTTTGATGCTACGCAAAGTATCGTTGGCCTGCTGCCAGAAATCGTTGGGCTGAAAGTCGGCGTAGTCCAGGCGGAAGCCGTCCACGTTGGCCGTGAACACCCAGGACTGAGGTGGTCCATTTAGGCTGGACAGTTTAGGGCAGTAGTTTGAAGAAGTTGTTGGTGAGTGTGATAGGGCGTCTGATAGCCGATGCTGGAGTGCAGGCGTTCGTGATTGTAGTAGTCAAAATAATCGGTGACGCTGGCCTGCGCGTCGGCCAGGTCGGCAAAAACAGGCCACTCGCGCCCTTCGAGCACCTCCGTTTTGAGCCGGGACCAGAGGCTCTCGGCTTGGGCATTATCGTAGCAGTCGCCGCGGCGGCTCTGCGAGCGCAGGGCCTGGTGGTCGTGGAGCAGCTTGCGGTAGGCCTTGCCGCAGTACTGCCCGCCGCGGTCGGCGTGCACGAGTAGGCCCGGGGTGGGCGGCTGAGCGAAAAAAGCGCGCTGTAAAGCGGTGGTCACCAGTTCTTCGGGCATACTCGCGCCCACGTGCCAGCCGACCACGTGCTTGGTGCACTGGTCCTGAAAGGCGCACAAGTAGGCCCAGGAGCCGTTGGCGAGCGGCAAATACGTGATGTCCGACACCCACACCTGGTTGGCCTGGGTGGGCTTGGGCTGGTCGAGCAGCCGGTTGGGGGCACAGCGCAGGCCATGGGTCGAATCGGTGGTGCGCGGGGTGAAGGCCTTGGGTTGCAGCGCGTGCAGGCCTTCCCGGCGCATGGCCACGCGCAGGCGCTGGCGGCCCACCCGGTGCCCATCCTGGCGCAGCGCGACCTGCAACCGACGGGTGCCATAGCGCCGTTTATGGTACCGGAAGGCCTTGACCAGCGCCGTTTCCCACGCCGGTGTGGCGGCCCCCACGACCCGCTGCTGGCCCGCCTGCCAGGCGTAATAGCCGCTGGCCGGCACGTCTAACACCTGGCAGAGCCGCCGCACCGGGTAGTAGCCGCGCTCGGCGGCGACGAAGCGGTAACGGCTCATGGGGTCGGCGTCTGCGAGAAGATGGCGATGGCTTTTTTTAAAATGTCCAGTTCCTGCGCCTGCCGCCGGGCCAGGGCCCGCAGCTGGCGCAGTTCGGCCGCCGTGTCCGGGTCCAGGGCAGCCCCCAAGGCGGCCGCCACCGGCGTTTGGGCAGCCTTTTGCCACTGGTAGATACGTTTGGGGTCGATGTTGAGGGCGCGGGCGGCCGCTTGGGTCGAGCGGCTTTGCTCAGCTAGCCGCAGCGCTTCGGCGCGGAAGGCCGCATCGTACTTGCGGCGTTTGTCAGGTTTTGAGAGGTCTTTCATGACGTGGGAAAGATACCACCCTGTTCTGTCCAGATTAACTAGACCACCTCACTCTGCCAGCGGGTGCAGGAAATCACCGGCTAAACCGTGCCGGTGGGCTTCGTGGACCGGGGCTACACGGGCGAAGACGCAGAATATGCGGCAGCCGTACACGATATTGACTTACAATTCATTAAGAAGCCGAAAGGCCGACTCGGCATCGTGCTGTTGCCCCAGCGCTGGGTGGTCGAACGCAGCTCCACCTGGTGCAGCAGTTTTCGCCGTCTGGCCCACGACTAGGAACGGCGCAGCACGACCTTGCAGCAACGCCGCTTTGTTGTCTTCGCCTGTATCATGCTCGCCCGACACGCCAACAGTGCACAACAACCACTAGCGTTATTAGAAAGCCCATGACTCGAACGTGCGCTCAGTTTCACGGTCAACTCCAATGGCCTTCGCTGCCTCGCTGCATTTATCTTTCTTGGACTCACCGGTTTTCAAACGTCAAGCTGGCTTGGCATAAGAAACTCATAACGCCATATTGCAAGCAACATAATATTGCAGTGTTGCTTGTATTTTTATGTTGCCAGTATTACAGTATTTATCAAACCGCATTTGTCTCGAATCAGCGTTCTTCGTGGTACTCAACTAATAAAAGCACCACCTGATGTATTGCAATGTTGCAGGTTTACATCCAGAATGCAAATAAACAATAAATTTATTTATATAGGACTTACGCAAAAGCTAGGGCTGGCTGCAGTAATTCGTGTCGCATATACGCATCCAAAAACCCTTGTTTGAGCTGATACACCGTTTTGTGGGTCTGGTAGGCGGCTTGTTTGAGGCGGGTCCAGGCCCGCACGGCTAAGGCGATGTGGTTGCGCTGGCTGCGGGCCAGCCGGCACTGGCAGGCCTGCACGCCGGTGAGTTGCTTGAGTTCGCGGTGAAACTGCTCAATCGTCCAGCGGACGTTGCTTTCTTGTTCGGCAGCGGCCGTGTCGCGGGGCTCGGCCTCGTTGGTCACGAGGTAGTCCGTCCGGTGGGTGGACACCAGTACGCGGAAAAGTTTCAGTTTGCAGCCCTTGGGCATCCCCTTTACTTTCAGAATTTTGCCCTGCTTCACCTCTTCGTTTGACCAGCACAGGCAGCCCACCGGCTGGTAGGGCTGCTGGTCGCCGGAGTCGTCGACCAGGCGGTTACTTTTCAGCGGGCAGTAGAACGTTTTGCCCGCCTCGAGCAGCCACTTGAACAGCTTCGTGGTGGCGTACCAGCTGTCCATCAGCACTGTGCGGTACGGGATGCCGCGCGGGGCCAGTTGCGCCAGCATGTCGGCCACGTGCTCGAGCTTGGTCTTGCCGTCGTCATCCGGCGCGAACAGACGGTAGTCAATCAGCCAGAACTGGTCCGTCTCGGCGTTGACGTAGACGCAATTGACCAGGCCGATGCCGGCAATCACGCCGTGGGCGTTGCCGCTGTACTGGCGGCGGACCAGCTCGATGCGCCGGCTGTGGTGCTTGTCGAGCACCGTGTCGTCGAACAAGACGTAGCCCCGGGCGCTGAGCACGACCTGCGGGCGCACCTGCTGCCAGAGCTGGCGGGGCGTGAAATGATTGGTTTTAAGAAAATAGCGCACGTTGTCGTGCGTGAGCCCATCCAGGTGGTCGGCCAGGTACGTGCCCGTATAGTTCACCTGGCTGCTCACCAAAAATTGCCCGTAAAGTTGCGCGGTCATTTTCATGGCTTTTCCTTTCAAGTTACACCTTTTGCGTAAGTCCTATTATCATTATTAATTAATGAACATGTTATACATAAAGCCTTGCAATAAATACGTATTGCAGTGTGGATACTAATACTGCAATACGGCAGTATGGCTTGAGGCATAATAATATAGGTGCTGTCATATTGCAATGTGGCGGGTATTTTTGTATTGCTGGTATTTTTGTATTGTTTATAAGTAAGTATTGGTGTGTTGCTCGTAATTTCGTATCGCAATACGGCCGGTATTTTTGTGCATTATGTGTTGTTGTATTGCAGTGTTGCCTACCGGCATTATGTTTGTGAAGAATTTATTCTCTCCCACATGCGCATCCTAACATTTGCCAACAACAAGGGTGGGGTCGGAAAGACGACTTCCGCCCTCTCCGTTGCCCACCGCTTGGCTGAACTGGGCAACCAAGTGCTCTTCATCGATGCCGACCCGCAAGCCAATGCCAGCACGGCCTCCGGGTTGCCGGCCGAACACCCGCACCTGGGCCTAGCACTTACGGAAGGGGAGGGGGTGCCCACGCTGGCCTCGCTCTGCTACCCACTTAGCCCGGGCTTAAGCATGGTGCGGTCGGCACGCATCATGGCCCAGCAGGAAAAGGGCTTCGGCAATTCGCCCGACTACCAGTTCTTTTTCCGCCACCAGCTCGAAGACGTGCGGTCACGTTTCAACTACGTCATCATCGACACCGCCCCGAACCTGGGGCCGCTTACCGTCTCGGCGCTGGTCGCCAGCGAGGCAGTGTTTATTCCGCTGCAACCCAATTTATTCGGCAGCGAGGGGATGACGGCGCTCATCGAGATGGTGGCTCGGCTCAAACGCAACTTTAATCCGCAGTTGCGGGTCGGAGGCATCTTTTTCACTAAATACTCGCCCACCTACCGCAAGGCCCTGCACCACCAGTACGCCCGCGACCTGCAGGCCGACCCGGCGCTGTCCGCGCTGATTATGCGCCAATCCATCCGGGAAAACGTCTCCCTGGATGAGGCCCAGAGCATGCAACGGCCCATCTACGACTGGGCCCCCAACTCCAATGGGGCCGCTGACTACCGCAGCCTTACGGACGAAATTCTCACCCGCATTTCCTGATTCTTATGGGCAAGCCCTCAATGACTGGCACGCGCCCCCGGGTGGCCGCGAGTGCCGACGACCTGATATACGGAGTGGAGTTCGGTGCGGCCCCACTCCCCCCCACGGCACCGGTAGCGCTCCCCCCACCAGCCGGGTCAGCCGAGCCGGAAGCCGTCCCGGTCAGCCGGGTAGTGTTCACCAACCAACTCAAGCCCGACGTCTACCGCGAGCTGCGCCAGTACGAGTACTGGGCGCACATGGAGTTGCACGAGGTGTTACACGAAGCCCTGGTGGCTTACTTAGCCGATAAGCCCGAAGCGAAGAAAGCCTTGCCCCCCAAAGTAGCTGCTAAAACGCTCAAGCGCCTAGTCCGCAGACCCGACTAGCGGACCTGCCAGGTAGCCGGCTGTTACTCCCAGCGCCGCACGCTGGGCCGAGGTACGCTCGCGGCTGAATAGGGGAGGGGCTCCGGCGATTGGGAATTGGCTACCGTTTGGTCAATCCGCAAAGCAAGGCCATCACACGGCCACTACGGGAGCCGAAACAACTGGGGGATAGCAGCGGATGGCAAACCCCTGAAAAACCTATTGCCGCGCGCTGTGAGCGCGCTGTACGGTAGCAGGCTGGTCCCAGTCAGGTGGCACGCTGCCGGAGTCCTTACAGGGGCTCCTTCTGCTTTTAGGCCAGCTTACCGGTCCCTAATCCTGAGGCCACCGTTTCGGCTATCACCGCAGCAGAACTGAAGAGAGAAGGGAGTGTTAGCTTCATTGCGCCAGCACGGCATCCGGGCAATGCCATCGGGTTGAGAGAACGACGTTATTATACTGTATATATGCTATACAAAATTTTGCGCCCGGTGTGCAAAGCCAGACTTAACGTTTGACTGGTAAGAATAAGCTGGCGAAGCCTCCAACTTGCCAAAAAAAATCACTAGCTAGTCTTTACTAATTAATAACTCTTATAGTCTTTACGGGTCCCATAACGCATTGACTTTTAATGTTTAGCGAGGTTCATGTGCTACCAGATTGCCGTTTGCTGCTACCAGATTGCCGTTTGCTGCTACCAGATTGCCGTTTGACGACTACCAAATTGCCGTTTTAGAAAACCCTATCTGCTACCAGATTGCCGTTTGCTGCTACCAGATTGCCGTTTGACGACTACCAGATTGCCGTTTTAGAAAACCCTATCTGCTACCAGATTGCCGTTTCGGCCGGCCGGTTACATCTGCTACCAGATTGCCGTTTCACCCAGCGGGGAAATGAACCTATCAGGGAAATTCGTACCTTGAAGCCAGTATCTGCTACCAAAATGCCGTTTTGTGACCAGTCAATTAGCCATCATCTCGCCGCGGCCGGAAGTACGTCAGCATAATGCGCTGATAAATAGCTCATTTGTTCTTAATACCTTAGAGTGGCGCGCTTTCACGGCGATTTTGGCCCGCATCCATCCCGACGATGAGGAGTTCAAGGAATATTTTATCCCCGCCCCGGAACTGGTGGGGGACGAGACGGGAGGAAGCGCTTATCAGCAAATCAAGGGTCTGGCTAAGCGCTTGATGAACAGAACGCTGTATGTAGAGTTGTTGGGGCCGAACGGGGAGCGGATGAGCAAGCCCGATTACGAGTATATTTCGTTCATTACCAAGGCGCGCTACGTGCGGCAGCGGGGGGGGCTTTTTGTAAAGGTTAACCCTGATTTTATTCCGTATCTGCTGCAGCTAACGCAGCGGGGCAACTTTACCAAAAGCCTGGCCAAAGAACTTAAGAGCCTGAGCAGCAGTCACTCATTCAAGATTTATTGGTTGCTGTCGGAGTACCGCACGTTTGGAACGCGCACCATTACGGTTGAAGACCTGCGGTTTCGGCTGGGCATCCGGACCGATGAGTACGCTGACCGCTTCAATAACTTTAAAGCAAAGGTGCTGGATAAAGCGCAGGAAGAGCTGGCCGATACCGACTTATGCTTTGAAATGGAGTTCTTGCGGGAGGGCAAAGCCGTGAAGCAGATTCGCTTTACGTTCAATGCCAGCCCTCTGGTGCTGGAGCCATCTGCTACCAAATTGCCGTTATCAACGGCGCACACGCCGCCGGTGCAGGAATCATGGGCCACTGATTTGCAGGATATTGGGGTAGGAGAGGCCGGCTGCGATGTTATCCGCCGGCACTTGGTAGAAAGCCAGTACCCGGTGGAATACCTGGGCTACGTGCTGGAGGTGATGCGCCGGCCCCGCAAAGCTAAGATTCGCAAGCCAGCGGACTACATCTACAAATGCATTACGGGAAAGCTGCTGCTCGAGGAGTTTCGCCGCAGCAAAGAACTCGTGGTGGTGCCAGCGGCTGAAAAACCAGTGCAAAAAACAAGTAGCAAACCGGCCCCGGCGGTACCGGTTGAAACGGTTTATCAGGTAGCGGAGGTGCGGGAAATGTATGATAATCCAGGGCCTTTCAGCAAGAATAACCACCGCGCCGCCACGTTTGAGGAACACCTGCAATGCATTTATCTGGACCAGGGTTTTGTGTTGGAGAAGCGGGCCGGCAAACAAGTGTTGGTACTAAAGCATGGGCAGTAGTAGGACGACTCCCGGCCAGTACATTACCTGCCTGTAGGGCCTTCCCATGGGGCTACTACAAGCGCGCCGGCCGGGAGTCGTCCAACTGCTGGCCCGCTGCCCCGCACGTGCCTGTCCTGCTCGTCCGCTTAGTGTAACTCAACCACCAGCGCCGGTAGAAAGAAGCCGCCAGCACCATCCGCTATCTGCGCCCTGCTTACCAACTACCAAGCGTCCCGCCAGCAGTTCACGGCCCGAAGCACCGCGCCCAAAGCGGCTCCCTTGCTGATTACCAACACCAACTGCTGCCTACCCGGGCCTATAGAAATGGCCCGAGTGCTTGTTACAATGAGGCGAAGAACTGCGCTGGAGCAGATTCGCAGTCAGTGTCCCTGATAGCAGCAGTGGTGAAACCAGTTTTGGGCATTGTTCTCGGCAGTGCAAGGCGGCCCGCACGGCGGACGTTATGGCCTGCCTGGTGCAGGCCTGGGCCGGCTTTCTGTTGTCCGGCTTGCTTAAACCCAGACTCCCTCAGGCAATGGCTGCCGCCTCTGCAAAGTCCATCAGTTCTCGGAGGGGCAATTGCAATGCCCGCGCCAAGGACACCAGTACGTCCAGGGTAGGTGCCCCCTTTGCGTGCTCAATGCGCTGCACCGTGAGCTTGGCCACGTCCGCGTAGTCGGCCAGCGCCTGTTGGCTCCATCCCCGGGCTTCCCGTAATTTCCTCAAATGCACCCCGAAGGCTTCGACGCTGGCCGGATTTTTCACGGCGCAAACTCACTCCATCCGCGCGGCCTGATGGCATAACATACTTACCCAAATCAAATTATTTACTGCTTTGCGGAGGAAGTACAGAAACCTGTTTTTCTACCTGTCTTCTTTCATGTCTGATTTTCTTTTTGGCAAACGCCTCACCCAACTTGGCACTACGCTAGCGGGGGAAGCACCCCCCCGCAAGGTCCTCACCGAGCGTTGCCCACGCAGCCGGGTTGCCCTCCGCCGCATTCGCCCGGTTAAAAAAAGGTCGCTGGCATAGCCGCGGGTCTGGTGGCCGTTGCACTCTTTTCCACCACTCCCTTGGTACCAGCTCCATCTGCCTGACGTATAAGATGGAGCAGATGCCAAGGAGTAAAATAGCGCGTATCACCAATGATAATGAATGACTTGTCAATGCATAATGCCAGTCCCCGGCGCATTTCTTTTGCTCAAGCTTCTTCGCTGCTGCTGGCGCAGGCGCTGACGGATGCCCACGCGTGAATGGAGGGCCACTTCCCCGGCTTGGGATGGCCCACGTGGGGCGATGTGCTGCGGGAACTGCAACTCGCTTGTTGGTGCATGAGAAAGCCGTAAGCTTTGATTGGCAAGACCTCGTGCGCCGGGTCCAGGCCCTGGCTGCGTCTGTGGAACTGCCCGCGCCTGCCCCGCTTACTGACTGGCAGCCTGCCGCGGAATTGGTTGCGGAACTCAACACTTACCGATGGCTTGCCGTCCGATGGCAAGCCGTCCCGGAGCTGGCCGAGCTGCAAGCCAGCCCGCAGGCGTGTGGCCCGCTCGTCTACGCGTTGCTTACGCATCTGGCTCAGGGCCATGCGTAAGCAATGCGTGTCGACGACGCAATCCAGGGCGCACGCTACCATCCGGCGAATACTTTGTGCCCGCTAGTCCCCGAACCGCTCGTGCCGTTGACCTGTCCAGCCGAGGGCACGAGCGGTTTGTTGGGGGAGGAGGGAGGGGCTCGGTTTGGCTTCCCTGGTGTCCAGGATGTTGAAAAAGAATACCCTCCCTGTTCCCCTTCGTCGAAAAACATCAAAGTGGCGCACGTTCCTCGACATCGTTCAGCATTACCCGCGGGGGGATGGCAGGCCCGGGTTCACGGTTTGTGAATCGCTCACGCACATGCGCGCACGAACCCGGGTCATCTGGTGGTGGAGAAAATAGTGGTGTTGGCCGGGGCGATGGGAGAGCACCTGTTACACGTTTTGGCAGACCTGTTGACAGCAGTCGCCGTTAACAAAAGAAGGAAAAAAATAAGTGACGCAGTGCTAATGGTCAGAAAACAACTTTCCAAAGTAACGCCAACACATCTACATCAGACCCAGAAAAATGACGTCGCGACAGGTTCATAATTCGATTTGGAGAGAGGCAAAGCCCAAGAAGTTTTACTTGGTACAAAAGCATTCGGAAAAATATTTAATACTTCTCCAATCACCTTGTTAAGCATAAAATTCCCCCAATTTCTTGAGTATCTGAAGCTGCATCTGAATCAAGGAAACAGGGCATAAAAAGGCACTAGTTTATTTGCGGATTGTGCTTTTTATTACTGTCAATCAGTTGATTACTTTCTGGTGCACCGTTGCCCTCGCTCTCATTACCCCGGCGGCACCGGGCGGGGTAATGAGAGCGGGGGCAACGCCTACAAAGCCTTGTTGCTGCATGGGGCCAAAGCCTAGCTCTCGCACAGCCGGCGCGGCGAATGCTACTACAATGCCCTACCGGGTACGACCCAAATCGGAACCTCAAAACCGAGGTTCTCGAAGCCCGCGACTGGCCCATCTTTTCCGATTTAGCGGATGCCCAAGCCAGCGTTGCCGAGTATTTTGATTACTGTAATCATGACCGTTGCCACTCCAGCATTAGCCACCAAAAACCTTATCCGTTTCACCAACAATAACCTAGCAATATCACCCCATCCTCTGCTGCTTAACTAAACCACCTCAGTGCACATCACGCCCGTGCAGCGCGCCGATATTATGCCGGCCGACCCGTATGCCGCGGAAGCCTCGGCCGTTAAGAAGCTGTTTGAGTTAATTTTGCAAGATGGATACCTCCGCTATTTTGACCCGAAAGTTAT
>NZ_BMGY01000071.1 GCF_014640435.1 Hymenobacter frigidus | reverse complement strand
GGTAAAAAAACTTGCTCACTTCCTTGCTTTTTAACACAGTATCTCCTGTATTACCCGACCACCTCAATGATATTCGGGTGAATGCCCCGTGCGACGAGATAGGGCCAACCGACGCCTATGGGTATGCACCTATCACCACCGACACAATACCAAAAAACGCCTCGAATACGCTTACGCAGTAGTTGACACTAGTTTGTTTAAACGGTCCCAAGCTAAACGAGGCCCGTTCAAAGAAAGGAGCGAAACGGTAAAGCCGTCAGGCTCCCTGAGTAATCGTTTCGTCTAATCGCTGGGCTTCGATGCCCCGTTGCAAATGGCCGACCGTTAGCTCCTTTCGCCGGGGTTTGACGGGTCGGAACCACGCCAGCACATCAAGCCCTTCGCCATCGAAATAGTCCGCGGCCGGGAATTGGGTCACGTCCACGTGAAAGGTCTTGGCATATGCGAGCAGCAAGTCGTTTGCGTCGTCGCCGTACACGCCGAGGTCATCCTGTAGGCGCGTATGCGCGGTGATGGTCTCAGAGGAGGAAACGCCGCTTTCCTCTCGGATGAAATCGACCAGGGCGGTTAAAAGGGAGGGCTCCATGGAGCAAATAAACACCGGAATCCAGACCGATTGCTTTTGCTGCTCAAGTCCACGAAAACGGTCGTGGCTGTTGCAGAACCCAGATTATCGACCCAAGGGCCACCTGAGAAAGTGCCAAGCAGCTGGAAAGGCCCGTACAGCCTCGTTTTTGAGCGGTTGCGAACCCGCTCTAGCCATTCTTGAGGTATGACCAACGGTTCTGCAACAGCCACGGTCCCAAGCTAAACGCGCTCGATTTAAGAAAAGGAGGAATATGTCAGCCGACTGGTCGCGCTAATGCTCCCTTCGCGCTGGCCTCTACGGGGAGGCTAACAAGCTCTTTCCTGGCAATAAACGGGCTCCAGTGCCTCATCTTGGGGGTTTTTATGAAAATAAATACCCGCCAAAAAGCCGCTACGACCCGGCAGGTGCAGCGGCTTTTCGAGGGAGGTAATCCCCGGGGCTTACCCGGCGTCGCCGGACCTGGCAACGGCGGGCTCCGGGGCTTTGCGGGCCCGGGCCGAAGCCAGCAGCCGGCAGGCGTCGCGGTGCAACGCCGTAGCCGCGCGGGCCACCAGCTCGTTCAGTTCCACGCCCGGCAGGGCCCCACCCAGCACGGTGATGACCGCGAGGCAGGCCAGGGCGAGCCCCGCCGTGAGCAGCGCGGCCGCCCGGAACAACAGATGGGCGTAGAACTGGAGCAGGGGCATGTGGCGGGGCGGCAAAAGTAGAAAGGTGCGTCCTTCCGGCGGGCCAAGATATGGAAGAAAAATAGGCCAGCACCCGGGCGCGGGTGGCCGTGTCGACCTGGTTGGTCAGCCTAGCAGAACTTGCGTTCAGGAAGACGGTCGAAAAACAAAGAGTCCGACGTGCGCACGACTGGCCGCCGCTACGTTCCTTCAACGGCGACGTGCTGTAGGGGCGCTGGCTCCGCCCCTACAGCACGTCCAGGTCCCGGCGGGTGCGCTCACTTTCCACCTCGCCGGTGTTGAGGGTGGTTTTGGGCTCGATCATCAGGATCCAGGTTTCGGCCACGGCGCGGGGCCGGTGCTCGGTGCCGCGCGGCACCAGCAGCAACTGGCCGGGGCGCACCTCCTCGGTGCGGTCGCGGAAGTCCATGAGCAGCGTGCCCTGCACGACCATAAACAGCTCGTCTTCCGCCGCGTGGCGGTGCCAGATGAACTCGCCCTGCACCTTGGCGATCTTGACGTGCTGCTCGTTCAACTCGCCGATGATGCGCGGGTGCCACAGGTCCGTGAACTGCGCAAATTTATCAGCCAGAGTGATGGAGGTAGGGGTCATAAGCGCCGGAATGAAGAGTGGAAAGGCAAAGGAAGGCTTAGCAAACGAATAGTTTGTGTTTACTGAAACGGTGGTGGCTGTTACAGAACTCTTAGCGGCAGCGCCAAGCGGACACTCAATGCGCCTGACGACGCTGAAAAGGTGCTCAAACGGGCCTTTTACACGTACCTCATCGCTCCCCTCCTACGTTTCTGAACGCACCAGTGAGTTCTGCAACAGCCACGGTTATTATGGGTGGGATCCCAGCGGCGGCGGGGTGCCAACCCGTACTCAACTCGTGGCTCCTCACCGGCTTTGCCCCAGTGGGCGCGCAGAAGCAGCCCGTTGCAAGCAAAGGGTCAGGACTATTTGGACAGGCGCCGAATAAAAAAGGACCGCCAATAATCCTGACGGGACTTCTTGTTGTTGAAAGGGCGGCGCTGGGAGCAGCCGCACGGCATCCCCGGCTCGCCCCGGCTGCTCCCAGCCCGCCACCCGCAGAACCGGGTGTCCGGTTTTGCTCCACGATGCCCACAATTCGCATGAAAATCATTCTCTGGTACCGCAACGACTTGCGCACCCACGACCACGAAGCCCTCTGGGAAGCCGCCCAGTAAACCGCCCAGGTGGTGCCCGTGTACGTCTTCGACCCGCGCCTGCTGGCCGGGCACCCGCTGGGCTTCGCCAAAGCCGGCGCGGTACGGCGGCAGTTTCTGGCCGAGGCCGTGCGGGACCTGCGGCAGCAACTGCGCCAGGTGGGCTCCGACCTGGTCGTGCGCGTGGGGCTTCCCGAGGAGGTACTGCCGGCCCTGGCCCAGGAGCTGGGGGCTGCGGCCGTGTACGCTTCAGCGGAAGTGACGCAGGAAGAGCAGGCCGTGGAAACGGCCCTGGAAGAACGCCTGGAGGCCGACGGCCGCTCGCTGCACCTATTCTGGCAAGCCACGCTCCACCACCTCGACGACCTGCCCATGCCGGTGCGCAACCTGCCGGATGTCTTCACCCAGTTCAAGAACAAGGTGGAAAAGTTTGGGAAGGTGCGGCCCCAATTTGCCGCGCCCACCAACCTGACCTTTGCCGAAACCCTGGACCGGGGCACCGTGCCGGCCGTGCCCGAAGCGGCCGACTACCAGCCCGCTTTCCGGGGCGGCGAGACCGAAGCCCTTGGCCGCCTGCACGACTACTTCTGGACCAAGGACCTGCTCCGAACCTACAAGGAAACCCGCAACGGCATGCTGGGGCTCGATTATTCGTCCCGGTTTTCGGGCTGGCTGGCGCTGGGCTGCCTTTCACCGCGCTTCGTACTGGCCGAAATCCAGCGCTACGAAACCGAGCGGACCCAGAACGAATCGACGTACTGGCTGGGGTTTGAGCTGCTCTGGCGCGACTACTTCCGCTTCGTGGCCGTGAAGTTCGGCAACCGCATTTTTCGGTCGCACGGGCTCAAAGAAGAACCGCTGCGGCGCGCGCCGGCCGTCACCAAATCGGCGCAACACAGCTTCGAGCAATGGCGCCTCGGCGAAACGGGCGTGCCCCTAATTGACGCCAATATGAAGGAGCTGCTCGCCACCGGCTACATGTCGAACCGGGGGCGGCAAAACGTGGCCAGCTTCCTGGTGAAGGACCTGCTGCTGGACTGGCGCTGGGGCGCGGCCTGGTTCGAGAGCCAACTCATTGACTACGACCCGTGCTCGAACTGGGGCAATTGGCTCTACGTGGCGGGCGTTGGCAACGATCCGCGCGAGAACCGCTACTTCGACATCCTGCGCCAGGCCACCTACTACGACGCCGCCGGCGCCTACGTGAAGCACTGGCTGCCCCAGCTCACCGGCGTCCCCGCCGAGCAGGTACACCGGGTGGGCCTGCTCACCAACGACGAGCAGAGGAGCTTCGGCGTACGTTTGGGCGTCGATTACCCCAACCCGCTGGTCGATGTGCGCAAGTGGGGACAAGCAGACGGAGGCCGATAGCTGCCGAGGGTCAGCGGCTTTGCAAGTGCTGAAGCCACCGTCTGAAGAGCAAGGTTGTGTCCTCGCGGCCCTACCCCAGCGTTTTGGTGAAACCGACCTTAATCTTGAGCTGGAAGTCGGCAATTACCTGGAAGATTTCCTTCAGCGTGACCTGCTCTACCTTGGTCAGCGTGCTGGGGTCGAGGCAGTTGTCGGGCGCGGCGTGGTCGCTGATAATCTGGGCGGCTTGTTTTTTCAGGCGCACGCCCATCAGGTAGTAGTAAGGCTGCAGCAGCTCCTGCGCCTCGCGGCCTACCAGCACCGGCCACCGGCCGTTCAGCCCCTGGCGCCGGGTTATTTTTTGCCGGGGACTAGGCTCTCAACGATGTCGCCGGTGTTGACGGCCCCCTGTTTAACATCAACCGTGTGGGAGCCGAGCAGGCGCTGAAACGTTGAAAAGTAAGAAGGCAAGCCTTCCACGGTTTTGGCCCCGCTGCCGTCGCGGAGTTCGTAGTGCAAATGCGGAAAAAGCGACGAACCCGAGGCGCCCACGGCCCCGATCACGGCGCCTTGCGCCACCGTCTGGCCGACGCGGACCCGCGCGCTTCCTCGTTTGAGGTGCCCAAACCAGCTGTATTCCCCGTTCAAATGGTCGATGATGACGTAGTTGCCGCCGTACGCGCGCTCGTCCCTTTCCAGGTCGGCCGCCTCAAATTGGCGGTTGTCGGGCTTTGCGTCCTGAACGAAGACGACTTTGCCCGCCCCGGCCGCCCCGGCCGCCCCGGCCGCCCCGGCACACGTCGTTTTTACCGCCCGGCGCCACCCCGTGCTACGAATGGGCTTTCACCTCCTGGCGGGCAACGCCCAGGCCGTCGATGCCCAGTTCCACCACGTCGCCGGGCCGCAGGTACACCGGGGGCGTGAGGCCCATGCCCACGCCGGCCGGCGTGCCGGTGGAGACGACGTCGCCGGGCAGCAAGGTCATGAACTGGCTGGCGTACGCAATCAGAAAGGGAATCCGAAAAAGGAGGTTGGCCGTGGTGCCGTCCTGCCGGCGCTGCCCGTTCACGGCGAGCCACAGGCGCAGGTTGTGTATGTCGCCCAGCTCGTCGGGCGTGGCCAGAAACGGGCCCAGCGGCGCAAACGTATCGCAGCCCTTGCCCTTGTCCCAGGTGCCGCCGCGCTCCAGCTGAAACGCCCGCTCCGAAAGGTCGTTGTGCACGGTGTAGCCCGCGATGTAATCGGGGGCTTCCGCCTCCGAAACGTAGGAGGCGCGCCGGCCGATGACCACGGCCAGTTCCACCTCCCAATCAGTTTTCACCGAGTTTTTGGGAAGAACGATGTTATCGAACGGACCCATCAGCGCGGTGGTCGCCTTCAGGAACAGCACCGGCTCCGGCGGCGGCGGGGCCCCAATTTCGCGGGCGTGGTCGGCGTAGTTGAGGCCGACGCACAGGATTTTGGAGGGCCGGGCCACGGGTGGGCCCAGCCGCTCGGTGGCGGCCACTGGCGGCAAGTCGCCCGCCTGGGCCCGCACAAAGTCAGCCAGCCGCCGCAGGCCGTCGTTCGCAAAAAACGCCTCGTGGTAGTCCTCGCCAAAGGCCGACACGTCGAAGCGCTGCTCGCCGAGCAAGATGCCGGGCTTTTCCTGGCCGGGCCGGCCGAAGCGAATGAGTTTCATGGGAATGCGATGAGGGGAGGCGAAGCACCCGTTAGCGTCACAAGAAAAGCCCGGGGCAAGCAGGCCGTCCGGCGGCGCCTGCCAGTTGCAAGGGGGCGCGCGTGACTACCGGTTTTCTTCAGCAAAGGTACTCTCCGACGTCTCGCACCACGGCTGCTCGTTTAATTAAACGGTCTGAATAGCAAAGCAAGATTGCTACTGCTATGGTTTAGGAATAATGCTTGAGCCACTCCTGCTCTTCGCTGGCAAGCTTTGGATCGACGGAGCCAGCAGCGTACGCCTCGATGATGAGCAGGCACTGCTTTCGGGTGTGCGCATCGGGGTGAAAGTGCTCCACTAGCAGATGAGCCGCCCACAAGTTCACCAGGTATTGTGCTTCGCGCAACAACCCCGTAAACGCGCTCACTTGGTTTGCCCCGACCATTCGGGTGTACAAGGCCACCAGTGCTTGCGAACCGGGTTCGGCGCGGTACAGGCGGTTGGCGGGGGTGAGCCCCAGAAAATAGTTTTCCCGATACTGCCAGAGAAACAATTCCGTCAAGGGTTGCATGTGTTTGGGAGCACTAAAACCGTAGCGCCGGCTGCTGGTGTAAGGGGCAGTTACCACCAGCGCTGGACCTCAAAGTTGTTCAATGTAACGGTCCAAATAGCCGAAGGAGTAAAGATTCGGGCGCAGCAACTAGCGCACGACTTCCACCCACCCTTTATACGCTGTTGCGCTGGCCGCTTGGGTCAACAAATAATAATACACCCCCACTGCGGCGTTTTCGCCCCACTCGTTGCGGTACGCAGTCGTGTTGTAGACTTGCTGCCCCCAGCGGTTGTACAGCTGCAAGGACCACGCGCCGCGCAGGCCCAGGATGGCAAACCGGTCGTTGCGCAGGTCTCCGTTCGCCGTCACGATGGTGGGAATGGTCAGGCAGGGCCGGTGCCGAACGGTTCGGCTCGCCGTGCGCACGTCGCAGACGGTGACGAGCTGCACGCTGTACGTGCCAGCTTGCGCGACCTGCACCGTGGGCGTCGTGGCCCCGGTCGACCACTGGTACGCCACGCCGGGCGCCAGGCCCGCCGGTGCCGTCAGCACCAGGGCGCTGCCTTCGCACACCGTGGTGTCGCGGCCCAACGAAAACGCCGGCACCGCGGGCACGGCCCGGACCCGCCACTGGGCCCGGCTGGTGCACCCCCCCGGGTAGGTCGCCACCACGGCATACGTGCCGGGCTGGCTGACCGTCACGCTGGGCGTGGTCGCGCCGGTGGTCCACAGCAGCCCCGTGGCGCCACTGGCCTGGGCGGTCAGCACCACGCTACGCCCCGGGCACAGGAGCGAATCGCCCCCGATGGTGGCCACGGCGATGAACGGGGCCACGACCTGCGTGGCGGTGCTGGTGTAGCCGCCCGCAAACGTGGCCGTAACGGTGTAGGTGCCGGGCAGGGCCACGGCAAGCGTTGGCGTCGTAACGCCCGTGCTCCAGCGGTACGCCACAACGGGGGCCGTGGCTGTGGCCACGAGTTGCGCCGGGTTGCCCGGGCACAGGACCGCGGGCCCGGTGATGCGCACCGCGGGCGGCGCCAGCTTGACCAGCCACATGTCGGGGCTTTGGTTCCCGCCCAGGTTCGGCTCGGACTTGTCGGCCGAAACGCCGGACATCGACCCGCAGGCCAGGATGTAGCCGCCGTCGGCCGTGGGGTGCAGCCGGTCCACAAAGTCCCCGGCCAAACCGCCGAGGGTGCGGTCCCATTGCTTGGCCCCTTGGTCGTTCACCTTGACCAGCCACGCGTCGCCCCCGCCGCGACCGGGTTCGGTTTTGTCCGCGGAGGCGCCGGACGCGGTGGACCCGCTCAGCACGTAGCCCCCGTCAGCGCCGGGGCACACGTCGCTCAGGTGGTCGTAGGCCGTCCCGCCGAAGGTGCGGTCCCACTGGCGCACGCCCAAGGCATCCGTTTTGACCAGCCAGTAGTCCCCGGTGCCGCGGCTGGGCGCGCCCTTGTCGCCCCCCACCCCCGAATCGGAGGTGCCCGCCACGGCGTAGCCCCCGTCGGGCGTCTGGAACAGGGCAAACAGCACGTCCGTGCCCGGGCCGCCCAGGGTGCGGTCCCACTGCTTCGTGCCTTGCGCCGTGAGCTTGACGAGCCAAAAGTCAGCGTCGCCGCGGATGGGGCCGGTGAGGTCGCCGCCCGCGCTGTTGTTGATGGCTCCGCCCAGCATGTAGCCCCCGTCCGCGGTCTGGCGCACCCGCTGCAACTGGCTGCCCCCGTTGTTGAAGGGGCCGACCGAAAAGCTGCCGAAGGTGCGGTCCCATTGCCGGACGCCCTGCCCGTCCACCTTCACCACCCAGTAATCCGACACGCCGAGGCGCGGCTGCGTTTTGTCGCCGCCCGCGCCCGAGCTGGAGTACCCGCCCAGGATGTAGCCCCCGTCCGCGGTTTGGTGCAGGCTGGTGAAGTAGTCTTCGCTCGTGCCCCCGTAGGCCCGGTCCCATTGCTTCACGCCCTGGGCATCGAGCTTGATGACCCAGTAGTCGTAGCCGCCCCGGCTGGGCGCCGTGCGCTCGCCGGCCGCCCCGGAGTTGGAGTACCCGCCCAGGATGTACCCGCCGTCGGCCGTTTGCTGGGCGTCCTGGAGGTAGTTGAGGCTGCCGCTGGCGCCGCCAAACGTGCGGTCCCACTGGCGCTGGCCCTGCGCATCGACTTTCACCACCCAGTAGTCGTCGACGCCGCGGCGCGGCTGGCTTTTGAACGCGCTGACCGGCGAATTGGAATACCCGGCCAGAAAATACCCCCCGTCGCGGGTGGGTACCGCCGTCTTTAAAAGGTCGTGTTCGGTGCCGCCCAGGGTGCGGTCCCACTCGCTGAGCGGTGGCGCCACTTGGGCGTGTGCCTCCACCACTAGGGCCAGTACGGCCGCGCAGGCCAGACAGAAACGGTGAAAGAGCAAAAGCGGCAAACGGGGCATTGCTTCAGGGGGAGTAGGGCGTTGACCGTCAAAGGTAACGGGACAGTGCCCATCGCTGCTGATGGTTCTCCCCGCCTCCCATACCAACAACGTGGACGCCTCGTCCCTGAAAGCCCCCTTTTCGGTCTGTGAGTATCAGCATCTACTTGGCTTGCGTGGCAGCCCTGCTCCTCGGCATCCGCTAACTAGGAAACCAGGTACCGTTCAATATAACGGTTCCAAGGTAAACGAGGCCCGTTCATTGAAGGAGGGAAGAGGTTGTCTGAAAAGGGACCTTGCTCGACGAGAAGAACGGCATTCGCCGTGGGGTTACCAGCCGCCGGCCTTAATGGTCTTCCCGCTGAAAATCCAACACGCCCTGCTTAGCGCTGATGCCCATACGGGTTGTGGTCAAGGCATGCACGCGCCACGCGAAGGGCATCGTCGTGGGGCTGGTCATGCGCAAACTGTCGTGGGCGACGACCAGGGCGAACCTGTGGGGGGACGTAAACACCTCCATGTCCAGCACCGCCGTCGAATCCCGGATGTGCAACGTAACGGGTCCCCCGGGGTCGTCGGCCACCCACCGACCTTGTAGATTGGCTACAGTCACGGCGCGGTCGGATAAGCGCACCAGGCCGTACAGGGCCGACAGCCCCACAACGGTTACGATGCCCAGCGCATACGCGCCGAACCGCAGGGAACGGCGGGCAATCAGCCGCAGGGCGGCCAAGCCGGCGAACACCCCCAGCGTCATGCCGAAAATGCTACCCAAAAAGCCAAAAGCCTCCTTTCCGGCGAAAAAGCAGCACATGGCCACCATTGAAAACACCGCATAGGCAATATAATCCTTCTTGCTCATCCGGGACAAAGTAAGCGCTTAAGCGATGTTCAACGAAAGGGTAGGGCCCTAAACGCGCTCCGTTCAGATGAAGGAGTGTCAAATTAGTGGGCTATGCGACCTAGGCTGGAAGTCATACGGCGCGCGGTTAGGCCATTCGTACGGTAGCGTCCCCTGGCGCAACTGTACTATCGCATCACTTCAACCCAGCCCTTATAGAAGGTGCCGGACCCGGCGCGATGCAGCACATAAAAATACACCCCCGGTGCGGCGTGCTCCCCCCAGTCGTTGTGGTAGGCGTCCGTGGCGTAGACCGGCGTTCCCCAGCGGTTGTACAGCGCCAGAGCGGCACCCTCCGGAGGCAATCCCTGGATGACGAAGCGCTCATTTGCCCGGTCACCATTAGGGGTGATGATGTTGGGGAAGACCAGGCACGGGCGATAAGTGATGCGGCGGCTCAAGGTTTGCGTAGAGCAAGGCAGGTGCAACTGCAGGAAGTACACACCGGGCTGCTGCACCCGTCGCGTGGGCGTGGCGAAGCCGTCGGTCCACGCATAACGAACGGTGCCAGGTACCTCCCCCCGGACCCGCAACACGAGCGATTCTCCTTCGCACAGGGTGGTATCCGCGCCCAGCGTATAGACCGGGGCCACGGCCAGGGCTTGCACTTGCACTTGGGCCACGGCGGTGCACCCGCCGTAGGCGACGGTGACGGAATACCGCCCCGGCTGGGTCACGGCCAAGCTAGCAGTGGTCGCCCCCGTATTCCACCGGTAGGAAGTTGCCCCGGCCGGGGCCCTGAGCGTCCCCGTCTGGCCCGGGCACAACAGCGTGTCGCCGGTAATGCGTACGAGAGGCGCGCTGACCCGCTGGGTGGCCGTGGCCGTGCAGCCGTTGGGAAAGGTCGCCACGACCCGGTACGTGCCCGGCTGGCTGACGGTCAGGGCCGGGCCGGCGGTGCCCCCGTCCCACTGAAAGGAACTGGCCCCCGGCGCGACGGCGTTGAGGTGCGTGCCGGTCCCCGTACAAACTACGGCCAAGCCGGTAATGTGAACCTGCGGCGCGCTCACCAGCACGTGGGCCCGGGCTTGGCAGCCCGACCCGTAGAAGGCGGTTACGGTGTACGTGCCCGGGGTTCGCACGCCAATGATGGCCGTGCTGTCGCCCGTGCTCCACCGCAGGGAACGGGCCCCGGGGGCCAGGGCGGAAAGCTGGGTTGGACGGCCGGGGCACTGCACGGTGTCGCCGGCAATGCGGACGGTGGGCGCAAGCGAGTGGACGCGGTAGCGGGTGGTATTCGTAAGCCCACCCGTAAAGGTGGCCGTGACTGTGTACAGGCCGGGTTGCGTGACCACAATGCTCGCGGTGGTGGCTCCGGTGCTCCAACGGTAGGCCGTGACCGCCCCGGTGCTGCTGGCCGTCAGGCGAACCTGTCCGCTGTTGCAGAGCAGCGAATCCCCCGCGATGTGCAGCGCCGGGGCCGGCACCGCGGCCTGGTTCAGGCGGACGCTCGTGGTCCCGGGAAAATTGCCCGTGAGCAGGTCCAGGTCGCCGTCGCCGTCCACGTCCCCGGTGACCACGCACCACGGCCCCGTTGCGGTGGGCACTTCGGAACCGCCGGTGAACCCGCCGCTGCCGTCGTTGAGGCGCACACTCACGGTGCCGCCGCCGCTGGTGCCGGTGGTGTAGTTGGCCGTGAGCAGGTCCAGGTCGCCGTCGCCGTCCACATCCCCCGTGGTGACGCCGTGCGGGTAAGCGCCCACGGGCACGTCCGGACCATTGATAAAGCGACCCGTTCCGTCGTTAACCCGCACGTTCACCAGGCCGACGGCGGCGGAGCTGACCGAGAGAAAATCCAGGTCCCCGTCGGCGTCCACGTCGGCCGTGGCGATGGAGAACGGGCGAACGGCTACGGGCACTTCCCGAGTGCCCGCAAAGGTGCCGCTTCCGTTGTTGAGCCGGACGCTAACGGTCGTGCCCGGCGGGTTGCCAAAGGTGCCGTAGCTGGCCGTGAGCAAGTCCAGGTCCCCATCGCCATCGACGTCCCCCATAGCAATGCTCTGCGGTCCCGGGCCAACTTGTGCTTCCGAGCCGCCGCTGAAGGTGCCCGAACCGGTGTTGAAGCGGACGCTCACCGAGTTGCTGCCGGGGCCGGAGTTGGCGACGAGCACGTCCAAATCGCCGTCGCCGTCCACGTCGGCCGTCGTAACGGCAACGGGGTTGCTCCCTACGAAGAGCTCGGAGCCACCACTGAAGTGGCCGGAACCATCGTTGAAGCGGACGCTGGCCGAATGAAGAACGGCGTCGTTGTTGGCCGTAACAAAATCGATGTCGCCGTCGCCATCCAGGTCCGCAGCACTCACGCTGAAGGGGTTGGACACCAGGGCGAGGCCGACCACTACGCTGGAAGAAAACGCATACTGGCCGGCCCCGTTGTTAAACTGCACGTTTACGGAGTTGCCGTGGTACTGGGCCGTGAGCAGGTCCAGGTCGCCGTCGCCGTCCAGGTCGGCGGTGGCGATGCTCTCGGTAAAGGTGGTGGAAACGTCGGAACCCGGCGCAAACCGGCCGCTGCCTCCGGCCGTGGCCGCCGTGAACTGCTGCACACGGGGCCGTGACAAGGAAAGGCCGGCGCTGTTCTGGACAGTGGTCGTTAGCACGGTCTGCACCGTTTCCCCCGGTTGCCAGGGAAAAGTTGGCTGAAAGCGTACTGTGCTGCCGTTCACGGTCGTCGTCCCGCTCCGCCCCGTTCGCAAACCACCGCGCTGCATGCTGAACACGCGCAGGCCGCTTGTGCTTGCGGAAGTAAGGGGCTGACTGAACACCGCGCCCGTGGCGCTTGAGCGGGGAACGGCAAGCGCATTAGCCGCGGGCGCCAAACTGGTTACACCAAGCTGTGCGTGAAGGGGAACAGAAGTTAGGGCTACGAGAACACAGAGCAGCAGAAAACGAAGCGTAGCCAAGCGAGTGGGGGTATAAAGCAGAATGTAGGAGGTTTCCCCTTTTGCGCCAGGAGCGTGTCCCTTGCCGTCGTGCTTGGAAACGCCTGTATTTAGATAATCTCCACCAAGCTGGAGAGTGGGTTACAAAACCGTACGAACAGTGGTGCTAGTGCTCATAGGGGTTCTTGTTGCAAAAGGACGAATTTACACGCTAAGCATTTAACGTTTTGGTTATATGATACGTGCTGCCTTATTGAGTTTGCTTTACCAGAAAGGATTTCCTTTTTGATAAAGCTGGCATACCCTCTGGATTGCTTGGAATCGCCCTTTTTAAGGAGGTTTTTGGGCTACCCTTTTTGATAAAGGGCTTCGCGTGTAAAACCGCCCTTTAGAGCAGTTTCCAATTCAGTGTACATGATAGCCGCAATGGTCAAACCAGTTTTTGGCCTCGTGC
>NZ_BMGY01000070.1 GCF_014640435.1 Hymenobacter frigidus | reverse complement strand
AAAGGAGCTAACATAGGCCAAAAATACCACGCAATTATTCACCGTTACTTATGCGTGGCCACTTAAAACGGTCATGCTGAGCTTGTCGAAGCATCTCTACCGCTTCGCTTGAGCCGGTGCAACGAAGCGGCAGAGATGCTTCGACAAGCTCAGCATGACCGTTTTATTAACTCAAACCGCTCCTAAGGGTGGCGCCGCTCTGCACCGATATCAAGCCACCATCAGCGTCGGACAGGCACGTTGCCGGGCAGCTTGGCTCCTACCTTAAACTCAATCACATCGGCCGCGCCGCGATGAATCTTCAGGTCCACGGCGCCGAACAGCCAATCGGTGAAGTGGTATTTCAGACCCAGGCGCTCGTAGTAGACCGTGCTCGACTTGTAGGGAGCATATACGTAAAAGCCCAGGTGCGACACAAAAGCCAGCCGCCCAAACAGCAGCTCGTGGCCCACGAACACGCCCGCCTTCTTCACATCAGGCTGCTGGCCGCCGGCGCGGGTGGTGTCCTCCAGCGTGGCCTTCAGGCTGCGGTCGTGGAAGCCTTCGAGGCCCAGCAGCAGGTTCGATTTGCGGTTTACGCGCCGGCCTACGGCCAGTGTCACCGAGTTCACGAGGTACTTCTGCTTGTCGCCTTCGGTGCGCTGCTTGAAGCCGAGACTGGTACTGGCGTTGATGAAGTTGCGGCCGATATCGGCCGGCAGCCCGCCCCCGGCGTGGTAACCGGGCGCGGGGCGCTGCTGGTGGTAGTTCAGCCCGAGCACCACCGAGGGCAGGTTCACGCCGAAATTAGGCTTGGTGGTGGCTCCGTTAGAGAAGTGGTTCAGCCCCACGCCGGCCAGCAGGCCCAGGTGCGGCGTGAGGGCGTAGTCGTACTCGAACCGAAACTGCAAGGTGGCATTCAGGGCCGAGCTGGCAATGGTGTTTTTGTGGTTGGTATCTTGGTTATAAGGGTTGGTGAGGTAGGCCAGGCCCGCGCCCAGCCGGAAGCTGAAATCGTGCTTCGGCCCGCGCGAAAACGTCTTGCTGATGTAGGGGCTGGCCGAAAACACGTAGCCCAGCGTCGGATTATGAAAATCGTAGTACGTGAGGGCCATCCCCACCTTGGGATACTTGTACCACTCGTGCCAGGGAGCCGCGCCCGTGGTTTGGCGCTGAAGATTCAGCTCGAAACCCGTGGGATGCGAGGCCACCAAATGCCGGATAGCGTAAGTGTGCGCCATAATAATGCTGCCCTGCGCATACGCGCCCACGATGAGCGGTGCCGGGGGGGCCACTCGCCCCCCCAAGGTATCGGGGGCCGGAGCGACAGGGGCCTGGCCATGAGCCGCTAAAAATGCGCCCCAACCCAACACTAGCAAACCTAGTCTTAACGAAAAATTAATATACATACAATACTAACTATATTAATTTTACCTGCCGGATGAACCCCAAAAATACCATCCGCGCCTCGTTATCGATTACGCGGAAGTTGCAAAGAAAAAATACTTGCTGTTTTCTGTAACCCGACGTGCTTACTGAGGAGTATAAGCCATGGTTCTGGAGCTCACACAATATATTTTCTTCAGAATCACCCTTCTTTATTTTTCTCAATCATGAAAAAGACAATTCTATCCCTGGCGCTGCTCGCCGGCCTGACTAGCGTCGCTCACGCACAAAGCGGTGTAAAATTCGGTATCCGCGGCGGCATTTCTGCAAATACACTCAGCGGTGACGACGACAAGTTTGGCAACAAGGTTAGCAGCTATTCCTACGGGCTCGGTGGGCTCGGCGGCGTTACGGCCAACTTCGGCCTCTCCGACCTCATCTCAATTCAGCCCGAGCTGCTCTACAACCTCAAGGGTACGCAAGTCAACGACAGCAAAGACCGGCTCGACCTGCACTACATCGACCTACCCATTCTGTTAAAGGTGAACGCCGACGGCCCCTACTTCGAGGCCGGCCCGCAAGTGGGCTACCTGATTTCTGCCAAGCGCGGCGGCGACTCCAAAACCCGCATTGAAACCAAAGACCTGCAAGGGCTTTCGCTGGGCTACGTGGCCGGCGTGGGCTACAAGCTCACCAGCGGCCTGAGCCTGGGCGTGCGCTTCAACGGCGGCATCAGCAGCGTAGGCAAAGACAACGACCGCTACGACCAGCAGCGCAACCAGTCGTTCAACTTCGTGGTTGGCTACGAGTTCGGCGGCAAGTAAGCACTAACCCTCTCCTATTTTAAAAAGGCTTGGCTTCATCAGGAAGCCAAGCCTTTTTTTATGCCGGATACACAAATGCCATTAAATCAATTATTTGTTTAATAATTCAATTGATTACATAATTACCCCTAGCTTTACGGCAGATTCACTCTCCTTTCTCACCATGAAAAAAGTCTCTCTCTCTCTCGGCCTACTCATTGGTATAGCTAGTGCTGCCAATGCCCAAGAAGCCCGTTTCGGTATCAAGGCGGGCGTAAACCTGGCCAGCTTGACCAACAATAACACCGAAAGCAAGAAAAACCTGGTTGGCTTTGCTGCTGGCTTGATGGCAGACTTTAGCTTTAGCGACCTTATTTCGCTGCACCCCGAGGTGCTCTTCTCCCAGAAGGGCGTGAAATACACAAGCGGCGGCGGCGGATACGCAGGTGGCGGCAATACTGCTCAGATTCGCATCAACTACGTTGACGTGCCACTGCTATTGCGCGTGAAGGCCGATGGTCTATTTTTCGAGGCCGGCCCACAGGTGGGTTTCCTGGCCAGCCAGAAGTTTGAAGTCAATAATACTACCATCAGCACCAGCACCGATGGCACCCGCAAAGTGGACGTGGGCTACATTGCCGGCGTGGGCTACCAGTTGCCGCAGGGCCTGGAGCTGGGCGTGCGCTACAACGGCGGCATCTCCGACCTGAGCGACCCATCGGCAGGCGAAAAGACCCGCAACTCGGTGTTCCAGTTTCAGCTGGGCTACCTGTTTGGCGGCAAATAAGTGCCCACGCATAAGTAACCGGATAAAGAAGAACGTCATTCCGAGCTTGCCGAGGAATCTCGCTCGCGCCAGTAGGCGGCGCGGATGACTCCGGCGAGATTCCTCGGCAAGCTCGGAATGACGTTCTTTTTGATTGACTACGGTTTACTTATGCGCGGCAAATAAGCGCCCCGATAATCGCAAAAAAGCCCGGCTTCCTTCGCGGAAGCCGGGCTTTTTTGCGATTGCAAATCCCTACTGGGCCGCCGCGTAGTTGCGGTAGAAGTGCGGAATGGTCTCAATCCCTTTCAGGAAATTGAACACGCCGAAATGCTCGTTGGGCGAGTGAATGGCGTCCGAATCAAGCCCGAAACCGAGCAGCACGGTGTCCAGGCCCAACTCGGTTTTGAACATGGCCACGATGGGGATGGAGCCGCCGCCGCGCGTGGGCACCGGGCGCTTGCCAAACGTGGTGGTCATGGCGTCGGCCGCCGCTTTGTAGGCCACCGAGTCGGTGGGGGTCACCACGGGCTCGCCGCCGTGGTGGGGGCGCACTTGCACGGTGATGCCGGCCGGGGCGATGCTGGCGAAATGCGCCTGGAACAGGGCCGTGATTTCGGCCGAAGTCTGGTGGGGCACCAGGCGCATGGAGATTTTGGCGTGGGCCTGCGAGGCGATGACCGTTTTGGCTCCCTCGCCGGTGTAGCCGCCCCAGATACCGTTCACGTCGAGCGTGGGCCGGATGCTGGTGCGCTCCATGCTGCTGTAGCCTTTTTCGCCGTAGCTGGCGGGCAGGCCGATGCTCTTTTTGAACTCGTCTTCCGAGAACGGGGCTTTGGCCATTTCGGCGCGCTCGTCGGCGCTCAGCTCGTCCACGTTATCGTAGAAACCGGGGATGGTGATGCGACCATCCGCGTCGTGCAGGCTGGCAATCATCTCGCACAGGGCGTTGATGGGGTTTTGCACCGCGCCGCCGTAGAGGCCGGAGTGCAGGTCGCGGTTGGGGCCGGTCACGGTTACTTCGTGGTAGCTCAGGCCGCGCAGGCCCACCTCGATGCTGGGCGCGTCGTTGGCCAGCATGCCGGTATCGGAAATGAGAATCACGTCGGCCTGGAGCTTCTCCTTGTTGGCCCGCACGAAGATTTCGAGGTTGTTGGAGCCGATTTCTTCCTCGCCTTCAAACATGAATTTGATGTTGCAGGGCACGCCGCCCTGGCCGTCGCGCATCATCATTTCAAACGCCTTGACGTGCATGTACACCTGGCCTTTGTCGTCGCAGGCCCCGCGGGCGTAGATATTGCCGTCCTTAATCACCGGCTCGAAGGGCGGCGAGGTCCACAGCTCGTAGGGGTCGGCGGGCTGCACGTCATAGTGGCCGTATACCAGCACGGTGGGCTTGCTGGCATCGGTGATATAATCGCCGTACACGATGGGGTTGCCGGCCGTGGGGCAGATTTCGAGGTTCTGCACGCCGGCTTCTTCGAGGCGCATTTTCAGGTAGTCGGCGGCCTTCAGGATATCGGCGTGAAACTTGGGGTCAGCCGACACGGAGGGGATGCGGAGCCAATCGAGCAGCTCGTCGAGAAAGCGGGTTTGGTTATCGGACAGGTAATTGGCCATGCGGTTGGAGTGTTTTTTTGAGTAGGTAAAAGTAGCGCGTTCTGCGCGGGAAGTTACCGCGGAGGTTCGCGGAGAATACGCGGAGGTACGCAGAGCGCGGGCGGCTACTGCCGCCCATCCAACACCAACTCGCGCACCATCACCGCGCCCAGCTTCCAGGCCTCGGCCCAGTCTTTTTCGGGGCTTTCGAAGGTGAGCAGGTAGAGTGTGTCGGTTTTGGCGTTAGCCAGGGCTAATTGGTACACCACGCGGGCCTCGGCCTCGGGCGGGGCCTCGCGGTAGCGCACCGTGCGCTTGTAGAACGGCCCTTCCACGGAGGCGGCTTTTTCCAGCTGCTGCTGGCCTGGCCCGAAGCCTGTGCGCAGCATCAGCAGCTCGGCGTATTCCGGGGCCGGGCGGCCGGTTTTGGTCTTCACCTTGCGCACCACTTGCAGCGAAAGCCCCGTCTGGTACTCGCCGCTTTCGCCCGTTGCTTCCCGGGTGAGGTAGTAGGTGGGGCTGCCCTTTTCGCCTTCGGCCTGGTAGGCCCAGCCCTCGGGCAGGAGCAGCGCGGCCTTGCTCTCGGGCAGCGGTTGCCAGGCAAAGCCGGTGGGGGCGGCGGCGAGGGGAACGTTGTATTTCTGGGCACTGGCAGGCAGCACAAGGAGAAACAAGCAGACGAAGCGAAGCATAGCCGATAAGTAATAATAGACGAGTTACTTCCGCCCAAACAGCGGCACCCGGCTTTCGGTCCCGCTGCGCAGCCGGCCGATATTGGCCCGGTGGGTGTAGATGAGCAGCGCCGCCAGCACGAAGCCCACGTACACCATAAACGGCTGCGCCGGCCGAAACTGGGGCAGCAGCTGCAGCAGCGCGAAGGTGACGCCGGCCGTCATGCTGGCTAGGCTCACGTAGCGGAACAGCAGCAGCATTGCGATAAAAACCAGCAGGCACACGCCCACCGTGGCCGGGGCCACGCCCAGCATCATGCCCAGGATGGTGGCTACACCCTTGCCCCCCCGGAACTGCGCAAACACCGGATAGATGTGGCCCACCACGGCCAGCGCGCCGCAAGCCAGCCGGTAGTACAGCTCGTGCTCGGGGGCGATGGCACCCTGGGCCACCAGCCAGGCGGGCAGGAAATAGGCGGCCACGAAGCCCTTCAGCGCATCAATGAGCAGCACGGCCGAACCGGCTTTGGGGCCGAGCACGCGGAAGGTGTTGGTGGCCCCGGCATTGCCGGAGCCGTGCTCGCGGATGTCGGCCAGGCCGAAGAAGCGGCGGCCCACCCACAACGCAGTGGGAATGGAACCGAGCAGGTAGGCGGCGAGGAGCGCGAGGCCGATGTAGAGGTAAGGCATGGGGGAATGGGCAGAAAAATCGGGGGGGGAGGCACAAAATAACAGAACGTCAGGCTTCGGCACCGCTCAGCCCGACGTTCTGTTTCGGCGCACGGCCATTAGGCCTAGCTGTCGCCGAAGGGGTCGTCCGTGGCCTTCTTTTTCTTCTTCTCTTCCTCTTTCTTCTTTTTCTCTTCCTCCTTGCGCAGCTTTTCGGCTTCCTTGGCCTGGCGGTCGGCTTCTTTCCTGGCCTGGGCGGGGTCGGGAGCGGCGGGTGGGGCGTCGGCAGGGTTTTCCTTCACCGTTTCCTTTTTGGCAGGCGCGGTGGTTGGGGCCGGCGTATCGGCGGCTTTGTCCCTGGCTTTTTCCTTTTTGGCGGGGGCCGGAACCGGAGCCGGGTCATCGAGCACGCCGTCGCTGAAGGGGTCGTTGGCTTTGAGCTTTTTCTTCTTCCTGGCGGGCTCGGGAGCGGCCTCGGTGGCATCGGGATTAGCCGGGGCATCGGTGCTGCCGAACGCGTCGTCGCCCTTGTTTTTCTTCTTCTTTTTCTTGTCCTCCAACACATCGAAGTTGCCGGTGGGCTCCGGAGCCACGGGCCGGGCGGCCAGCTTGCCCGACTTACCCAAAAAGTCCTTCAGGAAATGCGAGCGGAAGGCGTCCACATCCGTGAAGTCGGCCAGGAAAGCACCGTAGCTGGTGGCCGTCTGGTAGTCGCCCTTGGCCTTGCCACCCACTTCGGCGTCGAAGCCTTCGCTTTGCGACTTGGCCAGCAGCAGGTTGTTGGCGTACTTGAAGTAGTACCAGGACTGGGGCTCGGGTTCGAGGTACAGCTCCACGAGGTCGGTGCCGTTTTCGCGGCGGATTTCGAGGTAGCCGTCAATCAGGGCGTTGAGGGCCTGCTTGCCCACGCCGGCAATGCCGAGCTGGCCCACCGAATGCCAGGCGTGCTTTTTCTCGTTCCAGCGCAGGTTCACCTTGCTCAGCAGGATGGTGTGCGCCGCCAGCTTGGGCGAAAGCTTGATGAGCGGGTCGGCCACGCCGCGACGGGCGGCGTAGCTCTCCACGCCCTTGTCGCCGATGAACTGGCCCAGCTTGTAGAGCTCGTTGGTGGAGCCGTCCTGCGCCTCGGGCGAATTTTTGGTGATTTTGGCCATCTCGGCCCCCATGATGTCGATGGCCTTCACCGGCATGTTGATGTCGATGGCCAGCAGGGCATCCACCGAGTAGCGGGCGCTGTCGGGGTTGGCGGTGCCCACGCCGCTGCCCATCATCTTGTAGTCCTTGGTGGGGGTAATGAAGCTCATGGGCCCCCGAAAGGTGACGGCGTTGGTGTTGTCGCTGTAGGAGAACGCCGCGCCCTCGTAGGCGTTCACGTCGCTCAGGTCGTTGCGCGAAATGGTGTAAATGCCCTTCGTATCGTCGTAGCGCAGCTTGCCGTCTACCTTGAAGATGGGCACGTCGGTGGGGCCGGGCACGGTGGAGGCATACAGCGGGTAGAGCTTGTTGGTCTGGTCCGACACGAACAAACCGGTCACCAGCGGGGCACCGTCCTCGGCCTTGATATCCGTCAGGTTGAGACTGAAGTTCTTGGGGTCGATGGAGTCCTTCACCGCAATCCACTCGGCCGAGTTGCGGTCTTTGCCGAACTGCAGCTGCACCTGGCCATCGAAGGCGAAGCCCCGGCGCTGCGAATTCAGCTGCACGCTGCCCCGGTAGCCGATGCGCGGCGTGAGATTGAACCGGGTGTTGGCATCCACGTTGGCGGTGGCCACGGTGGCGGCACCGTTGCTGGCCCCCACCGAGCCACCGTCAAACTCGTCCTTGGTTTTGCGGGCGGCTTTGTTCGCATTGCTCTTGCCCACCAGCATCGACGCCTGGTCGGGCGAGAAGTTGGTGAAGCGCAGGGCCACCGAGTCGCGGGCCGTTTTGAAGCCGTAGAGCGCGTTGCCAGCAAAGGCCACCTTCGAGAGCACTTCCACGCTGCCATTGTACAGCTTGTGGAACTTGGCCAGCGAATCGAGCACGATGCCCGCGTTTCGGAAGCGCTGAATGCGGCCGTTGGCCAGGATAATAACCTTGCCCGAGTCGGGCGTAATCCAGGCATCGGCGGCTGCGATATAGGGCACGCCGCCCACCTTCATCTGGTACTTGGCCAGGTCGTACACGCCGGTCACGGCCTTGAACTTCAGACCCTGCTGGTTGGGGTTGGTAGAGTAGAAGTACGACTTGGTGGAGTCGGCGCCGGGCTCCACGCGCAGCTTCACCTGCTTTTTCTTGAAGTCCCAGCGGCCCCCGCTGAGCGTGGTTTTGAACTTTGAGTACGGCAAATCGATGCTGGCCTTGCTGCCTGGCTCGCGCTTGAAATCGGCAAAGCCTTTCTTCAGGTTGTAGTCGAAGGCCACCTCGTTGGCGGTCAGGGCGGGCTTATTGGCCTCACCCGATTTCACGCTGAGCGTGGCCTTGCGACCCGAGTAGCTGTCGGACTTAAAGGTGAATTCCGGCGACTTGATGAACGACTGCGGCCCTTCGAGGCGGCCGTTGCCACCCGCGTTTTTGGGCGTCAGCAGGGCCGTGCCCTTGAAGTTGTAGGCCGTGACGGTCTTGGCTTTCTGGTCGGCGGCGGAGTAGAGGCGAATGGCCTCGCCGGTGCGCGGCGTGGTGAGGTACATCGAGTCCTGGCGCACGTTCCAGTTCATGAGGTAGCCGGCGGGCAAATTCATTTTCGGAATGTCGACGCCTTCCTCCTTCTTGGCCGCGATGGCTCCGGTCCGGCCCACGGTCACCACGGAGTCGCGGTAGAACACGAAGCTATTAGAGGTGAATGTGCCCGATTGGTAGGTCACCGTGCCATCGGCCTGCAGGCCCCGGCCGTTCACCTTCACCTTGTTGAATACCCGGCCCTTGCCCTTATAAAGCGGGAAACCGTCCTTCGGCACGTCGTACACGAAGCCCAGCGAGCCGTCTTCCTGCACCGTGAGCTTGGTTTTGATATCGGGAATAATGCCGCCGCTACGGAACGTGCCCTCGAAGCCAGCGCTCGATTTGCCGATGCCGTTGAGGGAGTCGAGCCGGAAGGGCGGAATGTCGAACACCAGCGTTGAGTCGTACACGCCGCCGAGCACGCCCTGGTTGCCGAAATACACGTTGGCCCCGCTCTTAGAGTCGAAGGCCGGGTACTGGCCTTTTTTCTTGCGGCCCGACTTATTCTTGGGGTCGTTGAGGAAGAGGCGGCCGGTCGAAACCTTGCCCTTGTTGGTGAGGGCGAAGTCGGCGTGCTTGCCAGTGGGCTTGCCCTTGGCATCCTTGGCCTCGCTGCGAATGACGATGGAGTCAATCTTGGCCATGTCAATGTAGAAGCCGTCGTAGTTGAAATTGAATTCGCGGCCCTTGAAGCGCATGGCCGAAGCCACCACCGCGCCGCTGAACTTGATGTCGCGGTTTTTCTGAATGCGGATAATGGCGCTGTCCGGCTTCACATACACCATGGCCGAGTCGTCGGAGAAGTTGAAGCGCTCCACGCCGCGCACCAGCAGCTCGTTGGTGTTCAGGTTGAGGGTGGCGTTGCGGCCCGAGCCCGAGAGCGACTTGATGGCGATGTGGTCGTAGTCTTTGCGGTCGCGGGCGGCGGCCACGTAGTGCGCGCCCTTGGGCAGAATGGTCACGTCGCCGGTCTGGGGGTTCCAGGCCACGTAGCCGTCGCGGGCCAGGCCGGCCATGTCGGAGCGCATGTTGGGCAACGACGTTTTCAGGTCGGTGGCCAGGTTGCTCACGTTCACGGTTTTCACGTTTTCGTGCGCCTGGGCGTAGCCCACCAGCATTTGCAGCGGGTGCAGCCGGTTGATGCCTTTGAGCTGCTGGTAGCGGTTATTAGTGAAGAACTCCTTGCTCTCAAAATCGGCCGACTGCTGGTTTTTCGACGACAGCACCGCGAAGTCGATGGTGGGCTGGCGCAGATTCCAGGTCAGGGCCTCGGTCCGAATTTCGAGCTGATGGTAGGAGTCGCTGTACGGCGTGTTTTTGTACAGCCCTTCTTCCCGCGAAAGCTTGAGCTGCTGCTTGGCCTTCGAGTATTTGAGCTGCGTGCCGGGGTGCGTCACCGAGTCTTTGGCCCCCTGGTAAATGGTGATGGCCGCCCGGTTGGCGGTAATGAGCGAGTCGCCGAGCACGTAGGCCCGCGAAGTCGCCTTGAACTTGGGCTTGCCGTCGAGGCTCACCGTGAGGTTGGACAGCGAGCCATCGAGGGCGGCGCTAAGGATTTTGCCGCCGGCCATCGACAGGCCACCCCGGTACTGCAGGTTGTCGCCCAGATTCTTGATGCGGGCATCGTTGGTGAGGGAGATGAAGCGCGGGTAGCCGGTGTCGGGCGCACCGGGCTTACGCCGCACGCTCTTGTAGCTGAGCGCACCTTTAACGGGCGCTTCCAGCACGGCCGGGTAAGTCAGGGTCACGGGCTGGGCCGTGAACTCGGGCTTGGTCATATCGAAGTCGAAGCCCGCCATCTCGGCCGTTACCAGGTTGGTCTTCACCGACCACACCAGCTGCCCACTGGTGGCCAGAAACCGCCCGGTATTGGGCACGGCCGTGCCGCTCACTTTCTTCAAAAACACGGAATCACCGGCCGTGGCGATGAACAGGTCAGCGTCCTTCAGTACGATGACCGCACCGCGGGCGGGCGGGGCCAGGTACTCATCGTAGGGCAGCGCCGAGGGCGCGAATGAGGCCGTGGGCGCGTCGAAGTCCGAGGACCTGGCTACCGGCGCGGCCTCTTTGGCAGCGGCGGCCGGAGTAGTTTTGGTAGCGGTTTTGGCCACGGGCTTTTTGGCCGGAGCCTTCTTTTTTACGGGTGCGCCCCAGCCGTCGTCATCGCCCCAGCCTCCGGCCGAGGGCGACGACCACATATCGGCGGTATCCCAGCCGCTGCTGCTGGCCTTTTTCTTGGCAGCGGGCTTGGGGGCAGCTTTTACCGGTGCTTTGGCTACGGCCGGCTTTTTGGCGGCAGGCAGCGGCGCTTCTTTTTTCGGGGCGGGCTCGGGCGCGCCAAACTCCAGGTTGGAAACCGGCGCGGCAATGGGCGAATAGGCAAACGATACCGTGCCCCCCACGGCCCGCAGCGTATTATAGCCCGAACGGTAGAGGTAGCCGCCGGTGAAAAACCGGTTGGTGCTGGCGATAAACTTATCGGTTTCCTGCGGCGCTTCTTTCTCCAGGGTCTGGCCCAGCACGTCGAGGTACTGGTCCATCTGCTGGTCCTTGAGCTTGGCCAGGATAACACCGTTCAAGATGGCCCCAAACAGGTTTTCGAAGTGCGGGCGGGGCCGAAACTTCTTCGCCAGCATGGTTTGCGACAACGCCACGATGCGGGCCTGCTGCGAGCTGGTGAGGCGGTTGGAAGTCCACAATTCCTTAAGGCGGGCGGCGATGACGCGGGCCCCGGCGTTATTGGTGCTGGCCATCATGGCCTGCACATCGGTGATGTACTGAACCGGGTCGGTCGAGAGCTTGCCCACCTGGTAGCGCGGGGCGGGCGCGGCTGCTCCGGTGGCCGCCGGCTGCTTGGTCTGCGCCTGCGCCGGCCAATAGCCACCCACCAGCAAGCTCAGCAACGCGATAAAAACACCTATCTGCTTCATAAAAAGTAATGAATCTGAAATACTGGCCTGCCAGGTAAGCCGTGGGCTACCGCCCTGGCAAACACATTGCCAGGACAGCAACTCCCTTTGCCCCGCGCCAGCAACGACACAGGTTTAGTTGGCTGCTTGTTCACCGCAAACGCCTAGGCGGCAGGATAGTGCCAGCAGTTGCGCTAAAAAGCCCGGTACAAGTTAGGCAGAATCAAAAAAGCAACTACCCAACCACCAGAACAAATGCGCAGTACATTCTGATTATCAATAATTTTCCGAATAACGCACTTTTTCGAGTTCCTTTTATTATCCCACTTTCACGCGCGTAATCCGCCGGCCAGGTAGCCGGCACGCTATAGCCTACCCCGCTTGGTTCCGATTGCTGAGCGGTTCATTTGTGCAACGCTTCATTGTTTTTTCCCTATGTCAACTGCTCCTATCCGCTCGGCCCTGCTGGCTTATGGTATGTCCGGCAAGCTTTTTCAAGCCCCATTTCTGGCCGCGCATCCGGGGTTCGACCTGCAAGCCGTGGTGGAGCGCACCGAGCGCCGGATGCACCTCGACTACCCCACCATCCGCAGCTACCCCGATGTGGAGCAGCTTCTGGCCGACCCCGCTCTGGAGCTGGTAGTGGTGAACACGCCCAACGATACCCACTTCGACCTGGCTGCCCGCGCCCTGCGCGCCGGCAAGCACGTGCTGCTGGAAAAGCCCGTGGCCACATCGGTCGCCCAACTGGAGGAGCTGCTGGCCCTGGCGCAGCAAATGGGCCGCCACCTGCTGGCCTACCAGAACCGCCGCTGGGACAGTGACTTCGGGGCCGTGGCCCGCGTGGTGCAAAGTAGCCAGCTCGGCCGGCTCATCGAGGCCCACCTGCGCTTCGACCGCTACAAACCCGGCCTGAACGTGAAGAAATTCAAGGAAGAGCCCCGGCCCGGCAGCGGCCTGCTCTACGACTTGGGGCCGCACCTGCTAGACCAAGCCATCAGCCTGTTTGGCCAGCCGCTCAGCGCTCACAAAACCATGGGCAAGTTTCGCCCAGGCACGCAGGTCGACGACTTTTTCTCAATCCATCTGCGCTACCCGGCCGGCCTGAACGTGTGGCTGACCAGCGGCCTGCTCGTGGCCGACCCCGGCCCGGCTTACGTGCTACACGGCACGCAAGGCAGCTACCAAAAAGCCCGCACCGATAACCAGGAAGCCCAATTACTGCAGGGCCTCTCGCCGCTGGCTCCCGGCTACGGCCACGAAAACCCCGGTCAGGAAGGCCGGCTAACGCTGGCATCGGCAGATGGCACCCTTGTCACTTCTGCCGACTTTGCTGCGCCTGGCAACTATCTGGGCTTGTTCGATGCCGTGTTTCAAACCATTCGCCACAACGCACCCTACCCCATCAGTCCCGATGAACTCCGTTGGCAGAACGCGCTGCTGGAACAACCGGCTGATGCCTGATAAGTACCTGATGTTACGCACGGAGTTGGCCGAGTTGCTGGTACATTGCTTTCAGGCCGACGGTATAGAGCTG
>NZ_BMGY01000069.1 GCF_014640435.1 Hymenobacter frigidus | reverse complement strand
TGGTGTCCTCGTTTCCTTTTCTGGCTACCTCTCTACTTGAGAGGCAGTGCAATCATACAAGAGAATGGGGTGATATTGTTAAGTTGTTGTTGTTGTTGGTGAATTTGATAAAGATTTTAGTAGCCAATGCTGGAGTGGCAACGGTCATGATTGTAGTAATCAAAATACTCGGCGATGCTGGCCTGGGCATCCGCCAAATCGGAAAAGACGGACCAGTCGCGGGCTTCGAGCGCCTCAGTTTTGAGGCGGGACCAGCGGCTTTCGGCTTGGGTCGTACCCGGTAGGGCAGGCCGTTGGGCCAGCAGCGCCCGCTGCATGGCGCAAGTAACCAAGGCCTTTGGCATTCCGGGCCGCACCTGCCAGCCCACAACGTGCTTAGTGCACACGTCCTTAAAGTCGCACAAGTACGCCCACGTGCCATTGGCCAGGGGCAAATACGTGCTGTCGCTCACCCACACCCGGTTGGCCCGGGTCGGGCGCGGCTGGCTATTGCACCGCCACCGCGCGAACGGGGCGTTGGCGGCGCTGCCCCCGCGCAGTGGCCCTGCCCCGCTACTCGACGCGGTGGCCCGCGCTGAGTTGGTGGCCTGCTTGCGCCAACAGCCCGATGCCACCCTCGAAGAGTTGCGCGGGTGGGTGGTCGCGCTGGGCGGTCCGGTTGTGAGCCCGGCCACGCTGGGGCGGGCGGTGCAGGCACTGGATTGGCGGCGAAAAAAAGCGCGTCCACGCCGCCGAGCGCGACACCGAGCGGATGAGGGCCTTGCGGGCAGCCTTCGTTGCGGCGGTGCAAGCCGAAGATTTTACCTGCTTCAAGTTTGTGGACGAAACGAGCACCAACCTCACGTACTGCCGTCGTTACGCCCGCGCCGAAGGCGGACAACGGGCCCACCAGGCCACGCCCCGGCACGGCGGGCCGAACGTGACGCTGGTGGCGGCGCTGACCCCGCATGAGTTGTAAGCGGCCATAACCGTAAGTGGGGCCGTCAACGGCGACGTGTTTGCTGCCTACCTCGACTAGGTACTCGGCCCCACGCTGGTACCCGGCGACGTGGTCGTACTCGACAATCTGCCGACCCACAAAGCAGCTGGCCTGGCCGAACTGGTCGAAGCCCGCGGGGCACGCCTGCTGTATTTACCGCCCTACTCGCCCGATTTTAACTCCATTGAACGGGCCTTCAGCAAGCTCAAGACCTGGCTGCGCACGGCCCAAGTCCGTACCCGGGAGCACTCTAATTCGGTTCATAGTTAACCTGTTATCAGCAAAAAAGGCCCGCCGCAACGACAGGCCTTTTCTACTAATTACCGTGCCGAGGTAACGCTACTCGCGCACAAAGCGGCGCTCGGTGGTGCCGTCGGCCGAGCGGCCTTGCAACACGTACACACCGGCCGGCAACGCCGACAAGTCGAGCATCAACAGCTGCCCGCCAGCGGCCGCACTCCGGTGGAACACCGCTTGCCCAAGCACATTGCGCACCGTTAGCTCCACAGCTTTCGGAGAGCCAACCAACTCCACTTGCAACTGGCCATCGGGCGTGGGGTTGGGGTATACGTTCAGCGTGGGGCCGGTGGCAGCCGTGCGGGCGGCCGTTACGACTACCGCCACCGGGGCCGAGGCGGCCGAGGTGCAGCCGGCGGCACTAGTGGTGGTTACGGTGTAGCTGCCGTTGCGGGTGCCGGAGTTGATGAAGTAAGTCTGGCCCGTAGCCCCTGCTACGGCCACACCGTTGAGGAAAAACTGATTGCCCGCGGCCGCGCTCGAAGTGAGCGTGATGCCCGTGGCCGTTGTGCCCGAGCTGGTCAGCGTCGGAGCCGTCGGCACCGCGTTAATCGTGACGGGCCTGGTGCTGCTGGCCGGGCAGTTGCCGGTCACGCTATAGGTTACAGTGTAGGCACCGGGGGTAGACGACGAAGGCGTGATGGCCCCGGTCGTAGCGTTCAGCGTGAGGCCTGTGCCCGAAGTAAACGTGCCGCCCGTGGTGCTGCCACTGGCCAGCACCGCAGCTTGGTTACCCGTGGCATTGGTGCAATAGGCAGCCGAGGAGTAGCTAAAGCCCGTCGTGGCCGGGGCGGCAATGGTGACGTTGGCCGTGCTGCTGCACGTAGGGGTGGTGCGCGTCACGGTGTAAGTGCCGGGTGTCGAAGTAGCCAACGTAATGGTACCGGTGTTGGCGTTGATGCTCAAGCCGGTAGTGGAAGAGTAAGTGCCGCCCGCCGTGCTCGTGCCGGTAGGCGAAGGGTTGGAACCGTTTTGGCAGAAGGAACTGCTGGCGTATGAAAAGCCGGCATCGCAGGACAGGGTAGCGGTATTGCTATCGATGGTGATTGCGCCGGCCCGGGTTAGGCCCCGGCCCAGCAGCGTAGCGCCTTGTATCATGTTGATAGCGCCATCCACAATCAGCGTACCCCGGAGAGTGGAGTTTCTACCTAAGTCGACTCGGCCCGTTACCTGCCAATACACGTTGCTGAGGGAGGCTCCGTTAATCAAGGTAACAGTTGAGCCTTCGCCCGTAGTTAATGCCCCCGATACCCGCAGAAAAAACAACGCGTTCGGGTTGTTTTGCCCATCCAGAATCAGGCTTCCCGCCAAGGTTGTGGCCGCTCCCACGCAGTACGAGTTAGGAGTCAGCACCTGAGGGTTGGTAACCGGGCCGCCGTACACCGCCAGCGGCACCACGCAGGCAATGTTGGACATGTGTGCGAAGGCCGCCTGCACATCCGTAGCCGCTTGCGTCGAACGCGTATCGGCAACGTGGATGCTCCCCGTTACCACGCCCGGAGGAAAGCCGCTGAAAGCGCCGGCATTGGTGCCGATATCGCCCCGAATGACGGATGGGCCAACATTGTCGAAGGCCCCCACGGAGGTAAACAGTACGAAGCTGGAAGCAGCTCCTAAAGGCGGCGCTACCGCTTGCGCAGCGCTCATTTGCGGACAAGACAAGAGCGCGAACGCCGTTGCCAGAAATAGTACTATTTTATTCATTTTCTTAAGAATAACGAGTGAATGGGGCTGGATTTTTGAAAAAACAAAGGATAGGCGGTAAAGTATGCGGCATACGTAAGGCCGTCTAACTCGGCTGAATAGTAAAAAAAAATAAGTAAGGCTTTTGTCCAGCCATGTCAAACTAGAGCAGTTCTCAGGTCAATGTACGTGGCAGCCACAATGGTCGGACCAGTTTTCCACGTCGCGCTCCGTTATCCAGTCGGTGGCGGTCTGAATGATGGCTTTCAGGGCCTCCTGGGTACGGGCCTAGGCCGTGCGCAGCCCCGTTTTGAGCTTGCTGAAGGCTCGTTGAATCGGATTAAAGTCCGGTGAGTAAGGCGGCAAGTGGCGCAAGCGCGCTCGGTATTTTTGCACGGTTTCGTCCAGCTCATCCCCTTTATACCCCGACAAATTGTCGAGCACCACTACGTCGCCCGCCCGCAGGGTGGGGCCGGGCACCTGGTCGAGGTAGGCGGCAAACACGTCGCCGCTGACGGCCCCGTCCACAGCCGAGGCGTTCCACCGCCTGCCACACGGCCGTGCGCTGCAACGACTGGCCGCCAGCCGCCGCCAAGGCCTAGCCGATTTCGGCCAGCGTGGCATCCGGTTGCGCGCGCTGGCAGGCCCAGCAGGCGCTGGTCGCCCGCCGCGTCCAGGCGCGGGGCCGGGCTGGGATGGCGGGGCAGTTCGGCCACCGAACCGCTTGTGCGTTGGCGACGCAAAATCTTGTTGGTGAACAACAACGAAACTGAAAAGCGGGCTGCTACTTGCTATATTTTGGCCCCTGGTCCGGCGCACGCCGCCGCCACTCGTTCCCGCAAATCGTGTGAATACGCTTTCACGTCCGAATTATGTACATCAACCCCGAAACTGCTCTTAGTGCTTCCTTTCGCAATCAGAATTGCCGAAGCTTCAGTTTCCAACGCTCCGGCAATTCTGTGCTTTGCATAAAGTTGAGCTATGCGAGGACTACAAAGTCCGCGCTACATCGCTTTATACTCGTTCCAGCTCTTAATCTTCAAATCCTTCATCTCCAGCGTGCAGAAGGCCTGAATAAAGGCCTTCGCCAGCCGTGCATTCGTCAGCAAGGGCACACCAAAATCCACGGCCGTGCGGCGGATTTTGTAGTCGTTATCCAACTCGCCTTTCGACAGGTTTTTGGGGATATTAATGACCAAGTCAATTTTCTTCTCCTTCAGATACGTCAGCACGTTGGGCTCCTGCAAATCATCGGGCCAGAAGAGCAGGCTGCTGGGGATGCCGTTTTCGGCGAAGAAACGGTGCGTGCCTTGCGTGGCGTACACGGTGTAGCCCTTTTTTATGAGTAGCGCGGCGGGCGCGAGCAGCGCCACTTTGGAGATGATGGGGCCGCCGGAAATCAGCACGGTTTTCTGCGGGATTTTGTAGCCCACACTCAGCATCGATTTCAGCAGGGCTTCCTCGGCGGTGTCGCCCAGGCAGCCGACTTCGCCGGTGCTCACCATGTCGACGCGTAGCACCGGGTCGGCGCCGGGCAGGCGGGTGAAAGAGAACTGCGGGGCTTTCACGCCCACGAAGGGCAGGTCGTATATCCGCTCGCTTTCGTCACGCTCCACGGGGCGGCCCAGCAGGATTTGGGTGGCTTTTTGGATGAGGTTGTTGCCCGAGATTTTCGACACGAAAGGGTAGCTGCGGGAGGCCCGGATGTTGCACTCAATCACGCGGATTTCGCCGTTTTTTTCCAGGAACTGGATGTTGAACGGGCCGCTGATTTCGTAGCGCCTGGCAATCTTTTCGGCGATGATTTTCAGCTTGCGGATGGTGCCCACGTACACCCGTTGCGGCGGGTAGTACATCGTCGCGTCGCCAGAATGCACGCCGGCAAACTCCACGTGCTCCGAGATGGCGTAGCTCACAATTTCGCCGTGGTCGGCCACCGCGTCCAACTCAATCTCTTTGGCTTCCTGGATAAACTCGGACACCACCACCGGGTATTCGGCGCTGACCTCGGCGGCCGTTTTCAGGAATTCTTCCAGCTCGAAGTTGTTAGAAACCACGTTCATGGCTGCGCCTGACAGCACGTAGCTCGGCCGGATGAGCACCGGGAACCCGACTTCGCGCACGAATTCTTGCATGGCCCCGAGTGAAGTCAGCTCTTTCCAGCGCGGCTGTGCTATGCCCAGTTCGTCCATGATGCTGCTGAACTTGTGGCGGTTCTCGGCCTCGTCAATGTGCGCGGCCGTGGTGCCCAGGATGGGCGCGTGGGCTTCTTCGAGGCGGGTGGCGAGGTTGTTGGGAATCTGGCCGCCGGTGCTCAGAATCACGCCGCCGGGCTGCTCAAAATCCAGGATGTCCATCACCCGCTCGAAGCTCAGCTCCTCGAAATACAGCCGGTCGCTGACGTCGTAGTCGGTCGAAACGGTTTCGGGGTTGTAGTTGATGATGATGGTTTTGTAGCCCTCGGCCGCCGCCGTTTGCACGGCCTGCACGCCGCACCAATCAAACTCCACCGACGAGCCGATGCGGTACACGCCCGAGCCCAGCACCAAGATGGACTTGGCGGTTTCGCGCGTCAGGTCGTTTTCGGTGCCGTGGTAAGTGGTGTAGAGGTAGTTGGTTTTGGCCGGAAATTCAGCCGCCAGCGTGTCAATCTGCTTCACCACGGGCAGTACGCCCAGGGCCTTGCGGCGGGCGCGCACCAGCAGCTCGTCGGCCTTCACGTCGCCTTCGCCCAGCAGCTGCACGGCAATTTGCTGGTCGGAGAAACCGGCTTTCTTCGCGTCGCGCAGCAGCTTGGTTTCCAAGCCATCGAGGCCAGTAGGGCGACCCGCGGCGAGCTGGTTGCCAAGCTCGAAAATGGTGTAGAGCCGCTGCAAGAACCAATGGTCAATCTTCGTCAATTGATGTACTTGCTCCAGCGTGTAGCCCGCCTCAAAAGCGCTGTTGATGGCAAAGATGCGTTCCTCGTTCGGCTCGCTCAGGAGCTGGTCGATAGTGGCGTTATCCAGGTCCTCCTCGGGCCGGTTGGCCACGAAGCCGCGCTTGCCGGTGTCCAGCATCCGCAGGCCCTTCTGAATAGCTTCCTCGAAGGATTTTCCGATGGCCATGACTTCGCCCACGCTCTTCATCGCGCTGCCAATCTGACGGTTAACGCCCGCGAACTTGCCCAAGTCCCAGCGCGGCAGCTTCACCACCACGTAGTCGAGCGCCGGCTCGAAAAAGGCCGAAGTCGTCTGCGTCACGCTGTTTTTCAGCTCGGCCAATGAGTAGCCCAGGCTCAGCTTGGCGGCCACGAAGGCCAGCGGGTAGCCCGTCGCCTTGGAGGCCAGCGCCGAGGAGCGCGACAGGCGCGCGTTCACCTCAATCACGCGGTAATCTTCCGACACCGGGTCGAGGGCGTACTGAATGTTGCACTCGCCCACGATGCCCAGGTGCCGGATGGTTTGGATGCCGATGGTGCGCAGCTTGTGGTACTCGCGGTTGCTCAGCGTCTGCGACGGGGCCACCACGATGCTCTCGCCGGTGTGGATGCCGATGGGGTCGAAGTTCTCCATGTTGCAGACCGTAATGCAGTTATCGAACGCATCGCGCACCACTTCGTACTCCACTTCCTTCCAGCCCTTCAGTGATTCTTCCACCAGAATCTGGTCGGAAGTGGTGAAGGATTTTTGGGCCAGCGTCCGCAGCTCGTCCAGGTTATTGGCGAAGCCGCTGCCCAGCCCGCCCAGCGCGAACGCCGCCCGCACGATAATGGGGAAACCGATTTTCTCCCCCGCCGCCAGCGCGTCGTCCATCGTCGTCACGGCCACGCTGCGGGCCGAATGCACGCCAATCTGGTCGAGCTTAACCTTGAAAATCTCCCGGTCCTCGGTGTCGATGATGCTCTGAACGGGCGTGCCCAGCACCTGCACGTTGTACTTCTCGAACACGCCGGCGCGGTACAGGGCCACGGCGCAGTTCAGCGCCGTTTGGCCGCCAAAGGCCACCAGAATGCCATCGGGTTGCTCCTTTTTGATGACCTCCTCCACGAAGTAGGGCGTCACGGGCAGGAAGTACACGTCGTCGGCCATGTTGTCCGACGTCTGCACGGTGGCAATGTTGGGGTTGATGAGGATGGTGCGGATGCCTTCCTCCTTCAGCGCCTTAAGGGCCTGCGAGCCAGAATAATCGAATTCCCCGGCCTCGCCGATTTTGAGGGCCCCGGAACCGAGGATGAGAACTTTGTTGGGTTTGTTCATTCGTATGACCCCACCCCCCGGCCCCCTCTCCGGTGGGGAGGGGGAGCCTGACGATGCGCGGGCTTTATATTGGGTTCTGGTTAATTATTTTTCCAGCCTACCTTCTGAGCCCATAGCTCAGCAGCTTGATGGATGAGGTGAAAAACGGGTTCTTTCAGGAAAAGATATCCGTCTACACTGTTCGGAAAGACTTCCGTAGCACGGTGTTTTAGAAGCTCATATTCTTCGCGTGCGGCTGCATTTGCGCGGAGGTAGTCTCGAAATAGCAGTGCATAACGAGTATTAAACCGGCCGGCTTCCCGCACGTGAACATGCGTGCGTCGCTCACCCGCCGGCTCCCGTAAGTAGCGTTTGCGTAGTTCCGGAGACTGAGGTGGCAAACCATGAAAATCATCATATTCGAACGATGCTTCTGCTCTAAAATTAGCTTGTGCCAAAGAATTTATCAGGGGCGCTGCATTCTCGATATCCGCTACAGTCAGTTGTATGTCAATCACATCTTTCGCCGATAACGCGGGCACAGCTGTGGAGCCAATATGGTCGATGCGCGATACTGCGTTTCCGGCAAGAGCATGAATACGCTCCGCTATTTCAGCGAATTCCCTAGCCCAGGATGCTTGATGCGGTAGAAGTACTACTGGGCGCGAGCTTGCAAACAGATTATGGTTAGGCATCTACAATACGCTATCGGTTTTTGTACTCCACTACCGATTTTAAAAAATCATCAAACAGAAACTCCGTATCCTGTGGCCCGCCGGCAGCCTCAGGGTGAAACTGCGTCGAGAAGAACGGTTTGGTTTTGTGTTTGATGCCTTCGCAGGTGCCGTCGTTCAGGTTCTCGAATAGCATGTCCCATTCGGCGGGCAGGGTGGCGGTATCTACCGCGAAGCCGTGGTTTTGGCTGGTGATGTAACAGTGCTGGGTGCCGGTGAGCTTCACGGGCTGGTTGTGGCTGCGGTGGCCGTATTTCAGCTTGAAGGTGTCGCCGCCCGCCGCCAGGCCCATGAGCTGGCTGCCCAGGCAGATGCCGAAAATCGGCTTGTCCTGTTGCAGGGCTTTTTGGAGGTGCTGGATGGTGGCTTCGCACATTTTGGGGTCGCCGGGGCCGTTGCTCAGGAACAGGCCGTCGTAGTCGAGGGTCGTGAAATCGTAGTCCCAGGGCACGCGAATCAGCTCCACGTCGCGCTCCAGGAAGCAGCGGATAATGTTGGTTTTGGTGCCGCAGTCCACCAGCACGATTTTGTGCTGGCCGCTGCCGTAGTGCCGGATACCGGCCGGGCTCACCTGCGCCACTAGGTTGTCGAGGTTGGGGTCGTGAAGGGGCACGTCGTCCTCGGCCACGATTTTGCCCAACATGGCGCCTTTTTCGCGCAGCTTCTTGGTGAGCATGCGGGTATCGACGCCGCAGATGCCGGGGATGTTGTACTCCTTGAGCCAGTCGCCGAGGCTTTTGGCGGCGTTCCAGTGGCTGTGCTCCTCGGAGTAGTAGGTCACCACCAGCCCAGCAATGTGGATTTTATCGGACTCGAAAATCTTCGAAATCGACTCGTAAAGGTCTTCGCCGGGCACGCCGTAGTTGCCCACCATGGGGGTGGTGAGCACCAGAATCTGGCCGGCGAAGGAGGGGTCGGTGAGGTTTTCGGGGTAGCCGGTCATGGCCGTGCTGAACACGACTTCGCCCGCGGCGGAGGTGAACGCGCCGAAGGATTCCCCTTCGATGGAGGTGCCGTCTTCGAGGATGAGTTTTACTGTTTGGGTCATGTTCTGGCGGTTTGCCTCACCCCCCGGCCCCTTCTCCGATGGAGAGGGGGAGCCACGGCGGCACGGTTAGAAATGATTAATAACATCTAGATGGTGTCCAGCCCCGGCAGGCCGAGCAAACCAGCGGCGCGGCGCGCCACGGTTTTGACACTGGCGACATCCGGGCCGGTGATAGTCAGATGGCCCATCTTGCGGCCTACGCGCGCTTGCAACTTGCCGTACAGATGCAGGTGTGTTCCCGGCAGGCTCAGCACGGTGTGCCAGTCAGGCTCATGCGGTTGACCGTTGACGTCAAACCACACATCGCCCAGCAGGTTGAGCATGATGGCCGGGGAATGCTGGCGCGGCTGCGGCAAGGGCAAGCCCGCCATGGCGTGGACCTGCAGGTCAAACTGCGACACGTCACAGGCGTCCAGGGTGTAGTGGCCGCTGTTGTGCGGGCGCGGGGCCATCTCGTTGACAATCAAGCCGCCGTGCTCGCTGCCGTCTTCCACCACAAAAAACTCGACGCACAGCACCCCGACATAGCCAATATGATGCGCTATGGAAACGGCAGCGTCGCGGGCCCTATCTGCCAGGGCTGGCGGCATATTTCCTTCGTAAGCGTGGGTCACGGCCAAAATGCCATCGACATGCACGTTGCGCTGCGGCACGAAGCTGACAACTTGCCCGTCCCAGCCGCGCGCCACCAGCACCGAACACTCGGCGGTTAGCGGCAGCATCTTTTCCAGCACGCAGGCGGAGCCGCCCAACTCCGCCCAGGCGGCGGCCAGTTCAACGGCTGTCTTGACGCGGACCTGGCCCTTGCCGTCATAGCCCATGCGCGCGGTTTTCAGGATGCCGGGCAGCAAATCAGCCCTGTCGTCCTGGATGGCCTGCAGCTGGGCCAGCGTTTCAATTACCGCATAGGGTGCGCAGGTCACCCCCGATATGTCAGCGCAGGCCGTGAAGTGGGCTTTTTCCTCGATGCGGTTTTGAGCAATGCCCACCACTGCCGCGCTTGGCGCCACGGGCCGGGTCAGCGCCAGCGTTTGCAGGGCCTGGGCTGGCACGTTTTCAAACTCGGTGGTGATGGCATGGCACAGGTGGGCCAGTTGCGCCAGCCCGGCCGGGTCGTTGTAGTCGGTCTGGATGTGGTGGTGACTCACCCGCCCGGCCGGGCTTTGTGCGTCGGGCTCCAGCACGGCGGTGAAGTAACCCAGGCGCTGGGCGGCATGCACAAACATCCGGCCCAGCTGGCCGCCCCCCATTACCCCCAGGGTCGCCCGCTGGCCAGCGGCGTCCACACTGCCCGGGAAAACCGGGGTCATGGCTGCAACGTGAATATCGGCGCTCATACCGGCAACGTCATGGCGCGAGCGGCTTCGGTTTGTTCGGCGCGAAACGCCTGCAGCTTGGTCGCCAGGTCCGGGTCGTGCAGGGCCAGCATGCTGACCGCGAACAGCGCGGCATTGGCCGCCCCGGCATTGCCAATCGCAAACGTGGCCACGGGCACCCCTTTGGGCATTTGCACAATGCTGTGCAGCGAGTCCACCCCCTGCAAATGGCGACTGGCCACCGGCACCCCCAGCACGGGCAGGGTGGTTTTGGCGGCCATCATGCCCGGCAGGTGGGCGGCACCACCAGCGCCGGCGATGATGGCCTGCAAGCCGCGCGGGCCGGCTTGTTCGGCGTAGGCAAACAAGTCGTCGGGCATGCGGTGGGCCGACACCACGCGCGCTTCGTGGGCCACGCCAAAGTGCGAGAGCATCTGCACGGCATGCTGCATGGTATCCCAGTCGCTGCTGGAGCCCATGACAACGCCGACAAGTGGTTTGTCCAAGGCGGCGCTGGTGGGGGTGTCGGATGTGAGAAGGGTACTCATGGGAAACAAATTGAAAATGAACGTCATGCTGAGCGTAGCCGAAGCATCTCTAATGCTTTGTTCGCACGGCTGCAACGAAGCGGTAGAGATGCTTCGACAAGCTCAGCATGACCGCCTTTTTATTATTCGAATAGGCTCTACCTATCAGCGCTCCAGCAAAATTTCCGTACCTAAAATCACCAAGTCTACCCGGCCTTTCAACGTCTGGTCGATGAATGGCGTGTTCTGGGATTTAGACTTCATAAACTCCCGCGTGAAGGTCGTTTCCGCTTCGGTATCGAACAAGAGGCACTCGGCTTTTTGACCGACTTCGATGGCGGCTACCGGCAGGCCCATCAGGCGGCGGGGCTCCGCCGAATAGCGCTTCACCACCACGTCCCACCCGAATTTTTTGGGCTCGACGAAGTGGTGATAGAGCGACACCAGCGCCGTATCTAAGCCGGTGATGCCATTGGGCGCGCTGATGAAATCCTGGGCTTTTTCGAACGGCGTGTGCGGCGCATGGTCGGTAGCAATGAGGTCGAATACGCCTTCGATGAGCCCTTCGAGCAGGGCATCACAATCCGCCTGTGTCCGCAGCGGCGGGTTCATCTTATAGTTCGTGTCGTAATCGCCGATGTGCTCGTCGGTGAACATCAGATGGTGCGGGGTCACTTCCGCCGTGACCTTCACATCACCGCGGGATTTCCACCAGCGGATGGTCTCCATGCCGAGCTTGCTGGAAACGTGCTGGATGTGAATGTGCGCGCCCGCCGCGTGGGCCAGGCGGATGTCGCGGTCGATGATGATTTCCTCCGCGCAAGCCGGCGAACCCTTAATACCGAGCCGGTAGCTCATCACTCCTTCGTTCAGGGCGCGCGGCCCGGCCAGCTCCGGCACCTCGCAGTGGCTGGCGAAAAACATCCCAAATTCGGTGGCGTACTGCATCGCCCGCAGCAGCACCGCCGGGTCATTGGTGGTGTCCCCGTCGTCGGTGAGCATTGTCACGCCGAGTCCGCGCATGCCCTCGATTTCCGCCAGCTCCTTGCCCTCGCGGTTCTTGGTGACGCAGCCGGAGGTGTATACCGGAATGCGGGACCGGTGCTTGGCATTTTCCAGCACGGTGGCTATCGCAGTTGCCGAGTCGAGGGCCGGGCGGGTGTTCGGCATCATGACCACGCCGGTAATGCCGCCGTTGATGGCCGCCTCGCTGCCCGTGGTGATGGTTTCTTTGTTCTCAAACCCCGGGGCGCGGAAGTGGACGTGGGCATCAAACATGCCGGGCATCAGCACCCGGCCGCGCGCGTCGATGACCCGGGCCCCTTCGGGAATGGCCAGGTTGGTGCCGATGGCTTGAATTATTCCTTCGACAATCAGGACATCGCTCTCGACAAGCACGGGTGAATTTTCGGTGGCGATGCGGGCGTTTTGAAGGAGGAGCATGGATGAAAGAGTACTGTAAACCGGCAAGGGATTGAGGGTATTCTGGCTGTTGAAGAAGAAAATACACGGGCGGAACCAGCCGCCACGTCCGGTATTTAGGGTATAACTACCGTTTAGCTGGCTCGCTGCCGTGCGGTATACGATTCCTGCTTCGGGAATTCCCCGCCCGGCGTGAGCCAGTCGAGCACGGCCATGCGAATGGAAATCCCGTTTTCGACCTGGTTGGTGATAAGGCAGCGCTCATAGTCCATGACGGCGTCGCATAGCTCGACCCCCCGGTTCACGGGGCCGGGGTGCATAATATAGAGGCCGCGGTCGCGGATTTCCGCCAGCCGGGTGTTGGTGATGCCGTAGACCCGATGGTATTCTCGGACGCTGGGGAAAAACTGCACGTCCTGGCGCTCCATCTGCACGCGGAGCAGGTACACCACATCGGGCGCCCAGGCCATGGCCGCCTCATAGTCGGTGAAGCGGCGGATACTTGCCGGGATATACTTGGGCACCAGCGACCCCGGCCCGAGGTAAGCGACCTCGACGCCCAGCTTTTGCAGCAAAGTGCTGGTGGAGCGCGCGACGCGGGAGTGGAGAATATCGCCGATGATGAGGACTTTTTTGCCCCTGGGGTCGGGAAATTTTTCCCTGATGGTGAAGGCGTCCAGCAGGGCCTGGGTCGGGTGCTCGTGCGCCCCGTCGCCGGCGTTGATGACCGACGCCGTGGTTTGGCGGGCAATCATGCCGGGCAGGCCGGGGTGACCGTGGCGGACGACGATGTAGTCGGTGCGCATGGCCTGGAGCGTCTCAATCGTCTCCCGCACCGACTCGCCCTTGGTGATGGAGGAGTGGGCGACGTCGAAATTCGTTACCTCCGCCGAGAGGCGTTTGGCCGCGACCTCGAAGGAGGAGTGCGTCCGGGTGCTGGCCTCGTAGAACAGCATGAGCACGGACTTGCCCTCAAGGGCGGGGATTTTTTTCACCGAGTGGGTGAACAGTTTTTTAAAGGACGTGGATTGGTCGAGCAAAAACTCGATTTCCTCACGGTGAAGGGATGCGATGTCGAGCAGGTCTTTACGTGCCATACCGGAGTTGGGGAAAATAAATACGTAGTCAGTAGAAAGGGACGTGTAAGACTATCTGGTTTCAATGCTCTTACACCGCATTTAAGTTATGAAATGTGAGTTGGCTACGGGGCAGCAACCGACGAACTCAACGGACATAAAAAAACCGTTTCGGAATCCGAAACGGTAGCGAGGCAACACCCAGAAAAAACAACGGAAATACCAGAGGTAAAATCGGGAAAAATGATGGTGGTGAAGACCTTTCGGTCCACTCGCGGTTCCCTGCCGAGCGGGGTCCCGCGCTTCATCAACAAGTTTTTTGGTTGAAGCACGATGCAAAATTACGGCATTGTTACGCTCGGCAACTCATCGGCAATGTTATTTTTTTTCGCACCGCTTTTCTCAAATTTCATTTTCGACCTAACGGGCTAAACGACACACTTTTTGTCGTTCTTTTCGTCATCAAAAAAAATATGGCTCGCGTAACCAATTGCTTTGCAAGCACAATCCATCTTAATTTTAACTTTTTATTCCGCAGCCTAATCTGGGGGGGCGCTTCTCTCCGGCGGCAAACAGTCCATGAACTACTCGGTATTTCATGGGCTGCTTCATTTTCGGCCGGCACAATTAGTATCGAGGTGGTCTGGTTAGGCTGGACAGTTTAGGGCAGTAGTTTGATGAAGTTATTGGTAAGTGGAATACGGGGTCCTGTAGCCGATGCTGGAGTGCAGCCGGTTGGGGGCGCAGCGCAGCCCGTGGGTGGAGTCGGTCGTGCGCGGGGTGTAGGCCTTGGGTTGCAAGGTACGCAGCCCCCGGCGGCGCATGGCCGTGCGCAGGCGCTGGCGGCTCATCCGGCGCCCTTTTTGGCGCAGCGCCACCTGCAGCCGACGGGTGCCATAGCGGCGTTTGTGGTACCCAAAGACCTTAACCAAGGCTGTTTCCCAGGTCGGCGTTTTCTACCCCACAGCCCGTTGCGGGCTCTGTTTGCCAAGCGTAAAATCTACTAGCCGGTACGCCTAGCACCTGGCAGAGCCGCCGCACGGGGTAGTGGCCGCGCACGGCGGCGACGAAGCGGTAGCGGCTCATTGGTCCGGTGTCTGCGAGATAACGCGCCTCAGGCGTTTGCTGGCAATGGCTTTTTTTAAATGGCTAGTGTTCTGACAACTTAATTACAGCATTATTAGTTTAGGCAGCGTACCTGCTCCTTCCCCCAC
>NZ_BMGY01000068.1 GCF_014640435.1 Hymenobacter frigidus | reverse complement strand
GGCCCGGACCCGGGCATCGGTTTCGCCCCGCACCAGCTCGGCCACCCGGGCCAAGGTGGCGGGCGGCAGCAGGTCGCGCCCGGCGTTGAGGTCGTAGTTCCACTGGCCGAAGCTTTGCCAGGTGGCGGCGGAGCCTTTGTGCCCCTGCACCTCAAACGCACCGGGAGCCAATGCCACGGCCGGCGTGATTTCGCTCAGCGGGGGAGCGGCTTCCTCTTCCTCCACGGCGGGCAGGCCGGCCAGCTTCCACTCGTACAGCTCCTGACTGCCAGCGGTGGTGTGCGCTGCCGTTGTGCCGGTGGGTAACTGCCGCTCCTGGTAGCGCAGGGGCAATAAAGTAGGGGTAGCCACCCGTAGCGTGGCAGATTGCACGGCTAGTCCTTCGGCCTCCTGGGGCTGCCACTCGGGGTAAAACAACGTATTGTCGGACACTACTTCATAGTCGAATTCCACCGTGTACGGGGTTTGCGGCTGGCGCAAATCCGCGTAGCGCACGCGCACATCGGTCATGAAGCTGCCTTCGGCGCTGCCCATACCCTGGTCGTGAATTTCGGCGGGGCGCAACTGGTGCAGCAGGCGGCCCTCGGCGTCGTACACGGCCCCGCGGAGGTAGCTGAGGGTGCGCAGGTTGTCGTAGGATACAGCGTGGCGGCCCAGGTCGTCGCCCGCCGCGTCGAGCACCGTCACCACCCGGTGCACGGTATGCACCAGCCGCCCGGCCGATTTCACGGCCACCACCTCGTCATCGGCCCGCAGCACGGCGTGGGCCCCTTCGCTGAGGGCGGCGGGAATGTCGGCCACTGCGTATTTGGGCGCGGGGGTGGCGGGGGCCGGGGGCAGCCGCAGCAGCCCGCTCAGCGGCAGCACGGCAAAAAGAGAGAGCAGGGCTTTCATTGTCGGAGGCGGTGCGTTAGGAGTTAGGCTTTCTTCTTAATCACCAGCTTCTCGCCGTGCTTGGCCAGCATCAGGCGGTAGAACTCGCGTAGGCTGGCGTATTCGTCGGCTCCGTACATGGGCTTGCGCAAATTCAGGCGGCTGGTGAGCTGTACTACGCCCGGCGCGGTGGCACTCACGCTGTAGATAAACCGGCCGCCGTTGTCGGGCATTTCCACCACGGCGGGCTTGGGTAGCTCGGCCAGCTCGTAGTCCTCGGGCAGGGTCAGGGTCAGCACCGTGATTTCGTCCTGCGCTGCCCCGAAGTCGACGGGAAACTGCCGGTCATCGTGGTGGAAAGGGTTTTGCTCATTGTTGAATTCCTGCAGTGGGCTCAGATATAGCGTGGTGGCCGTGTTGGTGTCGTCGGCGGGTTGGGCAAATTCGTAGTCCACGGCCAGGGGCTTGGCCACGTTTTCACGCTCGGCCACAGCAAACTTGGGCACGGTCCAGCTGCTATGGGTGCGGGCCAGCTCGGCCATGTATTTCTTGTCGCCCAGGCGGGTGAGCTCGCGGCGCGCCGAAGCTCCGGCGTAGCCGCCATGCTCTTCGTGCACTTTGCCGGTCAGGCCGCCCTGGGCATCCAGCGTGAGGGCTATTTGCTGGTAGTGCACGTGGCGCTGGGTGGGGCTGAGGTCGACCCAGCGGCCTTCGGCCGGGTTTTTCATGATGAGGCGGCCGGCCTGGTTGAGGCAGCGTTCGGGGAGCACGCCGCAGGGCAGCAGCGGCTCGGTGGCGTCCACCAGCAGGTCTTTGCCGCCGGTCAGGGGCACCAGGGCCACCACGTAGTTGAAGCGCTCGAGCAGGGGCAGCAACTGGTTGACACGGCCGTGGTCGCGGGTACTGAGCAGGAGCGGCTGGGCCGGCACGCCGGCGTCGCGCAGGGCGGCGATGAGCAGCAGGTTCACGTCGGCCGAAGTGCCCCGGTGGGCATCAAAAGCCTTGCGCAGCGAACCCGTGGTATGGTAGCGGTCGGTGCCGTCGTAGCGCACGGCGGCCATCACGGCCTCGCGCACGGCGGCGGCACGGGCCGCTACTTCGGGGTGTTTGGCGGCCAGGGCCACCATCTGGTCCTTCATAAAGTTGCCCCGGTCGAGCTGCATACCAAAGTTGTCATCGCCCAGCAACTCCAGGTCAATCTTGCTCCAGGTGCCGGCCACGTTGCGGTAAGCCTGACCGGGAAATTTTTCCCCGGCGAGCTCAAAGTCGATGCGGTCGAGGTAGTCGTCGGCCGTGGTCATGTAGGGCTCATCGCGGAAGGCGGGTACGTCCTTCATGGCCCAGTGGTAGTTGGTCACCTGCGCGGTAATAATGTCGTTGCTGGCCGCAACGCGCCCGCTCTTCCCGCCAAAGCCCCCCGTGCCGCCCTCAAAACTACCGCTCGTATGCAATACGTACTGGCCGGAGCCTTCCTCCCGTGAGTTTACTGCCATGCCGTGGTAGCCCTGCATGAGCATCTTGTAGTCGAAATACTCGGGAATGTTGGCTCGGTACTCGCTCCAGCGCACCGGAATGTCACGCTGAAACGTCCAGGACTGGAAGTTGAATAGAAAGTCTGACGTGACGGTGTAGGCATACTCAATCACGGCCCCTTCGCGCACGTCGGGCAGCGTGAACTTGCGCACGCGGACGTTGGCGGTGCGCTCCTCCGTGAAGGCGTTGCTGTTTTCGAGCTTGGTTTTCACCACCTGGCCGTTCACCAAGTTGTAGGTAGTGCCACGTAAGGCACTTATTTTCTCTTCGTTAGTGTTTTGGTGATAGAGCGGAATCGTTACCGTTGCTGCGTCATAACCGGCTTTCTTGAGAATTTTAATGCGGGTAATCCGCTCCGTGACCAGCTGGAAATTAGAGCCCTTGAGCTGGAAGCTGGTGGTGCCAAAATCGCAAAGCACGACGGCGGCCGCGGCGCTGTCGCCCACAAAGGGGGCAGCCGTGAAATCCTTGGGGTCGGGCTTGCCGAATTTAATGGGTTCCTGGGCCTGCGCAGCACCGGCCGCGAGCAGCATCGTGGCCAGCGTGGCGGCAGTGTATAGGGGTAGTTTCATGCAGTTGTAGGGGAATGGAGAGGTTGTGAAAAACGAATGCGCGGCGGCACAAAACCGATGGTTAGCCGGCTCTTTTCTGAATGATGAGCTTTTCGCTCTGCCGGGCCATCAGCAGGCGGTACAGCTCGCGCAGGCTGGCGTAGGCATCGGGCGGGTACACAGTATTGCGCAGGCTCAGGCGACTGGTGAGCTGCACCCGGCCCGGCCCGGCAACGCTGACGCTGTAGACGAACCGGCCGCCTTCATTCGGCAGGGTAACCAGCGCGGACGCGGGTACTTCGGCCAGCTCGTAGCCAGCCGGCAGCGTTAGGGTAATCATCAGAATTTCTTCCTGTGCCACGCCAAAGTCGACAGCAAACGTGCGGTTCGGACGGCGAAACGGGTTTTGCCGGGGCCCGAAATCGCTGAGCGGACTCAGGTAAAGGGTGCTGCCGGGAGCATCGCTACCGGTGGCGGGCTGGGCCACGTCGTAATCCAGCAGCAGAGGCTTGTCGAGGGCGTCGACCTGGCCCAGCTTGCTGGCGGGTATGGTCCAGCCTTCGTGCCGCTGGGCCAAGCCGGCCAGGTACTTCTTTTCGCCCTGGCTAGCCAAGTCCAGGCGGGCATCGGTGCCGGCATAGCCGCCGCGCTCCTCGTGCACTTTGCCAGTCAGGCCGCCCTGGGCATCCAGCGTGAGGGCTATTTGCTGGTAGTGCACGTGGCGCTGGGTGGGGCTGAGGTCGACCCAGCGGCCTTCGGCTGGGTTTTTCATGATGAGACGGCCGGCCTGGTTGAGGCAGCGTTCGGGCAGCACGCCGCAGGGCAGTAGCGGTTCGGTAGCGTCCACCAGCAGGTCTTTGCCGCCGGCCAGGGGCACCAGGGCCACCACGTAGTTGAAGCGCTCGAGCAGCGGAAATTCCTTGCTGACGTGGCCGTGGTCGCGGGTGCTGAGCAGGAGCGGGTGGGCCGGCAGGTCGGCGTCGCGCAGGGCGGCGATGAGCAGCAGGTTCACGTCGGCCGAAGTGCCCCGGTGGGCATCAAAAGCCTTGCGCAGCGAGCCCGTGGTGTGGTAGCGGTCGGTGCCGTCGTAGCGCACGGCGGCCATCACGGCCTCGCGCACGGCGGCGGCACGCTCCGTGACGATGGGAAAGCGGGCGGCCACGTCCCGCAACTGCTCTTTGAGCAGGCTGGCCCGGCCCAGGCGGCCGCCGAAATCCTCATCGGCCAGCAGCCGCTCGTCGATTTGCGCCCAGGTGCCGGTCAGGTCGTGGTAGGGTTGGTCGGGCCACTGCTCACCAGTCAGCTCAAAGTCGAGCCGGGCTACGTAGTCCTGCGCGGTGGTCATGTAGGGTTCGGGCACCAGGGCCGGCACGTCCTTCAGGGCCCATTGGCGTTCCTCGGTGGGCGCGCTGATGGTGAGGCTGCCGGTGCTTTGGCCCGCCAACATGCCGTAGCTATTATTCAGCTTGCGGTCAACGAGTAAGGTGGTCGAGCCGATGTGGGCCTCGTTCACGGTGAAGTCCCGCGAACTCTGGTAAATGATTTTGTAGCGGTAAAACGACGGAATGCTCACCCGGTACTCACTCCAGCGCACCGGAATGTCGCGCTGAAAGGTCCAATCCTGAAAATTGAACAGGAAGTCGGAGCTCAGGGTGTAAGCAAACTCAATGATGGCCCCCGTGCGCACATTGGGCAGCGTAAATTTCTGCACGTTCACGTTGGCCGTGCGTTTCTCGAAGAACGCGCCGCTGGCTTCCAGCTTGGTTTTTTCCACTGCGCCGTTCACCAGGTTGTAGGTGAAGCCGCGCAGGTTGGTTACCCGCTCCTGATTCTCGCCGCGGTGGTAGAGAGGGATTTCGACCGTGGCCTGGTCGTAGCCCGCTTTTGTGAGGATTTTGATGCGGGTTACGCGCTCAAAAATTACCTGAAAACCGTCGTTTTTGCCTTTCAGGTGCGAGCGGCCGAAATCGCAGAGCACCACTGCCGCCGCGCTGTCGGCCGGGAAGGGTATAGCCGTCAGGTCTTTAGAATCAACCAAGCCAAATTTAATGGGCTCCGGCTGGGCCCGGGCCGCCCCGGCCAGTAGCACGCAAGCCAGCAGCGGCAGCACCACCCGTAGCGGGCGAAGCAGTAAAGAAGTGGGCATCAACAAAAAAGAATGGGGTAGACAATCTTCGAACCCCTAAAAATAGGGAAATCAGCCTGAACTTCAGCTACATTTCACCAAGTGTCCTTAAAATAATTGTTGGTTTGTGCTGGGCACTACACCACCTCTTCGGCGGCGGGCTCCGGGGTGGGTTCTGCCGCGTTCAGCACCTGAATTGGGCCTTCCGTCGGCAGAATTATCAGGTAAACCAGCGCCGTGAGCACGCACAGCAGGCTTAGCGCATGCACGTAAGGCAAATGGCCGGGAACGTTGGAGAATATCCAGCCGGCCAGCAAAGCACCCAGGCCGATGCCGATTTCCAGGGCGATGTACATGGTGGCCACGGCGCGGCCCCGGTGTTCGGGGTGGCTTAGGTCGATGGTCCAGGCGTAGAGCGTGGGCGAGTTGAGGCCCGTGCCGATGCCGAACACCACGGCCGCCGCCAGAAACCACGGCACCGTGGGGGCCCACACCAGCAGCGCCAGGCCCAGTGCTACCACGCCCGCCGACCACCGCAGCACCGGCACCCGCCCGTGGGTGTCGGACGCCTTGCCCGCCACCAGCCGCACGGCCAGCGAAGCCACCGTGAAGCAGATGTAGAACAGGCCTTTATCGGACCCGGTGAGGCCCAGCAGCCGGCTCTGGTCGGGTATTACGGTGAGTACCGCTCCAAAAGGAAACAGGCACAGCAGCGTGACCACGGCCGGCGACAGCACGCGCGGCTCCAGCACCTCGCTCCACTTCATGGTCAGCAGCGCCGGGCTGAACCGCTGCCGCTGGGCCACGGGCAGGGTTTCGGTGAGAGTGCCCTGCACCAGCAGCGAGAGCAGCGCCACGCCGCTGGAGCAGTAAAACATGGTGTTGAGGGAGAAATGACTCGCCAGCCACGACCCAAAGGCTGGCCCGAAGGCCATGCCCAGCGCTCCGGTTATGCCGAGCAGGCCCATGGCCTCGCCGCGTCGCTCCACGGGCACGATGTCGGCGATGAACGCGGCCGTGCCCGTGGGTTTAAACCCCGTGCTGAACCCGTGCAGCAGCCGCAGCCCCAGAAACCCCGTGACCGTGAGCGCCCATGGGTAGAAAAAACCGCATACGAAGCAGACCAGCGACCCGAACACCATCACCGGAATGCGGCCCACGGTGTCGGCCAACTTACCCGAAAACGGCCGCGAAATAGCCGCCGTGAGCGTAAACAGGGCAATGATATACCCCTTGTACTCGCCCCCGCCCAGCCGGGTGAGGTGGTCGGGCAGCTCGGGCAGCAGTAGGTTGAAGCTGAGGAAAAACAGAAACGAGGACAGGCACATCAGCCAGAAGCCGATGGTGTAGGGGCGGGCGGGAGCAATGGTGGGCATGGGTGCCGCAAAGGTCGGCACTGGCCGGTTGGCCGGTGTAACTGGTGCGAGTTTAGCGCAGCGTAACTCGTGCCCGGGTTGCAGGGGAGGCTGCGCCTCCCCTGCAACGAGCTGTGAGAACAAGCCGCCGACTTGGTCCCGCATTGCCGCTGGCGCGGCAGGGGAGGCGCAGCCTCCCCGTCATGGCTGGTCACGAGTTACGCTGCGCTAAACTCGCGCCAGGCAGCGGCTACAGCGCCCGGCCGAAGCGGTAGCGCACGCCGGCTGTAAGATTGGGATTGACCCAGTAGGAAGAAGGGGTTCTGCTGGTAATTTGGCGGTTGAGGACGGCATCGGCGGTCAGCTCAAAGCGCGGGCAGACGATGTAGCGCAAGCCGCCTCCCAACGTCAGGCATGCGCTATTGGTGGTAGCGGTTTCCTCCCTGGTGGAGAGGAGCGCGCCGTCAGCACTCATCCTGAAAACGTCGCTGCGCACACTGAACCGCACGTAGCTCACGCCGCCGAGTACATCGGCCTGAAAACGTTGGGTTGCGCGTCGCGTAAGGGCATAGCGGGCGAGCACGGGCACGACCAGGGTGCGATTCCAATTGGTGCGTTTCACCTGCTCGCCGTTGGGTTGGCCATCGCCGTAATAGTAGCTGGTGTAGGAGTGGCTGGCATCGTAAGCCCCGCTCACCTGCAGCGCCAGCCGGGACCGCAGCTGCATGCCCACCGTCGGGACGAAGGTGGCAACGTTGACACCGCTCTGCTTGGGCAATGGGTAGCCGCCAAACGAGCCGCCGATACCAACGAAAAAACGAGGGAGGGGCGCGGCCAGAGTAGCAGGAGTTTGGGCAAAGCCTGCCAGGGGCAGGGCCGTGGCCAGTAAGCTGAAGTAAAAAAGGTGTCGGCGTATTATCATGCGGGTAGGGTAGCGTTACGCTGGACAAATTAAGGCATTGAGATTGCCCCCTGCCAAAACGGCCGGCCCCGAACTTCCGGCCCCAAGCTTGCCCCGGCCCCGGCAATGTTCAACTTCCTGAAATCCATTTCTGCCAAGCGGCCCGCGCCCGATGGCAAGCCCGCCGTGAGCGTGCGCGAGCGGGTGTCGGCCCTGCGCAATCTGCCGGCATTCCTCAAGCTTATCTGGTACACCAGCCCTGGGCTGGCGCTGGCCAACATTGCTTTGCGCTCGCTGCGGGCGGGCCTGCCGCTGGCCATGCTGTATGTGGGCAAGCTCATAATCGATGCCGTGGTGACGCTCACCCGGCTGCCCGCCTCGGAGCGGGTGCTCACGCCCGTGCTCACGCTGGTAGCACTGGAGTTTGGCCTCGTGCTGCTGGCCGATGCGCTGGGGCGCGGCGTGGCTTTGCTCGATTCGCTGCTCGGCGACTTGTTCACCAACCAATCCTCCATCCGCATCATGCAGCACGCGGCCGAGCTCGATTTGGACCAGTTTGAAGACAGCACCTTTTACGACAAGCTGGAGCGCGCCCGTCGCCAAACTCTCTCTCGCACCGTGCTCATGAGCCAGGTGCTGGCCCAGGGCCAGGATACCGTGACGCTCGTGCTGCTGGCCGGGGGCCTCGTGGCCTTCCAGCCGTGGCTGCTGGGGTTGTTGCTGCTGGCCGTGGTGCCGGCCTTCCTCGGCGAGTCGCACTTCAACGAGCGCAGCTACTCACTAAGCCACTCCTGGACGCCCGAACGCCGCGAATTGGACTACCTCCGTCAGACCGGCGCGTCTGACGAAACAGCCAAGGAAGTCAAGATTTTCGGGCTCTCCGATTTCCTGATAACCCGCTTTCGCGAGCTTTCCGATGACTTCTACCGCCAGAATAAGAGCCTTGTGCTGCGCCGGGCCAGCTGGGGCGCGCTGTTCTCGGCCATTGGCGCGGCCGGCTACTACGGGGCTTATGTCTACATCATTGCTCGTACCGTGGCCGGCCAGATTTCGCTGGGCCAGCTCACCTTTCTGGCCGGTTCCTTTGCCCGGTTGCGCTCGCTGCTCGAAGGCATCCTCAGCCGCTTCAGCTCCGTGGCCGATGGCGCGTTGTATTTGCAGGACTTTTTCGACTTCTTTGCCCTGCGGCCGCGCATTGTGCGGCAGGCCGCTACCGGCGAAACGGCGCGGTCCTTCCCCCGGCCCATTCGGCAGGGGTTTGAGTTTGAAAACGTCGGGTTTCAGTACAAGAGTGGTACAAAATGGGCCATTCGAAATCTGTCATTCCAGCTGGAGGCCGGCGAAAAGCTGGCGCTGGTAGGCGAAAATGGTGCGGGCAAAACCACGTTGGTCAAGCTGCTGGCCCGCTTGTACGACCCCACGGAGGGCCGAATCCTGCTCGACGGCCACGACCTGCGCGAGTACGACCCCGCCGAGCTGCGCCAGGAAATCGGCGTCATCTTCCAGGACTTTGTGCGTTTCCAGCTCTCAGCCGGCCAGAACTTAGCCGTGGGCCGCATTGAGGAGCGTCAGAACCAGTCCCGTATCGAAATCGCCGCCCAGCAGAGCCTGGCCGATACCGTCATCGCCAAGCTGCCCGGCGGCTACAGCCAGATGATTGGTCGCCGTTTCAACGGCGGCGTGGACCTGAGCGGTGGCGAGTGGCAGAAAATTGCCCTCGGCCGCGCCTACATGCGCGACGCCCAACTCCTTATTCTCGACGAGCCCACCGCCGCCCTCGATGCCCGCGCCGAGCACGAGGTATTTCAGCGGTTCGCCGAGCTCACCAAGGGCAAAACCGCCGTGCTCATCAGCCACCGCTTCAGCACGGTGCGCATGGCCAACCGGATTCTGGTTATCGAAAACGGGCAGTTTGTGGAGATTGGCTCGCACGAAGAACTGCTGGCCAAAGGCGGGCGCTACGCCGAGCTGTTTGCCCTGCAAGCCGCCGGCTACCGCTAACGGGCTCGTGCGAAATGGCCGAATGTGTGCCCCAGAACGCGCTTGAGCACTTTTGAAGCTGTTTGAGTGAGCTAAAATCATTCTGAAACGGTCATGCTCATCTGGCGTCCGCTTGTCGAAGCATCTCTATCGCTTCGCTTGAGCCGGTGCAACGAAGCGGTAGAGATGCTTCGACAAGCGGACGCCAGATGAGCATGACCGTTTTATTAACTCAAACAGCTTCTCAGGTGGCAAGTGGTAAAATCATTGTAATATTTTCATCGGGTTTCAAGCCCTAAGTGCCTTAGGTTTCGTAGATTAGTAGTCCTATTTCGCCATGATAATTTCCTGTCGGTATGAAGTCCACTATTACGCTACTGCTGCTTGCCGGGCTGGCCTTGGCCGGTTGCATGACTACCCGCGAAGCCCGCGTCGAATCGGACTACAGCTACCGAGGAAATTTTCGGCACTACCGCACGTATGATTTCGTGACGGGCAGCGGCCTCACCGCCGACAGCAGTCGCCTGGGGCAGTCTCTGCGGGAGGCTATTCAGCAACGCTTTTTGGCTCAGGGCTACCGCCTGGCCAAGCGGCGGCCCGATATGCTGGTCAACTTCCGGGTGTACCAGGGCGACATGAATTTCCACGGCTTTGCCCAGGAAGACCTCAGTGTGTGGATAAAACGCAACATTGAGGAAAACGACGACACTCCTACCGACCAGCGCCAGGGCTACCAGCCCGTGCGCCTGCTACTGGCCGAGGGCACGCTACTGGTCACGCTCATCGACGTGAAATCTAACCGCGCCGTTTGGAATGGCTACGCCTCGGGCGTGACCGTGCCCGAAGGCCCGATGGGTGAAATCGTGCTCCGGCGCTCCGTGCGCTCCATTCTGGACCGCTACCGCATTTTTACGGAGGAATTTGCCAAGGGTAATATTCCCCAAAGCGGAGCCAGCGAAACCGAGCGGTAGGGATTACCCAAGAACTTCATACTGAGCTTGTCGAAGCATCTCCATTGAATCATGTGGTGAGCGGTGGGAGCGGGGCGGGGGCGGAGAGCAACGGCCGAGATACAGAATAATCCCTAGGACGTCATGCTGAGCGCAGCCGAGGCATCTCTACCGCGCAACTGATTGGCCGGAACTTAACGAAGCGGTAGAGATGCTTTGGCTGCGCTTAGCATGACCGCCTTTTTTGCTCACTCAATCTCCTTCCTAATACGCCGTCTTGCCTTCCAGTTCTGTCCAGGCGCGGAAACCGGCTAGGGCTTCATCGCGCAGCAGCTGCGTCATGGGCAGCTTGCGGTCGGCCATGGGGCGGTCCAGCTCTTCGTAAATGAATTGGTCATCGAAGCCGATGGCTGCCGCATCGGCTTTGGTGTTGCCGTAGAAAACCCGCGCCGGGCGGGCCCAATAAATGGCTCCCAGGCACATGGGGCACGGTTCGCAGCTGGTGTAGAGGTCGCAGCCATCGAGCTGGAACGTGCCGAGCTCCTTGCAGGCCTTGCGGATGGCATCAACTTCGGCGTGGCAGGTAGGGTCGTGGGTGCTGGTAACCTGGTTGAAGCCGCGGGCGATGATTTGGCCGTCTTTCACCACCACCGCGCCGAAGGGCCCGCCGTGGCCCGCCTGCATGTTGGAGATGGACAGGCGAATGGCTTCGCGCATGAATTCAGGGTTGGGGGCTTCCATCGGTGGGGTAGGAAAGTGAGGCGACGGGGGACGCGTAAAGTTTTGAAAAACGGGCAACAAAGAAAGCCACAGAACTTCATATCCCCTCGCCCGCTAACCCGGAGTCCGGAGCCCAATGCAAAGCCCTTGGGGCGCTAACCAGCTGGTTAGCGCCCCAAGGGCCGTTGGGTTTTCAAGCAGAAACCGTGTGGGGCTTGCTACTTCGTGAAATTGGGAATGCGCAGCTGGAAGCCTAGCGATGGCACTACCGTAAAGCCACTTAGCGACGTGCTCTGGCCGTTCAGCAGGGCATAGTCGCCGTAATTTTGGTAGAACAGCGACACGGCCGGGATGACGTAGAAATAGCGGTAGCCCAGCTTGAGGTTGACGAAGCCGCCGAACGACGAGAAGTTACGCGACTGCAGCGGCAGCTCCGGCACCTTCACCGCGCCGTTGTAGATTTTTTCGGGGGCAAAGCCGTAACTCACCCAGCTGTGGGCGTACACCAGGCCGTAGCTGATGGCCCCGATTTCCTCCTCCGGCCCAAACGATTGGCTGAACGTGAGCGGCACCAGCAGGTCGTTGCGGTTGGCCCGGAAATTCAGCACCGAGTTGATATCCGACAGGAAGGGCAGGCTGGGCAGCCTGGCGCGCTGCGTGGCAAACTGTAGGCCGATGCTGGCATACGTAGTGCCCGATGCCGCGCCCTGGCCGGGGTTTTCGGGCGTGCCGGTGGGGCCCAGCAGCTGGTACTGGGCATCGAAAACGTGCGAGCCGAACGCATACTTGTAGCCCGCATCAAGCCGCGGAATGATGCCGTAGCGAATGTTCAGGTCGGCGGTGGGCTGCACGGGGTCGAGGATGTAGGCCAGGGCCGCGGCTTGCAGCTGCGTGGTGGCGTCGGTGTAATCCACTCGGTCCTGGTTGGCGGCCTGGCTGGCGGCGGCTTTCACGGCGCTGCTGGCTTTATCAAGCGGCGCGGTGGCCAGGTTAAAGCCTTGGTTGTAGCCCACCCGAAACTCGCCCTTGGGCGTGACTTTACCAGTGGCAATAATGGCGCGAGGAGCGGTACACGAGCCAGCCAGCAGCGCCGAAGCGGCCAAAAGGGCTAGCAATGGCCGGCGAAAGGTGCGAGAAGAAAGGAGCGTCATAAGCACAAAGCAAGAGGTTTTGAAGCAAGCAAACGAAAACCGGGCCGAAAATCCGGCCCTGGGGAGAACCCGCGGTTGCCCGTAGCAGGCCCGCCCACGCAGCGCTGTCGAGACCCGAGTTAGAACATTGTCGGCATGAAATGTAAACTTTGAGCTGAATCACCAATCCAACGGTCCCAATCTGAACGAACCCGGAACCGGTTTCCTTACGGTCACTCCAGAAAACCGGTCGCACAACCTCACTGTCCCATTATGCCGCTATTGCTACTCTTGCTGCTTCGGTTATTCAGTGCCGGCCCAGCCGTGGCGCCCCGAGTCACGGTGTACGTATTTCTGGCCGATACCTGCCCGATTAGCCAGGCTGCTACGCTGCCGCTGCGGCAGCTGCAGGCGCAATACGCTGCGCAGGGCGTGCGCTTTGTGGGCGTGTTTCCGGCCAAAGAGACCACCCCGGCCAGCCTGGCCGCCTTCGCCAGAACCTACCAGCTCACCTTTGCGCTGCAGGCTGATAAAGGCCATCGCCTCACCAAGCGGCTGCACGCCCGCATCACGCCCGAGGCCGTGGTGGTGGGCTCCGACGGCCGTACCACGCTCTACCAGGGTCGCCTGAACGATGCTTACGCCGGCCTGGGGCAGCACCGCCCCGTGGTGCGCCACCACGAGCTGGCCGATGCGCTGGCAGATGTTATGGCCGGCCGGCCCGTGGCCGTGTCCCACACCGAGCCCGTGGGCTGTTTTATTGAGTAAGTTTGAAGAATGCCTTGCGGCTTTTGGTAACACAGAACTGTCGTGCTGAATGAACTATAAACCCACTCACATGAAACACTGCTTCTCTTTACTTTTCCTGTTGCTCGCCTTGCTGGCGTCGGGGCCGCGTGCCCAGGCTCAAACCGGGCAGCAGGTCACGTTTAGCCAGCACATTGCGCCGTTGGTGTTCCAGCACTGCACCAGCTGCCACCGGGTGGGGGAGGTGGCCCCGTTTCCGCTCACTACCTATGCTGAGGTGGCGAGCCATGGGCAAACCATTAAGTACGTGACCGGTACGCGCTACATGCCGCCGTGGAAAGGCGACCCCACCTATCGCCACTACCTGGACGAAAACACGCTGACCACCACCGAAATCCAGCAGCTCAAGGACTGGGTCGATAACGGCATGCCCCAGGGCAACCCCGCGCTCACGCCGCCGGTACCCACCTTCCCCAGCGGCTCGCAGCTCGGCACGCCCGATTTGGTGATACCCATGGCCCAAGCCTTCACCCACCAGGGCAACGGCCAGGACCTGTACCGCGTGTTTGTGCTGCCGGTGAATATCCCGGCCAACCGCGACATCGCCGCCATCGAATTTCGGGCCGGCAACAAGCGCATCGTGCACCACGCCATCATCGGCCTCGATACCACGCAGCAGGCCCAGGCCCTCGATGCGGCCGACCCGGGCTACGGCTACACGCAGTTTGGCGGTTTCGGCTTCAACCCCGTCGAGGGCATGTGGTCGGGCTGGGTGTCGGGCACGCAGGCGCGGTTTTTTCCGGCCGGCATGGGCAAAAAGCTCTACCGCCGCGCCAGCGTGCTGCTGCAGCTGCACTACGGCCCCAGCGCCACCAGCCAGAAGGACTCTTCGGTCGTCAATATTTTCTACGCCCGGCAGCCCGTTACCCGCTACGTGCAAACCGTGCCCGTGATTTCGCCCGCCACGCTCAGCAACGGCCCGTTTGTGATTCCGGCCGGGCAGGTCAAAACCTTCCACGCCCAGTACACGGTGCCCATTGATGCCACGCTGCTGAGCGTAGCGCCGCACGCGCACTTCATTAACAAAAGCTGGAAAATATGGGCCGTGAAGCCCAACGGCGACACCATTCGGCTGGTAAAAATCAACGACTGGGATTTCCGCTGGCAGGGTATCTACCGCTTCACCGGCCTGCAGCGCGTGCCGGCCGGCTCGCGTCTCATGGCCGACATCACCTACGACAACACGGCCAGTAACCCGCGCAACCCCTTCAGCCCGCCCCAGCAGATGCAGTGGGGCGAAAGCACGCTGGCCGAAATGCTGCTGGCCTATTTCGAAGTGCTGCCCTACCAGGCCGGCGACGAAAACGTGGTGCTGAGCACCGTGCCGGGCACCGCCACCGCACCGGGCACCGTGCAAATGGCCGTGTACCCCAACCCCGCCGCAGTGAGCGGTTCGAGCGTCAACTTCCAACTGGAGCGGCCCGGCCCCGTCACGGTGTCGCTGCTCGACGAAACCGGCCGCTTGGTTCGCGCCGTGGTGCGCGACAAGCTGTACCCGGCTGGCCCGCAGCAAATACCCCTGTCGCTGACGGGCGTGAGCCCCGGCCTGTATTTCGTGCGGCTGCAATCCAACGAAGGCACCCGCAACGAAAAGCTGGTAGTAAATCGTTGATTACTGCTGATTAGAGCGGTTTCCTGTTCCGTGTACAGATTTTCACCTATTTTTCGGTATGAAAGCGTATTCGATT
>NZ_BMGY01000067.1 GCF_014640435.1 Hymenobacter frigidus | reverse complement strand
CTGCCTTCACCGGTGGGAGAGTCGGTCGCCGCCAACCTTATTTCGTAACGCCCCCCGCCGCTTTCATCAGCCGCGGGGGGCGTTTTGCATGATACCACCTACCTAGCCACCGTTTAAGACTTCCTGCTACTAAGTAGTCGCACAAAAGTAAGCGCATAAAGTTTGGGTGCGTTATTTTTGCTCCGTGCTTGCTTCCCTTGTCCTGACCCCCGACGAAGTGACGACGCTCGACGTGTGCAGCCACCACGCCAAACACCCTCGCCACCGCCGCCGGGCCCAAGCCGTGCTGGGCCACCATCGGGGCCAAAGCTTGAACCAGTTGGCCGCCTTTTTCGCCGTCCGCTACGCCACGGTCCACGGCTGGTTTAAGGCTTGGCGCGAGCAGGGCCTGGTCCAGGTCGGTGTCGCTACTGACCAGATACAACATACCTTGGCTACCGTACTGGTTTGTAAAGACTTGTCTGGTTACGAGCACCGCTTCTCTAACGGCCCGCAAATAGACGCGCAAGGGCTGCGTATCGGCAAACACCAGCGACTGCACGGACTGGAAATGGCATTGGGCCCGCGCGGCCGCGCTCAGGGCGACGGTGCGGCTGCTTTCGAGGACGAAAACGAAATGATGGCCCAAGGCCCGCACCAGGGTCATGTTCTCGGCCGAGGCGTACCAGGAATCGACCAGCAGGTAGCGGTAGGCCACCTGCGGCTGGGGCCACCCCGGTAGGGCCACGCGCAGCAGTTGCTGCAGGTACTCGTTTTTGGTGAACGGACTCTGGTAGCTCGTTTTCTGGGTTGTGGGCAGGTAAACAGGCATCGTTTTGCGCACCAGCTCGACGGCGATGGGCAGGGCCAAATCGTCAGCCTGGTAGAGCAGGCTGACAAAATTCAGGCCCTTGACATACCGTTGCTGGCTATGGTCCCAATGGGTGCAAATCAGGCCGTTGGCGGCGGTGTGCGCCTTTTCCAGCACCGAATCGTCCACGATGAGCACGGCGAACTCGCCCCCGGCCGGTCGCCGGGCCTCGGCTTGGCGACCGGCCGGGGGCTTGGCCTGCCGCCAGACCTCGGCCGGGCCGTAGGTGCCCTGACTCAGCCAGCGCGTGACGTGGTCGTGGCTCAACGCCCCGTCCAGCAGCCGCGACAAGCCCGTGGCCGTCGTCGGGCCCGTCGAACTTAGCAAATAATTCGTGTACAGGTCCAGCGTGCAAACCATCATAAAGCTCCTAAACGAACAAACTAACCCAACGACTGCGTAACATCAGTTGGTAACTGATGTGAGCAACCATCTTCACGTATGTGGCCGCGACCAGCCGGTATTGCGGCAACTCATGATTGACCACCCGGGCTTGGGAGAGAAAATGGATGATGCGTCGAAATTGGCCAAAGCGAAGGTGATGTGGGCGACTCGTTTTGAGATAACCCGCCCCGTTGACGATGTGCTGGCCTGCTGGGTACCGGTGCTGTGCCTCGATGCTACAGCAGCTATTTGAATAGCTTTACTTGTTGCAAAATTGTTAGCTTAAGAATTGGGACGCAATGCAAAGTGGTAGGAAACTCAAATAGCTGCGCCTCGGCGATTAGCCCAATATTATTTGCTGTAAGGTGCGGAAAATGACTGCTTGGAAAAGAATGCGATTTGTCTGAAATAAGTAAGTGCAGTATGCCCTCATGAGGGCATTGTGGAAGTTGAGGTTTTATTTGCTGTTTATGAATCATTTATTTAATCAACTGCAAGCAATTGCCAGCGCATATTTGGAAATCAAGATAAAGTTCATTTGCTGGGCGTTGCTGCTGGTGGGGCTAACGTTTAATGGGCAAGCCCAAGTGCTGCTCCCACCCAGCGAAGTGGCACTGCTGCGCCCGGAAGCAGTGTTCGATGGCCAGGACCTGCATGCTGGTTGGGTGGTGCTTGTGGAAGGGGAAAAAATTACTGCCGTCGGGCCGGCTAGTCAGGTTACTCAGCCGCCGGGTGCCCGCACCTACGACTTACCGGGCCTCACGCTACTGCCAGGGCTCATTGAAGGCCATTCGCACCTTTTATTGCATCCTTACAACGAAACTTCCTGGAACGACCAAGTGCTGCTGGAGTCGCAGGCGTTGCGCGTGGCGCGGGCCACGGCGCACGCCACGCGCACGCTGCTGGCCGGCTTCACCACGGCCCGCGACCTCGGTACCGAAGGTGCCGGCTACGCCGACGTGGGCCTGAAGCAGGCTATCAGCCAGGGCATCATTCCCGGGCCGCGCCTGCTGGTGGCTACCCGCGCCCTGGTGGCCACCGGTAGTTACGGTCCCAAGCTTTCGGTGGATGCTGATGTGCCCCAGGGCGCGCAGGAAGCCGATGGCGTGGATGGCATCATCCGGGCGGTGCGCGAGCAGATAGGTAAGGGAGCCGACCTCATCAAAGTGTACGCTGATTACCGTTGGGGAGCCGATGGGTCGAGCCAGCCCACGTTCTCGCAGGACGAGCTAACGCTCATCGTGCAAACGGCGCGGTCGTCGGGGCGAGGTGTGGTGGCCCACGCTACCACGCCCGAGGGCATGCGGCGCGCCATCCTGGCCGGGGTCGAAACCATTGAGCACGGAGACAACGGCACTCCCGAAATTTTTGCGTTGATGAAGAAGCGCGGCGTGGCCTTATGCCCCACCGTAGCCGCTAACGACGCCATTTCGCGCTACCGGGGGTGGCAGCCGGGCCAAGTGCCACTGCCGCCTCGTCTTCAACAAAAGCACGAAAGCATGGCGGCTGCCCTCAAAGCCGGCGTGCCATTGGCAATGGGCGGCGATGTCGGGGTGTTTACCCATGGCGACAATGCCCGCGAAATGGAGCTGCTCGTGCGCGACTACGGGCTTACGCCGCTCCAGGTGCTGCGGCAGGCTACCAGTGGCAACGCGCAGATTTTCCACCTCGCCGACCGTGGCCGCATTCGCGCGGGCCTGCTGGCTGATTTGGTGGCCGTAGCCGGCGACCCTACCCAGGACGTGGCCGCCCTGCGCCAAGTGCGGCTGGTGATGAAAGGCGGCGTGCTGTATAAGCAGCCGTGAGGTTGGGCTTGAGAGTTATTCTCGCTTGCCTTTTAGCATAGTTTTCAGGGCAACCAACTCATCGCGCAGCTTGGCAGCTTGCAAGAAGTCGAGCTCCTTGGCGGCGGCCTCCATCTGCTTTTCGGTGGTTTTGATGAGCTTTTCCAGTTCGGTGCGATTCATCATGGCTACCACGGGCTCAGCGGCTAATGCCAGGGCGCTGCCATTGTCGTCGGGGCCGGCATAGGCCTGATTGTCCAGCACGCGGTAATCGGAGAGCGCAGTTTGGCCCATAATTTCGGCGTGGCTCTTGCGCACGGTGCGCGGGGTGATGCCATGCTCTTCGTTGTAGGCGGCTTGGGTGGCGCGGCGGCGGTTCGTTTCGTCGATAGCGCGCTGCATGGAACCAGTCATGCGGTCGGCGTACATAATCACCTTGCCGCGGTCGTTGCGGGCCGCCCGGCCCATTGTCTGAATCAGGCTGCGCTGGTCGCGCAGGAAGCCTTCTTTATCGGCATCCAGAATAGCTACGAGGCTTACTTCAGGTAAGTCAAGGCCTTCGCGCAGCAGGTTCACACCAATCAGCACGTCGATTTCGCCCAGGCGCAGCTTACGCAGAATTTCTACCCGGTCCAGCGTCTTCACGTCGGAGTGCACGTATTCGACCTTGATGCCGAGGCGGTCCATGTATTTGCTCAACTCCTCGGCCATGCGCTTGGTGAGGGTGGTCACCAGCACGCGGTCACCCATTTTCACGCGCTCGTCCACTTCATCCAGCAGGTCGTCAATCTGATTTACGCTGGGGCGAATGTCGATTTCGGGGTCTAGCAGGCCGGTGGGGCGAATAACCTGCTCCACCACCACGCCACCGGCCTGGGTCAACTCGTAGTCGGAGGGCGTGGCCGAGACATAAACTACCTGCGGGAACATGCTCTCGAATTCGTTGAAAGTCAATGGCCGGTTATCTAAAGCGGAAGGCAGACGAAAACCGTACTCAATCAGGGCCGTTTTACGACTGCGGTCGCCGCCCCACATGGCCCGGATTTGGGGCATGGTGGCGTGGCTTTCATCGACTACCAGCAAGTAGTCGTCGGGGAAATAATCGAGCAGGCAGAAAGGCCGCGAGCCCGGTGTGCGGCCATCGAAATAGCGCGAGTAGTTCTCGATGCCCGAGCAGTAGCCCAATTCCCGAATCATCTCCAGGTCAAATTCGGTGCGCTCCATGATGCGCTTGGCTTCAGAGTCGCGGCCTTCTTTCTCGAAGTAAGCGTGCTGGAGCACCATGTCGTCCTGAATCTGCTTGATGGCCGAGTTCAGGGTTTCCTTGCCAGTCACGAACAAGTTGGCGGGGTACAGGGCCACGCCGTTGGCCTCATCGCTGAGCTTTTTGCCGCTGATGGGGTCAATCTTGTGGACGGACTCAATCTCATCACCAAAAAAGTAGATACGAATGGCATAGTCGGCATAAGCCGGAAATACGTCCACCGTGTCGCCCTTCACGCGGAACGAGCCGCGGGTAAACTCCACCTCGGTGCGGGAGTACAGAATCTGTACGAACTGATAGAGCAGGTTATTGCGCGTGTAGCGCATGCCCGGCTTCAGAAAGATGACGTTTTTGGCGAATTCCTCGGGGTTGCCGATGCCGTAGATGCACGATACCGAGGCGATGACAATGACATCGCGCCGCCCGCTGAGCAGGGTAGAGGTGGTGTGCAGCCGCAGTTTCTCGATTTCCTGGTTGATGGCCAGGTCTTTTTCGATAAAAACGTCGGTGCTGGCGATGTACGCTTCCGGCTGGTAGTAGTCGTAGTAGCTGATATAGTACTCGACCGCGTTGTTCGGAAAAAATGCCTTGAACTCACCGTAGAGCTGGGCCGCGAGCGTCTTGTTGTGGCAAAGCACTAGGGCCGGCTTGCCGGTTTGGGCAATGACGTTGGCCATGGTAAAGGTTTTGCCCGTGCCGGTAGCCCCGAGCAGCACCTGGGCATGGTCGCCGTTGTTCACGCCCTCCACGAGCTTGGCAATGGCCGTGGGCTGGTCGCCGGTCGGCTTGAATTCAGACGTCAGTAGGTACTCCATGCAACGGGAAAGGTTAGCTGCGCTGACTTGCAGTTGGCCGCAAAGGTCAGCCTACCTCAACCAAGAATGAGCCTGTTGGGTTTCGTCGGAAATGAAAAGCTCCGGTACTACCGCCCGAACTCAATGGCGGCTTCTACCCCAATGGTATAAGGGTGGCTCTGGGCCAGGTAGCTCTGCGCCGGGTGGGCATTCAGCGAAACCAAGCCGAGGTCGACCACGGGCCCGGCCGAAAGGGCCCACTTGCCAGTGCCGGCGCGAAACTGCGCCCCGGCCCCGCCGCGCACGCTGGCCAGAACCCGGCGGTAGGGCGTACCAGCCGCAACAATAGAGTAAGTGCGGGTGGCTTCCGAATTGCCTGTTACCTCGCTGCGCACGCCGAGCAGGGCACTTACCACCCCGCCAAGGCGACCGTAAAGGCTCCACCCGTGCTTCACAGGGTTGCTATAGCGCAATTCTGCTGGCACACTGGCCAGGCGGTAGCGGAAATTGGTGGTTTGCAGGGGGCGCGCAGACTGGCCCAGGTCGAACAGCTGCTCGCCAACGAAGGACGAGGCCGACGCCGACTTGGCCGTGGCCTGACTGAGTTCGATGCCCGTGCTCAACGACCAATGGCCTTTGAGGTGGCGCGTGGCCAGCACAGCCAAACGCTGGCTGAGACCGGGCCGTAGATTGTTGCGGTACTCGGTAGCGGCGCTTTCAGTCAGGGACGGGGAGTTGGCCCCAAAGGCCGCGCTGCGGTCGTAATCATTCGCCGGCTCGATGCCAGTGCGCGAGAAGTTTATGTTGGGATTGAACACGCCAGCCATGTAGCTGGTGCTGTAGTGCCAGCGGTGCGCGTCAATCGCGGCGGCTGCTTCGGTGGGCACCGGTTCCGAAACCAGTCCGGTTGGTAATAGCTCGGCATCAGCCAAGGCCAAAGAAGTAGCCCGCGCCGCAAGAGCGCCGACTGGCTCTACAGCCAGAGCCGAAGTGGTAGGAGCTGCTGCTGCTGCTGCTAATGTGGGCGCGGTAGCTGCCAAGCCGGTCGTGGCGCTGCTGCCAACAACGCCGCCCGTAGCAACTGAAGTAGCCACCGAACCAGAAGTAGCCGAAGCAGCGGCTACGGCAGTCAGTTGCTCGCGGTGTCCCAAGGCTTCGCCCGAAGAATCCGAATTAGGAGTCGAAGCGACTTGCGTAGCGCGGCTGGTAATACTTAAACCGGATGCTGTCGCAGCAGCAGCAGTCACTGGGGCTGTTTGGAAACGACGGCTGCCACCGTAGCGAGCCGCTGGAGAATACCGGCCTTCGAGGTTTTGCGGGGCTGGCACCGGTCCGAATCCGGTTGTGCGGCCATCGGTGTTCGCTGCTATTTTGGTAGCTGCAACCGCGTTTGCGCCTGGCATACGGCTGGTAGCAGCCCCTTGGTGGCCCGTGGCCGCGTTGGTAGCCACTGCGGCAGCATTGGCGGAGTTGGTTGCGCCAGTTGTGCGGCGGCCTGCGCCAGCTGGGGCGGTAGCGGCGTCGTCCGCGCCCGTGCGTGTAGCGGCTGGGCTAGCCACTCCCGCTACGCCATTGCTGGTCAGCAGTGCGTCGCGGCCCACCCACCAGCCCGTGCCGGCCAGTGAGGCCAGCAACAAGCTGGCCGCGGCCACCCAGCGCGTGGCCGCGAGGCGCCGCCGGTAGGTTTCGTTCTGCCGGATGAGCAGGGAATTATCAATCTGGTCCCACAGCATGGGTCGAGGGGGCACAGCGGCCTCCTCGCCCAAGTGGTGGCGGAATAATTCCTCCAGGTTACCGGTGGGTTTAGGCGTAGCGTTCTGGTCGATAGGATTAGTTGACATGTCGGGTTGGGGCACCGAGGCGCTCCAGTTTAGTTTGGAGGATAACGCGAGCCCGGGAATATTGGGACTTGCTCGTGCCTTCCGTAATGCTTAATAATTCACCAATTTCTTTGTGCGTGTAGCCTTCAATGGCGTAGAGGTTGAAGACCATGCGGTAGCGGGGGGCGAGCTCCTGCACCATGTTCAGAAGCTCCTGGAAGTTATAGTTGCTGAGAGTAAGTTCCTCGCTGGCCAGCGTTTCGGGGTATTCGCCGTCGCTCACTGCCACCAGCGAGGCATTGCGGCGGTGCTGGCGCAGGGCCGCGTTAATCATGATACGGCGAATCCAGAATTCCAGCGGGCACTCGCGGCGGAAGCTGCCCAGCGTGCGAAATACCGTGAGAAAGCCTTCCTGCAGCACATCCTCAGCCTCAAACGTGGTTTGGGCGTAGCGTAGGCATACGGCCATCATCTTGCCGGCGTATTTGTCGTAGAGCAGCTTCTGGGCGAGCTGGCGGCCGCGCAGGCAGCCGTCAATCAGCTCGGCTTCGGTGGGCGGGCTGGCCACGGCTGAGCTACGGCTGGCCGTGAGGCGCGGAGCGGCGGCGGGCTGGTTGGGCAGCACATCGCCGGCCCCGAATGCAAACCACGTAGCGGCACTCATGCCTGCTGCCGGGTACCCGCGCCGGCCAGGGAAGAAAGAATAGTGAAGGTCATTTTCTGCAGTATTAGAAAGGTAATTCGATTGGGTAAAAACCGGCCTGTGGCGGGCCTGCTGCATGTGGATGCCAAGCGTGACCAAAAGGTTGCAACCCGATTTTGCCAATGCGTACATTTCTGAAAATCCGGTACCGAAACCGACACTGTTTCAGGGCTACAACTGACTGTGCGCCCGAATTATAGCAATTCTCAATTTGGTGTACAGTGGTTGGGTGACGACGGGACGCAATAGCTTGCGTCCCGTCGTCGAACAGCCGGACCTGCGCCAGCTAAACAACGAAGCTGTTTAGTGATTTGTCAGTCGGTCATGCCGAGCGCAGCCGAGGCATCTCGCTCGGGCCACCCGGACCGTCCAACGAGGCGAGCGAGATGCCTCGGTCCCTGGCTTGATGCGCCACATGCTCGGCATGACGGTCACTTAGTTCTTTGAATTCCTAAACAGCTTCAACGTCAGCAACGACGAGGCGCAAAATGCTGCGCCTCCACCGCGTACACCAATCCGAGAGCCGCTGTAACTCCGCGAAAGCATCGCGGTAGGTCTCGCCAGTGCCGTGCCTTAGGCGCGGCCGTTCCAGATGTCCCAGGCAGCTTCGGCTTGCAGCTGCAGCATTTCGAACCCGTTTTTGGTTTGGGCCCCGGCAGTCTGGCCGCGCTGCATAAACAGCGTTTCGCTGGGGTTATACACCAGGTCGTACAGGTAGTGGTGTGCGCTGAGGGCCTCGTAGGGCAGCTGGGGGCACTGGTCGGTGAGCGGATGGGTGCCCAGTGGCGTAGCGTTGATAATGAGCTGGTGCCCGGCAATGAGCTGCGGCGTCAGCTCATCATACGTGAGGCCCCAGCCCATGGGGTCGCGCGACACCGTCCAGTGCGCGATGCCCAGGTCGTTGAGCGCCACCACCACGGCTTTGGCTGCGCCGCCGTTGCCCAGCACCAAGGCGCGGCTGCCGGGCCCGGCCGGGAAAAAACGCCGCAACGATTCCCGAAAACCCACCACGTCGGTGTTGTGGCCCAGTAGGGAGCCATCGGGCCGCCGCTCAATCACGTTTACGGCCCCCACACGGCTGGCTGAAGGGGCCAGCTCGTCGAGGTAAATGGTTACGCTTTCCTTGTATGGCACGGTCACGTTCAGGCCCACCAATTGGGGGTGGGCCGCCAGCAGAGCCGGCAGCTCGTTGATGCTGGCCAGCTCAAATAACTCGTAAGCATGCTCAGTCAGGCCCAGCGAATCAAATTTTTGGGTGAAATAAGTTTGTGAAAACGAGTGGCTGAGCGTGCGGCCAATAAGCCCGAACTGGTGCATATAAAAAGGGGCAAAGGTGAGCAAACGAAACACTGCAAACGGAAAAACGTCCTGCTGAGCGAAGTGTAAGCAGCTGCCCCGCGTGAGTAATCAACTTACTTCGACGGTAAAGGTGCTTCGACTCCGCTCAACAGGACGTTCAGGATAAGGCGACTGCTGCTGCCAAACCGTTAGGCCACGGCCTTGTTGCCGGCCAGCTTGCTTTTCAGGAAAGACCAGAGCGGCGGCAGCACCGATAGCAGGATGATGGCGTAAATCACCAGCGTGAAGTTCTTCTGCACCCACGCTATGTTGCCGAAGAAGTACCCGCCCAGGGTGAGCGAAATCACCCACAGGGCGGCCCCGGCCACGCTATAGGTAGCAAAGTAGCGGTAGGTCATGGTGCCCACACCGGCCACAAACGGCGCAAACGTGCGCACAATGGGCACGAAGCGCGCCATGATGATGGTTTTGCCGCCGTGCTTGGCGTAGAACTCCTGCGTCTGGTCGAGGTACTTGCGATTCAGAAACTTGTAGTTCTCGCGGAACACCCTTGGCCCCAGGTAGTCGCCCACCACGTAGTTGAGGTTGTCGCCGATGAAGGCGGCGGCCATCAGCAACGGAATCAGGATGCCCACATTGAGCAGGGGCTGGCCTGTGGTGGGGTTGGGCTGGGCCGCCAGCGTACCGGCCACAAACAGCAGCGAGTCGCCGGGCAGAAAAGGAAAAACGATAACCCCGGTTTCGGTGAAGATGATGAGAAACAGGATGACGTAGATGAGGTTGCCGTACTCCAGCACGAGGAGCTTGAGGTGCACGTCGAGGTGCAGGATAATGTCGAGAAAATGCTTGAGTAGTTCCATGCCAGGGCTAAGTGAGCCACAAAGAAAACCGTCTGCCGCCGAACGGCGCCAATTCTGCCCCAGGAGGCACGTAATACCTTAGGCCATTGGGCGTGCCATCGTAGCATTGCGGCCCATTTGATGGTAGTGGAGCAAAAGACCGATTAAAAATAACTTTTTACCTGCCACGACAATAGTTGAAAATACCGGTCGGGTCAGCCTACAGCCTAGGTTTATGGCAGTTGGCGGGCTGCTGGTGGGGCCGCGAGGCCGAAAATCTGGCATGACCTGTGATGAGGGCTCGCCGCTGGCTGGTAGCCTTCGGTCCGGCTCTTTTCCATTGCCGTTTCACTATAACTATTGTTATGTCTTTGCGGTCTAATCCCGGCAGCGGTTCTGCCGTTGCGAGACATCAAAAATAAGTATTCAGATGATTGTTTATCAAGGAGGTGACTGGTGGCGGGCCTTGCGGCACTTTCATGCTTCCGCCGTTATTCGTTTGCTGCTGAAGCGTGTGGCGCTGGTGGGGCTTTATGGCTCGGCCATTGCCGTCGTCAGCCTCGATTTTCATACCCTCAACGTGCGCATCGGGCGCGAATACCTGTCCATTCTGGGTATTCTGCTCAGCTTGCTGCTGGTGTTCCGTACCAACACCGCCTACGACCGGTACTACGAAGGCCGCGGCGTGTGGGGCCAGCTCGTGTCGCACTGCCGGGGCCTGGCCATGGAAATGAATGCCCTGCTGCCGCGCGAAGCCAAATCGAGCCGCCGCTACTTCGCCGCCCTCATCTCCAACTTCCCCATTGCCCTGGAGGGCAGCCTGCGCAACAAAGTGCGTTTTGATAAGATGGAGGCCACCCCCGACATCATCGAGCGCCTGCAAAAGGCGGAGAGCGTGTGCTCCACCATCATCGCCGTGCTCATGGAAAGCGTGGAGCAGCTGCGCCAGGTCCAGATTTTCGACCCCATTCACCTCATCAACATCAAGCAGCACTACCTGGGCATGATGACCGTGAACGGCACCTGCGAGCGCATCAAGTCCACGCCAATTCCTTATTCCTACAGTTTTTTCATCAAGTGCTACATCACCATCTTTATCATGGTCATGCCGCTGGTCCTCGTCGACTCCTGCGGCTGGTGGATGGTGCCCATCACCATGATTGGGGCCTACGCCATGCTGGGGCTGGAGATGATTGGTAATGAGATTGAAAACCCGTTTGGCTACGACAGCAACGATTTGCCCATTACCCAGCTGTCCAATAAAATCCGGGTGAGCGTGCATGACTTGCTGGGCGTGGAACTACCTGCCGAGAAAAAAGCTTTGGCATCCGTGCCCTATAGCGTCGTGCACTAGGTCAGCTAATTAAAACCTTTAATAATGCAATTACATTTTTCTGTTGAATTCGTTCTCTACACATAAAAAGTGCCTTATTAGGACGCAGCGACCATTTTTTTAAATTATCCCTGAACTCTTAGACCTTTTTTTTTACCTTTGCGTATATGCGCCTCGTCATGATACGCGAGTTACTGCGTTATTTTCCCTAATTCATCCAATTCCCAATTCCATGCAAACATTAACCTTTACTCAGAAGCTGTTGCGACAGCGCCGCTTCCTAAGTTCTCTTATTCCGCTATTGGCTTTGTTTGTTGGGCTGGGTGCACAAGTGCAAGCCCAGACCATCAGCAACACGAGCTTTTTCATAGACAATACGCCTGGTAATGTTAATACCACCTACGGTGGCAGTTCTGCTGTAACGCCAAATTTTAGCGGCGCGAACTTTGGCAGTTTTGACATAAATGCCCCTGGTGACTTGTTATTTAATGGCGGTGAGTTGACATTTACCAGCACGATTGCACCAACTAGTGCCCAATTCAATTTTGAGATATTCACCGCAAGCACGGGTGCTTCTGCTAGCCCCAGGCAATCTGTTTTGTTGGGTGCGCCAACTGTAAATGGCAATATTTACACTTACAGCTTGAGCAATGCTCAACGTAGTCTGATAGCCTTGGTTCCAAGCGTGGTGGCCACTAGCGCGGTCACTTACGAGATAGACGCAAACTTTACCGTGGCTTATGGTACTCGTACTAATGCAACCAGCACCTCAGATTTGGGCCGGACTGCATTTTTTGCGGTTAGCGGTGTCCGTCCTGCCCCTACCGGCTTCGTATCTACCCAAGTTCTTCTGGACATCGATGGTGTTGACCCAAAAACCACCAATACTACCTATGATGCTAGCGCGCAAACCGCAGCTCCTGACTTCCAAGGTGCTAGTTTCGGTACGTTTGACATCAACAACGGCCAGTTGTTCTTGAACGGAGGTATCGCCAATACTTTTGAAAGCGGTGGTGACCGCGTAGCTGGTGTTCGTTTGTTCTACCGCATTTATAAAAGTGGAGCCTTGGTCCCCGGTGCCTTTACCAACGTTGCACTGCAAGGTGGTGGAACGGCTACTAACGGTAACCGCACATTCACGTTGAATACCGCTCAAGTTAATCTGATTACCGGGCTGGCAAACTCGGGCACCGGACCTTACATCGTTGAAACTTACTTCGAGTCCGATGTAGCCCGTGCAGACGGCACTTTCATCATCCAGCGCGATGACAACGGCGGCCTGTTCTTTCGCGCCAATTTCAGTACGAGCGGAACTCCAATCGTGACTATTACTTGGACGGGTGGCATTGATGATGACTGGTTCACCGCTGGCAACTGGGACTTAAACCGAATACCCACTGCCATAACCAACGTTGTTATTCCTGATTTTGGCCCTTCGATAGCCACCCCTTATCCAAATATCAACAGCGACATCAGCTACACGACCTCATTGGGTACGGTTAAAAATAATGTTGGCTCTGGTCCGGCACTTGCCCGTAACTTGTCTTTGAACGGTGGTTCGCAGGCATTGCGCTCGATTCTGCGTGTTATTGTAGGTCGTCTCAAAGTGTATGGTGATTTCAGCAACCAATTCGATAGCTTCATCATGCGTGACAACACCACGCTTGAATTTGCTGGCGGCAATCAGGAAGTTAGTGGTGGTTCGGGTTTCGCTAAGATTGTGATTTCGGGTGGTGGCATTAAGAATCTGGCCGGCTCCATGTTCGTAACCGAAAGTTTTGAGTTCGACGATGTTAATGGTGGAGGCGTCTTGACCACAGATATATCGAAGCCCACCAGCTCTTTCGTTGATTTGGCGGACAGAGCTTCAAACAACAACAACGAAGGTGCTCAACTTATCGGTGAGTCCAACGCTTCTTACATCCGAGGCTTCATTAAGACGAACCGCGCTAACGTGTTGGCTAACGAGGCCACGGCCCGCACCTTCGGTAACGTTGGTATGAGCTTGTTGTTCACCGGCGCAAACAACCCCGGCGACGTACTGGTAACCCGCAACACGGCTGAGAACTATACCCCACTGGGCAACAAATTCAGTATCCGCCGCATTTTCGGCGTGCGTCCTAGCGCTCCTAACACTAACAGCGGTGGTCTGCGTGCTACCATGAACTTCCGTTACCTAGATAACGAAACGATGAATTTGGGCACAAACGGCACGGGTTCCATTCCTGAGCCCAACCTTATCATCTTTGTGTCAACTAACTCGGGTGGCACATTTGGCATAGTAGGTCGTGATGGCCCGGTTGATGTGGTGAACAACATCGTTACCAAATCCGGGGTTCGCACCTTCGCTACCTTCACCCTCGGCGACAGCGAGAACCCACTGCCCGTGCGCCTCACGGCATTCGATGCCAAGCGCGTAGGTACCGATGCTTTGGTGACTTGGGAAACGGCTTCGGAGCAGAACAGCAAAGGTTATGACGTGCAGGTTTCGACCAACGGCAAGGAGTTCCGCACGCTGGCTTCGGTAGCAAGCGCTACTCCCAACTCGACCGGTAACACGCAGTATCGCTTCATCGATACTGAGCAGAACAAGACAGGTGCTCGTTACTACCGTCTACGCCAAGTTGACCTGGACGGCAAAGAGACGTTCTTCGCTCCGGTAGTTGTTAGTTTCACTGGCAAAGCCACCGAAACTGCTCTCGTTGCTTACCCGAATCCTCTCAATGGCAATGAGCAGCTGCACCTGACTTTCCAGTCGGCTAATGCTGGCAAAGGTCAAATCAGCATCACAGACATGACCGGTCGCATGGTTCGTCAGCAGCCGATTGACGTCACCACCGGTACTTCCGACCTGACGGTTGAAAAGCTTGGTGACCTGAAAATGGGCATGTACCTTGTGCGTCTGACCCTGCCTTCGGGCCAGGTTCAAAACCTGAAAGTGGTGAAGCAATAAGTTAGCCTCACCCGCAACAAAAAACGCCGGTTTCCGCAAGGAGGCCGGCGTTTTTTGTGGAGTTGGTTTGATGAAATGGTCGTATAAGTCCTTTTACGCTAAGAAGCTGTCTAGTAATTTTTCAGTCGGTCATGCCGAGCATGTGGCGCATCAAGCCAGGGACCGAGGCATCTTGCTCGAGCCTTCCGGGCCGTCCAACGAGGCGAGCTAGATGCCTCGGTTGCGCTCGGCATGACGGTCACTCAGTCTTTTTGACGTTCTGCTTATGTCTGTCTCGTACGATAGCCTAGCCGCGCGGCATAGACGTGCCGGGCTTGCTCGTCTTAGCGGCCGGGTGGAACATCGGGTCCACCGCATCCATGTCGAGGAAGTGTGAGAACGTATCGCCACGCAGGCCCAGCCGGATGGTTTCGAGGCTCACCACCTCGTTGGGTGCGATGTTGCCTAAGTTGACGTTGGCCCCGAGCAGCTTGATGAACCACACTTGCTGGGCTTTCTGCGGGGCTTCCCACAGAATTTTCTCCGAGGGAATTTTGGTCAGAATTTCCTCTACCAAACCCGAGCGTACCTCGCCGGTGCTACGGAAGAGGCCCACGTTGCCCCCCTCGCGGGCTTCCCCGATAACCTTGATGGCCCCGGCGGCCAGCTCCGCTTCCATTTGGGCAATCCATTTGTAGGGCGGGATGATTTTCTCGGCATCCTTCGAGCCAACTTCGCTCAGCACGCGCACGTCCTTGCTCAGCTCGCGAATGTATTCGCACTTGCGGTCGTGGTTGAGGTCAATGCTGCCGTCCGATACTTCGGCGTACTCCATGCCGTAAGTGTCGAGCAGGCGGCGATAGTCGTCGAACTGGTTGCGGATGATGAAGGCCTCGAACAGCGTGCCACCGAAATACACCGGGATGTTGGCCTCGCGGTAAATCTCCAGCTTGCGCTTCAGGTTGGGCACCACGTAGGAAGTGGCCCAGCCGAGTTTTACAATGTCGGTGTACGGACTGGCCACTTCCAGGAAGTCTTCTACTTCGCGCAGGCTCATGCCTTTGTCCATCATCATGGTATAGCCTTGCTCACGGGGCTTGGGGGTGCGCTCAGGGAGTTGGGAGAGGTCGTAATTCATAGGGTGAAATGCTGGTTTTTTAAGGTACTGAGGTGCTGAGGTGGTTTTGTGGGTCGGAGCGGCTCACAAAAAAACCGCCTGTGCATGCACAGGCGGTTACAAAAGTAGCGCAGCCGTTATTGGTAGTACTTATACTTGTCACGAAGTAGTGGTCTGACAACTTAGTTTTGCGTTGTTACTTTGGTCAGGTCGGCGTACCTGTTTTTCAAGGTGTCGCGGGCCTTCTCGGTGGTGAAGGACCAGTTCACTTTGGTCGCGGCGGCGTTTCGGTGGGCTTGCCAAATCAGGGCCTCTTCTTCGAGTTGGTGCGCGCTGCCAATGCGTCGGTCCAGGCACTGCCGGGAAAGGGCGGAGAATTCAATTTCCGCCATGTTGAGCCAGGACCCGTGTTTGGGGGTGAAGTGAAAGTCAAGTTGGTGGCGCAGCTGTCGGGCTCTTTCAACGGGCAGGTGCTCGTAAAAAGCGCCGTAGGTGTGGGTGCTGTAATTGTCCTGCACGAGCTGGATGGTGGGCACGTCCGGATAATGGGTGGCGACCACCCGGTCCATGAACCGGGCGTAATCCGCCTTGGTTTTGGTGGCCGTGACCTGCAGATGGCGCTGACCGGT
>NZ_BMGY01000066.1 GCF_014640435.1 Hymenobacter frigidus | reverse complement strand
ATTAGAATCTTACTCCACTCCTTTCCTTCATTGACCTAAATTAAGAGGTCGTGTCTGAACATAGGACGTATATGACCGTAGGCGATACCCTGGTGCCAAAGTTGGAGGGTGGTTACGGTAACGCAGCTACCATAGCTGACTTTGAGGCCGCCGTAAGGGAACTACCCAAGTACCAAAAACACTACAGACACCTACGAGCAAGCTTAGAGGCGTTCTTAGACGATGAAACTGGTAACTAGGTAGAAGGATAGACCGCTCGGGGTACCCAGCTAGCTACCTCCCGGGTATCCCTCCCCTACCCCATGCCATTGATTATCAATACATTCGTGGGACTACGGTTTCAAAAAAATTTCGCCAAAAATTGCAAGGTTGAATCCTGGCTTTAGCTATGCTCGCAGTCGCTTCACGTAGGCGTTGACATCAGCCTCCAGAATAGAGTAGCTAGGCCGTAGTGCAGTGTTGCGGTTGGCATCAACGGCTGGTAGCACTTTTAGCTTGATGTACTCCCTGATTGTTTTCTCTGACTTCCGCAAATGCTTAGCGGTTTCCTTAACTGTTAGCAGGTTCGTGGTTTCCTTGGGGGCAGTGGCAGTGATGGCGGCAAAAGCTTCCATTGCTGAAGTAACCGCACGAGCTATGCATGACTCAAATTGGGCGGGGGTTAAAACGATGACTTCCATGTGAATACAAGCTGACAAGGTGGGTTATACTAAGGTAAGGATTGCCCCTAGGAATTGTTACCACCTGGTTGATTTTTGCATCCTTACTGCTAAAGTTGCTATCATACAACCCACCTCGTACCTGAAACGTCCGACTACTCAAGTTGCTATATAGTGCCCTCCAACCCGAATACAGAATGGGTTTACCCGGTGCTCACTCATAGGTAGCACCCAAATGTCACGGACAAACACGACAGCATTGGGAAGTATGAGTTATGCTGCAATACCTTCACAGCAAACACATACTCATTATGCAAAAACGTAATACCCTATTTGCTCACTTGCTTTGCCTGTCGCTATCAGCTCTCACGTTGACCTTCGCCAGTTGCGGCATAGGCAATGGAACCCCCAAAGGACTTGCGGAGGAAGCCTGTGACTGTTGGCAGGAAATGAAAACGCTAGAAAACAACACGGCACAAGCAAGGAAGGCCGATGAGTGTTTCGGGACGACTCAACGCGCGTTAAGCGAGCTGAGAGAAATGGGGGTAGCAAAGGGTTGGACGGATGAGCAAGTCCGTCAAGCCGAGCGCGAGTTTGATTCTGTCTACGATGCATGTAGCAAGCGGAAAGGCGACAGCGGTTCTTCAAGCACGGAAACCAGCAGCGTAACAGAGCAGCCCTACACTACTGGTGCAAAGAGTGAATACCAACGCGAGGAAAACGCCTCGGCTCCAATTGAAGCGGAGGAACCTAAAATCCCGAAAACAGAAGCCTCAGCACCGGTAGCAACGGCCAACGCTGAAGTGGCCAACGACGACAACGAAATCGTCCGCAGCAAATACGTACCGAACCTGTTCGGTGAATTCGGCGAAACGGCAACATTCAAGGGCAAGGTGGGCAAGCTGTCCGCGAACTACACCCTGGTGCTGCGCGAAGACCAGCAGGTCGAAGGCACTTACTCGTACGTGGGTCGTAAGCAGCTGTACAGCCTGAAAGGCCGCATGGATGAGGGCGACGGTTCCATCACGCTAACCGAGTACACCGATGGTAAAGCAACGGCCACCTGCGAACTGGTAGCCGAAGGTTCTTGCTACGTGGGTCGCATGAATAATACCGATGGGCGAGCGTTCACCATGAACATGTGCGCCCAGGAATAGAGGAAAACAGTTGCGTATTACGAAGAGGGGCTTAATGGCCCCTCTTTTCATTGGCGCCACCTAAGCCCGTAACCGCTTCACATAGGCGTTGACATAGGCTTCGAGTATGGAGTAAGGCCGTCAAGCGGTGTTGCGGTTGGCGTCGGCAGCGGGCAGCACCTGGGGTTTGACATACTCCCTAATTGTTTTTTCCGACTTGCGCAGACCTTTGGCGGTTTCCTTAACTGTTAGCAAATCCGTAGACTCTTTGGTAGTGAAAGCCGTGTTGTAAACAACAGTTGCTAATGCTGAAGTAACCGCGCGGGCTTCCCGTCCTTGGAGGGAACCGCAACCATAAATCACACTAAATTTTAGCTGATTTAAGCGGAATTAACACCCGTTTCCCGCGCTAACTGTGTAGCTACTGTGTAGCCCAGAAATAAAAAACCCGGAAGCGTCTCATAATGAGATACTTCCGGGTTTACTAGGTAGCGGGGACTGGACTCGAACCAGTGACCTTTGGGTTATGAGCCCAACGAGCTACCAACTGCTCCACCCCGCACTGTTTTGGTGCTGCAAAGGTAGGGAGCTTTTTTGATTGAAACAAGCCCCCTGCATTAATTTGGCACAGTACCCCTTCATTTTATCAGCAATAGCTGGTAATGACATGACCAATAGGATACATAATTACCGGCTATACAAATGATTTGGCTCGGGAGTCAACCCATCTCGCTGCTATTCGCTTTTCGGGCCGATTACCTTTGAGGCCTTACTTTTTTGCTTATGAGTCCGTTGTTGGTTGAGGATTATCTGGAAATTAGTTGCCAAGCCGATTTGGACCTTTTAATAGCCCGTTGGTTGATTCCCATCGAGCTGCCCAGGATGCAGCAGGGATACCAGCTGCTCTTGGAAGCAGCCCGGGCGGGCAATTATCGCCACTGGATACTCGACGTGCGCCGCTGACTCAATACCCCTCCAGTGGGCGCGTAATGGATGGTGAGCACCTTTTTACCGCGGTTGGGGGTCCAGTTGGGCGGGCGTACCCGCTTGGCTTACCTGCTGGCCCCGGTGTACCTGCGCGACGCTGCCGCGGACTCGGCTTTTCCGCCGTCGGCTTATTTTGAGAGCAAGCCTTACATCGGCGAGCGGTTTATCGAAGAAAACACGGCTATTGCCTGGCTGCGGGAGAATATAGCCGACGATTAGGGCTGCGGCCAGTTACACTGCGTATAGCCCACAATTTTACCTTCCTGCCTTCGCTATGTTCCCCCTGCCGTTTACCACGCCACGCACCGCCCGCTACCTGCTGCTGGGTGAGCCTGGGCCCGCCATTTCGCACGTATGGATATGCCTGCACGGCCACGACCAACCGGTGGCCGGCCTTGCCCGGCAGCTGCAAAACCTGGACACGCCCGAACGCCTGCTGGTGCTGCCCGAGGCCCTGAGCCGCTACAGCCAGCCCGGCACTGGCCCGGAAGCGCCTACCACGCAGGCCGCGTGGTTTGCCACCGACTCCCTGCTGGCCGACTTCGATGACCTCGGCACCTACCTCGATGCGCTGGCCCGGCAAGTGCTGGCCGCTTGTCCGCCCGATACGCCGCTCACGGTGCTGGGCTACGGCCACGGCGCGGCCGCGGCCTGCCGCTGGCTGGCCAACAATGGCGTTGATTACAGCCGGCTGATTCTGTGTGCGCCCGTGTTCCCTGCCGAAATCGACCGGCGGGCGACACTGGTGGCCCTGCCCGAACGGCCCGTGCTGGTGGTGAGCACGACCACCGATACCTACACGCCCGAAGCCGCCGGCGAAGGCCTGATGCAGGACCTGCTGGATGTGGGCCTGAGCGCCCAGCAGCGCCTCGTGGATGCCACCGGCCCACTGCCCCTGGCGGCGCTGGCCGGCAACCCGGAATCGTAAGCGCCAACCCGTAGCAACAACGGGAAATTGAATTTTTACCCCAACAGCTGCTGGCTTAGCTGACTTTGGGGCGCAGCATCGGCGTAGCGAAACTTGTCTTTGAAGCGGTCGATGGGGGCTTCGACCCAGCGCCGGCAGCACGAACCAGAGCAAGTGCTGCTGCACTACTTCCAGCGGCAGCAGCAACGCCCCCACCAGCGCCAGATAATACGGCGGAATGATACGTAGCACCCGGCGCGTGAAAAATGTGCGCAGCCGTTGCCTCCAAGGCCCCGGCACGCCCACGTAGGCCCCGTATTTTCAGATAATACCCGGTACGAGGTAGCCACTGGGCACGAAAAACAGGCTCGGCCCCACTTCGCCCGACGGAAAAGCCGGCCGTGCTCAGTGCTGTACCAGCACAATACCCATAGCCAACGCCCGCAGGCCCGCGAGTTCGGGGCGGTGGGCGAGGGCAGCAGACGACGAACTTAAAGGCATAGCAGAAAAACGAGCCTGCTAAATACGCGCTTGTGGTACGGGGCCGGTCGGGCCCGGCTTTGTGCGGACCTTTACTTGCTGCTGCTGCCCCGTTTCCATTTGCCCGCTGCTTATGTCCGATAAACGCGCGCCCGCTTTGGGCTTTATTTTTATCACCATTCTCATTGATGTCATCGGGCTGGGTTTGATTATTCCGGTGGTGCCCAAGCTCATTCGGCAGCTCACGGGCGAGGGGCTAAGCCGGGCGTCGGAGTACTCGGGCTGGCTCACGTTTGCCTACGCCAGCGCGCAGTTCTGCTTTGCCCCGGTGATGGGTGGGCTCAGCGACAAGCTGGGGCGGCGGCCGGTGCTGCTGGCCGCGCTGCTGGGCCTGGGGCTCGATTACGTGTTTCTGAGCTTTGCCCCTACCCTAGCCTGGCTGTTTGTGGGGCGCGTGCTGGCGGGCGTCACGGGGGCTAGCTTCACCACGGCCACGGCCTACATCGCCGACATCAGTACGCCTGAGAAGCGCGCCCAGAACTTCGGGCTGGTGGGCGCGGCCTTTGGTATTGGCTTCATCATCGGGCCGGCGTTGGGCGGGCTGCTGGCCGATTTCGGCTCGCGGGTGCCGTTTATGGTGGCGGCGGGGCTGAGCTTGTGCAATTTCTGCTACGGCTACTTCGTGCTGCCCGAGTCGCTGACCCCCGACAAGCGGCGGCCGTTTGAGTGGCGGCGGGCCAACCCCGTGGCCTCGCTGTTGCGACTGCGCAACTACCCGGCCACCCTGGGCCTGGTGGCGGCGCTGGTGCTCATTTACCTGGCGGGCTCGGCCACGCAGTCGGTCTGGACATTCTACACCATGCTCAAATTTGGCTGGACCGAAAAATTGGTGGGCATCTCGTTGGCCGTAGTGGGGCTGTTTTCGGGGCTGGTGCAGGGCGGGCTGGTGCGCGTGGTCATCCCGAAGCTGGGCGCGGCGCGGGCCATCATCATCGGGCTGCTGTGCTACGTGGTGGGGTTCGTGCTGTTCGCCTTCGCCTCCCGGGGCTGGATGATGCTGGTGTTCCTGGCCCCCTACTGCCTGGGCGGACTGGCGGGCCCGGCCCTGCAGGGCACCATTTCGGGCCAGGTGCCGGCCAACGAGCAGGGCGAACTGCAGGGCTCGCTCACCAGCCTCATCAGCGCCACCGGCGTGGTGGGGCCGCTGCTGATGACGTATTTGTTTGCGTTTTTCACGAGTCCGGCGGCTCCGGTGCAGTTTCCGGGGGCCCCGTTTCTACTGGGCGCCGTGCTCACGCTGGGCAGCGTGGCCCTGGCCGCATATTCGCTGAAGAAATACCCGCCAGCCGCTGCCGGCGCTGTGCCAGCTGAGGCGGTGCCCGCGGATTAGCGCCGGCAACCCGCCCACCTAAACTGCTTAGGCAGAATCCCCGTATTTTGCCTACCTCCTAGAGTTTACCATGACGTCTTACCTGAACCCGCCCCTGCTGCAACTCGCCCACCGCCCCGACTTGGACATTCTGGTGGGCCGCTGGGGCTACCAGCCCGAGCTCCACGAGCTGCCCGCCGTGTATGAGCTGGTGGAAACCACGGCTTTGCAGGAGCACAGCCGGTTTTGGCTGCAGGACATTCGCCGCCGCACCTACAACGACCCCGAGACTACGGCGTGGCTGCTCAACTCCTTTTTCCCGGACATGGCCCGCCGCCTTGGGGGCCGCTTGTTTGTGGCTTATCTGGTGGGCCCCACGCTGCACGACTCCATTGTGAGCCAGCCGGGCTTCATCTCGGCCGAATCGTACGACAGCAAACCGTTTGTGGTGTCGTTTTTTGGCGATGAAGGCAAGGCCACCCAGTGGCTGCAGGCGCACCAGCCGACGGGGATTCACTAGCTCTACCGCCGGCCTCAGCTGCTGTTCATACCGGTAGCCGAACCCTTTTATTTCACGATAATATTTTATAAAAAGGCCATTCCTGATTTGAAATGGCCTTTTTATTTAAAACCTGGTTGATTTCTGAAACAAGCAGCATACTTATTACGAAATCTTCGTAGATTTACGATACAATCGTACAACCCTGCTATTTCACTCCATGGAACGCCTCACCCAGCCCGAAGAAGATGCCCTGCGCGTGCTCTGGCCCCTGCCCAGCGGGGGCTTCGTGAAGGAGATATTGGGGGGCCTGCCCGCGCCGCGCCCGCCGTACACCACGCTGGCTTCCACGCTGCGCAACCTGGAGCGCAAGGGCTACGTGCGCAGCGAGAAGCTGGGCAATTCCTACCGCTTCGTGCCCCTGATTTCGGCCGATGACTACCAGCGCCGCTCGCTGGGCACGCTGGTGCAGCAGCACTTTCAGAATTCCTACAAGGACCTGGTGTCGTTTTTCGCGCAGGACGAGAAAGTCAGCGCGGCGGACCTGCAGGAGATTATCAAGCTCATCGAAAGCAAAAAAGCCCAGTAGCCATGTCGCCCACCCTGCTCTACCTGCTGAAGGCCAACGTGGCCCTGCTGCTGTTTGCGGCGGCGTATTTTGGGCTGCTGCGCCGGCTCACCTTCTTCACCCTGAACCGCTTCTATCTGCTGATAGCGGTGCTGTTTTCGGCGGTGTATCCCGTGCTGCCGCTGCCGGCGCTGTTTCCGGAGGCGGCCGGTTTGCCTATGGTCGTGGAGGTGCTGGCAACCGCTGGCGGAGCGAGCGGTGCGGCGGCAGCCCCGGTGGCGGCGCCCATCGACTGGGAGGCGGGGGGCTTGGTGCTGTACGCGGGCGGCGCGGCGGTGCTGCTGGCCCGGCTGCTGGTGCAGCTGCTCTCGCTGTGGCGGGTGCGGCGCACGTCGCGGCCGGCCCTGGTCCACGGGCACCCGGTGCGCACCCTGACGGGGGCCATCAGCCCGTTCTCGTTCTGGCAAGCCGTCTACCTCAACCCGGCCCGGCACCCGGCTGCCGAGCTGGCCGCCGTGCTGCGCCATGAGCAGGTGCACGTGCGCCAGTGGCACACGCTGGATGTGCTGCTGGCCCAGCTGCTGCAGGCGCTGGCCTGGTGCAACCCGGCGGCGTGGCTGCTGCGCCGCGCCGTGCTCGACAACCTCGAATACCTGGCCGACCACGCCGCCCTGCAAACCGGCCTCGACCGCCAGACCTACCAATACAGTCTGCTCCGCCTCAGCCACGGCGCGGCAGGGCCCTCTTTGGTTTCTCATTTCACCTTTCCCACCCTCAAAAACCGCGTTGCCATGATGAATACTCCGCTTTCTTCGACCGGGCAGTTGGCCCGCTACATCGTGGCCGGACCGCTGGTGCTGGCCGTGGCCCTGGGCTTTTCGGCGGCGCAGGCGCAGGGTGCCGGGCCGGTGGTGCCGGCTTCGGTGCGGGCCACGATAGCGGCGAACAATGCGGCAACTCCGTCCCTAATCTATTTTGTGGATGGTCAGCGAAGCAATGAGCTGGTAGGCGACGATGCCTTCTTTGCAAGTATTGCGACATTGAAAGTTCTCAGAGGCAGCCAGGTGCAACAAGCATTGGGCGACGACATCAGAGCCGACGAGGCTCATATTATCACAACTAACAAAAACCGCAATCGGGCCGATGTGCTGGTCCTGAATAAGAAAGTTGATGCAGCGGGTGCCCAAGACATGCACCTCAAGGTCGAATTGGGTCCGGCCACAAGTCCGGCCAAACACCAGCTGCCCGCTGGCATCAAGGCCTACATTGCCAAGACTTACCCGGCAGCCAAGCTCACCAGCTGGGTTATCAGCGACAAAGCTTCCTCCAAAGCTCCGTACGCCAGATACGTAGCCGGCATCACGGAGGGCAACACGAAGCGGATGCTGTACTTCAACGCCGAGCAACAACCGGTGACACCCGCAACGAAGGCTGCGACAGGGCAAGGCCTCGGCGCCGCCGCGCGCACCGAGCTGGCTGCCCCAGGCACGAGGACAGCACCGTCGTCGGTCCAGACAATACCTGTTACTCCCAGGCAAAGCGTCCCAGCCATTTACTATCTCGATGGTGAGCGGCAGAATAATCCGGCATTCGCTTCGACGACCATTCCGGCCAACATTGCGAGCATCGAGGTAATAAAGGACGAGCGGGCCCAAAAATTACTGGGCGCCGACGCAGGGCAGGCCGTGGCCATTATCACCACGAAGGCCAACCAGAACCGGGCCGATGTAGTGGCGTTTAACGAAAAAACCGGGGTCGGCGTGCCACCAACGGCTTCGGCCCCCGGCGCTACCTCAGCCTCGCCTATAGCCTACCTCGCGGCCCCGGCTTTGGCCTACATCACCAAAAACTACCCCGGAGCGCGCCTGCTGGGCGTGACGGTGATAGAATCTGCCGACGGCGGCGCCCCGCGCTACAAGGCCGAAATCGCAGTGGGTCGCCGCCCCCTGTTCTTGGTGTTTGACGCGCAGGGCCAACTGATTCTCCAGTAGCCACGCCTGCTTAGCTCACTTATGAAAGATTGGATGTTCCTGTCTGGGGCGGCGCTGGCCGCGGCCCCCGCCCCGCTGCGTGCCCAACCGAACGCGGCCATCACCATCACGGGCCAGCTGGCGGGCGCTCCGGACTCGGCCACGGTGGCCGTATTTGAGCCGCAACCGGGCCTGGCACTCAACTACTTTTTCACCGACGGCACCGACGAGGCCGTGGTACGCGGCGGTCGTTTTTCGTACCAGTTGCAGCACGGCCAGGTCGGTTTTGTGCGGTTGCTGGGCCAGGGCGCCCCCCAGCCCTGGCCCAGCGCAACGCCGCCGCCGCCGAGCGCCTCGAAACGCGCCTCGCCAAGGCCTCCCGCACTCGCGTGGAGCTGCGCAACCCGCAGACCAACTACAACAAGCTGACCCTGGCCGCCGCCCAAAAGCGCTACCCGGCCCTCGACCCAAAATCCCTACTGGCGAGCCGGCGCCTTGGCAAAGCCCAGGACCTCATCATCGGCCAGCCAGCGTTTTTTGACGAGCTGAACGCCATGCTGAAAACCGAGCCCCTGGCCGACCTCAAAACGTACCTGCGCTGGCACCTGGTGCGCTCGGTGGCCCCGGCCCTGCCCACGGCCTACGGCCTACGCCGAAGCGGCCTTCCGCTACAACCAAGCCCTGACCGGGGCCAAGCAGCAAGCCAGCCGCCAAGTTCGGCGGGCCCATCGACCGCAACGAGTGGGGCATGACCCCGCCCACCATCAACGCCTACTACAACCCGCCGCTGAACGAAATCGTGTTTCCAGCCGGCTACTTGCAGCCCCCGTTCTTCGACCCCAAAGCCGACGACGCCATCAACTACGGGGCCATCGGCGGGGTGATGGGCCACGAAATGACCCACGGCTTCGACGACCAGGGGCGGCAGTACGACTCGGCCGGCAACCTGCGCGACTGGTGGACGCCCGCCGACGCGGCCGAGTTCACGAAGCGCGCCGCCGTGGTGGGCCGCCAGTACAGCGCCTTCTCGCCCCTCGACTCGGTGCGCGTGAACGGCCAGCTGACGATGGGTGAAAACCTGGCCGATTTTGCCGGCCTCACCGTGGTGTTTGGGGCGCTTGAAAAGCAGCTGGCACAGCGCTACGGCAGCGGCCCGCACCCCCGGTACGACGGCTTCTCGCCCGAGCAGCGCTACTTCCTGAGCTGAGCCCAACTGCGCCGCACCAACATCCGCCCCGAGGCTCTGCGCCAACAAATACTCACCGACCCGCACTCGCCCGGCCAGTACCGCACCATCGGCTCGCTGATGAACATGCCGCAGTTTCAGGAAGCTTTTGGCTGCCCCGAGGGCAGTAATATGACGCGCCGCGCTGCCGACCGGGCCGTGATTTGGTAGTCTAAAATCAGACGAGAAACGAAAAAGCGGCCTCACGAAACGTGAGGCCGCTTTTTATATACTGTTAGTATAAAATCCGTACAAAAACAGATTGTTTGGATTACACACCCTCTTTGTTTGTGAAGTTGCTACCTTCCCTCCATCACCCGATTCTGCCGCGTGATGGACTCCAGGTGCACGGCGGCAAGGTATTGCTCCACGAATTCGTTGGTCAACCCCACCGACGTGCCCTGACGCAGGGCGCGCTCCAGCACCTCGTTCCAACGGCTGGTTTGCAGCACGATGATGTCGTTTTCCTTTTTGTACTGGCCAATTTTCTCGGCCACGGCCATGCGGCGGCCCAGCAGCTGCATCACCTCGGCGTCGAGCTGGTTGATTTGCTCGCGGAAGCTGGCCAGGGCCGTCAGGAACTCGCGCTGGTTGGTAGTTTCGTGGCGCCACACCAGGCCTTCGATGAGGTCGCGCAGCACCTCGGGGGTGATTTGCTGCTTGGCGTCGCTCCAAGCGGCGTCGGGGTTTTGATGGCTCTCAATCATGGTGCCGTCAAAGCCCAGGTTGAGGGCTTGCTGAGCCACGGCAGCCAGCGTATCGCGCCGGCCACAAATGTGGCTGGGGTCGCAGAGCAAGGGCAGCTCGGGCAAGCGGCGCCTCATTTCAATGGGCAAGTGCCACATCGGCGCATTGCGGAAGTCGGTATTGCCGTAGCTCGAAAAACCCCGGTGAATGAGGCCCACTTGCTCCAGGCCGGCCTTTTGCAGGCGCTCCACGGCCCCAATCCACAGCTCCAGCTCGGGGTGAATGGGGTTCTTGACCAGCACCGGCACGTTCACGCCACGCAGGGCGTTGGCAATTTCCTGCACCGAAAACGGGTTGCCGGTCGTGCGCGCGCCCACCCACAAAATATCCACGCCAAAGGCCAGGCAGTCCTCCACGTGCTTGGCGGTGGCCACTTCCACGGCAATGGGCAGGCCGGTGAGCTCGCTGGCCCGCTTCAGCCAGGGCAGGCCCTTGGTGCCCACGCCCTCAAACAGGCCGGGCTTGGTACGGGGCTTCCAGATGCCCGCGCGCAGGGCCTGCACCTTGCCGGTGGCGGCCAGCCGCTGGCAAGTGTCGAGCACTTGTTCTTCGGTTTCGGCGGAGCAGGGGCCGGAAATGAGGTAGGGTTTGTCGTTGGGCTCGCGGTTGAAGAGAGCGGATTTCATGGTGGGGGTCATAGGAATTGGGATTGTTCTATTTCTGAATTTAAATTTTGGTGGTCATACTCAGCGCAGCCGAAGCATCTCGCCCGCTTCGTTTGAGCCGACGCAACGAAGCACGCGAGATGCTTCGGCTGCGCTCAGCATGACGTGCTGTTTTGTTCCTTACCTCTTTTTACTCTTTTCACGGCAGGATTTTCCGGATGTGGTTGGCTTGCTCAATTCGTGCGGTGAGCCCGAGGTAGTCTTCCCGCGCCAGCAGCTCGCGCAGGTGCTGGAGCTGGTGCAGGTGCTCGTCGAGCACGTCGAGCACGTTGAGGCGGTTTTGGCGGAAGATGGGCACCCAGGTAGCCGGCGCGCTTTTGGCCAGCCGCACCGTCGATTCAAATCCGCCGCTGGCGAGGTCAAAAATCTGCTGCTCCTCCTTCTCCTTTTCCAACACGGTAAGCGCCAGCGCGAAGGAGGTAATGTGCGAGATGTGCGAGATGTACGCCGTGTGCAGGTCGTGAGCTGCGCCGTCTAGGTACAGCAGCCGCATTGGCAGGGCCTGAAATACCTTCTCGACCAGCTGCACGGCATCGGGGTCGCTGGCGGCCACGTCGCACAGCACCACCGTTTTGCCTTCAAACAGACCCGAAACAGCCGCTTCCGGCCCCGAATGCTCGGTGCCGGCCATGGGGTGCGCGGCCACAAACCGCCCCCGGCGCGGGTGCCCGGCCACGGCGGCCAGCAGCGCCTGCTTGGTCGAGCCCACGTCGATAACCACCTGATGCGCGGCCGTGGCATCGAGCACGAGCGGCAGCACGGCTATCATGGCATCGACGGGCACGGCTACCACAACGAGGTCGGCCCGGCGCACGGCGGCCGCCAGGTCGGGCTCAATTTCGTCGACCAAGCCCAATTCCAGAGCGCGGCGGGCGTGGGCCGGGCTTTGCTCCACGCCGATGAGGTGCCGCGCCAGGCCGTGCTGGCGCAAGCTTAGGGCCAGTGAGCCGCCAATGAGGCCGAGGCCGATGATGGTAACATTCATGGGGATGGGTAATATATTGTCATGCCGAGCATTCTGCGCATCAAGCAGCGGCCGAGGCATCTCGCTTGGGGTAGTAATCCAATCGATTGAGTTACTGCTGCACGCGAGATGCTTCGGCTCCGCTCAGCATGACGTGCTTTCTTATCTCATTCACCCGCGCCAGCGCCTCGCGCAGCAACGCCTCTGGCTGGCACAGGCTGGCCCGTACGTAACCCAGCCCATTGCTACCGAAGATGCCGCCCGGCGTGATGAACACCCGCGCCTCGGCCAGCACGGCATCGCTCAAGGCGTAGCCATCGGCGAAACCAGTGGGCACGGCGGCCCAGACGAACAGGCCCGTTTGGCCGGGGGCCGGGTCGCAGCCCAGCGCTCGCAGCAACTCCAGCACCAGCTCGCGACGGGCGCGGTAGGTGGCGTTCAGCTCCGCAAACCAGTCCGCGCCCAAGGCCAACGCCGCCACGGCCGCCTGCTGCACCGGCAGAAACATGCCCGAGTCCATGTTGCTCTTGAAACGGAGGACGTTAGCAATGACATCGGCCCGGCCGGCCAGCAGGCCCACGCGCCAGCCGGCCAGGTTGTGCGACTTGCTCAGGGAGTTCAGCTCGATGGCCACTTCGCGGGCCCCGGGTACGGCCAGCAGGCTCACGGGCGGCGTTTCGTTCAGGATGAAGCCATACGGATTGTCGTGCACCAGCAGAATACCGTGGGCCTGGGCAAAGGCCACGAGGCGCGTGAGGAACGGCAAATCGGCCGCCGTGCCGGTGGGCATGTGCGGGTAATTCACCAGCATGAGCTTCACCCGCGAGAGGTCGGTGGCGGCCAGCGCGGCCAAGTCGGGCAGCCAGCCGTTGGCGGCCGTCAGGTCGTATTCGCGCACTTTGGCCCCGCAGATTTCGGCCACAGCGCGGTAAGTCGGGTAGCCGGGGTTGGGAATGAGCACGGCGTCGCCGGCCTCCAAAAAGGTCATGGCTATGTGCATCAGGCCCTCTTTGGAGCCCAGCAGCGGCAGAATCTCGGTGGCCGGGTCCAGGGCCACGCCGTAGTGGCGCTGGTAGAATTCGGCCATGGCCCCGCGCAGGGCCGGCGTGCCCTGGTAGCTCTGGTAGCCGTGGGCAGTGGGCAGCGCGGCGCTGGCCGCCAGGGCCGCCACCACGCTGGCGTGCGGCGGCAAATCGGGACTGCCAATGCCCAGGCTGATAATGTTGGCCCCGGCCGCGTTGAGGGCGGCCAGCTCGCGCAGCTTGCGCGAGAAATAGTATTCGCCGGTGTGGGCCAGGCGGCTGGCAACGGAAATGTTCATGGTGTGTTTTTCTATCATTGCGAGGCGGAGCCGAAGTAATTCGCCCCGTTCTCAGTGCTGGGTTTTCCGAAGCGACAAGCTGTTTTTTTGTCGGTGACTGGTAAAAAAGGCCGTCACCTGAGTAAAGTATCTGGTACTGACAGGACGGATTGCCGCGTTCCGCCTAGCTCCTCTCGCAATGACGGTTCGTTTCCTATTTCCATTTTTCCGCGGCGGTAGGTACCCAGCACGCGCAACTCCTCCGTCACCGGCTCCAAGTCGGCCAGCAGCGCTTCGAACTGCTCCTTTTCCTCAAATTCAACATCGGCATGAAAGCCGTATTGCCAGGGCTGGCCGGGGCGGGGCCCCGATTGCAGCTTGCTAAGATTGAGGCCCCAGGCGGCCACGCGGGTGAGCACCGCCGCTAGGCTACCCGGCGCGTGCGGCGCGCAAAAGTAGAGCGAAGCCTTATCGGCCCGTGGGTCGGGCTGAACGGTGCCGCTGCGTTCCAGTACCAGAAAACGGGTGTAGTTGTGCGGGTCGTCGTGAATGGCGGGGGCCAGAATATGCAGGCCGAACAACTCGGCGGCCTGCGCCCCCGCCACTACCGCCACGCCGGGCGAGCGGGTTTCGGCCAGTAGCTGGGCACTGTGGCCGGTGTCGTCGGTCTCAACGAGCTTCCAATGGGGGTGGCGGTCGAGGAAGTCGCCGCACTGGCGCAGGGCCATGGGATGCGAGTGCACGGCCCGCACCTGCGCCAGCGTGGTGCCGGGCAAGGCCAGCAGGTGCTGGTGGATGGGCAGGTACACTTCGCCCGTCACGCGCACGGCGTGGCGCTCCAGCAGCAGGTAGTTGGGCAGGATGCTGCCGGCCAGCGAGTTTTCCATGGCCATGAGCCCGGCCCCGGCCGTGCCGCTGACCACGTGCGCCACCACGGCCCCGAAAGTGGCGCAGGGCAACAGCGCCGGCTTCGGCCCGAAGTACTGCCGGGCGGCCACTTCGTGGAAACTGCCTCGGAAACCCTGAATGGAAACGTGCTGTGGCATGAGCTGGTGCGAAAAGCTGGGCATAAAAAAGGCCTCCGATGTGCGGGGGCCCTGGAGTTGTTGGCGGGTAGTGTGGTGGTTAACACTGGCAACAGCGGGCCGATTTCTTCGCGCAGAAGAAGTAATAGCCGTAATAAAAGAAAGCCTGTTGCGTGGGCATGATGCGGAAATGGGGCATTAAAAAAGCGCCTCCCGAAGAACGAGCGACGCTGCAAAAGTTTGTTGGGTTAGCTACAAACAGCGGCTCGCTCTACGCGGTGGCGTAGAAGTAGTAATAGCCAAAGAAGTAGCGCGTCTGGAACATGCGGTGCGGGGTTTGCGGCGGCAAGGTAGGCACACAGGCGGGAAAAGCAAGATTTAGTTCGTCATGTTCCGGCCTAAAGTCCGCTCCCGATAGTCATCCATAACTTAAGTAGCTGGAACGCGGTTTAGGCAGCTTCGCATTCCCAAGTCAGATTTTATCTCATGTCATGCCCAAGTTATTTGAACCCCTCGCCCTGCGCGGCGTCACGCTAAAAAACCGCATTGTTGTATCGCCCATGTGCCAGTACAGCGCCGTGGACGGCTTTGCCAACGACTGGCACCTCGTGCATCTGGGCAGCCGGGCCGTGGGCGGGGCCGGCCTCATCATCCAGGAAGCCACCGCCGTATCGCCCGAAGGCCGCATCACCCCCGAGGACCTCGGCATTTGGCAGGACGAGCACATTCCCATGCTCCAGCGCATCAATGCCTTTATCACGGCGCAGGGCAGCGTGCCGGGCGTGCAGCTGGCCCACGCCGGGCGCAAGGCCAGCACCTTCAGCCCCTGGACCGGCGACGGGGCCGTGCCCACCGACCAGGGCGGCTGGCTGCCCGTAGGCCCCGGCGACGACGCCTTTGCCCCCACCTACCCCACCCCGCAGGCCCTCGATGCGGCAGGCATCGAGAAAGTGATTGCTGATTTTCGGGCCGCCGCCCAGCGGTCCCTCACGGCGGGCTTCCAGGTGATTGAGCTGCACGCGGCGCACGGTTATTTGCTGCACGAGTTTCTGTCGCCGCTGAGCAACCAGCGCACCGACGAGTACGGCGGCCCGTTCGAAAACCGCGTTCGGCTGCTGCTCGAGGTAGTGGCCGTCACCCGCGAAGTGTGGCCCGAGGAGCTGCCGCTGCTGGTGCGCCTGTCCGTCACGGACTGGACCGAAGGCGGTTGGAACGCCGATGAATCGACGCAGCTGGCCGCCATCCTCAAGACTCGGGGCGTGGATTTGATTGACTGCTCCACGGGCGGCAACGTGCCCACGGCGCCCATTCCGGTGGGTCCCGGCTACCAGGTGCAGTTTGCCGAGCGCATTCGGGAGGAAGTGGGCATCCTGACCGGCGCGGTGGGCCTCATCACCACGCCGGCCGAGGCCGAAGCTATTCTGGCCAACGGCCAGGCCGATGTGGTGCTGCTGGCCCGCGAGTTTTTGCGTGAGCCGTACTTCCCGCTCTTCGCCGCCCAGGATTTAGGCGTGGAAGTGCAGTGGCCGGCGCAATATGAGCGCGCCAAGCCGCGGGCCGTGGCCGCAGCCGGCTCCCGATAGAAACACAACATTTTGCGTCTCGTCGTTGAGCAGTTGGAAATGCGTAGTCACAACGAGCCTGTCTAGGGTTTTTGGCGGCGGGCAGAGTGGGCAGCAAAAAGACTCCCAAAAAAGTCGGAAATTTGTGGT
>NZ_BMGY01000065.1 GCF_014640435.1 Hymenobacter frigidus | reverse complement strand
GGGGCAGCGGTGCGGGCCATGAGGGGAAAGGAGGGGAAAGGAGGGGAAAGGAGGGGAAAGGAGGGGAAAGGAGGGGGGTACGCTACCCAAACTAATAATACTGTAATTAAGTTGTCAGAACACTAGTTAATCTGGACAGAACAGGGTGGCACCTCTCCTTCGTCATGAAAGAGACGCCAAAACCCGACAACCGCCGCACGTACGATGCGGCCTTCCGCGCCGAAGCCGTGCGCTTGGCCGAGCAAAGCCGCTCGACCCAAGCCGCCGCCCGGGCACTCAATATTGACCCCAAACGCATCTACCAGTGGCAAAAGGCCGCCCAAACGCCGGGGACGGCCGCATTGGGGGCGGCGCTGGACCCGGCCACGGCTGCCGAACTGCGCCAGCTGCGGGTCTTGGCCCGGCGGCAGGCGCAGGAGCTGGATATTTTAAAAAAAGCCATCGCCAGCAAACGCTTGAGGCGCGTTATCTCGCAGACGCCGGACCAATGAGCCGCTACCGCTTCATCGCTGCCGAGCGCGGCCACTACCCGGTACGGCGGCTCTGCCAGGTGCTCGGGGTGCCGGCCAGTGGGTATTATGCGTGGCAAACGGGGTAGCAGCGGGTGGTGGACTAGCAAACGCCGGCTTGGGAAACGGCCTTGGTCAAGGCCTTTGGGGTCCACCAGCGCCGTTATGGCACCCGCCGGCTGCAAGTCGCCCTGCGTGAAAAAGGGCACCGGGTGGGCCGCCAACGCCTGCGCCCGGCCATGCGCCGCCGGGGCCTGCGCGCCTTGCAACCCAAGGCCTACACCCCACGCACGACCGACTCCACGCACGGGCTGCGCTGCGCCCCCAACCGCTTGCTGGACCAGCCCAAGCCCACCCGGGCCAACCAGGTCTGGGTGTCCGACATCACGTACCTGCCCCTGGCCAACGGCAACTGGGCCTATTTGTGTGCCTTCCAGGACGCGGCTACCAAGCACGTGGTGGGCTGGCACGTGGGGGCCACCATGCCGGAAGAGTTGGTCACCACGGCCTTGCAGCGGGTCTTTTTCGCCCAGTCGCCCACCCCAGGCCTACTCGTTCACTCCGACCGCGGTCGTACCCGGTAGGGCGGCCAGTACTGCGGCAACGCCTACCGCGCCCTCTTGCACCGGCACGGGGCCGTGCGTTCGCAGAGCCGCCGCGGCGAGTGCTACGACAATGCCCTACCGGGTACGACCCAAGCCGAAAGCCTGTGGTCACGTCTCAAAACGGAGGTGCTCGAACTCCGCGAGTGGCCCGTGTTTGCCGACTTGGCCGACGCGCAAGCCAGCATCGCCGACTATTTGACTATTACAATCACGACCGCCTGCACTCCAGTATTGGCTGCCAGACGCCGTATCGCGCTCATCAACAATCACTTCAAACCACTGCCCTAAACTGTCCAGCCTAAATGGACCACCTCAAGCAGCCCCAGCCACGAACGAGTTATTTCCATTAAGTGCTTGTTCTAAATTAATTGTGCAATCAGAGCGTCATGCTGAGCTTGTCGAAGCATCTCTACCGCTTCGTTGAACGGCCCTGACGAAGCGCGGTAGAGATGCTTCGACAAGCTCAGCATGACGCTCTAATACCTCGTTTAATTTTGTCTAGGCACTTAGCGACTGTTCTGACAGATGTGCATTGCTGAGCACAGGTAGATGAACTGCCTACGCGGTGGTGAAAACTCACAGCCCTCGTATCAGTCCGGCAATGAAAATATTGGCGCAAAAAACTGGTTGACTGATGTTTGAATAGTTTAAATAATTTAAAAACAGGTTAAGTCCACCCTGAATTTCTTTGCGGGCTTCCAGGGCTCGAAATGGTGGCCCGCTACTTTCATGCTGCATTAACACTCCACATGAAACGAGCACAGGATAAGGTTGTGATTATCACCGGCGGGGCCAGTGGCATTGGGCGCGTATCGGCCCTGCGGTTTGCCGCCGAGGGTGCCACCGTCGTTATCTGGGACATCGACGCGGCCCGGGCCGAGGCCACCTGCGCTGAAATTGCGGCCCAGGGCGGCCAGGCTGTAGCGGCCGTGGTAAACACCACGCAGCCCGAGCAAGTAGCCGCCGCCGCCCAGGCCGTGCACGACCAGTTTGGCCGCATCGACGTGCTGATAAACAACGCCGGTATCACCCGCGACGCCACGCTGCGCAAGATGACCCTGGCCCAATGGCAGCAGGTATTGGACGTGAACCTGACCGGCGTGTTCATCTGCACTCAGGCGGTGGCGCCGTTCATGGAAGCCCAGGGGAGTGGGCGCATCATCAATACCTCGTCGGTGGTGGGGCTGTATGGCAACTTCGGGCAGGCCAACTACGCGGCCACCAAGGCCGGCCTCATCGGCCTGACCAAGACGCTGGCCCGTGAGCTGGGCAAGTACAGCATCACGGTGAATGCCGTAGCGCCGGGCTTCATCGCCACCGACATGATTGATTCCATTCCGGAAAAAGTCATCGACATGCTGAAAAGCCGCACGCCACTGCGCCGCCTAGGTACGCCCGAAGATATTGCCAGCGCCTACCTGTTTCTGGCCTCCGACGAGGCCGGTTTCATCAGCGGCGCGGTGCTGAGCGTGGACGGAGCCGTAACGATTTAGCGCCATGCAAACCGCCACTGGCCGCCGCGCCCTCATCACTGCTACCGGCTCCTACGTGCCAGCGCGGGAGCTGCCCAACGCCTATTTCAACGAGCTGCTGGGCGAGGACGTGGACACCTGGCTGCGCCAGAACGTGAATATCCAGTCCCGCCGCTGGTGCGCCGACGACGAATCGGTGGCCGACCTCTGCGAGCACGCGGCCCACCAGGCGCTGACCCGCGCCGGCGTGCGGGCCGATGAATTGGACCTGCTCATCGTGGCCACCGACACGCCCGAGTACGTGTCGCCCGCTACCGCCGCCGTGCTGCAACACCGGCTGGGGGCCACGAGAGCAGGGACTTTCGACCTGAATGCCGCCTGCGCCGGCTCGGTAACGGCCCTGGACGTGGCCGCCAAATACATTGCCTCCGATACGCGCTACAACAAGGTGTTGGTAATTGGCGGCTACGCCATGAGCAAATACCTGGACCTGACGGACAAAAAAACCGTCACACTGTTCGCCGACGGGGCCGGGGCCGTGCTCCTCACCGCCGCCGAAAACACCGACCGCGGTTTTCTCACCAGCCGCCTCCACACCGAAGGCCAGTACACCGGCTGGATGGGCATTTACGCCGGAGCCACCAAGCAGCCCATCACGGCCGAAGCAGTGGCCCGCAACGACCACAAGCTGAAGTTCGTGTACCGTTTCCCTAAGGAAATCAACCCGGAAATCTGGACCCGCCTGGCCCAGGAAATGGCTGCCGACATCGGCATCAGCCCCCGCGACGTGGACCATTACGTGATGACCCAGCTCAACGTGCACGCCATCAACGAAACCCTCGACCGGCTGGACGTGCCGCGCGCGCGGGCGCCGCTCATCATGCAGCAGTTTGGCTACACGGGCTCGGCCGCCATCCCCATGGCGCTGGATAAGGCGATGACCAGCGGCGATATTAAAGAAAATGACCTAGTGTTTTTCATCGGTTCCGGCGGCGGACTGGCCTTTGCCGCAGCGGCTTTTAGGATGTAACTGCTTTTGCTGATTGTCATGCTGAGCGCAGTGGAGTCGAAGCATCTCTATTTCATTAGTAATCCAATTGCTGCGACGATGCGAGCGAGATGCTTCGACTCCACTGCGCTGCGCTCAGCATGACGGTCGCTATCCACCCCTCCCCCTGACGTTCTAAATTCCATAATCCGCCCTAACTATCCCCACCCATGCCCGGCATCGCTACTCCCCAACAAGTAACCGCTACGGCCATCCTGCTGGCGGTTTATGCGGCCGTTATCCTGTTTTTTGTGGTGCGCGGTGCGCTGAAGATTAAGAGTATGTCGGACTATGCCGTGGGCTCGGTGCGGTTTTCGCCGGTGGCGGTGGGGTTGTCGCTGGCCGCATCCATGACCAGCGCGGCCACGTTCATCATCAACCCCGGCTTTGTGGCCATCAATGGGCTAAGCGCCATGCTGTCGTTTGGCGTGATAATGCCTTTGGCATCGATGATTTCGCTGGTGGTGTTCACCAAGGGTTTTCGCAAGCACGGACAGACGGTGAAGGCCCACACGCTGGCGCAATGGATTGGCTCGCGGTTCCAAAGCCCCAGCCTCACGCGCTACTTTGGGTGGCTGGCGCTGCTGCTCATCACCTTCATCGTACTCATTTGCGTGGGGCTGACGCAGGTGCTCAGCAACGCCCTCAATGCGCCGCCGCTGCCGGTGCTGGTAGCGGTGGTGGTGTTTATTTTCGGCTACATGATGTTCGGTGGGGCCAATTCGATGGTGTACACCAACACCATTCAGGCCTCGCTCAAGCTGCTGGTGGCCATTATCCTGCTCACCTCGGGCTACGAGCATTTCAGCCAGGGCGTGCACGGCTTCATCGCTAAGCTGGCGGCCATCGACCCCGCCCTGACGCACGCCACCAACCCCGGCAGCTACCTGTTTCGGGATTACTTCGAAATCATTTTTTGCCAGGTAGTCATCGGTACCGCCATCGTCTGCCAGCCGCACCTCATCACCAAATCGTTGCTGCTCGACAGCGAGAAAGACGTGAACCGCTACCTGCTCACGGCGGTGGCGGTGCTCACGGTATTTTTCTCGGTGGTGTTTGTGGGCTTGTACGCCCGAATGGCTTTCCCAGGCTTGATGCTGAACGGCCAGGAGCTGAAAATGGACAAGATTATGTCGGCCTACGTGGTGCGCGAGTTTCCGGTGTACATGGGCCTGCTCATCATCCTGGGCCTGATTTCAGCCGGTATTTCCACCCTGGAAAGCCTCATTCAGTCGCTATCAAGCACCATCACGGCCGACATTATCAAGCCCTTGCTACCGGCCACGGCTTTCGGAGGCGCGGGCGGTTTCGGCCGCGAAATCCTGCTGAACCGCGCCGTAATCGCCGTCCTGGGCGGCATTGCCATTTGGATATCCTACGACCAATTTGTGAACGCCAAGCTGAGCGTGGCCATTTTTGCCCAAACGGGGGTGTACGCCTATTTCGCGGCGGCCTTTGTGCCCATCAGCTTCGGTATTTTCCTGAAAGACGCCCCGCGCTCGGCCGTTGCCTGGGCTTCGGTGACGGCGCTGCTGGTGCATTTCGGTGTCTATTTCGGCCGCCTCACGCCTTATATGCAAGCGCCGGTGCGCAACCCTGGGGTATCGGCGGCGCTGGGCATTGTGGCGTCGGTGGTGGTGGGCGGGGCGCTGTATCTGGCGCGGCGGCGGGTTGGGGTTGCGGCAGCTTTTACCCCAGTGGAACCTCACCCCCGGCCCCTCTCCAAAAGAGAGGGGAGCTTGACGATTTCAGTTAAAAGTTGAGTGTTAAAAGTTAAAAATCATTCCAACTCTTCACTTTTAACTCTCAATCTTTAACTCACGCCCACGTCCACGCCGCCGTGGCTCCCCCTCTTTTTTGGAGAGGGGGCCGGGGGGTGAGGTGACGACATCCAAAAAATCCCACCCCCTCATGTACACCAAAGACTGGATAGCCAAGTGGGCGCTCTATTCGCCGCACAAAGTGGCGCTCAAGGAGCTCGACACCGACCGCACCCGCACCTACGCCGAGCTGAACCAAGCCGCCAACTACCTCGCTGCCGAGCTTACCCAGCGCCACGGCTTGCGCAAGGGCGACCGCGTGATGGTCATCGCTGAGCACTGCCTGGAGTACGTCACGCTCTTCGTGGCTGCCCAGAAAACCGGCCTCGTCCTGGTGCCCGTCAACTATCGGCTGGCGGTGGGCGAAATCGACTATCTGGTGGCCAACTGCCAGCCCGCGCTGCTCATTTACGAAGACCAGTTCCAGGACAAGGCGCTGGCGATGCCGGGCCTGGTGGCAGTGCCGAAGGTGTGGCCCCTGCAAACGTTGGCCGACCTCTGCCAGCGCGGCCTGGCCACGCCCCAACCCGCCTGGGCCGGCCCCGAGCCCGAGGAGGACGACGCCGTATTCATCCTCTACACCTCGGGCACCACGGGCTTCCCCAAGGGCGCCCTCTACACCCACCGGATGCTGCTCTGGAACAGCCTCAACACCAGCCTGAGCCTGGAAATCACCCCCGCCGACTTCACCATAAACTGCATGCCGCCCTTTCATACCGGCGGCTGGAACGTGCTCGTGACCCCGTTTTTGCACCGCGGGGCCACGGTGGGGCTGCTGAAGAAGTTCCAGCCCGAGCGCATCCTGGCGCTGCTTGACCAGGAGCGGGCCGACATCTTCATGGGCGTGCCCACCATGCTCAAGATGATGATGGAAAGCCCCGTCTTCGCCAGCGCCGATTTGGGCAGCCTGCGCTACTTCATCGTGGGCGGCGAGGCGCTGCCGCTGGAAGTCATCCGGGCCTGGGACCGCAAGGGCATCAAAATCCGCCAGGGTTTCGGCCTCACGGAGGTGGGCCCCAACCTGTTTTCGCTGCATCAGGACGATGCCGTGCGCAAAATTGGCTCCATCGGCCGGGCCAATTTCTACGTCGAAACCCGCCTCATCGACGAGCAGGGCCAGGAAGTAGGCCCCAATGAGGTGGGCGAGCTATGCCTGCGCGGCCCCATGACCACGCCCGGCTACTGGCGCGACCCCGAAGCCACCGCCAAGGCCATGCCCGACGGCTGGTTCCGCACCGGCGACCTGCTCCGGCGCGACGAGGAAGGCTATTTCTTCGTGATGGACCGCATCAAAAACATGTACATCTCGGGCGGCGAAAACGTGTATCCGGCCGAGATTGAGCGGTTTTTACTCACGTTCCCCGGCGTGTCGGAAGTGGCGGTTATCGGCGTGCCCGATGCCCGCTGGGGCGAGGTCGGCAAAGCGTTTGTCGTGACCAAGGACTTGGATATTTCCTGCGAAGCTCTGCAAGCCTACTGCGCCGGCAACCTGGCCCGCTTCAAAGTACCAAAATACTTGGAGCTGGTGGCGGAATTGCCGAAAAACGACACCGGAAAAATCAACAAAAAGGCGCTGAAAGCGGCGGTATGAGTGAATGGCCGCGGCTGGTCAGCATGACGGTCGGTCATCAAAAAATACTCATACATAAATCCATAACCAATTTGTTATGAGCTGCTTATTCCAAGTGTTGCCCGCCTTGTTCCTTCTGTTCACCGCAAGTATCCCGGCGATGTCTTTTCAAACGCAAGCAGTGCCCATCCGCCAGGTCATCGGGGCCTACGGTTTCCCCGAACACACCGTGGCGCTGGCCGACTCGCTGGAAATCGCCTACGTAGATGCCGGGAAGGGCAAAACCACCCTCATTTTCATCCATGGTCTCAGCAGCTACGTGCGGGCCTGGGAGCGCACCCTGCCCGACCTGAGCCGCAGCAGCCGCTGCCTGGCCCTCGACCTGCCGGGCTACGGCAAGTCCTCCAAAGGCCACTACCCCGGCACCATGGACTTCTACGCCGAAGTCATCCACCTGTTCATCCAGCGTCTGCACCTCAAAAACGTGACGCTGGTGGGCCACAGCATGGGCGGCCAGATAGCCGTGACCCTAGCCTTGAAGTACCCCGGTGAAATACAAAAGCTGGTGCTCGCCTCGCCGGCCGGCTTCGAAACCTTCACGGAGCCGGAGAAACTTCAGCTGCATAATTTTTACACGGTAGCGTCCATCCAGAACACGCCCGTGGCGCAGGTGCGCACCAACCACAAATACAATTTCTACCGCATGCCCCCGGTCGTGGACCTTTGGATTGCCGAGCGCCTGCGCATGATGCAGTGCGACGACTTCGGCCTCTACGCCCTCACGGTGGTCAAAAGCATGTCGGGCATGCTCGACGGCCCCATTTTCGACCGCCTGCCGCAGGTGCGGCAGCCCACGCTGGTCGTCTTTGGGGCCGAGGATTTCCTGATTCCCAACCGGGCGCTGCACCCGCAGCTCACCACGGCCCAGGTGGCGGCGGCCGGCGGGGCCCGCCTGCCCCACGCCCAGCAAGTGCTGCTGGCGGAAGCTGGGCACTTCGCGCATTACGAGCAAGCGGCGGAGTTCAATAAGCTGGTGGCGGCGTTTGTGCGGTAGGGAAGATGACCCCTTCTGGCCTTTCTGGCGCGAGTTTAGCGCAGCGTAACTCGTGACCGGCTATGACGTGGAGGCCGAGCCTTCACTGCCACGTGAGCGGCAATGGACAACCGCGCCGTTTGGCTCACCCTGGCAACTCGTTTTGATGCGAGGCGCAGCCTCGCCCGGTTTTCGGCACGAGTTACGCTGCGCTAAACTCGCGCCAGACAATGCCATACAATGGCACCAGTCCCTAATCTGAAAGCAGTGCCTAAGCCACGTTTCAGTCGACGCAACGCTTTTGCTACCATTCATGACAAAAGACATGTACCTTTTTATTGCCCCAAATGAGCCTAACCGTTTCAGTCAATCACCATTCAACCAATTGACCAGCTTATTGGTGGACACATAGGTTTTTTTGATTATATCATATGATTATTGTGAAATCATAATTATTTCTTTTGCTTATAACTGTACTGAGCCCAACTTTGCACTTCGATTACCCACAAAAGAGCAAAAGCTGTGCTTAAAAAACCCCTTATTATCCTCGCCGTGCTAGCGGTGAGTTACCAGTCGCAGGCGCAACAAACGCCCGCCATGACGACGAATACCGGAGCCGCCGTTGGCAGCAACCAGTACTCAAAAACCGCTGGCGAAAACGGCTCGACCCTCCTCGGAGACGTGCATTTGCTCGAAAAAATTGCGGCCTTCGACCGGGAGCGGGTTCCTGAGCGCGTGGTCCATGCTCGAGGTACGGGTGCCTACGGCGAGTTCGAGAGCTACGGCGATTTTTCGCAGTACACCAAGGCCTCCGTGTTTGGCGCGAAAGGCAAAAAAACGCCGTTGTTCACCCGTTTCTCCACCGTTATTCACGGCAAGGACTCGCCCGAAACGGTGCGCGACCCGCGCGGCTTCGCGGTGAAGCTCTACACCGACCAGGGTAACTACGACATCGTCGGCAATGACTTACCCGTGTTCTTCATCCGCGACGCCATGAAGTTCCCCGACATGGTGCACGCCCTGAAGCCCTCGCCCGTGTACAACCGGCAGGACGCCAACCGCGTGTTCGACTTCTTTTCGAACGTGCCGGAAGCCACCAACATGTTCACCTACCTCTACTCCGACCTGGGCACCCCGGCTGGCTACCGCCACATGGATGGCTTTGGGGTTCACGCCTTTAAGTGGGTGAATACCAAGGGCGAAGTAACGTATGTGAAGTACAAATGGACCACCCTGCAAGGCGTGAAGAGCTTCTCGCGGGAAGACATCGGCAAGATGCAGGCCCAGGATTTTCAGTACGCCACCACCGACCTCTACGCCAGCATTGGCAAGGGCGATTTCCCCACCTGGGAGCTTTCGGTGCAGATGCTGAAGCCCGAGGAGCTGAACAAGTTTGACTTCAACCCCTTGGACGCCACCAAAATCTGGCCCGAGAACCTGGCGCCCAGCACCAAAATCGGTAAGATGGTGCTGAACCGGATGCCCGACAACTACTTCGACGAGACCGAGCAATCGGCGTTTTCGCCCGGTACGCTGGTGCCCGGCATCGAGCCTTCGGAAGACAAGCTGCTGCAGGGCCGCGTGTTCTCCTACTTCGATACGCAGCGCTACCGCATCGGTGCCAACTTCCAGCAGTTGCCGGTGAACGCGGCCAAAGTAGCCGTAGTGAACCATAACCAGGACGGTTCGATGAGCTATCACAAGTCGACTTCCAACGTGAACTACCAGCCCAGCACCAGCCACCCCGCCGAAGGCTTCACCGACACCCCGGCGCACGAGGCTTCGCACGCGCCGCTGCTGGGAACCACTACGCAGGTTAAGATTTCGAAAACCAACGATTTCGCCCAGGCCGGCATCCTCTACCGCGGCATGTCGGAGAAGGACAAGCAGCACCTCATCGGCAACCTGACCGCCGATTTATCGGCCGTGCAGAACAAGCAGGTGGTGTACAAGATGGTGAGCTACTTCTACCAGGCCGACGCCGACTATGGCCAGCGCCTGATGAAGTCCCTCAAACTGGAGAAGAAGGACGTAACCAGCCTGGTTAAAAACTAACAACCCTGTGATTATAAAGCTTGGCTAAGGTTTTTTCAACGCTTTGGCCAAGCCCACAATACCTTACTTAGACATGAAATTCTTATCAACCGGGCTATTATTGGCCTTTTCTTTATCCGCTGCAGCCCAACAAGTGGCCCCGGCCACCAAGAAGGCTCCTGCTGCCGTAGCGGCGGCAATTATACCGGCGGCTCCTGCTACCGACCTGTTCACTGCGGCGCGCGTTGGCGACGTGGCGGCCATCAGCCAACTCCTCAAGCAGAAGGCCGATGTGAACGCCCAGGACGTGAAAGGCTTTTCGCCGCTGATTCTGGCGGCCTACAACGGCAACATGGAAGCCACCAAACTGCTGCTCCAGGCCGGGGCCGACGTTAACCACCAGGACCAGACGGGCAACACGGCGCTTATGGGCGTGAGCTTCAAAGGCTACGCGGACATCGCAACGTTGCTACTCGATAAAAACGCCAAGCCGAACCTGCAGAACGCCAACGGCGGCACCGCCCTCATGCTTGCCGCCATGTTCGGCCGCCACGAGCTGCTGAAAATGCTGCTTAGCAAGGGCGCCGATAAGTCCATTAAGGACAGCCGCGGGCTCACTGCGCTGGGCCTGGCCCAGCAGCAGGACAACGCCCAAGGCGTTAGCCTGCTGCAATAGCCACCCGCGCTGCTGAGCCAGGACGTAGGTGAAAATCAACGGCCTGCGCTTTGGCTTCTATGAATGAATTTGAGCTCTATGAAAACAAGAAAGAGCCCACTGCTTGCAGTGGGCTCTTTTCGTGATGGGTATTAGTCGTAAGCACGTTCGCCGTTTTGTGGGCCGAGTATTTTCTCATTCCCAACCAGAGCTGGGGACGCAACCGACCACTTCGCGCATTCATGAGTAAGCGCCGGAGTTTAATCGTTTGGTAGCGGCGTTTGTGTGGTATGCGGTTGTGTTAGCGCAGTGAGAGCCTGAGGTTGGGGGTAATAGGCGTCCGTTCCACGCTGGCGGGCGTATAGGGGCCGTACTACTTTCCCGTATATGTCCCTGCCCAGGTCCTCTCCCGCGCCCAATTCCTTCGATGCCGATGAGCGGCTGCGCTGGGTGGCACGTGTTGCCCGGCTGATGGATAGCCAGTTTCGGCTGCCCGGCACCCGGTTCCGCTTCGGCCTAGACCCGCTGCTGGGCCTGATACCGGTGGCCGGCGACCTGTCGACGCTGGCCGTTTCGGGAGTGTTGCTGCTCACCATGCTGCGCCACGGAGCCAGCGGCGCGGTAGTAGTGCGCATGGCCTTCAATATCCTGCTCGATACCGTTGTCGGAGCCATTCCAATTCTGGGCAACCTATTCGACTTCGCCTACAAAAGCAACGAGCGTAATGTGGCCCTGTTGCGCCGCCACTACGCCGAGGGGCACCACCAGGGCAGCGGCAAGGGCCTAGTGGCGCTCCTGCTGCTGTTCTTTCTGATGGTGTTTGGGTTGGTGGCCTGGGGCAGCGTGCTGCTGCTGCGCTGGGGGTGGCATTATTTTGAGGTGCACCCCGTGCTGAGCGCGTAAGCGTTACGGCTGGGGCAGCCCACCTGCCCCGCAACTGGCCCCGCAACTGGCCCCGCAACTGGCGCGAGTTTAGCGCAGCGTAACTCGCGCCCGGCTATGACGTGGAGGCTGAGCCTCCACTGCCGCGTGAGCGGCAATTAACAACCGCGCCGTTTGGTTCACCCTGGCAACTCGTTCTGATGCGAAGCGCAGCCTCGCCCGGTTATCGGCGCGAGTTACGCGGCGCTAAACTCGCGCCAGCCAACGAATTCTTCAAGGCACCCACCAACCCCAGAATTTCCGGTAAATTGGACGCCCCACCCGCCCACGCCGCTGTTCTGTGAAAAAGAAACTAGAAAAGTTCGCCGAGTTTGCCGCCGATGTGCTGCCGCACGAAGTGGCCTGGCTGCAAGAGGTGCAGCAGTTTCAGGACGCCGACAACCGCGAGATTCTGGAAACGCTGGCCTATAACTGCCACCACCCGCGCACGCCGGTGGCCTTCCGGCCGGGCATCGACAAGCGCAAGTATTCCAACCTGATGCAGTGGGTGCAGCAGCGCCTGGCCAGCATCGACGTGGACAAGCACCTGGTGCACCTCAACGCCCTCGACCAGCAAATCATGACCGATTCCATAGCCCCGGCCGAGGAAAAGGCGTTGCTCCAGGCCATTGTGCGCTACGACAAGCCGGCCTTCTACTTCGTGAAATTCTACGAGCTGACGCTCAGCTATCAGCAGTTTTTGCTGGTGCGGATGCGCTTTAAGGAGCACCAGCTGGTGGCGCAGTTCGTGGAGCAGCAGCGGGCGGCGTATGAGCAGAGCAAGGCCACGTTTGCTCAGTTGCACCAGGCCACGCTCGACATCACGAGCCAGTACACCCGCAACGCCACCGAGAGCCGGCAGTGGGAGCCCTGGCTGTTGGCCACGTTCTACGACGACACGCTCGACGGCCTGAACCGCTACTTCGCGGTGGTGCGGCTCACGTTTCTGTACTTCAACTACTCGGAGTTCGACAAGCTGAAGGCCGTGTACGAGGCGCTGGACGGGCTGCTGCGGCAGGGCATGTTCTACTCGCGCCGCATCCTGTTCAACTACTACGCCAACAGCGTGCTGCTACACTCCAAGTTTGACGTGCTGCAGCAGGCCGAGGAGTTCGGCTACCTCAGCATCAAACAGAAGAACACCGACCACCTGCACTACCTTAATAACTACAGCGCGATTCTGCTGCGGCAGGGCAAAATCCACGAGGCGCTGGCGCTTATGAAGCAGTCGTTTCCGTCGGTGCGGCACACCAACAACGTGCGCAACAAAATCGGCTTCATGGCCTTCTACATCAAGTGCCTGAACCTGAACGGGCAGCCCGCTGACGGCGAAAAGCTGGCCGACAGCTTCCTGCGTGATAACGCCAAGGAAATTCTGGCCCACCGCTGGCACATTTTCTTCGTGGCCTATTTTCAGGCGCTGGTGCTGCAGGAGAAGTACGACAAGCTGCTGCGCACCTGCCACAAGCACCACCTGCTGCAAAAAGAAGCCGACTACCGCACCCGCCCCAACTACGTGCCTACGCTGGAGTGGTACTACCACATCAGCCGCTACGTGGAGAATGAGATTGACGACGACCAGCTGGTAGAACTGGTGGGCCGCTCCGGGCAGGCCCATTTCGGTAACCCGCACAAGCGGCGGCTGTTGGAGGACTTATTAAGTGAGGTAAAATCCTGCATTCCGCACCTCTGTGGCCGGATAAAGTCCGTGCTGGTGCAGCAGGCGGAAATCATTTGAATAACAGCATATTGCGAGAATTTAAACGGGGTGCGGGCGGTTAAGTCCACCTTGCTTATTTGAGGCGCGGCGGGGTGGCCGGTGGGGGAGGCCAGTAGATTCGTTACACTACTGCACTCCGACTCAAACTCCTACTCAACCCTTTCAACTGCAACGCATATGGCCTCTCGAATTTTACTCCTTTTTCTGCTGGTGATTCAGGCATTGGGGGCGGCAGCCCAGGGTGGCGGCGTGCGCGGCCGCGTGATTGATGCGGCCAGCAACGAGCCCCTGCCGGGCGTAAGCATTGTGGTGGCCGGCACCACCACGGGCACCTCTAGTGGCAACGGCGGCGAATTCACCATCAGCGGCCTAAAGCCCGGTACCTACAAAGTGGTGTTTTCCTACATTGGCTACGAGCTGCCCCCGCGCACTGTAGAAGTAAACCAGGAAGTAGTCGACTTGGGCACCATCGGCCTGACCCAGGCCTCCGTGATGGCCGGCGAAGTGGTGGTGTCGGCCTCGCGCCGCCCCGAGAAGCTAACCGAGGCCCCGGCCACCATCAGCGTAATCAATGCTCGCCAGATTGATGAACTGCCGTCCTTCAATGTGGGCGAATTGCTGGCCCGTCAGAAGGGCGTGGACTACATCCGCAGCGGCGTGCTGGGCGCGGGCATCAACGTGCGCGGCTTCAACAGCGCCTTCAACCCCAAAAACCTGCAAATGAACGATGCGCGCCTTTCTACGCTCATCGCCACCGGCCTGCCGCTCGGCCCGCTCACCAGCGTGGTGAAGGAGGACATCGAGCGCATCGAAGTGGTGCTCGGGCCCTCGGCCGCCCTCTACGGCCCCAACGCCCACAACGGGCTGGTAAATACCATCAGCAAGGACCCACGCCGCACGGCCGGTACCACCGTGGCCTTGGGCCTGGGCAACCAGAGCGTGTTTTCGGGCCGCTTCCGCCACGCGCAGGTGCTCAATTCCAAGCTGGCGTTTAAGGTGACGGGCGAGTACACGCGGGGTGAAGACTTTGCCTACACCGACACGGTGTACTACACCAACACGGCCTTCCGCACGGCCGCCGCGCCGGGCGTGCCGGCACGCGCCGGCATTTTCCACGCTGAGAAAGAAATTGACCTTGACCGCACCTTCAAAAGCCTGCACGGCGAAGCCGCCGCCTACTACAGCGTGACTGATAAGGCCGACATCATCCTGTCGTACGGTGGCAACCAATCGAGCTTTCTGGGCCAGACCAACGCCGGCCGCAACCAGATTAAGGACTGGAGCGTGCAGTACCTGCACGCCCGTTACGTGTCGCCGCGCTGGTTTGCGCAGGTGTACAACACCTGGAGCAAGACCGAAAATACGTACGCCATCAACCAGCGTACCCAGAACTACCTGAGCTTTAAGGATGCTGGTTTTAGCGAGGAAGAATCCCGCAGCCGCTCCTTTGCTGAGCAGTGGTTTGGCAAAACGCCCACGGCGGGCGTGGCGCTGAAGCGCGGCGCAGTGTTTAAGGACGCTTCGCGCCGCCTCAACAGTGAGCTGCAGTACAACAACACGTTCGGCATCTTCAACATGGTGGTGGGTACGCAATACCAGCGCGACATGGCCAATAGCCAGAATACCTACCTGTTCGACCGCGATGGTCCCATCATTATCAACCAGGTTGGCCTCTACGCCCAGGGCGAGTTGACCTTGCCGTCGCACTTTAAGCTCATTGCTGCCGCCCGTGCCGACCAGCACGACCGGTACGGCTTCAACTTTATCCCGAAAGCCGGGGCGGTGTGGTCGTTCAACGACCAGTCGGTGCGTCTCACCTACGGCCAGGGCATCGCCGCTCCCACCATCCTAAATCTCGACGGCTACTTGTTTGGCGGCCTGCTCGTGGGCAACAGCGAAGGCTACACCCTGAGCGATGGCACCGTTATCAACAAGCTGAAAGTGGAAACCATCAAAACCCTGGAAGTGGGCTACAAAGGCAAGGTGGCGCCGAAGTTTTTCATCGATGCCAACGCCTATTACAACCGCTCGAAGGATTTTCTGAGCCCGGCAATCAACATTGCTACCCTGGGCCGCAAGGTGGTGAAGCGCGGCAACACGCCCATGTCGGAAGTGGTGCCGGGCACGCCCGAAGCCGGTGCCGCCGTGTTGCTTACCTACGTCAACTTCGGGCAGGTAGACACCTACGGCGCCGACCTTGGCCTGAGCTACTTTCTCACCAACGCCCTGAGCGTGGCCCTGAACTACTCTTATTTTGGTTTCAACCTCAACAAGGACGACTTGGGTAACGATGGCAACAAGGACGGCAAAGTCCAGAACGAAATTGACCTGCCCATCAACACGCCCGCCCACAAAGGCAGCTTTGCTGTGAACTACAGCGGCAAAAAGTTCTTTGGCTCGGTGTTCACCCGCTACGTGCAGGCCTACGATTTTTACTCGGGCATCAACGTGGCCGCCGCGGCCAACCCCACGCTCGGCGTGCGCGAAAACGCCCGCTTCGGCCGCACCTATAATTACGGCCCGCTCGGCGGCTTCACCACCGTGGATGTGAGCGCCGGCTACCGGCTGAGCAGCTACCTCACCGCCTCGGCGCAGGTGGTGAACCTGTTCGACACCAAGATGCGCGAGTTCGTGGCCTCGCCCTTCATCGGCCGCCTTTACTCGGCCGAGCTGAAGGTGATGCTGCCCGCGCTGGGAGCCAAGTAAAACCTGCCTATTCTGCCGAAAAGTGTAAAAGCTGAACGGGCCGCTCACCATCGTGGGCGGCCCGTTCAGCTTTTATGGCGTGGGTGAAGCGTCGCTCGTATCCGGCTAGCGCATGTTGGTGCTGCGGTTGTTGAGGCGGGTGACCTGGCCCGCCCGCTTGCCGGTGCGCCTGATGTGGGCTCCGGGAATCTTTTCCAGCACCAGCCGCGGCAGCGAGCAGTCCTCCAGCGCAACGTCCTGCGTGTGGTAGCCGGCCGCGCCCACGGTCAGTTCCTGCCCCTGGTAAATGGCTTCAGTGAGCTGAAATTTGCCTTCCGAATCGGTGACATACACTTGGTGGGTGCCTTTTACGAGCAGCGTGGCCCCCATCAGTGGTTGGCCGTTGGGGTCGAAAACTACGCCTATCAGCGGGGCGCAGGCCAGGCGCATGGGGCGGGCGCTGGCCGCCTCGCGGGTAGCCAGGGCAATGCGGCTTTGGGTGCTGCCCGCGGCTGCGGGCATGACGCGGGTGCTCTGGGCCGCCGCCGATTGGGCTCCGCACGCGAGCGCCAGCCCCGTAATGAATAGTAATTGACGCATGGAAATCAAGTAAAGCAGGTTGAAAACCCGGTGCGGTTCGTAACCGCGCCGCGCCGCTCGGGCCACCAGCTGGGCCGATAAGCACCTTCTACACGCAATATCGGGTACAAAAGTTTCCGCCTGCTGCTCAGTGGCCGTGCGTTCGGGCTACAGGCAACTAGTGGTCTGACAGTTTAGTTTTGAGTTTTTTCTTTGGTCAGGTCGGCGTACCTGTTTTTTAAG
>NZ_BMGY01000064.1 GCF_014640435.1 Hymenobacter frigidus | reverse complement strand
CCCGTCCCAACCCAGGCCACATAAACCGTGCAGGCTTCGAAAAATACTGCATTTCAGTCGGCCAGGCCGTTTTCTGCCCGTCAATAGATTCAAACTGTATCAGAACCGAACGGTCAACTGTATCAAAACCGGACGCTCGGCGGAAGCTGGCAACCAGGACGTAAAATCAGACCGCTGATTAGCAATAGTTTGTGATAAAGGCACCGTTCTTGGCACCTGCGGTCACTAGCTTGTTGCTGCTATTCCCTGCGCCAAACCGAATGGATGTCCTGATACCGAAGAAAAAGTGGTCGTTTGTCACCCGCTGGTGGTGGTTGGGGGCCCTGGTGCTGGCGGGCACGGGAGTGGCTGGCCTCTACTGGCCCCGGCCGGGCCAGCGGTTGCACGTCGCGGCCAGCCGGCTGACCATCAGTCCCGTTACGCGGGGTAACTTTCAGGAATTCACGGCCATCGACGGGGTGGTGCAGCCGCTGCGCACCGTGTACCTGGACGCAGTGGAGGCCGGCACGGTGCAGCAGGTACTGGTGGAAGAAGGCACGACCTTGACGGTGGGCCAGCCGTTGCTGCGGCTAGCTAACCCCGACCTGCAGCTGGAAATGGTGAACCGCGAAACGGCCGTGTACGACCTGATGAACAACCTGCGCAACACCCGCAACCAGCTGCTGCAAAACCGCATTCTGCGCCAAAACCAGCTAGCCGACATCGACTTTCAGCTGGCCGAGGCCCGGCGGGTATTTGACACCAATCAGGTGCTGTACGACCAAAAGGTGATTGCGCGGCAGGACTACTTGCAGAGCCAGAACGCCTACCGCTACCAGGTGCGCCGGCGGCAGCTGACGCAGCAGACCCTGCGCCAGGATTCGGTGACCATGCAGCAGCAACTGGGCACCATGCAGGAATCGGTGCGGCGCATGACCAGCAACCTGGCCCTGATGCGGCGCAAGCTGGACGACCTGCTGTTGCGGGCCCCGGTCGGCGGGCGTCTCAGCTCGCTGGCCGCGGAAGTGGGCGAGGCCAAAACGCGGGGGCAGCGCCTGGGGCAGATTGACGCGCTGGCGGGCGTAAAACTACACGCCGCGGTGGACGAGTTTTACATTGCCCGCATCGGAGCCGGTCAGGTGGGCGAAGTGGTGGTGGATGGCCAGGCGTATGCCTTGCGCGTGACCAAAATCTTCGCTCAAGTGGCCAAAGGCCTGCAAATCGATTTGGCCTTTACCGGTACCCCGCCACCAGGCCTGCGGCGGGGCCAAACCCTGCCCATCCGGCTAGCGCTGAGTGCGAAGGCCCCGGCGGTGCTGCTGCCCAAAGGCGGCTTTTACCAGCAAACCGTGGGCAATTGGGCCTTCAAGCTGGGGGCCGACGGTAGCCGGGCCCAGCGGGTGGCCATCCGGCTGGGGCGGCAGAACCCCGACTACTACGAAGTGCTGGCGGGCCTGCAACCCGGCGACCGGGTCGTAACCTCCAGCTACGAAGGCTACGCCGGCCAGCAGGAACTGGTGCTGGATAACCACCAGCCATAGGATTTTTAATAACTACTTGACTCTAAAGAACTGATGCTCATTATTAAGACCGAAAACCTGGAAAAGGTGTACCGCACCGAGGAGGTGCAAACCAAGGCGCTGAACCACGTCTCGCTAACGGTGGAGCAGGGGGAGTTTGTGGCCATCATGGGCCCCTCGGGCTGCGGCAAGTCGACGCTGCTCAATCTGCTGGGCCTACTCGACGAGCCCGACGGCGGCAGCCTGCAACTACTGGGCACCGAAACCAGCCGCTACTCGGAGCGCCAGCGGGCCGAGCTGCGCAAGCGCAGCCTGGGCTTCGTGTTTCAGAGTTTCAACCTGATTGATGAGCTGACGGTATTTGAGAACGTGGAACTACCTCTGCGCTACCTCGGCGTGGGGGCCGCCGAGCGGCGGCAACGTGTGGAACAGGTGTTGGAGAAAATGCAGCTGCTGCACCGACGCAACCACTTTCCGCTGCAACTCTCGGGCGGGCAGCAGCAGCGCGTGGCCGTGGCCCGCGCCGTAGTGAACGCCCCGCCGCTGCTGCTGGCCGACGAGCCCACCGGCAACCTCGACTCGGCCAGCGGCCACGACGTGCTCGGGCTGCTGACCGAATTGAACGAAGCGGGCACCACCGTGCTCATGGTCACGCACTCCGAGCACGATGCCCGGTACGCCCGGCGCGTCATCCGCCTGCTCGACGGGCAGGTGGTGCTGGAAAACAGCCGCAGCCAATTCTAACCGCTTTCCTCCCCCTTCGGCCATGCTTCCCTACCCCTTGCTGCTCATTTACCGCAACTTTAAGCGGTTCAAAAGCACGTTCTTTATCAACCTGATTGGCCTCTCGACCGGCCTGGCCGGCGCGCTGCTCGTCTACCTGTGGATAAGCGACGAGCGCAGCTTTGACCGCTACCACGCCCTGGACGGCCGGCTCTACCAGGTGATGGAAAACCGACGCACGGCCGCCGGTATTGCGACCCAAACCGGCACCGTGCCGCTGCTGGCCGAGGCCCTGCGGCGGGAAATGCCGGAGATTGAATTCGTGGCCACCACCACGCCGGTCCCGTTCTTCCCCGCGTTCACGCTGGCGGCGGGCGGTCAGCACCTCACCGCCGTCGCCAAATACGCGGACCCGGCCTTCTTCCAGCTGTTTTCCTACCCCCTGCTGGTGGGCACCCCCGCCACGGTGCTGCGGGATAAACACGCCATTGTGCTCTCCGAGGCCTTGGCAATTAAGCTCTTTCGGTCGCCGCAGAACAGCCTGGGCAAAGCCGTGGAATGGCAAATGGCCGACCGAAAGCAGACCTGCCTGGTGGCTGGGGTGTTTGCCGGGGTGCCCCGCAACTCGTCCGAGCAGTTTGGCTGCGTGCTGCCGTTTGCCTCGTTCAAGGACCAGATGCAGATGAGCGAGACCATCAAGTGGGACGACGACGGCCCCTTCAACACCTACTTGGCCTTGAAGGAGGGCGCCGACCCCGCGCAGTTTCAAGCCAAGCTGGCGGGGTTGCTGAAAACCAAAAGCGCGCAGGCCCAGGCCCGGGGGCGCACGCTGTTTGTGCGGCCGTTCTCAGCAGGGTACCTGCACGGCACCTACGAAAACGGCGTCGCCACCGGGGGGCGCATTGCCTACGTGCGGCTGTTCGCCCTGATTGCCGGGCTCATTCTGGTGATTGCCAGCATCAATTTCATGAACCTGTTTACCGCCAAGGCCTCGCGGCGGGTAAAGGAAGTGGGCATTCGCAAGGCCCTGGGGGCGAGCCGCGCCGCGCTGGTGGGGCAGTACCTGACCGAGTCTGTGGTGATGGCCTTGCTGGCCCTGGTCGTGGCCGTGGGGCTGGTACAGCTCGTGCTCCCGCAGTTCAGCGCGCTGACGGGCAAGCCGCTGGCCTTGCGGTGGGAGCCGCAGCTGGTGGGGGCCAGCCTGGCCCTGGCGCTGGGGACGGGGCTGCTGGCGGGCAGTTACCCCGCGTTCTACCTGTCGGGTTTCCAGCCGGCGGCCGTGCTGAAAGGCAAACTGCCGACCCGGGCCGGCGACGTGTGGACGCGGCAGGGCTTGGTCGTGCTGCAGTTCACGCTCTCGGTGCTGTTCATCGTGGCCGTGGTAGTGGTCAACGCGCAGCTGGCGTTTGTGCAGCGCCAACCGCTGGGCTACGACAAGGCGCACGTGCTCCGCTTTGATACGGGCGGCAAGGCGGCGCGTCAGCAGGCGGCCTTTCTGGCCGAGGTGAAGCAATTGCCCGGCGTCGTGCAGGCGTCCAGCGTCTTGGGCGGCTTCCTGGGGGGGCGCTACGTCGCGGAGATGAGCTGGCGGGTCAAGCGTTTGCCAGTAGCGACGATGCTGGTCAACTACGACCTGGTGGAAACGATGGGCCTGCACCTGGTAGCGGGCCGCAGCTTTGCGCCGCAGTTCCGCGCCGACAGCGCCGCCATCATCGTCAACCAGGCCCTGGTGGCCGGCCTGGGGATGCCGGACCCCGTGGGCCAACGGCTCGATGGGGCCCGCATCGTGGGCGTGGTCCGCGACTTCCACTACGAGTCCCTGCACGAAAAAATCAAACCTCTTCTCCTCCGGCTCGACCCCCAGATTAACACGGTGCTAGTGAAGCTCCAGCCCAACGCGGAGCAGGCCACGATTGCGCGGCTGCAGCAACTGTACGCGGCCTACAACCCCGGCTTTACGCTCGACTACACGTTTCTGGATGCCGACTACCAAGCGCAGTACGTGGCCGAGCGGCGGGTCGCCGTACTCGCCCGCTATTTTGCCGGACTGGCCATCCTCATTTCCGCCCTGGGCCTGCTGGGGCTGGCGGCCTTCACGGCCGAGCGGCGGCGCAAGGAAATCGGCATCCGCAAGGCCCTGGGCGCAAGCGAGCTGAGTATTGTGTGGCTGTTGACAAGCAGCCTGACCTGGCTGGTCGTCATAGCCATCGCGCTGGCGCTGCCCTTGAGCTACCTACTTATGCAGCGTTGGTTGGAAGGCTTTGCCTACCGCGTGGCGTGGCAGTGGTGGTACTTCGCAGCCGCCGGGATGGGGGCCCTGCTCATTGCCTGGCTCACAGTAAGCGTGCAGGCCTGGCGGGCCGCCCGCCGCAACCCCGTGCTGAGCCTGCGAGCAGAATGATAGGGGAATAGGGTGGGCGCTTTGAATCACTAAAAGATTGGCGACCAACCCCGCTACCGTTGTATGCAGGCGGAGGCATGCGCTAAGACCTCTGGTTCCGCACTGTTGACTTTCCGCGACAATCACCAGTCCTCCGATGCCGGTAGCGTTCCTGAGTGACGGTAAACTTCTGCAATCAGCACAGATACTACTGTTGAACTTATGTGAACATACAAGCTTCGCAATGTTCCGCTTGCCTACCCGACCGCAGGTAGCTCGCCCATACTATGGCCAGTATTGGCCTTGGTTAAAAGTTTGGTACAAAGGTTAAACGAGCCGTTGGTTGCCGGTCACCAGGCGTTGCCTGGTTGACGCCCCCACTGCGCGGCGGTGGGGCCAGAAAGGTGCACCTTTCTGGGCCCAACCAAGTATCGTCAGCGGGCGTCGGCACGCCCGTCGAGTGGCCGTCCGTTTAAGCTTTGTACCAAACTTTTAACCAAAGCCGTGGACGTGCAACGGGCGGTCGGCTGCTGGCGGGCGCGCGGCGGCAATGGGGGCGTTGGCGCTGGTTGGGGATTAGTTGGTGGCGTTTAACAGCTTACCCAAGGTGCGGTACAACTCTTCGCCGCGCAGGTTGGTGGCCACGATTTTGCCCTGTGGGTCGAGCAGAAAGTTTTGGGGAACGGACTGGACCCCGTAGTCCAGGGCCACGGCGTTGTTCCAAAATTTCAGGTCGGACACCTGCGTCCACGCCAGGCCGTCTTTCGCGATGGCGCGGAGCCAGGCGTCCCGGCCGCCTTCTTTGTCCAGCGACACGCCGAGGACGGTGAAGCCCTTGTCCTTGAACGCCTGGTAGGCCTTGACGACGCTGGGGTTCTCCTGGCGGCAGGGGCCGCACCAGCTGGCCCAGAAATCAATCAGCACGTACTGGCCGCGCAGGCTGCTGAGCGTCACGGGCACGTGGTAGGGGGTGTTCTGGGTGAAGTCCGGGGCCGTGGCGCCCACGGCGACCCGTTGCAACCGCTGGATGCGCGCCCCGAGGCGCTGGCCGCGCGGGGAGTTCCGCACATCGGCGTGCAGCCCCTGGTACCACGCGGCGTACTGCCCCACGTCGGGGGTGCCCCACTCCAGTTCCTGGAGCACGAACAGGCTGAGCCGCGCGGCGGGGTGGGCCTGCACGTACGCGGCCCGTACCTGCTGCTTTTCGGCCTCAAGGGCTTCGAGGCGGGCGTCGAACTGCTTTGCCTGGGCCGGGTCCTGGCGCAGGGCTTCGGGCTGTGCCCGGTGCTGCCGGCGGAGGGCTTCGGACCGGTCGTCCAGGGCCTTGAGCGGGGCTTGCAGCCGGGCGTAGCCGTCGTTGAGCGGCGTGCCGCGCACGCGGGCTTTCGCGGCCGAGTCGGGCGTGGACCAGGCCACCGTGCCCTGTTCCAGGAAGAAGGGCCGCAGGGTGTAATCCTGCGATTGGCGCTGGGGGGTGCCAAGGTGGCTCAGCACGAGGCTGGCCTGGGTCGGTTCGGGCAAGGTGCCCCGAAATTCGAAGCGGCCGTTTTTTACGGCGCTTGAGTCCAGTACAAACCCGTTGGGAATGCCGTACCGCAGATACGCCTTCGTGACGCCGGCCTTGGCCCCTACGGTGCCCTGCAACACAAAGGTTTCGGGTTGGGCCTGGGCCAGCGCGGGCAGCAGCAGCAAGGCGCTGAAGAGTAGTTTTTTCATGCAATTAGTGGAACGGAATGAGTCGAATGGAGCCGTGCGGGTTGGGTCCGCGCGACGAGTAACGGCCGTGGCGAGCCCCCGTTTCTTGGCTTAAATATAGCGGCGAGCAACGAGGCAGCCACGGCGGAGAAGCGGTGCCCGAAAGGCATGGGTTGGCGGTTCGTCCGGTCGCCCTCCCCCCTAGTGCGGCGCGGTTGTACGGCAGCACGGGCGGCGGTGGCACGTCGCGGGCCTCGCCCCCGGCCCCGCAGGCCTCGCCATTAGTCTTTCGGGGGTTCGGCGAGGGCCTGTTCGATGGCGGCCACGGCTGCCGCCCCGTCCGAAGGACGCGGGGCCGCCGCCAGCCGGATGCGGCCGTCGCGGCCAATCAGCAGGTAGGTCGGGTACGCCCCCACCTGGTAGGCCGTTGGCACGGCCGCGTCGGCGCTGCGCAATTGCACCTGCCCCAGCGCCGTGAGGCGCTCCGCGGCCAGTACCTGTTGCCATTTCTGTTCGGGGTCGTTCACCGCCACGGACACAAACACGACCCCGCGCCCGGCGAATTGTTGCGCGAGGCGGACGCTGGCGGGCAGTTCCTGCCGGCACGGGGCGCACCAGGTCCCCCAAAAGTCGAGGTACACCACCTTGCCCCGAAAGTCCGCCAGCGAGACGGGGCGGCCTTCGTGGTTCGCCAAGGTGAACGGCGGCGCCGGCTGGCCGGGCTGCAGGCGCTGCTGGGCCAGTAGCAGCTGGCGCATGGTGCGGAGCAGGAACGTGTCCCGGGTGTGGGCCTGGAACGCGGGGTACGCCGCGAACACGGCCGGCAGGTTGTCGCGCAATTGGAAGGTGAGCACCTGGTACAGTGCCCAGTCGCGGGCCCGCCCGGGGCCCAGGTCGGCCGTGGCTAGGGCGTAGAGCCGGCGCGCGGCGGCCGGGTCCGCGCGCAGCGGGCCGTCGGGCAGCAGCCGGCCGCCGTACGCGCTGAGGAAGCGCAGCACCGGTTCCCGCGTCGCCTGCGCGTCGAGTTGGGGGCGGGGCAGTTGCCGCAGAAAATCGTAGTAGCCCGCCGGCAAGGCCGCGGCCTGCTTGGCGACGGCGCGGCGGTACCCGGGGTAGTCGAGCAGGACGCGGGCCCGCTCCAGGTCAATGTCCAACGCCGCTTGCCGCTGAAACGCGGGGGGCAACGGGTGCGCGGCCGCGTAGGCCGCCAAGAAGGCCCGCTGTTGCCGGCGAAAGGCATCGGCCACGCGCCGCATGTGGGCCGGTGTCGTCGCCGGGGTCATCTGTTGCTGCGGGTGCGGACGCGCGGGGCTTCCCTGAAATCGCCACAGGGCCTGGGCCAGGTAGTTGTTGGCGGCGGCCCCGCGCCCGGTGTAGCGCACGGTTTCGTCAAAGCGCGGGAAGTCCAGCGCGAGGCGCAGCTGGTCCCCGGGCCGGAGGTAAAGGGGCGTGCGCTGGCGGGCGTACGAGAGGGACGCCGCCGAAGCGCTCCGCAGCCCCGCGACCACCAAACGAAAATCGCCGGTGGGGCCCAGGGGCGTTTTGACTTGCTGGTTGCCGTACCACAACCGCACGGTGTCGCCGGCAGGCGCGTGGTCGAGGTGGCCACTGACGACTGTGGCGCCGGGCGGGTGTTGGAGCGGCATCGGGCGGGCAGCGGTGGACTGTGCCTGCGCCGCCGCAATCAGGCACCAGCAATACAAGAAACGCATGGAGGTAGAATTAAGATGTAACCACACACAAGCGCACGTGCGCTTGTGGGCGTAACCCGGCAAAAGGAGTTCACCCGCCGCCCATTGGTTGCAAGGAGGCAACACCGGCGCAAAAGGGCAAGGGGCAATGCCCTTTCCAGCAAGGGGCCATCGTGCAAAAGGGCACTGCTGGAGAGGCAAGAAATCACGGCGTCCGTCCATGCCACCTTGACCCGCGTCAACGACGAACTGGGAAGCATTCCCCCGACGTCGGACCGGTGGTCCGGTGAAGCCGTGGCGCACGACCCGCCCGGGGAACGGTTCCGCGAGGCGGCCCGGGCCATTCTGGTCCTACTCGGGGAACCCTACCTGGACCCTCCGTTCGGTGAACGGCAGAAATCAGCCTGGCACCTGGTGGCCAGCTGGTCCCAATAGGGCCGGGAGAGTTTACGAAACTCGTCTACGATTCAAAGTTTACGAAATGCGCCGAAGGGATGAGTTTCGTAAACTCGCAACCAGCTGCTTTCTGGCTCTAGTCAAACAGGATTTTGGGGGCAGTGGGGAAGTGCAACTACTCCTTCCCTTGTCTGAGTTTCGTCCCTTCACATAATAGAAGAATCTTACGCCACTCCTTTCCTTCATTGACCTAAATTAAGAGGTCATATCTGAACATAGGATAAGAGTAGTTATACGCGCCGTCACGGAATCAGTGTGGGTTTTGCCCCCAATGCCCCTAGCCTCCAATTGTAGTACTTTCCTTATAAGCATTACGTAGCTACCTTTCACGCTCCTTATACCTACCAGTGGCACCACCTCACTGCCCACGCCCTAGTAGCTGCCCTTGCTTCTCATGTGGACTTCTACCCGCACGCGCTTACGCCGCCTGGAGGCGGCCTGGCACCAGCCGGCTGCGCGCTCCCCCCACTTCTCCTTGGTGGCCCGCTACTACGACCACGTGCAGCACGAGCCCGCGTACCAGCGCCTGCCGGACCAAACCTGGGAGGACCTGAACGGCGAATTGCTCTTTGGACTGCTCGATGCGACGGTGAGCCCGGTCGGCCAGCAGTGCCTCTACCACCGCCTGCGCAGCCCGCTCGCCGACGAGGCCGCCTTGCACGAGTTTGATGCCGCCGCGGACCTGCTGGCGCAAGACCCCACGGCCCGCGGACAAGCGTTGCTCGCCCTCGACCAGCTGACGGCCCACGAGGCGTACTACTTGGCCGATTTGCTTACTGGGCAGCCCCTGCCCCCGTTGCCCGGCGCTCGCTTCGCGCCGTGGCTCGCGCTGGGGCTGTTGACCACGTTGCTCGGGGGCTTTTGGCTCCCCGTCCTCTGGTTAGGTACGCTTGCGTTTGCCCTCACCAATGCGGTGTTTCACTTCTGGCAGCTCAAGCGGATTCGGAACTGTATTCGCCCGCTGCTGCAATTGGGCCGCTTGCGTCGGGCGGGCCAGGCGCTGCACCGGGCGGCCCTGCCCCTGCGGCCGTTGCCGCCGCTGGCCGAGCCCCTGGCCCGGCTGAGGGCCATCATGTGGCAAGTAGCGTTCTTTCAGGTAGAAGACAACTTGCTCGTGCTCAGCCTACTCAAGATGCTGCTGCTGCTCGACGTGCTGGTGTATGCCCGTTGCCGGGTGGCCGTGCAGCAGCAGGCGCCCGCGATTCGGACGGTCTTTGAGGCCGTTGGCTACGTCGATTGCGCCCTGGCGGTGGCCAGCTTCCGCCAGCGCCACGCCACCTGCGTGCCGCACTTTGGGCCGGCCGCCGAGGGCATCCAGTTGCACGCCGGCTACCACCCGCTGGTGCCGGGGTGCGTGCCCAACGACCTGACCCTGGCCGGGTCGGGGGTACTGCTCACTGGCTCGAACATGGCAGGCAAGACCACCTTTATGCGCACGCTGGGCGTGAACGCCCTGCTGGCCCAAACGATAGCGACGTGCCCGGCCACCGCCTACCGCGCCCCTTTTTGCCGGGTGCTCACCAGCCTCAGCCTGGCCGACAGCCTACCCACGGGCAAAAGCTATTACCTGGTCGAAGCCGAAACCGTGCGGCAGCTGCTGCGGGCCTGCGACGCGGCCCCCGGCAGCTACCTGCTGCTGCTGGACGAGCTGTTCAAAGGCACGAATACGCAGGAGCGCATCGCCGCGAACAAGGCCGTGCTGGCCTACTTGCAGCCGCGCAGTTGGGTCGTGGCGGCCACCCACGACGGGGAGTTGGGCGCGCTCTTGCAATCGGGCTACGTCGAATACCACTTTTGCGAGACGGTCACGGCGGAAGACTGGTACTTCGACTTCCGCCTCAAAGCCGGTCCGCTGACCACGCGCAATGCCATTCGGTTGTTGGCGCGCTTGCACTACCCGGCGCAAGTGGTCGCCGACGCGCAGGCGCTCAGTGCCACGCTGGCGACCCGGGCGCAAGCAACCCGGCCGGGAGAACTTCGTTCGGTGGCGGATTCGACCAGGTGGGAGGAGAATTTAGTAGGCTAAATTGCTCATTGTAAAGATGGTATTCTGCATCGAGCGCAGTTTTTACATGCTGTAAACGACCGTGGCTGTTGCAGAACTCTCCGGGCAACCCAAAAACAGCGTCGGCGAGCAGCCAGGGCCAAGCCTAAGGCGCCTAGAGCTGCCTTTTTAGCGTGGCGTGGCTCGCTGAGCCCTCGTAAAACGGGATTGCAGCGACTTCTGCAACAGCCACGACCGTTCACAACATGTAAAAGAGGGTCCTGCCTTGAACGACCTCTGTTCAACGTAAAGAGCGCATTTGTTGCGCGAGCCGGGTGTTAGATTCGTGACATGAGAAAGCTACTTCTGGTGAGTGCCTGCTTCCTGACGCTGGCAGGAGCTCCTTTCCCCACGAGGGCCAGCGAGCCGAGCGTCGTCGTCGTCCGCATTGTAGACGACGGCGGTCATGTCTACCTGGCCCTTTTGGGTCCCAAGGGCGCCAGCAAGTGTTCGAGTTCAAAGCGCAGGCGTCGCTGCTAAACACAAAAGGCTTTCTGAGTAACCTGCAGGCCGCCAGCAAGGGCTACCAGAGCGTTCTGGAGACGCTCTACCGGGAGGGGTATGAGTTAAAGAGCACCCTGCTCAACCCTACCACCCTCATCTTGGTCAAGCCCGGATAGGCTTTACCCAAAGGGTCGTGGCTGTTGCAGAACTCATTAAATGGCTCAATTCGGGCCTGCTTCAGTTTATGTGATGGGGCAAAAGGCCTGTTTGAGCGCATTGTGGGCCCGCTTCAAGCTCTGGACCGCCGGTTTGCCGGGTCAAATCGGAGTTCTGCAACAGCCACGGTCCGATGAGCGAAAGGAGCATAAGCGCGCCAAAAGACCCACTAGCTGGGCGGCGCCGGTACGCGACGCCGGCCGGAGCGCGTTTGCATAGGCAAGCACCACCCGCCCCGCCGCATCTTTTGTCCCGCTTTTGGGTTTGCATCACATGATCCATTACCTGAAAAATAGCCTGGCCGGTCTGCTACTGCTGGCTTCCTGCGCCGAGCCGCCCGCCGAGGCCCAGCAAACGCTTCCCCCACCCGTAGTCCGTTCCACGGCCGGGGCCGCGCCCGCCGACACGCAGGGGCTCGCCGTGGCCACGTTCGCCGGGGGCTGCTTTTGGTGCACCGAGGAAGTGTTCGAAGAGGTAACAGGCGTGCACGCCGTCGTATCCGGCTACAGCGGAGGCCCCGAAGCCAACCCCACCTACGAGCAGGTGGGCCGAGGCGAAACCGGCCACGCCGAGGCCATTGAGGTGTACTACGACCCCCAATTCGTCCGCTACGCCACGCTGGTAGAGGTGTTTTTCCGGGCCGCCCACGACCCGACGACCCGCGACCGCCAAGGGCCCGACGCCGGGGCGCAGTACCGCTCCGTGGCGTTTTACCGCACGGCGGCGGAGAAAACAATTATCGACGACGCCATTGCGCGCGTGAATGCCAGCCGGCAGTACCCCCGCCCCGTCGTCACCCAGGTGGTCGCCTTCAAGCAGTTTTGGCCCGCCGAGGGCTACCACCAAGGCTATTACCGCCTGCATCCGGAGTCGGAGTACGTGCAGCGCGAGTCGACCCCCAAAGTGGAGGCGTTTCGCCGCAAATTCCCGAAACTGCTGAAAAGTCCATTATAAGGAGCCAAATACTGAACTGGGCAAGCTTAGGAGTGGACTTGCAGTCCTTGCATAAAGTGAATGTCAGTTCCGTTCACCCGGATGTATATGCCCTCCGGAACATTCTCTGCCGTCACAATCACTTCTTTGTGTAAAGCACAAGAAATGGTGACTAAATAAGCCATGAGCCGCTCATGGTCGGCCACCGATTGAATCTGGGAAGGGTCGATATCCTGCTCAATCTCCAGATAAGTGAAGAAATGGCACTTGACCTCCACCTGTTCCAAGAACACGGTGCACCAACTCGTAAGCGTTCCTTCCCCCGCCTCCCACCGGCTATCGATGTAGGCGACGTCAATCGCGTCCATCGTCTGGTCTTCTTGGTAATCGACCGCGCCCCAGCGGACAGGGTAATGCCGGTTGACACACGTCATCCAATGGCGCCAATCTTCGCGAGTGGTATCGAGCACATAGATGTCGCGCCACGAACCATCAAGTTCATACACCCCTGCTCTCAATTCTTCCCAGGTTGGCATGTCGTTCGTGTCTTAAGGGAGCGGGAGGGCAAATATTGCGAATGCTAGAAGAGCAGCTCTTCAGCCGCCTGCGCGTTCAGTCAAACGGTAACAAGGTAAACGCGCTCTGTTCAAAAATAGGAGGGTCTAGATGTCCTGTGCACTGGGGGAGGGAATCTCAGAGAAGGTCCACTTCCTGGCTGGTAATTTTTTGGCAGTCCAGGTGCAAGGCAGGCAAATGGTCAAGTGACCGGCGAGTCGGCCATGCCCGTTGCCTGTGACCCGAACACCCTCGTGGTTACCAAAAAGGGACTGTTGATTTCTGAAAACCGGTTCATGTCGCAGGCTTACGATAAAAAACTCCTGAAATACCGACTGTTTCACATCAATTTGCCCAAATGAAGCCGTGCTACCGAGTGGGGTTGTCGTTGCTCTTGCTTGTTGCTTCAGCGTGCGGCAACAACGAAACGCCCGCAACCCAGAAAGAAGACATTTTTAAAAAATACCTGCGCACCCGGTTCAATAAGAGCTTCAAGGCGGGGCACACGTACATCGTTATCCCGGAACTGGGCTGTGGCAGCTGCAGCACCAACGCCTTGCGGTACATCGCGCAAAAAGGGTATTGCCTCAACACCTCCCTGGTGGTCTCCCGGTCAATAAAAAGAATCTCCGCCGCAGAGGCAAAGGCCATGGGCCGCGCCGTGGAAGAAATCATTGCGGACACGACCTTTGACGGAATCAACACGTTGGATAGGCTCCAGCTTCCGTTCAACTCGTTCACGGAGATTGTGGAGTCCAGGCAGGACACGGTGCTCTACACCGCATTTGACAACACCAACTACGAAACCGTGCTTGACAGGATTTCTTGTCGTAAGTAGGGCACTGCAACGATTCTTCCGGCACCCGACCGAAAGCGCACCGTATCCGTGCCTGAGAGCGTCACCGGCGAATATTGCCGCGGCGTTCCTTCGCGGACGAACACGTTAACACCTCCCCCAACCAGCACCCGAAAGATGGAGCGACCTGCCGCCGTTTACAAAAACGGTAGTGCGTTGAACGCGCGCTGTTCAGCTAAGGGCGTGTAACGCTCGAATGCAGCCCAGTCCCACCCCGTAAAGCGGCCGGGGGGCGCCGAAGCCCCTGGCGCGGGGGCACGAATTGCACCGGGCTCGCGGAGGGCACCGGCTAAGGCCGCTGCGCCAGGGCGGCCTCAATGGCGGCGGCGGCTTCGGCGGCGTTGGAGGGACGTGGCGCAACCGGCAGTATAAGGCGGCCGTCGCGCCCGATGAGCACGTACCGGGGGTACGCGTTCACTTGGTAGGCCGCGGGCACGAATTGGTTCGGGCTGCGCACGTGGACGCTGTTTTCTCCAAGCAAGCGGTGAGTGGCCACGGAACGCCGCCACGCGGTTTCCGTGTCGGAAACGTCCACGTAGACGAACACCACGTCCTGGCCGAGAAAGCGGCGCCGCAGCGCCACGCTTGCGGGCATTTCTTCCAGGCACGGCTTGCACCACGTGCCCCAGAAGTCCAAATAGACCACTTTCCCCCGCCATTGTTCCAGGGAAGTGGGTTGCCCCGCGTGGTCGGCGAGGGCGAACCCCGGGGCCACCTGGCCGGGCTGCAGCGCCCGCCGCTGGCTGATTTGCCGGCGCAGGAACTTGGCGCGGGCCGAGTCCTGGTTCCATGTGCGAAAGGCGGGGTACGCCGCCAGCGCGCCGGCCCAATTGCCTTCGACTTGCAGTTGCCGGTCGATGAACAGCAGCATGGCCTCGTCGGCGGCCACCTGCCCCAGCTCGGCGATGGCCCGGGCGTAGAGCCGCTCCGCGTCCGCCGGGTCTGCGCGCAACTGGCCGTCCGGCACCAAGCGAAACGAGTACGCCAGCAAGACCCCCATCACCAACCCGTTGTCTTCGGCGCCCAAGTCCCGCCGCGGGTAGGGGTCGAGCGTGTGCGGGGGCAACTGCGCCAGGAAGGCGTAGTACGCGTCGGGGAACGCGGCCTGTTGGCGCGTCAAGCGGTTGTGCAGCGCCGGGTATTCGAGCAACGCCAGCGCCCACTCCAAATCGATGTGCACCGCGGCCGCGGCCCGAAACGCGGGCGGCAGCGGGTGCGACAGGGCCCACGCGGCCAGGAACGCGTGGCTTTTCGCGCGAAAGGCATCGGCGCACCGGCGCATCTGTTCCGGGGTGAAAGCGATTGCCTCGTCGTCCCGGGGCCGCGGCCCGGCCTCGGCGGGACCGTACTTGAATTGCCACAGCGACCGGGCCAGGTAATTGTTGGCGTTGGCGCCGTCCCCCGTGTAGCGGAGGGTTTCGTCGAAGCGGGCGTAGTCCAGCGTCATCGTGAGGTGGTCGCCCGGGGTCAGGTACACGCGGGTGCGTTGTCCGGCGCATTCCACCTCCGCCGGCGTGCCGACGGCGACGTCCCGCAGGGTAAACTCAAAGTCCCCCGCGCGGCCGAGCGGGGCCTTCACCCGCCCGCGGCCGAAGTGCGTGAGGTAGGCGAGCCGCACGGTGTCGCCGGCCGGCGCGTGCGCGAAATGGCCGCGGAGAACGACCGGGGCCGGAGGGGGGCCTTTGGTCGCGGAAGGACGGGCGGCGGCGGCAGGATTTTGGGCCAGGGCGAGGCCCGGGACCAGCCACAGGACGCCGGCGAGGAACGGGTGCATCGGGAAGGGGAAAAAAAGGCAGAAGCGGGCCACCAGTAACGTCACGCCAATGTACTAAAAGGTTAGGTTGAGGCCTCGTGCACCCGCTGTCCCACTGCAATGAACCGTATTCGGCTCGGCTCCGCGGTCTTTAGGTAGCACCCAGGCACCTGACGCGCCAGTACTTGAGTTTGCGAAAACGTTACTGCCGTGAACGTGCTTCGTATAGTTGAAGGAGGGTTGATTTGGTTAAGGCATCACGACGCGCGGGTGCGGCAAGCGCTCGTGCGGGTCGTATTGCGCGCCCAAGTCTGCGGCGTCTTGTTCCACGGTGGTCGGAAAGCCCAGCTGTTGGCGGTAGTGGTTGACCCGCGCCGGCTGCTGAATGGGCCACATGACCCGGGTGCCGTCCTTGCGCACCCAGTTGGCCGTTTGCGTGCCGTAGCGCTGCTTCTTGCCGGACAACATCCGCACGCGGTCCTCCATCATCGCCGCATCCGTGGCCCACGCCTCGCCGTGCCGGGCCAGCCGGCGCAGGGCCGGCAGGTACTGCGTCATCAAGGCGCGGCTGGAATGTTGCACGACCAGGAACACCGTGCCGGCCGCGGTGTCGCCCACCTGGCTGCGGGCCGGCCAGCCCGTGGTGGCCAGCAGGCGGCGCACGTACACTTGGTTCACCGAATCCGTGGCGTGCATTTGCTTGAATAACGGCCCGGCGGCCGGCGAGTCCAGGCCCACGGCCGTGAGGTCTTCCCGAATCTGCTGGTCGCGGTGGCGGATGCGGTGCAGTTCCTGCCGAATGGCCGCGTAATCGGGGACAGTGGGCAGGCGGGCCGTTTGACAGCTGGCGAGCAGCCCGGCCGTTACCCCGATAAATAAAGTGTGGCGCATGGCGGCAAAGGTCGGTTGCCCGACAGAATGTTGGCCACCAAGCAAACGGCCCTGCTTGGTACGACCGGGACCCTTTGGCTGCGTTCATTCACAAAAACGGTAGTTATTTAGCAGCATTAGCTTCTTTTCCATCAACTACTCTCCATGTTAAAGCGCTTACTTGCAGCAGGTAGCTTGCTCCTACTAACGGGTTGTGTTGTACAGTCAGCTAGCGTGAGCGAACATGGGTTTTATATTCCCCAAAATCTGACTGAAGCCAACGCGCAATTAGACATAGTGCTCACGCCAAAAGCGCGCAAGAAGTTTGGCGGTTTACAGGACAGCAGTTTGCGGTATGTGAGCTTGGAGATATTTGGCGAATGGGACCAGGATAGTAGTAGCCGCCTGACGCGATATCTGAACCGCTATGTGCAGCCCCAGTACCAAGAGTGGCCTTACTTCGATTGGCAAGTCCGGCAACACCTGATTTTGCTGTCTTACCTGCGGTATTTGCAGCAGCGACCCTTTGACGTAGCCGTAGAGGCCCAGCGTTTTTATGCGCAGGCGGACTCGGCCACCCGGTTGGCGGAGCGTGTTCGACAAGCAAATCTGGTTGCCGACTCGATTCAGGGCGTTTATATCCCGCGTAACCTACGTGAAAGCTTCGCCCAATTAGACCGCCTGCTACCCGATACCGTCAAGCAACGTTTGCGACATCCCGACCCTAGCTATGGGTTAGGAGACTTTCATATGGGCCTGGGACGATGGATGCGCAACAATTGGCAGTTGTGGGGTGGGTCCCGGTTACAACAGTATCTAGAAGCTTTGGGAGTCGAGCACCCGGATAATATGTCCGGCGTTATCCTCGCTACCTACAGTGATTATCTGAATGGCCGGCCATTGGACGAGCAAGCGCTCCGGGCAGCGTATGCGCCGCCTGTTCGTAGCACTCAGACCGCAACATCCGTTGCTTCCCAAGCAGTGGTGGTCAAGGGGAGCCCGCTAGCGGACCACCCGAAGCGGCGCAAACGAAAAGAGTATACGGAGGAATATCGCCGTTTTTTTCGTCGGCGCCGCATTGATGATTTTCACGAGTTGCCTTGGGGAGCGTACGGCATACCAGGCGAGATAGAACAAGTTCCCTAGTAGGGAGCCTCTAGAGTACGTTGGCTAATAAGCGTTTGACGCCCATTGGGTGGAAAGCCTTTCCGCGCCGGGTCGTGTAGCCCGACTGATTGAGCTGCGCCGCAATAGCTCGCAGATTGGCTCCCGTAGCCCGCAACAGTGCCGCCAGCTGGGCCGCCTGCCGGTTGTTGACATTGGTCTGGGCATTCGCCTGACGTGCTAACAAGCCCTTGAGCTTGGCCTCGTCGGTTAGGTTAGCTGGGGTACCCAGGGTAAAGCCTCGCGCTTTCTTGGCCGCCAAGGCCTCGCGGGTGCGGGAGGAAATGGCGGCCGCTTCCTTCTGGGCGACGGCGGCCAGGATGTGCAGGGTGAACTCGTCGGCGGCGGGCAGGTCCACGGCCTGAAAGCGCACCCGGCTTTCCATCAGCGTGGCCAGGAAGGCCACGTTGCGGGCCAGGCGGTCGAGCTTGGCCACGAGCAGCACCGCGCCTTCGCGCTGGGCCAGGGCGAGGGCGGCCGCCAGCTGGGGTCGGGCGCTCTTGCGCCCGCTCTCCACTTCAACGAAGTCGGCCACGCGCACGGCGTCACTTGGCAGGAAGCGGAGCACGGCGGCTTGCTGGGCTTCGAGGCCCAGGCCGGACTGGCCCTGGCGGGCGGTGCTCACGCGGAAGTAGGCGACGTACTTGCTCATCGGGGGCAAAGCTACGCCCCTATTTGATGCTTGTCACGTTTTGTAAACGTTCGTTTAACAAACGCGACACCCGCGACCGCGACCCGGTCCAAGCCGCGGACTATTACCGCCGCTGCATCGTGTTCTCCGAAACGGTACAGCTCACGACCGGCTATTACGTGTTCGCCCACGCGGCCCTGGCCCGCCTCACGGCTCAGCAGCAGGATGTGGCCGCCGCCTGCCGCTACTACGCCGTGGTCGTGGACAAGGCCGGCAAGCACACGACCCAGTACGCGGAAGCCCGGGCGTACCTGCACCACCACGCCTTCTCTAAAAGCTTATGACCACCCAGTCATCTTCATCCCAAGCAGTTACATCACGAACTTCCTAGCGGGTTATTCCCGAACCTTTCCCCAATTCTTTCTGTCGCATTTCAACCCCGACGGCACCCGCGTAACGAGCTGTATTATCCCACGTGCTCTCCTGCACCTCAATATTCGGCGAATTCTTGCAACGGTCAAGCGTAGAGTTAATGTTGTTAATGGCAGGCACGTACGTATGGTAGCACACGCGCAAGGTGACCTGTCCATCTTCCGTGCACGTCGGCTTGCTCACATATGCCCCCGCATTTCGCAATTCGGCGGCCACCCGCTCGCCGCGTGCTAAGCCCGTTTTCGCGTCCAGAATAAGGATGTGGGCTTGATTAAATTGCCCCTCCCGTTCGGGCCAGTCAGCCCGGTCTGCGGAAGAGTGTTTGCCAGACGGGTTCCATGCATGCACCTGTTCCCGTACGATACTGGTATCGGAGGCCTGTACAGCATTAAGCACCGCCGTTGCTTTCTCTAAATTAGGCATGTTCGGGTTGAATCGATAGGGCAACAGCGCGGAAGCTAACTGGCCTGGAGTCGGGGGCACAATTGCTCTCACCTCAGCCCCGGCCTTAATCAACGCCGCACGGACAGCGCTCATCCGCGCCTCGCTCGTTCGCTCTTCACTATCCATTAAACAAATCGTACCGTATTGCCAAGCCACGGCGGGCGCGGCCACGGCGGGCGCGGCCACGGCGGGCGCGGCCACGGCGGGCGCGGCCACG
>NZ_BMGY01000063.1 GCF_014640435.1 Hymenobacter frigidus | reverse complement strand
CGGTGGGAGAGTCGGTCGCCGCCAACCTTATTTCGTAACGCCCCCCGCCGCTTTCACCAGCCGCGGGGGGCGTTTTGCATTCCCCACCTCCCTGGCCCCGTTATACTCCACCCGCCCGTACCCAAGGTATACCGCTACTAGGCACCGGACTTCCCTTAGTTCCTTGTCCTACCTAGGCCCGTTGATGTAGTGTTTGCAGACCAACTGATTGTAAATTTGTCTATTCACCCTTAGCATTGTTTGTGCAAGTTTCACCAGCACGTTATAGTCGTAGTATTGATTGGCTGACTGTTCTGCTGTATGTGGTGCTGGTTGGGCTAGGCTGGGTATGCATTTATGCATCTAGTTATTCGCCTGATGCTCCGTCGAATCTATTGGGGAATATGAGCTTTGATAAGCTCATGGCTTTTAATTGGTTTAAGCAGCTACTGTGGATTGCGACAGCAGTTGTGCTTATTGTGGTGTTATTGGTAGTTGACTACAAGGCTTACGATACATTGGCTTACGCCTTGTATGGTGGGATGATTATATTATTGCTGGTAACAATGTTTGTGGCGCGGCCAATTGCGGGCTCGAGGTCGTGGCTGGAGCTTGGGCCAGTACGATTGCAACCGGCTGAATTCGCGAAGTTTACGACGGCGTTGGCGGCATCGCGGTTCATGTCCAGCATTAATCTGCGCTACCAAAATTGGCGAGACCAATTGGTGTTGGCAGGGATTACCCTGTTGCCACCGCTGTTGATTGTAGCCTCCAATGAATCAGGACAAGCATTGGTTTTTGGGGCTTTGTTGCTGGCCTATTTCCGTGAGGGAATGTCGCCTTTGATATTGTTGCTGCTGGCCGCGTCTGGGGTAATATTGTTGTTGGCGCTACTGGTGCCCAAACTGTGGCTGGTTGCAGTATTTACGGCGATATTACTGGTGGTACTGGGGCTGAACCGCCGGGTGCTGCGGCATCATTTGCCAGTGGCTCTGGGCGTATGGCTAGCTGTGATTGGTATGGTGGTGGGGGTTGATTTTTTCTATAATGATGTCCTCCAGCCCCACCAGCGACAGCGCATAGAAGTGCTTATCAATCCTTCGGCGGACCCGCTAGGCAAGGGCTGGAACGTGACGCAAAGTAAAATTGCGATTGGGTCAGGAGGATTGGTAGGAAAAGGGTTTTTACAAGGGACTCAAACAAAATTTGACTTCGTGCCTGAGCAAAGCACCGACTTTATCTTTTGTACAGTAGGGGAAGAATTTGGTTGGATGGGTAGCTTAGTTGTTGTTGGGCTATACTTAACATTGCTGTGGCGTATTATTTATGTGGCGGAGCGACAAAAATCGGTGTTCGGGCGAACCTATGGCTACTGTGTGGCGAGCGTGCTGTTTTTCCACGTAACGGTGAATATAGGAATGACCATAGGGCTGGCTCCGGTGGTGGGCATACCGCTGCCTTTTTTTAGTTACGGCGGGTCTTCGCTGTGGTCGTTTACTATCTTATTGTTTAGTCTGTTGGCGCTCGACGCTTATCGTAAGCAGGATTTGCTGCGCTAATGGAGAGGCAATGGGTACCGGGATGGGTGTGGACGGCGCTGGTGTTATTGCACTTACTAATATTTTGCTGGGTGCTCAGGGCTGAAAGTTGGAGCTTTCCGGATTCAGGCCGCTACCTACAGGCCGCGGAAAACATCAGGCTGCATGGCGAGCTATATGCGCGGCCCTGGACGGGCGCACAGCCACAAGGGCAGGCAGTGCAGGAATTTACAATCAGAACCTTAGGATATCCGTTGGTGGTGATGGGCTTGGGGCGGGGGAGCTCAAGGCTGTGGACGCTGCTCGTGTTCCAGAATTTATTGAGTATGCTCAATATTGGGCTGGTCCTGACCTGGTGGGCGCGCCGGGCCCAGCCAACAACACGACAGTGGCTGGTAGTCTTGGTGGGCATTACGACCTTTCCAGCCCAATTCATCTACGCTAACGCGGTGATGAGCGAGGTGCTTTTGCAAACGGTGGTTCTAACAATGACCTGGGCGGTGGTGGCCTTCATCAGAAGGCGGCAACTACGATACTTTGCAGTGGGTATGGGGGCCTTGGTCGTTGCATTGCTGATAAAACCGGTTTTTTATCCTCTAGCAGTGGTGCCGGCGGTGTTGGGAATGGTGCTGGTGTGGCGATGGCGCACAGCCCAAAGTTTGGCTATATTAGGGCTGATGCCGTTGGTGGTGGTGGGGATGTACATGGGCTGGAACAAGCAGCGTACGGGCTATGCGCATTTCTCCAGCATTGCGGAAATTAACCTGCTTCATTACAACGCGGCGGGGGTATTGCGCCAAGTAGCGGGCCCAGCAGCGGAGGAAATATGGGTGGCTGGCGTTCTGAATGATGCGTCCGTGCAGCCGAATTTTGCCGCACGGCAGCAACTCATTCAGCGGCGGGCGGGGGCGGTACTGTGGGCGCATCCGTTGGTGTATGCGCGGCAGCATGCCCAGGGGATGGTCACCTTGTTTCTGGACCCTGGCCGATTTGATATCAGTCATCTGGCCGGCTTGGCCGAGCCGGGGGGCGGCGGATTACTGGCGCAGGTACGGGCAGGCGGGTTGTTGCGGGCATTGAGCCACTTACCCGTGGGCTTATTGACCGTGCTGGCGTTGGTGCTGCTGGCCAACGGAATACGGCTGGTACTAGCCGCACGCGGCTTCTGGCGGCTGGGCACCAGCGGCCAGAAGCTGCGGAATGGCCGCTGGATTGCGTTAGGCTTGCTAGTGTATGTGGCGCTGCTAACCGGACCACTGGGTGCCGCAAGGTTTTTGGTGCCGGTGTGGCCGTTGTTGTTGGCCTTTGCGCTGGTGGGCCTGAAGTGGCCTGACGAAGCAGAAGCAGTCTCAGCTGTGAACCAAACGGCGCCAATGCGTGAAGGCCAATGCTAGCGCTGCGCAAAACGCGGGAGCGAATAAGTAGCCCATACGGCCTAAGTCACCGGACAAAAGCATGTGGATAACCACGACAGCAAGCAAGCCGGTTTCGGCCCAACCCAGCGGGGCGTAGAAGGTCGCCGACGGATTGGTAGGCCGGCGCTTCTCCAGCCAAAAAGCCACGGGAACAATCAGCGTAAACAGACCAAAAATGCTGAGCAACTCGCCTAATCCTTTGGGGGAAGCGGCCCGCCGTAGAGAATAAAGTATGTTCCCTACATGCTCCAGGGCGTTGGAAACTGACTGCGTGGCGGGTGCACCAAGGTGGGTATCGACAGCATAGTGCACGGCCAGCAGGGCCAGTAGGCCGCCCGCCAGCGCCAGCAGCTGGCGGGGCCAAGCCAACGTATGGCGACCGAACCAGAACAGCCACGGCACCAGGAATAAGAATGACTCCTTCGACAAGGGACCCAGCACAAGCGCTAGTATCAGGGCCCAGCTGCCGCGAGGGCCGCGCCGGACTGCGTAATAGCTGAGCCCGAATACCAACAGGTAGAGGCTGTCGGTAAGCGGGAGCCCAGCCGCATACTCAGCCCATCGGCTGGTCAAGATGGCCAGCATAGCCAGGATAGCTGCTTCCGGGGCCGCGCCAAGCTGGCGGGCGGCGTTGTACCAGCAGGCCCCGGCGGCAGCCAGCAACAGGCAGTTGACCAGATAAAAGGCGAAACGTCGGGGCCATAGCCCGGCCGGGCGCTGAGGCCATACCCGGCCATAAAGCTGAGCTACCGGGGCTGCTACCACGGCCGCGGCCGCCGGAACCAACACACGGTAGCGGTGGGTAATGCGAATGCTGTCGAAGCGGCCGGCGGCCATGCTCAAGTAGCTGCGCGTATCGGGCGAGTGCGAAAAATCGAAGTGCACATACATCGGATACGCCAGGTTGGCGAGGGCCGCTACGGCCAGCAGCCACGGCAGTAGCCAACGCCGGACCCGCTGCCCAGCCCCTGGTGCGGGCGCAACGGAGTGGGGACTAGGCAAATTTGCGCTCAATGAGTTTCAGGAGCTTGCTAACGTGCTCCTCCTTGCGGCTCCAATCGTAGCGTTGCGACAGCGCCCCCGTAACGTGGGCCCGCGCCTGCTCAGCAGTAGTCAGCGAATCAAGGTGCTGAATGGCGGCGTGGTAATCCATGTTTTCGCCCCCGAATAACTCATTGATGAAGCTAAAGCGCTGGTTGATGGAAATGGCCTCGCGCAAGGTTTCAACTTTGGTAGCCGCGCGCTCAGCCAAGGAAGCAGGTGCGGTGGTAGCGCGCAGCGTATCGGCTAGAACGGGGGCGCTGGGCTGGCCCGCTTTCAGCTTTTCATGAAGCGGGACGCTGGTTGTTTCCTGGTTGGGTGGGAGGAAGACAGGCGTTGGGGCCGGGCTTGTGGCTGAAGCCGGCGCGGGTACAGTAGTGGCTGATATAGCGGGCGCAGCGACTGGCTCCGGGGCGGGCGGGAGCATTGGCGGTACCACGAAAGTGGGCGGGGCCAACGGCTTGGGCTCGGGCACCGCAGCCGGCAGGGTAGGCTCAACGGGAGGAGCAGGCGAGATGGCCGAAACCGGACCATCCTCGAGCAAGTCGGCGGTAGTGAGGGGCAAGAGTGTACTCAGCTCCTCTACCAAACGCTGCAAGGGCTGGTGGGCCTTGTAATTGGCCGCGCGGTAAAGCTCGAAACGGTGAATGAGAAATTCGCGGCTTAGGTCAGTACCCACGGGCAAATTGTCGATAAAGCCCTGAAAAAAGGTTTTGTCGATATCCAGGTAGCGAAGATTATCGCGCAGACCTGCCAAAGTGGGTGTTTCGGCAGTGCCCAGGAGTAGGCGCTCGAAGCTGCCGGCCGGGTCGGCCACAATGCTCAGCGTGTCGGCAGCAGCTTGGGCGAGCAGGGGCTCATAGGCCGCGCGGCCCAGGCGAATGTGGCGCGACAGCACGTTCATAAACTGGGTGAGCGCGGCCTGTACGGGCGCGGCCTCAAAGTCGAAATAAGCACTGCGGAGCTGGGCCGTTTCGGCCTGCCACTGCCCCAGCAGCTGACGGATTACCAACAGATTGAGCTGGCGAACGGAAGTGAATTTGAGCACCGCCGGGCCATCGAGAGTGGCAGTGGGCTGGGGGCCGAAGTGCTGGTCGCAGAGCCGGGCGGCCAAGCGGCGGCCGTATTGCGCGCACTTGGTGGGGCTATATTTGTCGTTCATAAAAAGGCCGGGTTTCGGTGGCCGAAGTTAGGCACAAATGGCCCTGTTAACGATTGAAAACTTGCCCGGCGCGACCGTAGAAGTGCCCGCCGGAGCCACGCTGCTGGCCTCGCTGCAAGCCGCCGGGTACGACTGGATGCACGCCTGTGGGGCCAAAGGCCGCTGCACTACCTGCCGCCTGGAAGTGCTGGTGGGCCTGGAAAACCTGAGCCCACCCACCGATGCCGAGCTGCGCTACCGCGCCGCCGGCCGGCTGCTGCCCCACGAGCGCCTGGCCTGCCAGGCCCGGCTGCCCGCGGGCCAAGTGGTGGGCCGGGTGCCCGCTGCCACCCAGCTGCCCCATCAGCAGTACCTCGAAACGACTTAGCTCCGCCTAGTCGGTTTTAGCGGTTCGTAAGCCGCGGAGTAGCCGACCCACAGGTGGTCAGGCAATTCGCCAAATAAGGTGAGAAAGGCTGCGGCGTGCTGGGCGGTTCGTTCCTAACTTTAGATTTCCAAACCCTCCCAAGCCCGCTATCCCTTGTTTATTGAACCCCGCGTCGGCAACCGCCACAATGCCTCCCGCCGGGGCTGGATTGAAGTGGTGTGCGGCTCCATGTTTTCGGGCAAGACCGAAGAACTGATTCGCCGCCTCACCCGCGCCCGCATTGCGCGGCAGCGGGTCGAAATTTTCAAACCTTCCCTCGACACCCGCTACCATACCGAAGACGTGGTGAGCCACAATGCCGCCCGCATTCGCTCGACGCCGGTAGCCGTGGCCTCAGAAATTTTATTGTTAGCCGCTGGGTCCGACGTGGTGGGCATCGACGAGGGCCAGTTCTTTGATAGCTCCTTGGTTGATGTGTGCCAGCAGCTGGCCAACAGCGGCATCCGCGTCATCGTGGCCGGGCTGGATATGGATTACCTGGGTCGCCCCTTCGGACCGATGCCCGATTTGCTGGCCACGGCTGAGTATGTGACGAAGGTGCACGCCGTGTGCGTGTGCTGCGGCGAAATTGCCACGTATTCGTATCGCGTGGTTGCCAACGAAAGCCAGGTAATGCTCGGCGAAACCGACTCGTACGAGGCGCGGTGCCGGCCCTGTTTTCTGGAGGGAATTCAAGCCAAAGCCCCGGCCCCGGAAACGCATTCTACGGCCACGCACTAAACCATCGGGCCAGGCGTTGGCTGAAGCAGCCCTGCGGCTTCTATCCCTTACTTGAGTCTTTGCTGAGCGTATGTCCTACCTTTTCCGTTGTTTGCTCGGGGTTGCCGGGCTGTTGTTAATTGCTGGTTCGGCACGCGCCCAGGGCCCCGTGGGCTACGGCGACTGGCAGCTGCACCTGCCCACCAACCGCCCTTTGCGCCTGGCTGATGCCGGCGACCGGCTCTACGTGGCGACCGAAAACGCGTTCTACTTTCTGGATAAGAAGCAGAACACCACGCAGGTGCTCTCGCGTCGCGACGGCCTGAACGACGTCAAGGTAGCGGCCCTGGCCTACGATTCAGTGAGCAAGCAAACGGTGGTTGTTTATGCCAACACCAATATTGACGTGCTGCGGCCCAACGGCAGTGTGCGCAACCTGAGCGACGTGCTGCGTAAGTCGATTCAGGGCAAAAAGGAAGTGTATCGGGTTTCCATCAGCGGCACCAAGGCCTACATCTCGACCAGTTTCGGCATCGTGGTGCTGGACCTGACGAAGCTTGAAATCAGCGACACGTACAGCAATATTGGGACTGGCGGCACGGTGGCAGCGGTGTACGATGTGACCATCGCCGGTACTACCGTCGTGGCCGCCACTTCCGGGGGGCTGCTGCGGGCCTCGTTAACCAATAACCTGCTCGACTACCGCAACTGGATTTTGGACCAGCAGCCGATACCGACCGGTCCCGCTACGCCCAACGCGTACCGGGTGCTGGCCACGTTTGCCGGGCAGATTTATGCCGGCGTTGATGACCCGGGCTTATCCCTTTACAAGTTCGTTCCGGCGTCTGCAGGCACGCTTAATAGGTGGCAGCCGGTGCCGAACACCTACACCGTACAGTTTCGCACACTACGCGCCAATGTTGCCGGTTTGTATATCACCGACGATACTTATGGGGTGCGCCGCCTCGACCGGAATGGATTGGTAACAACGGTTGTACCACCCCGGCCGGGCACCTTCACCACCGATGCCGTGCGCTCCCGCGATGGCAGCCACTACGTGGCAAACTATGAGTTGGGCCTGCAGTGGGTGCGGCCCGGCCAACCCACGGAGGTGTTTGAAGCGAATGGGCCGGAAAGCAGCAATTCATTTGGCCTGCTGGCCGATGCGCGTTCTAATAAAGTAAATGTATTTACCGGTGGCTATTCGGAACGCTACTTCCCGTTTGGCCGGCAAGCAGGATTCTACGAGTACGCCGACGGACAGTGGACCAATGTGACCAGCCTCAAATTGCCGGTTGCTGCTTTTCCGAACCCAATCAATGTATCGCGGGGCACCCGTACCCCCGACGGTACGCTCTACATAGCTAATTTCGGAGGTGGATTGCTGGAATGGAAAGGCCCGGGGCAGTTTCGTCGGTTTACGTCTACTGCCGCGAGTGCCCCTGGCAGCCCCATTCTGCCGTATGCCATAGCTGGTAATGACCGGGTTTCCGATGTCACGTCAAACGCCGAAGGCAATGTTTATGTCGTGAATCCTCACGGCGTACCTAATACCTCGGGGTTGTACGTTTTTACGCCCAGTGCTAACACTTGGCGCACTATCCCTTGGGTGCCCAACTTCGAGAACCTCGACCGCATCACCCTGGATGACCAGGGGTTGGTGTGGGCGACAGTCGCCCGCAAGCCGAACAATCCCAGTATTTCCGGTCAAACCGAAGGCGGCCTTTTCGTTATTGACCCTAACGCCGCTACCACCCAACGGCCGCGGTTCTTTAGCACATCAGCAGGTTTGCCGGATAACCAGCTGTACGAAGTAGTAAAAGACCGTCGCGGCTACATCTGGGCCGCTACCATCAAAGGCGTGGCGGTGTTCAACGACCCCAGCGGGCCATTCGGGGCCGATGCAAAGTTCACCCTACCCTACGTGCGGCGCGGCGAAGGCAAGGACTTCCCGGTGCTCTTCACGGAGGCCGTGCGCACCATGGCCGTTGATGGCGGCGACCGCAAGTGGTTTGGCACCGACCAGGGCCTGTGGCTGTTCAGCCCCGATGCCGACGAGGCTCTGATGCACTTCACCAAGGAAAACAGCCCACTGCCATCCAATCGCATCGTGGACGTGAAAGTGAACGACAAAACCGGCGAGGTATGGGTGGCCACCGATGCGGGCGTAGTCGCCTACCGCGGCTCGGCCACCATCACCGAAGGCGACCCAAAGTGCACCGCCGTATTCCCCAACCCCGTACGCCCCGATTTTTCGGGCACAGTAGGCATTACCGGCCTGGCCAACAACGGGTTGGTGAAAATTACCGACGTGGCGGGCCACTTGGTGTACGCGACCAAAGCCAATGGCGGGGCCGTAACCTGGAACCTGACCAATCCCGACGGCCAGCGCGTGCGCTCCGGGGTGTACCTCGTACTGTCGTCGGACGCCGACGGTAAAAACGGCTGCATCAGCAAAATCGCCGTACTCAGCAAATGATTGGGGCTGTGCTGATGAGTTCAGGCAAGCACCTCAGCGCCTTCAAAAATCAATTCCTAATCAATGCTGCTTAAGACCCGGGGCATCGTCCTCAGCTACCTCAAGTACCGCGAAACCAGCATTATTGCCCGCGTATATACCGAGCGGCTGGGCGTGCAGACTTATATCGTGAACGGAGTGCGCAAGGCCAAGCCGCCCGGGCGCATCGCCCTGTTTCAGCCCTTTACGCTCCTCGAACTGGTGGCCTACGTGGCGCGGAACAGCGGGGGGCTCACCCGGCTGGCCGAGTTTCGCTGCGCCGAGCCTTTCCAGACCCTGCCCTACGAAGTGGCGAAAAGCAGCGTGGTGCTATTTCTGTCCGAAGTGGTGGGCCGGGCCGTGCGCGAGGAAGAGCAGAACGAACCTCTGTTTGCTTTCCTGCACGACTCTATTCTGGCTTTCGACCAGCAAAGCATGGGTAGTGAGAATTTTGGCCTCACCTTTTTGCTGCGTCTAGCCACGTATCTGGGCTTTGGCGTGAGTTCGGGCGGCGAGCTCACCGACCAGGTGATAATGGCCGGCCACGCGCCCACGGCCCTGGGAGCCGTTGGCCCGGCCACGCTGCGGCTACGCGAGTTCGACGGGTACTTCGATGAGCTGCTGCGCGACCCGGCCACTAGCACTATCCCCAACGGGCGGGTGCGGAACGAGCTGTTGCATGTCCTCATTCGCTACTACCAGCTGCACGTGGAGCAGATGGGTGAAATTCGCTCGTTGGATATTCTGTCGCAGGTTTTGGCGGAGTAGAGAATAATCAACAGGAATGAAACAGCCCGTCATGCTCAGCATGGCGGGCTGTTCTGGTATCAGGTGTGACGGCGACTTACTTAAAGTCGACCAATTCCACATCGAAGCGGAGCACGGCATTGGCCGGAATATCGGCCCCGGCCCCGCGGGTGCCGTAGCCCAGCAGCGAGGGAATAAGCAAAATGGCTTTGCTGCCTTTGGGCAGCATGGCAATGCCCTGGTCCCAGCCGGCAATAACCTGACCCACGCCCAGTGGAAAGGCAATAGGCTCGTTGCCGTGCTTCGCCGAAGAGTCAAACTCCTTGCCGGTGGTCATCACCGTGCCCTTGTACAGTACGCGCACGGTCTGACCCTTTTTGGGCGGCAGGCCCTTCCCAAGGCGGGTGACGACGTAGTAGGTGCCGCCCACCGTTTTCTTAGCCACCAGCTTGTTCTTTTTCAGGTAGGCCTGAATCAGGGTTACGTCCTTCATCGTTTGCGCAATAGCGGCCCGTTGCGCTTGCTCCGAATACTGAGCCTTCAGCTTCTCCTGATACGCTGTCATCTCAGCCACCGAAAGCAGTTGGCGGGCGCTGGCCAGCACCACCAGGCTATTGCCGCTTTGGCGGATAAACGACGGCACCGGCTGCCGAAACGTCTTGGCAAACACCGTGTCGGCCGGGAAGCGGAACACGGCGCTGTCGCCGGGCAGCAACAGGCCCAGGGCTTCTTCCAGGCTGCCGCGCACAGGCTCGGTGGGAAGCGCCACGGGTTGCGGCGTGGGCTGCATCCGGCGCGAGTTCATCAGCACCGAATCGCGGCCCGTACGGAACTCCATGTATACCGTAAGAATCATGCCCGCCCGGCTGGCGTAGGGAGCATCAGCAGGCGCAAGGGCCCGGGGTTGGTACTGCCCACTGGCATTTTTGCGGAAAATACGGTATTCGGTGCCGGTAGGTAGGCGGGTGAACTCCGCACCCGGCGTTTGTGCCTGGGCAGACTGTCCCAAAGCCAATAGCGCACTCACGGCGCTGATAAGGAAGATTCGCATCATGGTAAAAAATGGGGGCTTAGCCGGCTCCGGGCATCCAAAAAAATGGCGTGTAGCCATGAGTAAATGCCTCAGCGCACGCTCACAACCTGCAACTCAAATACCAGCGCTGTGTTGGGCGGAATCAGGTAACGGGTGTAGTCGTCGGGGTCGCGCACGCCGGTGGCTCCGTAGGCCAGCGCTGCGGGTATCCAGGCGCGCACCCGTGAGCCGGCCGGTAGCAACGGCAACAGCTCGTCCCAGCCCGCAATCACTTCCTGGCGCCCCACCCGAAACCGTATTGGCCCACCCGAAGCGGCAGTGGCATCAAAAATATGCCCATCGGGCAAAAAACCAGTGTAGCGCACCGCCACACGGCTGCCCGGCCGGGCCTGGGCCCCTGCGCCGCGCTCATGAAACACGAAGCGCACCCCGCCCCGCGTCGTTTGCGGGGTGAGGTGCGCCGAATCGGGAAACGCAGTAGTAGTGGCGGGAGCACTGGGCGTGGTGGGCACGGCGGGCTTGGTGCCCGGCTGGGCGTGTGCCACTGCCACGGCCAAAGCCAATAGTAGCCCCAGCAAGCTTGCCTTGCGGCTTATGCCAACAGTGCCTGCCACGGTCAACTGCTTAAAAAACCTCCAGAACTTCAACATCAAACATCAGGGCCGAATCGGGCGGGATGCCCGTGCTACCAGCCGGGCCGTAGGCCAGACGCGAGGGCAAAAGCAGTAATTTGCGGTCACCGGTTCGCATCAGCAGCAGCCCTTCGTTGAACCCGACCCGGAGGAGAGGGTCGCCAGTCGTGAATACGGCGCAGCCGCAGGTCGTACCCTTATCCGCCGAATTATCAAAAATGCTGCCCTGCGGGAAGCTGGGATTACCGAACGAAGCCGGGTAGCCCGACGACCCGGGCTGCGCCCCATTACTCAAGAAACGGCCAATATACTTCATGCGCACTCGTTTGTTATTCGTTACCGGGATGCCTGTACCCGTGGTAATAGGTACCAGATACAACCCGGAGTTAGTGCGGGTAGCAGTGCTTATCAGATTGTTGCGGGTCAAGTAGTTGCGAATCGTGTCCTCATCGATGCGGGTCATCTTTTCTTCGTGTTCCCGCAGCACCTTGGTCGAAGCCGTTTCGGTATTGCAGCTCCACAGGGCCGGGGCGGCCAGTAGCAGGCCGGCCAGCAGCACCAACAGGCGTGAGCGAAGCAAAATATTTTTCATGGCAAGGGGGTGAAAAGATTTCGGCCAACGGGGCCTGGGCAGCTGCGCCGCGCCGCCCGTTGGCCGGAATCAGGAAACACGGTAAGGATTATTGAACGTCAACCAGTTCTACCTCAAAGCGCAGGGGCGCATCGGCAGGAATGTCGGCGCCTGCCCCGCGCGTGCCATAGGCCAGCGAGGAAGGAATCAGCAGAATGGCTTTGCTGCCCTTGTTGAGCAGCGCAATGCCCTCGTCCCAGCCCGGAATAACCTGGCCCTGGCCGATGGGGAATTCGATGGGCTTGCCGGCTTTATCCGACGAGTCGAACAGTTTGCCACTCAGCAGCGTGCCGTTGTAATTCACGCTCACCGTCTGGCCAGGGGTGGGCTTGGCGCCGGTGCCGGGCTTCAGCACCTGGTAGTAGATGCCCGAAGGCGTTTTCTGCACCGTGAGGTTGTTTTTCTTCACGTAGTCTTGCAGCACGGCGTCGTCCTTTTTCATTTGCGCCTGCACGGCTGGAGCAGCCATCATTTTGGCTTGAGCCGCTTTCTGCTCCGCCATTTGCTTGGCGTACTCGGGCGAGGCCATGCGCTGCTTCATTTGGGCCGCCTGGGCGCGCTTTTGCAGCTCGGGCTGTAGGGCCTGGGCCTCGGCTTGGGTGATGAGCTTGTCGGTGGTGGCCACACGCAGCACCACTACGTTGCCGCCATTGCGCAGGAAATTCGGCACCTTCTGGCCCGAGCTAGCTTTGATGAGCGAATCAACCTGGAAGCGGAACACGCCGCTGTCGCCGGGCTGCAGCATGGACAGCGCCTCGTCGGGCATGCCTTTTTGCTTCAGCTCCTGCAAGGGCAGGGGCACGGGCAGGCCCACGTCGCGGCGGGTGTTTTGCAGTACCGAATCTTTGCCGGTCAGGTATTGCATGTTGCCCAGCAGGAACTTGCCCACCCGGTCTTTGTAGGTCGGGTCGCCATCGGGGCCGATTTCGCGGCGCTCGTAGCTGTTGCCAACTTTCTTGAAAATCTTGTATTCGATGCCTGACTTAGTCTTGGCAAATTCACCACCGCCTTTGTTACAGGCCGTGAGGGAAGCGAAGCTCAGCACGCCGGCCGCCAAGGCCAGCTGCCGCGCAGAGCGGGAGGAAAAACGCATGAAATTAAAAGAAGTGAAGAGTCTGATACGGTTCAAAGTTACGCTATTGGCGGCGCTACCGCGGCAGGTATTCCCGTAAGTTGCTCCTTATACTCGGGCAAGATGCCGAGGAAGCGCTCCACGGTTGCATCCAGGGGCTGGTAGCTGATGCCGCCGGCGGCATTGTGGTGCCCGCCGCCATCAAAATGCCGCCGCGAAAAGTCGCTCACTGAGAAGCTGCCTACCGAGCGAAAGGATATTTTAACGGCCACGCCCCGGTCGATGAATACGGCCGCAAACTTGATGCCCTCGATGCTCAGCGCGTAGTTTACCAGGCCTTCGGTATCGCCGGTTTTGCTTTGGTACTGGCGCAGCTCGTCCTGCGTAATCGCAATGTAGGCGGTGTTAAACTCGCGGTTCACCACTAGTTTATCCTTCAGCACGAAGCCCAGGAAGCGCAGGCGAATTTCGGAGTGCGAGTCGTAGATGCGGCGGTGCACCGACGACAAATCGATGTTGACCTTTAGCAGCTCGGCAATAATCAAATGCACGTTGCGCGAGGTGCTGGGATGGCGAAACGAGCCCGTATCGGTCATGATGCCCGCGTAGAGGGCTTCGCCAATGCCTTTGGTGATGAGGTCCTGGTGGCCGAGGTCGCGGATAATCTCGAAAATTAGCTCGGCCGTAGCCGCCGCCGTGGGCACCGAAAAGGTGATGTCGGCAAAAGCCTCAGGCTCCTGATGGTGGTCGACAAGCACCTTGGTGCCGTTGGCCTGGCGGATGTACTCGCCCAACTCGTTGATGCGCCCCAGGCAGCTAAAATCGAGGCAGCAAATAACTTCGGCGCGGGTAATAAGGTCGCGCACCTGCCGGTCGTTCTGGCGCTTGTCGTACACCACCACTTCGTCGTTGCCCTCCATCCAATCCAGAAACGCCGGATAGTCGGACGGCGTGACCACCGTCACGTGATGGCCCTTTTGCTTGAGGTACCCCGCCCAGGCCAGCGAGGAGCCCAACGCATCGGCGTCGGGTTTGTGGTGGGTAGTGATAACAATTTGCTTGGGTTGCGCCAGCAATGCTTGCAGGGCGGAAATGGAACTAGACATCGACAACGATATTGGCCCTACAACAGAACTGAGGGCCGGTGGCTTATGAATAATCGGGGCGGCAAAAGTCGGAAGAAATCCGTTCCCAACAACAAACTCTCCCCGGAAGGTTCGCCCAAAGTCGGCGAACGGCCCCCCAGACCAGGCTACTGAAACCCTTGGGCTTTATGGCTACTTTTGTGGTTCAATAACTTTTTCAACCCCTACTTCCCCGCTCAGTTTATGGCCACCAACCGCACATTCACGATGATTAAGCCCGATGCCGTTCAGGAAAGCCACATTGGTGGTATCCTGGGCATGATTGAGGCCGGTGGCTTCCGCATCGTGGAGCTCCAAAAAATTAACCTTACCGCTGAGCGCGCGGGCCAGTTTTACGCCGTGCACGCCGAGCGTCCTTTCTACAACGACCTGGTGAAATATATGTCGAGCGGTGCCATTGTGGCCGCCGTGCTCGAGAAGGATAACGCCGTAGCCGACTTCCGCACCCTCATCGGCGCCACCAACCCGGCCAACGCTGAGGAAGGCACCATCCGGAAGAAGTATGCCAAGAGCATCGAGGCGAACGCCGTGCATGGCTCCGACTCCGACGAGAATGCGCAAATCGAAGCTGATTTCTTCTTCGGTTCGAAGTAATCCGAAGCGAAAAGCGGCAAAAAGCCCGCTCTGCAGTGCGCAGAGCGGGCTTTTTCTTTGTGCCAAATGCAGACTATTTTTATACCAATCTTGTATTGTCGAGCTTATTTAGGGCTGCTCAATGGAGAGTAGCGGCTCGGGGTGCAGGATTTCCTCAGTTGGTTGGGTGGTGTGTTTGTGCTTGAAAATAATGACAAACAACACCGCAATAACCAAGGAGTAGGCGGCAAACGTGAGCCAGATGTTGGGCCAGTCTTTGGCCCCGCTAGCGTCGGTAAAGTACTGCTGGATAATGATGCCGCTCAGCGAGCTGCCCAGCACGGCCCCAAAGCCGTTGGTCATCATCATAAACAAGCCTTGCGCGCTGGCCCGAATGCTGGGCTGCGTCTGGGTTTCGACGAAGAGGGAGCCGGAAATATTGAAGAAGTCGAAGGCCATGCCGTACACGATGCACGAGAGGATAATCATCCAGAGGCCCGAGCCGGGGTTGCCGTAGGCGAACAGCCCGAAGCGCAGTACCCAGGCTATCATGCTGAATAACATGACCTGCTTGATGCCAAACCGCCGCAAAAAGAAGGGAATGGCCAGGATAAACAGCGTCTCGGAAATCTGTGAGATTGACATAATGATGGCCGGGTACTTTACCGTCAGGGTGTCTTGGTAGGCCGGGGTCTTGTCGAAATCGTGCAGGAAGGTGTCGCCGTACGCGTTGGTGAGCTGCAGGGCCGCGCCCAGTAAAAGGGCAAATACGAAGAAGGTGGCCATCTTCCGGTCGCGCAGCAGCGCGAACGACTTGAGGCCCAACACGTCGAATAGCGAGCGGCTCGACGACCCTTGCGAGGTGGGCGGGCACTTGGGCAGCGTGAACGAATACAGCCCCAGCAGAATGGCCGCGCCGGCGGCTACGTAAAACTGGTTGGCTGATTTCTCAAAACCGAGCAAGCTCACTGTCCACATCGCCACAATGAAGCCGATGGTACCCCACACACGAATGGGCGGGTAGTCCTTCACCACATCAAGGCCTTCGGCTTTCAGCACCGAAAACGACACGGCGATGGAGAGCGAGAGCGTCGGCATGTAGAAAATCATGTTCAGCAGCATCACCCAGAACATGGTTGTCGGGTTGTCGACCAGCGGAATGGTAAGCAGCGTGAGGCCGCCCAGAATGTGCAGAATGCCGTAGAGCTTTTCCGCGTTCACGTACTTATCGGCCACGATGCCCATGAGCGAGGGCATGAAGATGGAAGCAATGCCCATGGTGGAGAAAATGGCACCAAACTGCGCGCCAGACCATTGTTTCGTTTGAAACCAGTAAGCGCCAATCGTTATCAGCCACGAGCCCCAGATAAAGAACTGGAGGAAACTCAGGATAGTAAGGCGCAGCTTCGTATTCATGCGGAGGACGGGGCAAAACGGGTGGGATAAGAATAAAGCAGGGGCGGGGCATAGGCCGCGATTGTCAAAGATAAATAAAAAGCCCCTGCGAAGCGCCCGGTTGGGGGCACGCTTCACAGGGGCTTGAATCAGTGACTGAAGGCCGGCTTACGCCTCGTAGCTCGGCGAGAACGTGCCTGCGGGCTGGCCATCGGCCGTGGGGTAATCGGTGTAGCCGTCGGCAAAGCCGTTGGGGCCGGGGGCGTAATAGGTAGCTTGGTCGCTCTCGGCCAGGGGCTGGCCGGTCTTCAGGCGTTCCACGAGGTCGGGGTTCGAAATGAAGGGACGGCCAATGGCCACGAGGTCGGCGCGGCCGCTTTCCAATGCTTTCTCGATGTGCTCAAGGGTGGTGTAGCCGCCGCTCAGGATGAGCTTATTGGTGAATTTCTCCCGGATGATGTCCACCGTTTTGGCGGGTACGGCCGGTGCGCCCATGGCCTCGTGGTCGACGAGGTGCAGGTACACGACGCCAATTTTTTGCAATTCCTCGGCCAGGTAGGCATAAGTTTCGTCAATCTCCGGGTAGTTGGCCATGTCGTTGAACACGCCCCAGGGCGAGAGGCGGATGCCGGTGCGGTCGGCCCCGATGGCTTCGGCCACGGCGCGGGTCACTTCGAGCACGAAGCGGGCGCGGTTTTGCACGCTACCCCCGTATTCGTCGGTGCGCTGGTTGGAGCCGGGGTTCAGGAAGAGTTCGAGCAGGTAGCCATTGGCGGCGTGCAGTTCCACTCCGTCAAAACCAGCTTCCAGGGCCAGTTTGGCGCTATTCACGTACTCGTCGCGCACTTTGGCGATTTCCTCCAGGCGCAGGGCGCGGGGCGCGGGCTGGTCCTGCATCTGTTTCTCGTCGGTCCACATCTGGCCTTTGGCGACAATGGCGGAGGGCGCAATGCCTTCAGCGCCCTCGGGCAGGTTGAGCGGGTGGAATACGCGGCCAGCGTGCATCAGCTGAATGAAAATATGGCCGCCGTGGTGGTGCACCGTTTCGGTGATGCGCTGCCAGTTGGTGGTTTGTTCCTGGTTGAACAGGCCGGGAATGCGGGCGTAGCCCAAGCCATCGGCCGAAGGCGAAGTGCCTTCCGTGATGATGAGGCCGGCCGTGGCGCGCTGGCGGTAATACTCAGCCATTAGCTCGTTGGGCACGTTGCCCAGGGCGCGGCTGCGCGTCATGGGGGCCATTACGAGGTGGTTGGTGAGGGTGAGGGGCCCCAGTTGGGCGGGCTCGAATGCTTTCTGTGACATAGGATGAGAAGGCTGCGGTGCGTATGCCGCAACGACGGGTTGATGGAACGCGAATTAAAAGCAGGTACGTACATGAATTGTTTCCGTTGTCCGTGTTGCCTTTGTGTGAGCTACGCTGCTAACTATTGGATGAAGCAGAAAAGCCCGCCCCATGAGGTGGAGCGGGCTTTTCTGCTTCATTAACCACAGCCAAATTAGCTGCAGTAATAAAAATCAGCTGGTGTAAGCGGCGGCAAAGCGCTTGTTCACTTCATCCCAGTTGATGAGGTTGAAGAAAGCGGCGATGTAGTCGGGGCGACGGTTCTGGTATTTCAGGTAGTAGGCGTGCTCCCACACGTCGAGGCCGAGCATGGGCATGCCCTTGCAGCCCGAGTCGGGCATCAGCGGGTTGTCCTGGTTCGGAGTCGAGCAGATTTGCAATGAGCCGTCGGCCTGCTTGCACAGCCACGCCCAGCCCGAGCCAAAGCGCGTGGTAGCAGCTTTGGTGAAATCTTCTTTGAATTTGTCGTAGCTGCCGAAGTTTTTGGTGATGGCTTCACCAATTTCCCCGGTAGGCTGCCCGCCGCCGTTGGGCGCGAGGATGGTCCAGAATAAGGAGTGGTTGAAGTGGCCGCCACCGTTGTTGCGCACGGCCACGGGAGCCTTGGCAATGTTGTGCAGAATCTCCTCGATGGTCTGATTCTCCATCTCGGTGCCCGCGGTGGCCGCGTTCAGGTTGGTCACGTAAGCCTGGTGGTGCTTGCTGTGATGGATTTCCATGGTCTGCGCGTCAAACGTGGGTTCGAGCGCATCGTAGGCGTACGGGAGTTTTGGGAGTTCGAAAGCCATAACTAAAAAAGGGTTTGGGTGGTGAAGAGCGTATGAGGTACCCAGCTTCGGAACAACTAACAGCAGGCATGGTTGCGCCGGAGGGGTACTCAATCCCAAAAGTAGATTATTTACGCTTCAAACTGAAGAAATCGCGCATGAGCGCCGCGCATTCTTCGGCCTGCACCCCGCCGCGCAGTTGCGTGCGCGGGTGCAATAGCTGCCCATGCCGCCGAAAACCCAATTTAAGCTCATCGGCCCCGAACACGACAGCTTTAAGCTGAGCCCAATAGCTGGCTCCGGCGCACATCACGCACGGCTCCACGGTGACGTAGAGGGTGCAGTCGGCCAGGTATTTATTGCCGAGGTGGTTGGCGGCGGCGGTCAGGGCCAGCATTTCGGCGTGGGCCGTCACGTCGCGCAGCCGCTCGGTCTGATTGTAGCCGCGGCCAATTATCTTTTTCTCGAATACGACCACAGCCCCGATGGGTATCTCATCGGCCGCTAGCGCCTTGCGGGCTTCGGCCAGCGCCTGCCGCATGAAATAGTCGTCGGTCATGGCGCGAGTAGTACTTATTTCAGCGCAATGGCCCCCATCACGGCTTGGGCCGTGGGCTGCCATTGGGCCTGCTCATCGGCGGGGGCCACGAAGGTGAAAACGTACATCTGGTCTTTCACAATGGCGTACTGTACCGTTTGGTAACGCTTGATGGGAGCCAGCTGGTTGCCAGTGCGCCGCGAGTCCGACACCGTCGACACAAACTCAAAATAAATAAAGTCACGCCCGTTCACGGTGCGAATGTCTTCCTTCAGAAAATCAACCTTGGTATAAAGCCGCTGAATACTGGACTTGTAAATTTTGAGTAGCACCGCGTAATCCATGCTCTCGAAGGTGGTGGGCCGCACCGCCACGCTGTAATCGACGCGGCCACTGGGGTTGGAATACACGGCCAGCGGCTTGCGGGGCGAAGGGTATTTCACGGCAATGCCGTCATCGGGCAGCGGCGCAAACGTGGCAGGCACGCCCACCGAAAGCCCGGAGCCCAGCTTCACGGTGGTGAGCTTGGGCTTGGGGCCGAAAGCGGTGAGGGCCAGAAACAGCAGCAGAAACGAGGTGATTTTCATAGGAATTGGAAGCAAAGCCGGAAGTAAAACACGCAACACTAGCAACAGACAAAAGAACGCCATGCTCATCTGGCGTCCGCGTGGCCGAAGCATCTCGTGCGGGGTAGATATACTCGTCACGAAGCAGTTTGCGAATCGAGAACATGAAATTTACGGGTTAGGAGGGACGCGAGGTCTTGGCCAAACTCAGGAAGTCGGTCGAAGAAGTCGAGGACGGCCGTGCGGAACTGGCCCTTGGTACGGTAAAAAGTGGTGTTGATAATCTTCTGGCGCAGGTATTTCCAGAAGCGCTCAATCAGGTTCAGGTTGGGCGAATACGGGGGCAGAAACACTTGACAAATCGGCTTATCGGCCAGCCAGGCCCGCAGTTCCCTGTTTTTGTAGTAGCGGGCGTTGTCACACACGACGTAAATACGGGCTTTGTCGGGGTGGGCGGCCAGCAGCTGCTCGTACAAGCGCTTCGTG
>NZ_BMGY01000062.1 GCF_014640435.1 Hymenobacter frigidus | reverse complement strand
GGCCCGGACCCGGGCATCGGTTTCGCCCCGCACCAGCTCGGCCACCCGGGCCAAGGTGGCGGGCGGGAGCAGGTCGCGCCCGGCGTTGAGGTTGTAGTTCCACTGGCCGAAGCTTTGCCAGGTGGCGGCGGAGCCTTTATGCCCCTGCACCTCAAACGCACCGGGAGCCAATGCCACGGCCGGCGTGATTTCGCTCAGCGGGGGAGCGGCTTCCTCTTCCTCCACGGCGGGCAGGCCGGCCAGCTTCCACTCGTACAGCTCCTGACTGCCAGCGGTGGTGTGCGCTGCCGTTGTGCCGGTGGGCAACTGCCGCTCCTGGTAGCGCAGGGGCAATAAAGTAGGGGTAGCTGTATAGTCCCAGAGTGTGATGGTATATTTTCGGGCTTGGAATTTCGCACGAACCTATGGCACAGTTACTCCACGGCAGCGCCCGCACAGCGCAGGCAGTACGGCGTTCTATCCAGCGTAGTCAGGAAAGCTTACAAACGCTCGCCCAGCGGCACGGGCTCGACCCCAAAACCGTAGCCAAGTGGCGCAAACGCGTCACTACGCAGGACGCACGGATGGGGCCGATACCGGCTTCCACGGTGCTCACGGCGGCAGAAGGGGCCATTGCCGTCACCTTCCGGCAGCACACGTTGCTGCCCCTGGACGACTGTCTGTACGCCTTGCAGGCCACCATTCCGCACCTAAGCTGCTGGGCGCTACACCGCTGTTTTCAGCGTTATGTCATCAGCCGCTTGCCCTTGCCGGACGAAGACGGTCAGCCCCCGAAGAAAAAGAAGTTTAAAGACTACCCCATTGGCTACTTGCACGTCGATTTTGCCGAAGTTTACACGGAAGAAGACAAACGCTAGTTGTTCGTCGCCATCGACCGCACCAGCAAGGTGGCCTTTGCGGAACTGCACCCGCGTGCCACGCGCATGCTGGCGGCCGAATTTCGGAGATGGGTACTGGAAAAGCTGCCCTATAAGGTGCATAAATTGTTAACCGACAATGGCGTACAGTTTACGGCACAGCTTCAGCAGCTGCTGCCTGGCGGTCACAGTTTTGACCGTGTATGTGCCGAGTTCGGCATCGGGTACCGCCTGCCCAAGCCTGCCCATCCCTGGACCAATGGGCAGGTGGAGCGCATGAATCGCACCATCAAGGAGGCCACCGTGCAACGCTACCATTACCAAACCACCGACGAACTTAACCAGCACCTGCAAGCCTTTTTACTGGCGTATAATCACGCCAAACGTCTCAAGACCCTGCGTGGCCCAACGCCGCACGAATTCGTCTGCACCCAGTGGCAAATGAACCCCGTTATCTTTACCCAAGACTCCACCCACCTCATCTTGGGACTATACATCTAGCGTAGACTACCTCAGTGCAGTAGAATGTAGAAACGCGACCCTCGCTTCTTTGGTTGGAACGATGCTACTCAACGAGGTGGAGACGCCAAGGGTCACATCTCTGCCTCGTTCGGCCAAATCAGGTACACCGACCGGGAAATTACCGCAAGGTGGACGTGACCGCACGATTAAACGCCGCAGCCCAAGGCCGCGCCGTTTAATCGTGCGGGCGGGCTTTTGGCGAGAGGGGTTTTACTCGGCTTCTTCGGCGGCTGATACGGCGGCCGACCCTTCGGGCAGGTTCAGCAAAGGCCCCAGCAGCAGGGCGTTGGCAAAGAGGCGGGAAGTGCCGTGCCAGTAGTTGCGAAAATTGGGGTCATCGGCGAAAAGCACCACGCGCCCGGCACCCACCTTGCTGACCACCACGGCGGCCGAGTTACTGATTTGCTGGAGGTTAGCCTGCGAGACGTAGCCGCTCACCAAGGGCTTGCCCGTGTACTGAACCACCGTGGCGTAGGGGTTGCGGCTGGGGCGCAGGAAAGTGGTGCCGTTGCGAAATACGTAGAGGCGCCGGCTGCTGAGCCCGAACCCGATGGGATTGGTGATGTCCACATCGGCCGCGTAAATGGAACCCGCAATGGCGCGGGTGCCTTCCTGCTCCTGCTGCACGAAATCGGAACGACGCGGCGCGCCGGCCCTGCCTTTGGCCGTGGCCACGGCCGTGGTATCGGCCCAGCCGCCGTTGGCCGGAATCAGGAGCTTGTCTTTGACAATGCCCTGCTTGATGACCCATTCCGAGGCGTTTTTTAGGGTGATGAGCGTGCCGCCGTCCTGCACCCAGCGGCGTAGCTTCTCCACGGCAGCCCGGTCCAGGCTGGTGTAGGTGCCGCCCACCACAACAATGCTGGTGTAGCGGCCCAGCGGTGCCCGCCCGAAGTTGCTCAGCTCAATGCGGCTCAGGGGCACGCCCAGCTGCTGGCTGGCCACAAACCACGCTTCGCCCACTTCCGAAGCGTTGGTGCCGGTGCCCACGAGCAGGGCCGCTTTGGTTTCCGGAACCGTGCGCACGTTGTTGGAACCCAGGTCGATGCCTCCCACGCTGAAGCCGGTGCTCACGCTGGTGAAAGCCACTTGGTTTTGCCGGCTCACCCGGCTCACAATTTGAAACACGGAATCGGCGGGCAGCTTCTGGGCGGCCACGGGAATCACCAAAGTGCCGTAGCCGAAATCAACCGGCTTATCGGCCGGACCGGCCCGAAAAGGCTTGAAACTAACCTTGGCCACCAGGCCGGCGCGGTGCAGGGCCGCGAGGGCGCGGGGCGCGTTGTAATCGGACCAGGGCAGAAGGTAGGCGTAGCCGCTCTGGCCGCCGCGCACCTCGCCGGTGAGGGTTTTGGGCGCTTCAACGGCAGCGCCCTGCACCAAGTTGGCGTTTTTCTGCTTGGAAACGGCGAGGCCATAAGCATGGGCCTGGCTCCAGCCCGTCACGTCGTAGAACACGCTGTCGTGGAAAGTGGTGAGCTCCTCAAACAGCGAATTGACGATGCGGTACTGGGGCTGGGCGGTGGGCACCACGTAGGCCGTGCCCTGCTCGAAGCGCTGCTGGTCGAGCGTCACGGTTTTGCCCAGCTCGTGCACCTCAACTTTGTGCTGAAGCAGCAACGACAGGAATTTATTGGTCAGCGTGGGGTCCTGGGCATTGCCAAAAACGTAGGCTTTGGTGGGGGATTTCCGCGCCTCGCTCAGCGCCGAGACGAAGAACTCGCGCTGGTGGCGCAGGTACAGGTCTTTTTCCTCCACGGCCCCGCGCATGGTGGCCAGGCCCGTGGCCACGTGGTTGCGAATGGTGAACGGAAACGTAACCACGCCGTTGGTGCCCTCCTGGGCCAACCCGCGCGAGCTGCCCACCTCAAACGTGATGCCCACGCCGCCCTCAAAATCGGGGTATGTGGAGCCGTAAATGGGGGACAAGTTATCGAACTGCTCCTTGGTCCAGTACAGCGAGCCGAGGTTGTCGAGCGCCTTGGCAAAATACTTGGCCATGTGCACATTCAGTACTTCGTAGGTCGCCCGGGGAATGAGGTCGTTTTCGGTGCTGTGGGGCTTCGAGGGCTCGAAATAATACGTGCCGTTGGTGCCCATCTCGTGAAAATCTATCATCACGTTGGGGTACCACTCGTGGAAGAAGGCCATGCGGGCGCGGCTTTCCGGTTGGGTCAGGGGCAGCCAGTCACGGTTCAGGTCGGTGTAGAAGTGGTTGGTGCGGCCGCTGGGCCAGGCCTCGGTGTGCTCGCGGTCCAGCGGGTCGGTGGGGTTAGGCCATGATTTGTTCTGGTCGAACCAATGCGAGGCGCGGTCGCGGCCGTCGGGGTTTTCCAGCGGGTCGAGCGTCACTACCGCTTGCTCCAGCCACTGCTGCGTCTCGGGGCTGGTGGAGGCCGTGAGGTAGTAGGCCAGCAGCAGCGCCGCCTCCGAGGAGCTGCTTTCGTTGCCGTGCACGCCAAAGTTCAGGCTCACCACCACCGGCAGCTTGCCGTAGTCGGGCGCGGGCAGCTTGGGGTCGCGCAGGGCGCGGCGGTCCAGCTGCAGCTGGGCCAGCTGCTGCTGGTGTTGGGGCGTGGTGATGGTGGCCACCACCTGCGGCCGTTCCTCAAACGTGGTGCCCAGCACCCGCAGACTCACCCGGTCCGAAAGGCGGTCCAGCTCGCGCAGGTAGGCCACAATCTGGTCGGAGCGCGTGTAATGCGAGCCGATGGGGTAGCCCAGGAACTGCTCCGGCGTGGGCACCTTCGGGTCGAAGCTACCGGCCTGGGTTCCGGGGAAGAAGTAGCTGTTTTGGGCAGTGGCCGGGAGCGTTTGGACCAGGGCCAAGGTCAAAAGTGCGGCGGAGAGGTATGTTTTCAATATGGAAATCTGATGTTAAGAGATGGGGGATGCATCGGGCCCGCAGAACCTCACCCCCGGCCCCTCTCCCGTGGAGAGGGGAGCCACGGCGGCTGATAAATGAAAAGTGTCAAGTTGGGTATGCTAATGCTTGCTTTCACTTCCAGCCATCAACCCGTGACTTCTTCATCTGGCTCCCCTCTCCGCGGGAGAGGGGCCCGCCCCGCAGGGGTCTCGTGAGGTTTCGAGGAGCTGCCAACAACCATCCTAATACCCTGGATTCTGTACCAAATCGGGGTCAGCCACCAAGTCATTGAAAGGAATAGGGAATAACCAGCGGCGCTGGTCCGTGACGCCGAGCACGTCGCCGGCCCGGCCGGTGCGCACGAGGTCGAACCACCGGTCGGCCTCGAAAGCAAATTCCACCCGGCGCTCGTTTTCGATGGCCAGCAGCAGTTGGGCAGTAGTGGTGGCGGTGGTGGCACCCACGCCGGCACGGGTCCGCACGGCGTTCAGGTCAGCAATGGCCTCCGGGAGTTTGGCCTGGCGGGCGAAGGCTTCGGCCCGGATGAGGTACTGCTCGGCTAGTCGCAGCACGTAGCTGGGGTCGTCGCGCTGGGCCGAGCGGCTGTAGAGGTTGCCATACGTCACGGCCGACCCGGCGATGACCGTGCTGGCCAGCAGCGCCGCACGGCTGCCGCCCACCGCGGGGTCGTTGAGCAGGGCGATGGCGGCCGGCACGGGCTGGAAGTTGAACTGCCCGCCTAAGGCGCTGGGAAACCAGTTGTTCCACATGGTATTGGCGTCCGAGTTGCTGAACGTCAGCTCAAACACGGATTCCTGGCTCAGAAAAGGAGTGGTAGAAAACGTGCGGTAAGGCGTCACTAAGCGGTAGTTGGTGCTGGCAATGACCTGCGTGGCGGAAGCTTCGGCTTCGGCCCACTGCTGGCGGTAGAGGTGCAGGCGGGCACGCAGAGCGCGGGCGGCGGCTTTCACGGCGCGGTTACGGGTGGCGGCTTCGGGCAGGAGGGTTTCGGCCTGGGCGAGGTCGGCCAGCACCTGGTCATAGGTTTGGGCCTGGGTGCTGCGGCGCAAGCCCTGGCCGTTGGCCTTGCTGCGAGTGGGCGTGAGCGCCAGCGGCACCCCGCCCCAGCCGCGGCCCAGGTCGAAATACACGAGGGCCCGCAGGAAATAAGCCTCGCCCAGCAGATGGTTTTTCTCCGCCACTGGCAGCAGCGGGTCGTTGATGCCGGGCAGGGCCGCAATCACGTTGTTGGCCCCGTTCACAGCCTGGTACATCTGGGTCCAGGCTTCGGTAATCAGCACGTTGTCGGCGCTGAGCTGGTTCTGGTCAATCTGTAGAAACTGGTTCAGCGTGCCGTTGAAGCGCACGTTTTCGCCGGGCAAAAAGCCCAGCACCGGCCAGTTGAGCTGGTAGTAGGCCTGCACTCGGTCATACACCCCAATGGTGGCGGCGCGGGCGCTGCCGGCGTCTTTGATGGCCTGATTGTCGGGCAGCTGCTGCACCGGCGTGGGCTCCAGCAAGTCGTTGCAGGCGCTGAGACTGAGCGCAGCCGCGGCTACTTGTCCGGCCAAAAGGAAGCGAAATAAGGTCTTTTTCATCTGAAGAAATGGCTTAGAGTCCGACCGTAAGGCCCACCTGCAAGGTGCGGGGCTGGGGCACCGTGGCCCAATCGAAGTTTTTGGTGTTGCTCACGCCACTCTGCGAGTTTACTTCCGGGTCGAGGCCGGAATAAGGCGTGAGGGTGAATAAGTTAGCGGCCTGCACGTACACGCGCACCGAGTTCAGGCGGGCTTTGGCGATGGCGGCGGCCGGCAGGGTGTAGCCCAGCGTGAGCGTGCGCAGGCGCACAAACGAGCCGTCTTCCAGGTACCGGTCGCTCAGGTTTTGCACCACGCCGCCGTAGTTGTTGCTAGCGGCGTTGGTGGTCAGGCGCGGGATGTCGGTCACGTCGCCCGGCCGCTGCCAGCGCTCCAGCTGCTCGCTCAGGTAGCCGATATTGCTCTGGGTGCCGCCGTGCACGAGAAAAAACCGGTTCATGTTCATGATTTTCGCGCCCTGCTCGAAGTTCAGCGTGAAGCCAAAGTCCAGCCCTTTGTAGCTCACCGAGTTGGTGACGCCGCCGAAGTAATCGGGCCAGGCGTTGCCCACCAGCTTGCGGTCGGCCACGGTCAGGCGTCCGTCGCCGTTCACGTCCTCGTACTCGGCGTCGCCGGTTTCGGGGTTCACGCGGGTCTGGTGGTACAGCCAGAAGGAGTAAAGCGGAGCGCCTTCTTCCAGCCGGAAAATGTCGCGCGAGCCCGTGGTGATGGGCGCGGCCAGCTTCTCAATCTTGTTCACGTTGCGGGCCACGTTCACCGTGGTGCTCCACTGCACCGCGCCTTTGGGCAGCCAGTTGGCCGTGGTCTGTATCTCAAAGCCCTTGTTGCTCACCGCGCCGTAGTTTTCTACCAGCGACGAGAAGCCGGTTTTGCGCGGCACCGGCACGTTCAGCAGCAGGCCCGAGGTGTATTTGTCGTAGTAGTTCAGCTCCAGCAACAGCCGGTTTTTCAGCACCGCCGCGTCCAGGCCCACGTTCCACTGCCGGGTGCTTTCCCAACCCAGGGCTGGGTTGGCCAGCTGCAGCGGAGCCGTGCCGGGCAGGTCGAGGTAGTTGGCCCCGCCCTGCACCAGGCCCCGAGCCGCAAAGTCGCTGATGCCGGCCTGGTTGCCAGTTTTGCCCAAACTTGCCCGCAGCTTCAGCTCCTGAAAAAGGCCGAGGTCCTTGATAAAGCCTTCCTCGCCCAAGCGCCAGCCCAGGCCCACGGCCGGGAAGTAGCCCCACCGATTATCGCGGCCGAAGCGCGACGACGCATCGGCCCGCACGCTCACATCGGCCGTGTACCGCTCCTTGAAGCTGTAGGTGGCCTTACCAAAAAACGACACCAGCCCGGCCTGCGAGCGCGAGGAGCTGCCCGTTTGCGTGGCCGCCGAGGCGATGGTGGTCAAATCATTGCCCGGAAACTGCTGACCCGCCAAACTCGTCCGCTGGAAGGTGTTGCGCTGCAAGGTGTTGCCCACCAGTGCCTGCAACGAATGGTTTTCGCCAAAATTGACGCTGTAGTTCAGCGTTTGCTCGTTGAGCAGGGTGATATCACGTGATAGGAAGGATGAAGCCGTGCCCCGCGGCTGTCCGGCTAGAATCAGCGTGTTGTTGAAGTTATTCTCGTACATGTCGTTGAAGTCGATGCTCCAACTGCTGCGAAAGGTCAGGTTTTTGCCGAACTGGTACGTGCCGTACACGTTCGAAATGACGCGGGTGCCCACCGCGTCGTTGTTCAGGTTGTTGATGAGCGCCAGTGCGTTATCAAACGAGCCGTACTTGGCGTAAGAGCCGTCCGGATTATAAATCGGCAGGTTGGCGCGCGTGAACAGGGCCGAGTTGATGACGCCCACCGGGTTGTTGTCGTTGCTGCTTACGTTGCGGTGCGTCCGGCTCAGCGCCGTGCTCGTGCCGATGCGCAGCTTGTCGGTCACTGAGTTATCCAGATTTACGCGGAGCGAAAACCGGTCGAACGCGCTGGGCTTTGCTATGGATTCTTGTGAGAAGTAGCCCGCGCCAATATAGAACTGGGTTTTGGCCGAGCCCCCGGCCGCCGACAGCTCGTAGCTGTGCGTCTGGGCCGTGCGGAACACGTCGGAGAGCCGGTCGTACGTCGCCTGCTCCCCCGGCAGCCCGCGCCCGCCCGCGGCCACCGGGCGGTACGGCACCAGCGCCGGATTACCGCCATCATTCAAAAATCGCTCATTCTCCAGCACGCCCAGCTCCGGCCCGCTAACCAGCTTAAACTTCTTGGGCGCCTCCGACAACGCGTGATAAGTGTTGAAGGTGATGCGGGTTTTGTCGCCGGCCTTGCCGCGCTTGGTGGTGATGAGCACCACGCCGTTGGCCCCGCGCGAGCCGTAAATGGCCGTGGCGTTGGCATCCTTCAGGATTTCCATGCGCTCGATGTCCGACGGGTTCAGGTCGGCCAGCGGGTTGCTCGACACCTGGTTGCCCAAGCCCGTCGCAATCAGGTTGGTGTTGTTGATGAACACCCCGTCCACCACGTAAAGCGGGTCGTTGCTGGCATTCACCGAGTTGCTGCCCCGGATGCGGATGAAAATGCCCCCGCCCGGCACCCCCGAATTGGCCGATACCTGCACGCCGGGTACTTTGCCCTGCAGCAGCTGGTCGGGGCTGGCGGCCGGAATATTTTTCAGCTGGTCGCCCTTCACCGAGCTGATGGCGCTGGTCAGCGTTTTGCGATTTTGCTCGCTGTAGCCCGTCACCACCACTTCGGAAAGCTCCTGCAAATCAGGGGCAAGGTCGACGGTGAGCGGGCCGGAAGCGGCCGATACTTCTTTCGCGGCGTAGCCCACGTAGCTGAATACGAGCGCACTGCCGGGCGCAGCCGGAAGTGAAAACTGGCCGTTGGCGTCGGTGGTGGTGCCCACGGTGCTGCCCTTGGCCAGCACCGTCACGCCCGGCAACGGCGTGTGGCTGGCCGCGTCGGTGACGGTGCCGCGCACGACGGCGGCCGGGTCCGATTGGGCATAACTGGTGGCGGTGGCCCCGCCCCACAGCAGGAGAAAGAGCGACCGCCGAAGCGTAGTCTTGTTCATCAGAAGGTGATTTTGAAGTGGAGGGCCCGGCGCGGCCGCTACCAAGCGGCCAAGGGGTGGGAGGGAAGGCCCTGAAACAGGAAGAGGCGGGGCCGCGCGCCGCACTTTTGCAGCCTCCGGTGTACCAGGCGGGACGCGGTTGTGGCGTTCCGCGGTGTTGGGCTGGGCAGCCGTTTGTGCACAACGACGCCCGGCCCGAAGCCGCAGTTTTGCCCGAAAAATGAATGATTGGCTCGTGCCTACCCACTGGGGTCAGGCAGCAGGGGGCTGGCAAAAAGCCACCGACAAGACACGAAGTCTCCTGCGGTGCCCGGCCAGGACCTGGCCGCGGCAGCCCTTACGGCCGGCAGGAAAATGAAACAGCTGACTCAGCTCAACAACCCCGGCCGGCCCACCGCATACACGCGGCAGTACTCAGCATGCAACAACACCCATGCTGTACAGCAAATGAGGTGGTCAAAAAAGCGGGGAGGGGACGTAAAAAGTCCATGGCTTTTGTTTTTATATGGTCAGGACTTGGCACCGTTTCAAGGGGTTAACCTCGTTGGTTGCCGGCGTTTCGTCGAGCCTGTCTCTCCACGCCTCTCTATAAAAACAACTCTTTGGTCAAAAGGAATTGTAAGACAAATGTAAAGTGTGGAACTTTTGAAATGCTAATCGAAAGCTCAGATTTCTTTTGGGAGGGTTGTTTACCGCAGTGCGATAGACCGTAAAAAAAAGTCGCAGATGTGCCCTTGGCGCTTCGACACCCATCATGAAGAGCGGCGGCTACAAAATCAAACAGGAGCACAAAACCCTCACACTTACCTTGTTTATTCGGCAGATTATTCAAAAAGCACCACTAAGTTTATTCGCTGAATTCAGGCCACTACCTGCAGCAGCGAGGTGACTTTCTATGAATGAAAAATGTGTTGGTCTTTCAGGTTAGTTGTGGCAAACAGCCAGGACATAGTTGGTGATTTTACTCCCCGAAAGTATCGAACCGGTTCGACGAGCGAAACAAGAATTGTTGTAGAAGTCAGTACATTTCCTAACCCCATTTTCTGCGAGTAGAACCAAGCGAGAAAAGCTGACAACAGTGCCTTCGCACGCGCCACATGGTTTCCCCAGTCTCTATTGGGTTCTGCACTCGCCGCGGGCGTTTCAGCGAGCGTAGGGGGGGCAGGCCGCCGTGGCGCTACCTTGCCGCATGCAAAAATCGCTACTTTTCCTGCAACGCCTACTAATTGCTTGCGCGGGCTTGTTCCTGCTGAGCCCCGCCACCCAGGCCCAACGCCGGGCCAAGCCGTCGGCTACCGAGCGCACGTGGCTGGCCGACAACGGCAACGGCACCTTCACCAATCCGCTGTTTTACGAAGAATTTTCGGACCCCGACCTGATTCGGGTCGGCAACGATTTCTACCTGACCGGCACCACCATGCACGCCGTGCCCGGCCTGCCGGTGCTGCACTCCAAGGACCTGGTGAACTGGGAACTGCTGGGCTACGCCGCCGACAAGCTCGACTTCGGGTCCGAGTACCGCCTGGAGGGCGGCAAGAGCGTGTACGGGCAGGGAATCTGGGCGCCTTCGTTCCGCTACGCACGGGGCAAGTTTCACATTTTTACCAATGTGAACGGGCTTAAAACCCAGCTGTACACCGCCACCAACCCGGCCGGCCCCTGGACGCACACCGAGTTGAAAAAGTCGTTTCACGACCTGTCGGTGCTCTTCGATGACGACGGGCGGGCGTACGTCATCTGGGGCTACGACGAAGTGCGCATTGCCGAGCTGACCGACGACCTGACCGATACCAAGCCCGGCTCCGAACACGTGCTCATCCCCCGTGGCAGCGGGGCGGGGGAGGGCTCGCACTTCTACAAGATTGACGGCCAGTACGTCATCACCAACACCAACTACGACCCCGTGGGCTACATGGTGTGTGCCCGGTCCAGGCAGGTGGGTGGCCCCTATGAAATCGCCGTTATCAGCGCGGAGGAGGCCTTGGGCGTGGGGGTGGGCTACCGGCTGGGGCGCGGCACCAAAGAGCAGCCCTTCCCGCTCACGCCGCCGCAGTCGGACTTTGGCGGGGCCAACCCCCTGCACCAAGGCGGCCTCGTGCAAACGCCCACCGGCGAGTGGTGGGGCTTCTCGATGATGGACCACAACTCCGTCGGCCGCTTACTGTGCCTCTCGCCGGTGACCTGGACCAGCGGCTGGCCTTATTTCGGCCTGCCCGGCAATCTCAAACGCTCGCCCCGCACGTGGGTGAAGCCCAACGTGGGCGGCGCGGCCGTGACCCCCATGGCCCCGTTCCGGCGCAACGACGAATTCAACGGCCCCGCGCTCAACCCGCTCTGGCAGTGGAACCACGTGCCCGACGACGGCGTGTGGTCGCTGCGGGAGCGCAAGGGCTTTCTGCGCCTGCACGCCCGCCCCGCGCCGGATTTCTGGCAGGCCCGCAACTCGCTTACCCAGCGCGCCATCGGCCCGGAGTCGACGCCGCTGACCGAGCTGGACCTGAGGGGCCTGAAACCCGGCGACCTGGCGGGTCTGGCTCTGCTCAATTACCCCTACGCCTGGCTGGGGGTGGCCCGCACCGCGCAGGGCCTGGAGGTACAGCAGTACGACCAGCGGACTGGCCTTACCGTGCATCAGCCTCTGAAAGCCACAAAAGTATGGCTGCGGGCGCACTGCAACTTCGATACCGAGCAGGCCCAATTCGAGCTGAGCACCGACGGCGTTTCGTTCCAGCCCGTGGGCGAGGCGGTGGCCATGGTGTTTCAGCTGCGCACCTTTCAGGGCGTGCGCTACACGTTGTTTAGCTACAACACGGCGGGCACGACGGGCGGCTACGCCGACTTTGACCGTTTCGAGGTGGCGCAGCCACGACCCCGCGGCCTGACCCGGCCCATCCCGATGGGGCAAACCATCCGGCTCACCAGCCTGGCCGACAGCACGGTGCTGGTGAACTGGCGGGGCTACGTGCGGCCCGTGCCGCGCAGTAGCCCGCTGGCGCAGGGGCCGGCCGCTCACTTTCGGGTGGTGGACCGGGGCCAGGGCCGCGTGGCGCTGGAGTCGGCGGGCGGCGAAGAATCGGCGGGCGGGCTGGTCACGGTGGAAAACCTGGGCGGCATGGGGGAAGTACGCATCCGGCTCGGCGGCCCGGCTGAGGCCACCACGTTTCAGTGGCAGGACATGCTGCGCGGCGACCTCATGCTGATGTCGCTGGCCAACCACCGCTACCTGCTGGCGCAGCCCCGCGCCAAAAGCCTGTGCGCCGCCGACGCGCCCGGCGCCACCGCCGACCGCTTGAACGGGACCTGTTTCGGCTGGGAAGTGGTAATCGATAAATAAGCGGGGGCCTGCCCTCGTCCAGGTAGCAAGCGCCGGCTTCGGCCTTGCCATCGCCGGCAGAGGCCCTTAGTTTCCCTGTACGGTGAAATGACCCGCTAAGCTTTATGACTCGGGTAATCACCCAAAAACGCAGGGACATCGCCTGCGCCTATGAGAAAAACCCTACTTTCGGCCAAGTGCCGGGATATTTTTCTGCCCCAGCTTTTTCTTACTACGCATGGCCCTGCTACGAAAAACCGGTTTTGACCTTCTTCTCTGCCTGTTAATTTTCTCCTTCCTAGCGAGCAGCTGTGGCAGCCAATCGGCGCCCGACCAGCAGGTCGTCCGTCTCCCTTTTGAGGTAACGGAAGCCTCGATAGCTGATGTGCAGCAGGCCATTAAGCGTGGCGACTGCACCTGCGAGCAGTTGGTGCGCGCCTATCAGGCCCGCATTGCTGCCTACGACCAGCCCACCCAGCTCAACGCCATCGTTGTTACGAACCCCGCCGCGCTGGAGACCGCCCGGCAGCTCGATGCCGAATACCGCCGCACCGGCAAGCTGCGGCCGCTGCACTGCACGGCCCTGATTGTGAAGGACAATTACAACACGGCCGGCTTGCAAACCGCGGCCGGCTCGCTCGCGCTCAAAGGCTTTGCGCCCGACGAGGACGCCACGGTGGTGCAAGCCCTGAAAGTGGCTGGCGCTATCGTGCTGGCCAAGTCCAACATGGCCGAATGGGCCTTCAGCCCGATGGTGAGCATCAGCTCGATTGCCGGCGAAACCCGCAACCCCTACAATTTGGCGCACGTGCCCGCCGGCTCAAGCGGCGGCACGGCGGCGGCTGTGGCCGCCAGCTTTGGCACCGCGGGCCTGGGCACCGACACCGGCAACTCCATTCGCGGGCCTTCGTCGCACACCGCCCTGGTCGGGTTTCGGCCCACGCTGGGGCTGCTGAGCCGGGCCGGCATTGCGCCGCTGTACCTGCGCAACGACACCGGCGGCCCCATGGCCCGCTCCGTAGCCGACGCCACTATGTTGCTCGAGGCGATGGCCACCGGACCCGACCCCGCCGACCCGTTGACGAGCGCCGGCGCCGGTAAGCTGCCGGCCAAAGGCTACCGCGTTTTTCTGGACCCCAAGGGCTTGAAAGGCGCCCGCATCGGCGTGCTGCGCACGTTGAGCGAGCGCCGCCCCGACCCGCAGGTAAAGGCGCTGTTCGAGCAGGCCGTTGCGGACTTGCGCCGGGCCGGTGCAACAGTCGTGGACGTGGAAATACCGGATTTTGCCCGCGTGAGTGCCGGCCAATGGTGCTCCGTGTTCAAGCATGACATCAACCAGTACCTGGCCGCGCTCGGGCCCCGCTCGCCGGTGAAAAACATTGACCAGGTGCTGGCCTCGGGCAAGTATTCGGCCTACATCAAAGAAAACCTACAGGATGAGCTTGCGCACGGCGTGAGCCCGCGTGCTGACGGAGTCGGCTGCGGCGAGGCTTACACCGACCCGCGCCGCATCGCCTTCCGCCAGGCCGTTACGACCGTGATGGACAAGTACCAAGTGGGCGCGCTGGTGTATCCAACCTGGAACAATCCACCCGCCAAAATCGGTGATTTGAAGGGTTACAAGGGGGATAACAGCCAACTGATTGCCCCGCACACCGGGCAGCCGGCCTTCACCGTGCCCATGGGTTTCACCTACGACCAGCTGCCCGCGGGCCTGCAGTTTCTGGGCCGCTCCTTCGACGAGCCCACGCTGATAAAATACGCCTACGCTTACGAGCAGGCCACGCACCATCGCCGGGCACCGGCCCGCTTTCCCGCCTTGCCCGGGAAAGGTCCGACTAAATAAGCCGTTTTTACTCTAATTAGCATGCGCAAAAATTTCCTGTTGTTGCTCGTTTTTCTGTTCGCGGAAAGCCCTTCCTTGTTGCGGGCCCAAGTCAAGGCCCTGCGCTTTGGGAAGGTGGTTGATGGCCAGGGTCGGGTAATTTCAAATGCCGTTATTCTGGTGAAAGCCGACCGCATCGTGGCCGTGGGGCCGGAAAAAGACGTGCTCATTCCCGCTGCTGCTGAAGTCATCGACCTGCGGGCGTACACGGCCATTCCAGGGCTCATCGATGCGCACACCCACATGACTTTTTATTGGGATAAGACGCCCGGCAGCACCCCGTGGCAGCAGCTGGGCACGCTGGGGCCGGCCGTGACGGTGTTTCTAGCCCAGGAAAATGCTCGCAAGGCGCTGGAAACGGGCGTCACCTCCGTCCGTGACCTGGGTTCCTCGGATAACATGGACCTGGCCATGCGCGCGCTCATCAACCGGGGCGCCATGCACGGGCCGCGCATGTTCGTGGCCGGCAACGGCCTGCATATCAGTAGCTCCCCTTACAAAGTAGGCGCGGTGCCCGACCCCGGGCAGTGCGATGGCGTGGCCGAGGTGCAGCGCGCGGCCCGGCAGCAGCTGGCGGCCGGTGTCGACTGGATTAAAATGTACGGCTCCACGGGCAGCGACCAGGACGTGACCGGGTTTCAAACCTTTGGCTACGAGGAGATGAAAGCCGCCGCCGATGTGGCGCACCATGCCGGTAAGCGGATTGCCATCCATTCCTACGGCCCGGACGGCGCCCGCGACGCGGTGCGCGCCGGAACCAACACCGTAGAGCACGCCATCGACTTGGACGACGCCACACTGGCTGCCATGGCTAGGCAAGGCACCATTTACGTGCCCACGGTCGAGCACAACCGCTACTACGTCGCCCACCGGGCCGAGTACGGCTACGACTCGGCCGTGGTGGCGGGCCTGAACCAGTACGTGGCTCGCAACTTTGCCACCCTGAAGCGGGCGGTGAAGGCCAACGTGAAAGTTGCCATGGGCTCGGACGCTGTGTTCACGGGCTTCGGCGAGAACACCCGCGAGCTGGCGTGGTTCGTCAAAGCGGGCATGAGTCCGGCGCAGGCGTTGCGCACGGCCACGGCTACCGGGGCCGAAATGCTGGGTATGGAGCAGTCATTGGGTGCCCTCGCGCCCGGTTATTACGCCGACATCGTGGCCGTGGAAGGAGACCCGCTAAAAGATATAAACGTGGTCATCGAGCACGTGAAGTGGGTGATGAAGGCCGGCCAGGTGGAAGTTAATCACATGGCTCCGGGAGCACCGGCCACCCGGCGCTGAAGCAGCGCCGACGGACCCGAACCTAGGCGGCCCACGGCCGGCTAGGTGCTTGCGCAAGCACATCCGGCGCGTAGCCAACAAATTGGGCCAGCGAGGCCATGATGTGGAAAATCAACTCGCTCGCGGGCGTGGTGGTACCGATGTTTTCCTGGTAGGAGATGAAGTCCACGCCCAGGCGCTGAAATTTCTTCAGCGCGTTGCTCAGCGCTTGGGTGGAACGGGCGAACCGGTCGTAGTGCCAGACCAGCACCGCGTCGAGCTGCCGTTTCTTAACCGCCGCCATTATCCGTTTGTACTGGGTCCGCTCCTCGCTGGTGCCCGAGGCTTGGTCCACGTATTCTTCGACCACGGCGAAGCCGCGGCGCTGGGCGTACTCGCGCAGCGGCCGCAGCTGCGTCTCCGGGTCCTGGCCTTTGTCAAGGGTGGAGACGCGCGCGTAAAGCGCCACGCGCTTGAGCTGGTCTGTGGATTTACTGGGCATCGGGGTTATCAAAAAGGAGTTCCTCTTTGATAAGGAAGTGGTAGTACTTTTATAAACAACAGTGAATCAAGAAGTTAATATCTTGGCGTGTAAATCTGCCCGTTTGCAACAAGAACCACTACCTTCGCGGTCATGAACGCCTTGCTTTCTTGCTGCTGCCTGTTGCTCACGGGCTTGGCCGGCTGCCACGCCGCCCCCGAGCCGGCGCCCGCCCCCGGGCCCGTGGACCCGTTCCTGGGACACTGGCGGGCCGACACCGAGCGCTTGGTGCGCTATGCCGCCACCGGGCCCATCACCCACGACACCACGGTGGCCCACCGGCAGGAATTCGATTTTGCCCCGGCCACCTACACCAAACTTGACTACACTCGTAACGGGAAGGCGCTGGCTACGCCCACGCGCGAAGTTGGGTCTTACGCCCGTACGGGCGAGGAAATCGGGTTCCGCTTGGGACTCGCCGGACCGGGGCCGGGCAACTACGACCCCATTCCCACGCGCCGGTACGTGCGTGCCCTGACCCCCACCGGCTTCACCCTCGAGACTATGCACGGATTTTCGTTTGGTCCCACCCCCCAGCGCGGCGACTCCTTCGTCGACTTCCACCGCTAGCTCCGCCCTGTTTCCTGGGGTGGAAGCTGCACGTTTAAAAAAACGGCGGTTCTGGTCTGTACCGGCTTATTGAAGCAGCTGGGCGCACTGGCGGGCTATTTCCAGCTCTTCGTTGGTAGGGATGACCAGAATCCGTACACGGGATTCGGGCCGGCTGATGTCGCGCAGCCCTGGCGTGCGCAGCTGATTTTTATTCTCGTCCAACTCGATGCCGAAGAAGTCGAGGTTCTGGCAGGCGCGGCTGCGCACCAGGGCATCGTTTTCGCCCACCCCGGCCGTAAACACCAACGCGTCGAGCCCATTGAGTACGGCGGCATAAGCGCCAATGTATTTGCGGATACGGTACGCGTACAAGTCATACGCCAGCCCGGCTTCGGGGTCGTCCTGGGCCTGCGCCTTGCCAATGTCCCGCATGTCGCTGAAACCGGTGAGGCCCAGCATGCCGCTCTGCTTGTTGAGCAGGGTGTTCACCCCGGCGGCGGTGTAACCGAGCTGGCTTTGGAGGTAAAGCACCACGGCCGGGTCCAAGTCGCCGGAGCGGGTGCCCATCACCAGGCCTGCCAGGGGACTGAAGCCCATGCTGGTGTCCACGGACCGGCCGTCGCGCACGGCCGCCATGCTGCACCCATTGCCCAGGTGAATTGTGATGAGCCGGGCCGCGGGGTTGCCTAGGTGCTGCGCGGCCTGCGCGGCCACGTACTGGTGACTGGTGCCGTGGAAACCGTACACGCGCAGGCGGTGCTCGGCGTAGAAGCGCGTGGGCAGAGCGTACCGGAAGGCGTACGCGGGCAGGGTCTGGTGGAAGGCGGTATCGAACACGGCCACCTGCCGGGCTTGCGGAAACAGGCGCTCGGCTACTTCGATGCCCAGGTAATTGGCCGGGTTGTGCAGGGGCGCGAGGGCAAACAGCTCGCGTATGGTGGCTTTAACCAACTCGTCAATTTCGGTGGTGGTGGTGAATTGTTCCCCCCCGTGCACCACCCGGTGCCCCACCACGTCGATTTCGGCCGGGTCACGGATGGCGCCAACGATGGAACTGGTGAGCAAGGCCACCACCTCGCGCAGGCCGGCTTCGTGGTCGGGCAGAACCAGGGTCTGCTGCATGGTTCGCTCTTGGCCGTTAATCAGGGTCTTGTGGGTGATAACGGCGTTTTCCTGCCCGATTCGTTCGGCCAGACCGCTGCATACGGGCTGCTCGGCCGGCCACCGAAACAGCTGGTACTTAATGGAGCTACTGCCGGAATTGACGACGAAGATGTTCATGTAGACGGGTGTAGTGCGTAGAACGTGATGCGGCCCCTGCCGCCGCATCACGGCATTTATGCAGCGCGGCGGCCTTTGCATTGTCAGGCCACACACTGCCGGTTTACCCCTGCTGACTTTGAATGGCGGTGATGACGACCGTGTTGAACACATCGTCCACGGTGCAGCCGCGGCTGAGGTCGTTCACCGGTTTGTTCAGCCCTTGCAGCACGGGGCCGATGGCCAGGGCACCGGTTTCGCGCTGCACCGCCTTGTACGTGTTGTTGCCGGTGTTCAGGTCGGGGAAGATGAGGACGCTGGCTTGGCCGGCCACCTCCGAATCGGGCAGCTTCTGGCGGCCTACCAGCGGGTCCACGGCCGCGTCGTACTGAATGGGGCCTTCCACTTTCAGGTCGGGACGTTTCCGGCGCACCAGCTCCGTGGCTTGGCGCACCTTTTCCACGTCGGCGCCCGCGCCGGACGTGCCCGAGGAGTACGAGAGCATGGCGATGCGGGGCTCAATGCCAAAGGCGAGGCTGCTTTCGGCCGAAGAAATGGCAATTTCGGCCAGCTGCTCGGCGGTGGGGTTGGGGTTCACGGCGCAGTCGCCAAATACGGCCACCCGGTCGGGCAGGCACATGAAAAACACCGACGATACCACCGATACCCCCGGCTTGGTTTTGATGAACTGCAGCGCCGGCCGGATGGTGTGCTGCGTGGTGTGCACCGCCCCGGACACCATGCCGTCGGCGTGGCCTTTGTGCACCATCATCGCGCCGAAATAAGACACGTCGCGCAGTAGGTCGCGGGCCATGACGGGGTTCACGCCCTTGTCTTTGCGCAGCTCGTAGAACGTCTGCACGTAGTCGGCATAGTGCTCCGAATGCACCGGGTCGAGGATGCGCAGGTGGGCGGCGGGCAGGTTGATTCCCAGGCGCTTGGCAGAGGCCGCCACTTCGTTGGGGTCGCCGAGGATGGTCAGGTTCACGATGTCCTGGTGGAGCAGCTGCGCCGCAGCGCGCAGAATCCGGTCGTCGTTGCCCTCGGGCAGCACAATGTGGCGGCGCGAGCGTTTGGCCCATTGCAGCAGCCGGTACTGGAACATGTGCGGCGTCAGGCCTTCCGACCGGAAGCTGACCAGCTTTTCTTCCAGGGCCTGCACGTCCACGTGCCGCTGAAAGGTGCTGATGGCCAGCTGAATTTTCTTGGGGTTGTCGAAAGTGATGCGCGACTTGATGGCCGCCACCCGGGTGGTGGTCTCGAAGGTGCCCGTGGGCACCGCCAGAATGGGTACCACGTTGGGCAGGCCTTCGAGCAGGCGGCGCACCGGCTCGTCGGGCTCCGACCCAGCCGTGAGCACAATGCCCGCTACCCGCGGGTAGCTCGCCGAGAGGTTGGCCTGTAGCGCGCACAGAATAATATCGCCCCGGTCGCCGGGTGTCACGATTAGCACGTTGTCCTTGAGGTAGTTCAGGAAGTTGGGTACCTGCATGGCCCCGATGACGTAGTTGTCTACCTGGCCGCTCAGGTCGGTTTCGCCAAATAACAGCTTACCACCCAGCCCGGCTTGTATTTCGCGCATGGTGGGGTGCAGCAAATCGGGGTCGTCGGGGATAACGGCCAGCAACACGCTCACGGGCAGCTGAGTCCGCAGCAGCTCGCGCACGTCGGCGGCCTGCTCCGCGGCCACTCGGTTGGCCACCACCTGCAGCACTACGACCTCCCGGGCCGCAAAGGCGTGTAGCAGCGTGAGCGCCGCGCTGACGACTTGCGCCGTGGTCTTGCCGTGGCCCGACACCACCAGAATGACCGGCACGCCCAGATTTTTGGCAATCGACACGTTGGCGTCGAACTCAAAAGCCAAGCCATCCCCGTCAAAATCGCTGCCCTCCACCACGGTGAAGTCGTAGGCGTCTTCCCATTGCTTGAACTTGTGGATGACCTGGTCAATCAGTTCGCCCTGGGCACCTGCCTCCATCAGCCGAAGGGCTTCGGGGCGTGTGTAGGCGTAGGTATCCGCGTAGGGCAGGCCCAGCTTAAAGTGCCGGTTCACGGTGTCAATGTGGGGGTCGGGCTGTTGGGCCGGGTCGTAGTCGATGAGGGGCTTAAAGTAGCCAACTCGGCGGGCCTGGCCCAGCAGCAGGTTCACCAGCCCCAAGGCGACGAGGGACTTGCCACTAAAGGGCTCGGCGGCGGCAATAAAAACGGCTTTGGTCATGCCCCTAGTAACGCAGCTACCCCCCACGACGTTGGCCGTTTTTTCGCTTTGGCCCGGGTTAGCCGGAAGGTAAATGCCGGCGGCGGCGCGTTCAAGTTCCGTGTTCACTTAGGCCCTCTTGTAGCAGCCGGGGGATAAACTGAGGTGGTCCAATTAAGCATGAGATACTGTGTTAAAAAGCAAGGAAGTGAGCAAGTTTTTTTACCTTTAGGCACCTGTAAGGAGAG
>NZ_BMGY01000061.1 GCF_014640435.1 Hymenobacter frigidus | reverse complement strand
AAGGAGCTAACATAGGCCAAAAATACCACGCAATTATTCACCGTTACTTATGCGTGGCTACTTAAAACCATCGTAAGGGCATCAGTACACAAATATGATTTTGTCCTGTCCGATTACTTTGCCGTTGGAGGCATTGACTTTCAGTCGAACGCAGCCATTACAGTCATTTTCCACCAGCCAGAAGCAGGTCCTTGGATTAGCAATAACTTCTTGATAATAAATACCTGCCTGTTGCAGCCCGGTCAAAGTGTCGGGCATAAAGCCGCCCGCGTAGAAGCCAACCTCTGCGCCTTTTTCCTTCGCGCCAGCGCCGACCGCAACGCCGACCGCCTGCCTTGGACCTATTTCCAGGTCTCCCGTCAGGAACCGCTGGTAAGCCACTATTTCGGCTAGTTCACTCGGGTAGACCCGCCGGTCGGGGCCAATGGTGACCAAGGCGGACCCAATGGTGTCCCCTTGGTGCAGTAAGCTGTAACTGAACTCGTATTCCAGCGCCGGGCCGGGCAAGGTATCCGTGGTGTAGGCCACCCAATGCGGATACGAAAACCCGTAGCCGGTCAACAAAGATTTCTGGTCACTCGTGTCAGGTATGGCCAACCGCACCAAGCTGTCCGCCCGGGCATGAGCGGCCGCAAATTGGCGCAACAAGACTTGGCTGGACGCAGCGTCTCGCGGGTGTTTGAGATGCAGTTGCGGGGGTTGCCCAAAGTTGCCCGTAGCATTATTCGGTGCAGTGGAGCACCCCGTCAACCCAGTAGCGCACACCATCAGGGCAAGCACAAGGAAAAGAAGATTGCCCACCGTAAACAACTTGACTGGTTCGCTAACTAGCCGAAGTAAACGCACAACGCGCAGACTATTGCCCCCCGTCCCTCACTGCAACTCCCTCCTTTTTTTGAACGGAGCGTGTTCAAGGCACGACCGTTGTCTAGAACCATTGGGAAGACGAGCTGGAGAAGACAAACCGGCCACTCGTGCCCCTGGCGAAGGGCATTGCAACCGGTTACACGTACCCGTTCAGGTATAACTCCCGAATTTTCTCTATCTTTATACCCGTTCGGGGTCGAAAGCTGATTGTCTGGCCGTAGTGCCCCCGAACAGGTATAACGTTATGCGTACCCCTCTGGCTGCCTTTGTCAAGCAGCGCCGCAAATTGCTGCAGCTCTCCCAGCCGGACCTGGCCGCCAAGGCCGGGGTCGGGCTCCGCTTCGTGCGCGAGCTCGAGCAGGGCAAGGCCACCCTGCGCCTGGACAAGGTCAACCAGGTGCTACGCCTCTTCGGCCACGCGCTGGCCCCCGCCCCGGTTGACCGCACGCCGCTATTCGACCCGCAGCCATGAGAAGGGCCGCCGTCCACTTACACGGGCACCTGGCCGGGCACTTGACCCAGGACGAGCACGGGTACGCCTTTGCCTACGCCCCGGGCCACCTCGCCGCGGCCAGCGCCGAGCCCGTGAGCCTAACCTTGCCGCTGCGGGCGGTGCCGTACGTGGAGCGCGTGCTGTTTCCGTTTTTTGACGGCCTCATCCCCGAGGGCTGGCTGCTGGAAGTGGCCGAACAGCACTGGAAGCTCAACGCCCGCGACCGCATGGGCCTGCTGCTGGCCTGCTGCCACGACTGCATCGGCGCCGTGAGCGTCCACCCCCTGCCCCCCGACGCCCCATGAGCCGCTGCCTTATTTGCTACCAGCCCCTGCCCGCGGGCGACGGCCCGGCCTACCACCCGGCCTGCAGCCGCAAGCTCTTCGGCCAGCCCGCGCCGCCGGCCTTCCCGTACAGCGGGGCCGAGATGCGGGCCCTGGCCGAGGCCGTCGTGCGCCAGCACATTGCCGTGACGGGCGTGCAGCCCAAGCTCTCCCTCGCCATTGCCCCGGCCGGCCCCGACGGGCGGCCCGCGCGCTTCACCATCGTCGGGGCCCTGGGCGGGGCGTACATCCTCAAGCCCCCCACGCCGCACTACCCGCACCTGCCCGAGGTGGAGGACCTGACCCTGCACCTGGCCGCGCTGGCCAAGCTGCCGACCGTGCCCCACGGGCTGCTGCGCCTCGAGGGCGGGGCCTTAGCCTACGTCACGCGCCGCATCGACCGGGTCAAGGGGCAGAAGCGGGCCATGGAGGACATGTGCCAACTCACCGAGCGCCTGACCGAACACAAGTACGACGGCTCGCACGAGCAGGTGGCCAAGGCCCTGCTCCGGTACTCGGCCAACCCCGGCCTGGACGTGGTCAACTACTACGAGCTGGTGCTGTTTTGCTTCCTGACAGGCAACGCCGACATGCACCTGAAAAACTTCTCGTTGCTGCAAACGCCGGGGCGGGGCTATGGCCTGGCGCCGGCCTACGACCTGGTGGCCACGGCCCTAATCAACCCGGCCGACACCGAGGAACTGGCGCTGACGCTCAACGGCAAAAAGCGGCGGCTGCGGCAGGCGGACTTTCGCCAAGCGGCCGGACGGGCGGGGGTCGACGAAAAGGTCATGAGCGGCGTGCTGGCGCGCATGCAGAAGGCCCGGCCGGCCTGGCACGCCTTTATTGACCAGAGCTTTTTGCCGCCGGCCCTGCAGGCGCAATTCCACGCCTTACTGGACCAGCGGTTCGCCCAGTTGGACCTGGCCTAAGAAGCAGACCGAGCGGGAGGACACATCGCCTTTTTCAATTGGGACCGTTTTCTTGAACTACCCTACATTTGGAGATGGCCCTAAACGTATGACTTTTTCCCACTGGATGCGGGCCACGGCCAGCCTGGGTTATTTGGTGGTCGCGTTGACCTCTTGCAACCGCCCAGAGCGCTGCGAGGTAGTCCCCGGCACGCGCTACGAAGGCGATGGCATCTTAGTGCTGAAAGAAAACACGGCCCAAGACGGCTCGACATGGGTCACGTTCTATCCCGTCTGTCACCTGGACACGCTGCATTTACTACAAGCCTTGCAGCACGCCCCCGCCGGCATCCTGTTCTGGGCCAATCACGCCACCGTTGTGCGCGCCATTCGCCACCGTTCGGTGGTGTTGCTGTCCAAAAACAAACGGTACCCGTTGCCCAATCGGCGCATTTACGTGACCAGTGCGCATCTCGCCTTTGTGGATAAGGTTCGCACCGATGGAAGAATCCCCAGGAAGCCTTTTCCCTACTTGTTGGACACGGAACAGGCTCGGATAGAGCATCCGGTGCGATTCGTCGAGGTACGGCCGGATGCCTTCTATGGCATTTAACCTAACGCTTCTTTAAGCAATTCGGACCATTTGGCCAAACTATGGCGAAAGGGTGAATGAGTGTGTTTGCGGCGAAACCCAGCGTTAGCGTGCGAAGGTGTGCGTATCAATGTAGCGGTAACCAATGTCTTCCCGCGGGCTTTCCAGCACCAGCCGGATGGCCGTGAGTTCCTTCACAGTGCTGGCCAAGGTCCTGCTGGGAAGCAGGGGGAATCTGGTACTGGTAAGCACGGCGGTCAGGGTTGAGCCAGTGAGGGTGTAGCTCCCCACTTCCGACGAAGAGCTGTAGGTGGTGTACATAGTGCCGTCAGCATTATAGGTGACGGCCATGACACCTGGCGAACGTTTGAACTGTTGGTAACGGCCGCCCCGCCTCCTTTGGGCGTTGCGACATAGCTTAGGGCTACCCATTGCCAAGTGCCGGCGGCAAGCACTGCGACGCTCGGGGCAAGGGGTGCCGGCGGTAAGTCATTATTGGCTTTTGAGCAACTGGCTAGCTGTATGGTCCCGGAGTAAGGTCGGCCGGGTCTCGGTGAAAGATAGTAGGACTTTTTCGCCATTCGGTGCAAATGAATTCGTAGGGCGTAAGTCCTTTGAGGCGCTTGAGCCGTTTGGCGAAGTTATAAGCCAGTAAAAAGGCCTGTAAGTGGGTGTTGAGTTGGTCGGTCGTCTCGTAATGAAAGCGCTTAATCGTGGCCTCTTTGAGCGTACGATTCATCCGTTCCACCTGGCCGTTGGTCCAGGGGTGGGCCGGCTTGGCAAAGCGCTGCTCAATGCCCCACGCGTCACAGAGCTGCCCCACCGGATGGCGGCCTGCTTGCAGGTGATGCGGCAAATTTCGGAACTGAATACCGTTGTCCGTCAGCAATTTATGTACTTTGTACGGAATCTGTTCCAAGACCCGCCGCAGAAAGTCGACGGCGATAACCTGGGTGGCCTGCGGGTGCAACTCGGCAAAGGCCAGCTTGCTGGTGCGGTCAATGGCCACGAACAAATACCGCTTGCTTTCTGCCGTTTGCACCTCGGCGAAATCGAGGTGCAGATAGCCCAGGGGGTCAGGGCAAACGCATTAAAATCTGGCCAACTGTCTTTCTAGGCCCTGGGGCTACTCGGGTACCAAAAGAGCCCGCCGACGGAGCCCGGATAGCGTTTTCAAAAGTGACTCCAGACGCGAGAATCGAAGCTGGGGTTTTTAATGCGTTTACCCTGGCCCAGGGGGTAGTCCTTAAACGGCGCTTTTTTGGTTTGCGCCCCCTCTTCGCCCGGTGGCAGGCGGCTGATGCCGTGGCGTTGCAGGCAACGGTGCAGCGCCGAGCGGACTCAGGTTCGGGATGGCTTCCTGGAGCGCGTAGAGGCAATCATCAAGGGGCAGCAGGGTCTGCTGGCGAAACAAGATGATGGCCGCTTCTTCGGCCGGCGTGAGCACGGTGGAGGCGGGTTTGGGGCCGCGCACGGCCTCTTCCACCGTGGTACGGTCGCGCCACTTGGCCACCGTTTTGGGGTCGACACCGAAACGGGTGGCTAGCTTTTGTAGGCTTTCTGTACTTTGTTGGATAAGGAGCCGAGTCGCCGGCGTTGTACGGGCGCAGCCATGTGGTATTTTTCCCATAAACATGATTTAAAAGCAGCACCCAAAGTTACCCCACTATCCTTTGGGACCATACACGGCGCTGGCCCATTTTTGGTTCGTGACGATTCACCCCTTCGACGACGGCAACGGCCGCATCGCCCGCGCCATCGCCGACCTGCAACTGGCCCGCGCCGACGGCAGCGGCCAGCGCTGCTACAGCATGTCGGCGCAAATCCAGGCCGAGCGCCAGGCCTATTACGATTTGCTCGAGGCCAGCCAACGCGGCCCGCTGGACGTCACGCCGTGGCTGGCTTGGTTCCTCGGCTGCCTGGGCCGGGCCCTGCAGGCCGCCGAGCAGACCCTGGCCCAGGTGCTGGCCAAAGCCCGCTTCCGGGAGCGCCACCAGCCGACGCCCTTTACCGAACGGCAGCAGCAACTGCTCACGCGGCTACTGGACGGCTTCGAGGGAAAATTCACCACCGCGAAGTGGGCCCGCATGGCCCACTGCTCGCAGGACACCGCCGGCCGCGACATCGCCGACCTGGTGGCGAAGGGCGTGTTGGTGCACGAAGGCGCCGGCGGGCGCAGCACCAGCTACCGGTTGGCCCCCGAAGCGTAGTCTTCTCAACAGGGCGTGCGGCTTGAACCCGGTGGTATGAGCAAAAAAAATATCAAATCCGCTTACTTCGCCTCCTCCCAGCGTCTGTTTTCTGTTGCCCCGGTGCTTTTTCGCTGGCCAGCGGCTGCCATTTGGGCCCTTGGCTGTTGGCCACGGCCGGCCACGCCGCCGGCAAAAAGGGGGTTCGGTTACGGCGGGGCGAAAAACGGGGCGCCGGCCGGCGCGGGCGTGTACCGTCACCCCACTTCCCGGTGCCGCGCCCGGAAAGCGCAACAGCCCCGACGGCCGCGGTTGTTTTTCGATGCCTCCCTCCAACGTTCCTTGCCATGCACACGCCGCTGACCAAACTGCTCGCCATTCAACACCCCATCATCCAGGCCCCCCTGGGCAGCGCGACCACCCCGGAGCTGGCGGCGGCCGTGTCCAACGCCGGGGGCCTGGGCATGCTGGCTTTATCCTGGGCCGACCCCGCCCAAACCCGGGCGCAGATTCGCCGCACGAAGGCCTTGACCGACCGGCCCTTTGGCGTCAACCTGGTCCTGGCCTGGGACCAGCGGGCGCGCGTGGCCGTTTGCGCGGACGAGGGCGTGGCCGTCGTGTCCTTCTGCTGGGGCGACGCCGCGCCCTTCCTGGCGCCGTTGCGGGCGCAAGGCATTGCCGTGTGCCACACCGTGGGGAGCGCCGACGAAGCCGCGCGTTGCGCCGACCAGGGCGTGGACTTTCTCGTCGCCCAGGGCTGGGAAGCCGGCGGCCACGTGGGGGGCCGCGTGGCCACCTCCGTCCTGGTGCCCGCCGTCGCCGACCGCGTGGCCCTGCCCGTCGTGGCCGCCGGGGGCATTGCCGACGGCCGGGGCATCGTCGCGGCCCTGAGCCTGGGCGCCGCCGGGGTCTGGATGGGTACCCGCTTCTTGCTGGCCCGTGAGGCCGCCACCAGCGCGGTCTACCGGGACGCGGTGGCCCGCGCCACGGAGAACGACACGGTCTACGCCCCGGACTTGTTCCACCTTGGGTGGGAGCAGGCCCCGCACCGGGTGCTGCGCAACAGCACGGTGGCCGCCTGGGAGCGGGCCGGCTCGCCGCCCCCCGGGCGCCGGCCCGGCGAAGGCCAGGTGCTGGCGCACCGGGCCGACGGCAGCCCCGTGGTCCGCTACAGCGACGACACGCCCCTGGCGGCCACGACCGGGGACCTGGAGGCCCTGGCCTTGTACGCCGGCCAGTCCGCGGGCCTGGTGCACCGCATCGCGGGCGCGGCCGACATCGTCCAGGACCTGGTGCGGCAAACCGAGGCCGTCTTGGCGCGCCTCACGCCGCTGATTCAGCCGTAGCCGCCGGCCAGCGAACCCGTGCCAGACGACACCCGGGTCCAGTGCTGTCTAGTCTGCTTAAACGAGTTATTGTTCGTACTTGAGCGTCAATTCCTGGCTTCTTGCTCTATGAGAAAACGATTACTGCATCCGCTCGCCATTGGCGCTCTGTTGGCCCTTCTTCTGCCGGCTTCCGCGTTCGCACAACCCGCCAAACCGGCCGCTACCGTCCCGAAACCGGCTGCTTCAGCCCCGCTGGCGGCCTTGTTTGCGGCGTACTGGAACGAGCAAGCCCGCCTGTTTCCACTGGCGGCCACCGCCGAGGGCGACAACCGCTACAACGACCAGTTTCCCAACGACCAGACCCAGGCCTTTCGCGACCAACTCCGGGTCTTTTATCAGACCTACCAAACCCGGCTGCGGAAAACCGACCGTCAGGCCCTCAACGCCCAAGACCAGACCAGCTGCGACATCCTCGACTACGACCTCGCCAACAAGCTGGCCGGCCTCCAACAGCCTGTCTGGATGCTGCCCATCACCCAAAGCAACAGCCTAACCAACACGCTGGGTCTGTATGGGTCGGGGCAGGGCACCCAACCCTTCCAAACGGTGCAGGACTACGACAACTGGCTGGAGCGCGTGGGCCATTTTCCGGCGTGGGCCGATTCGGCCATCGCCAACTTCCGGCGCGGGATGCGGGCCGGCGTGGTGCTGCCGCGGGCGCTGGTCGTGAAAATCATTCCGCAGCTGGAATCGTTCGTGGTGACCGACCCGGCCAAAAGCCTGTTTAACGGGCCGCTGACGAAATTCCCAGCGGCTTTCAGTGCGGCTGACCGCGGCCGCCTCACGGCCGCGTATCAGCAAACCATTCGCACGCAGCTCGTACCGGCCTACACCCGACTGGCCCAGTTTCTGAAAACCGAGTACCTGCCCCAGGCCCGCAACAGCAGTGGCATCGGGGCCGTGCCCGGTGGCCCGGCGATGTACGCCTACGCCGTGCACAACTGGACCACCACCGCCCGCACGCCCGCGCAGCTGTCGCAAACCGGCCTGGCGGAAGTGAAGCGGCTGCGCGCCGAAATGGAGAAAATAAAAACGCAGGTCGGCTTCCCGGATGATTTGCCCGCTTTTTTCAAGTTTCTCAACACTGACCCCCGCTTCACGCCCTACCACACCCAGGCCGAGGTGCTGGCGGGCTCCGCCGCCATTCAGGCCCGCCTGGCGCCCCACTTGCCCAAGCTCTTCGGCCAGGTGCCTCGCACGGGGCTTGAGGTGCGGCCCACCGAGGCGTTTCGGGCGGCGGCGGCGTCGCCCCAGTACACAGCGGGCACGTCGGACGGTACGCGGCCCGGCATTTTCTACGTGCCGATTCTTGACGCCACCACGTTCAACACCGTGACGGGGCCGGCGATGGAAGGGGTATTTCTGCACGAGGCCATTCCGGGACACCACTACCAACGGTCGTTGCAGCAGGAGAACACCAGACTGCCGGCTTTTCGGCGCTTTGCGCGCTACTCGGCCTTTAGCGAGGGCTGGGGGCTGTACTGCGAAAGCCTGGGCAAGGAGTTGGGCCTCTACACCGACCCCTACCAGCAGATGGGCGCCCTCATGCTCGACATTCACCGCGCCATCCGCCTGGTCACGGACGTGGGCCTGCACACCGGTGCCATGACCCGCGAACAGGCCATCCAGTACATGCTCGACAACGAGGCCTTGAGCGAGCAGTTTGCCACGGCCGAGATTGAGCGCTACATGGCTAACCCCGGCCAAGCCCTGAGCTACAAAGCGGGCCAACTGAAAATCCGGGAACTACGCGCCCGCTACGAACAGCAGCTGGGCAAAAAGTTTAACTTGCGCGCTTTCCACGATGAGCTTCTGGCCGGTGGTTCCATGCCCCTGGCCGTGCTGGAAAAAACGATGAACGCCTGGGCGGCCCGGCAGCGGTAGCCACCGAGACCGATTTCAAGCACCGTACGTTTAATCAACGGCCCTTCTAATTGTTCGCTGGTTTGTGGCTGACCCTGAGAGGCTTCCTGCTCCCAACGCCGGGACCACCTGCTAGATTTAGGCCGCGCCCGTGGAATACCATAGAAATAACTGTTCAGGAAAACGGTCCGAAAAGCAAAAAGCGGGGCATCGCAAACAGTCCCCGCCTCTTGCTCCTACCAGCCAATGCCGTAGTCTTCGCCGTGGTTGCTGGAGCCACCCCAGAGGCTGCCGTGTTTCCAGTCGAAGTAGATGGCGTTGATGGGCCCGCTGGTGCGGTCATCAAAGCTCAGGAGGTAACCTAACTTTTTGAGTTCTTCCCGCACCGGCTCCGGGGTGGTGTCATTGAGCAGAATGTGGCCGGGCTTGGGTTTGCGGTCGTCGGTTTTCGAGCCGCCCAGCGAGAGCCACAACTGGTTGGTGTTGAAGTTGGCGGCCTCGGCGGCTTGCTGCACACTCATGCCGAACTCTACCACGTTCAGGAAAAACTGCAGCAGGTTCTGGTCCTGGGTGTCGCCGCCCTGCACGGCAAACGAAAGAAAGGGCTTGCCGTCTTTGAGCGCCAGGGAGGGCGATAAGGTGACGCGGGGCCGTTTGCCAGGAGCCACCACGTTGAACGGGTTCAGGGCGGGGTCCAGCACAAAGCTTTGCATGCGCTGGCTCATGCCCACCCCGGTAGTGCCCGCCACGCAGGCCGGCAGCCAACCGCCGCTGGGCGTGACCGACACCACCCAGCCTTCTTCGTCGGCGGCCTCTATGGTGGTGGTGCCCAGCCACAGGCGCGCCTGGTACTCGTCGGCGGGCGAGGAATTGCTGCCTAGGTCGTGCTTTGGAGCGAAATTGCGGTGGGTGGTATCCAGCTCGTAGCCCCGGGCTTTGAGCAGCTTCAGGTACGGGTTCTTCTTGCCTTCGAACGGATAGGGGTCGCCGGGACCGATGCGGGGGTCGTTTTTCTGGTACTGGATGAGGCGGGCCCGCTGCTTCGCGTAGGCCTTGCTGAGCAACCCGTTCATGGGTTCTTCCGGGGCGGTGTGGGAATCGCCGTAGTAAAAGTCGCGGTCGGCAAACGAGAGGCTCATGGCCTGGTACACCGTGTGAATGTACTTGGCGCTGTTGTAGCCCATGGCTTTCAGGTCGAAGTTTTCCAGGATGTTGAGCCCCTGCAATAGGGCAGGTCCCTGGGTCCACTGCTGCAGCTTGTACACGTCCACGCCTTTGTAGTTGGCCGTGAGCGGCTCCTCTTCCAGCGGTTTCCAGCGCGCCAGGTCCTGCAGGGTAATCAGGCCACCCTGTTCGGTGGAGCCGCGCACAAATTCCTGGGCAATGTCGCCGGTATAAAAGCGGGCGTAGGCGGCCATGATGGCCTCTTTCCGGCTTTTGCCTTTCTTAAGGGCGTCTTTTTCGGCGTCGACCAGCTTGGTCAGCGTTTGCAGCAGGTCTTGCTGCACGAATATTTCGCCGGCCTCCGGTGCTTCGCGCGGCTGGCCGGGGTGGGTCAGAAACAGTTTTTTGCTGTACGGCCAGCGTTTCAGCAGTTCCTTGTTTTTCTCGATGCTGTTGGCCGTCTGCGCTTCGATGGGGTAGCCGGCGGCCATTTCCATAGCCGGGGCCAGCACCTGCGCCAGGCTAAGGGTGCCGTAATTGGCCAGCAGGTGCATGAGGCCGCCGGGGGTGCCGGGCGTGGTGGCGGCCAGCGGGCCGTTTTCGGGCGGGAAATTATACCCTTTGCTTTTGAAGAACTCGGGCGTGGCCCCCGTCGGCGCCACGCCCATGGCGTTGAGGGCGATGACCTTTTTGGTGTGGGGGTTGTAAATCAGCGCCTGGGTTTCCCCGCCCCAGCTCAGCACGTCCCACATGGTGCAGGTGGCGGCCAGCATGGCGCAGGCCGCGTCCACCGCGTTGCCGCCTTTTTGAAACGTCATGGCCCCGGCCGTGGCCGCCAGGGGTTTGCCTGTTATCGCCATCCAGTGCTTGCCGTGCAAGGGCGGTTTCTGGGTCTGTTGCGCGATGCCGGGCAACGAAAAGACGAATTGAACCAGCAGTGCATAGAGAAATTTCATGACGTGAACGTTGAGGAAGGTGAAAGCGGGGCGCATCGGGCTTCTGCCCGAGGATTTCCCGAAGCAATAAGACGACAAAATTCAGAAAATAAAACACCGGCCCGTCAGCGCCGCTCGTTACCACGCGCCCACGCGAGGGGGCGAAGCAGGGGAGCCCGGAATCGGGCCATTCATCCGTTGGGGTGCCGCGCAACCGCAGCCGCCCGACTATCCCACCACCAGGTGGCACACGTTGGTTTTGACGGGGCGGTGCGCGCGGGCCAGGGCCCAGAACAGCCCCTCCGTGCTGTGGGGCATGGCCACGCAGCCGTGCCAGTCCAGGGCGATGACGCCGCCCCGGCCGCCGGCGGGGGCCACCTGCTGGTGGATGACGGGGTGCGCGGCCGTTGCCACGTCCAGGCCCTGGTACGGGCCTTAGTGGCAGGAAAGCATCCACAGCGCCTCTTACGAAAAAAAGCCGTTTCAGCGTTCAACCCATTTTCCCGAATCGGGGCCGAAAAGTCGTTCGCGCGGACCAGCGCCTTAAATGGAGCAGCAAACCTCGTTCATGCAAACGGTCGTGGCTGTTGCAGAACTCACTGGCCCGTTCAGAAACCAGGCAGGCGAGCGATGATGCGCGTGTAAAAGCCCCGTTTGAGCGCCTTTTTAGCGTCGGTAAGCTCGTCGAGCATCCGCTTGGCGCTGCCACTAGGAGTTCTGCAACAGCCACGGTCCCAAGGTGACGAAGCCCGTTCAATTGAAGGAGCGTTCAGCTTTAATACCAATACTTTACGCGCTAACCCTGTTATTGCTTTTCCGGTAAAGCTAACCAGCAAAGCTTTACGCGGGCGGCCGCATAGCAGCGGGCGTGCTGTGGGCGGTCCGCTACGAGCGGGCACGCGGCTGAACCTGGTTGTGGAGCGGTTTGAGGATTATTTCGCCGCGTTCAGCAGCTCGCCCAGGGTATTGTGCAGGGCTTCGCCGCGCAGGTTGGAGGCTACAATTTTACCCTGCGGGTCGAGTAAAAAATTCTGCTGAACGGACGCTGGTGTGGTCGAAGGTGCCGTCGGTCCGCAACGCCAGCCATTCCCCGTCACTCTTTTAAACCCGGCGTGATTTAACCCGGCGCGACACTGTGGGAGATGCTCTAGAAAGATGGCCTTAAAGATTTTTAAGTACGTCTTGCCGGCCAGACAACCGAACGGTCTCAAGCAGCATCTGCCCCAACGCGAGCGGCTTACAGCTGCTTAGAAACCATTTATTTTCGTTTTTCCAGTATGAAACCCCTTTTTTTAATCGTTCTGTCCGCCCTGCTCTCCCTCCCTGTCCGAGGTCAGGGCGCCGCCGGATACGCGAAGCTGATGGAGGAAACGGGCGCCGCCGTGCAGGCCCGGAAATTTTGCGAAGCTACCGCGCTTTTTGAGCGGGCTTTCGCGCCGGACTCCGCCCAGCCGTCGCCTTTTGATTTGTTTGCTGCTGCCATGTCGGCCGCCCAGTGCCCCGCTAAACAGCCGCTGGCTTGGCGCTGGCTGGGCCAACTGAGCCGCCGCCGTCCGCTGCCAATGCAGTCCCGCGACCTCGACAATATCGCGTCCGACCCTGGTTTGGCTTCCCTGCGAGCCGACGAAACCGCCTGGGCGCGCTGGCTCACGGCCATGCGCGGCGCCGTGGCCGAGCAGGCTGTCGCCGAACAGGCTCGACGCGCCCGTTGGCTGACCGAAACGCAGGCCCGGGCCCTGGCTTTGCCGTCGAGCGCCGACCGCAAACGGGGCCGCGTGGCACCGGCGCCGGCGGGCTTCGCGCTCTATTTCAGCCAAGTGCCTGGCGACACGGTGCGGGTGCCCTATCTGGTTCGGGTGCCCGCCGGCTACGACCCCGTCCGGCCGGCGCCGATGGTGGTATTTCTGCACGGCGGCGTGGTCAGTACGCCGCAGTTCTTGCACGCCGACCCCAACGTTACCACCCAGGAGCCGGTTTTTGCCGCCGCTTCGGCCAATGCGCTGGTGGTGTATCCGTTCGGCCGGATGAGCTTTGGCTGGGTGGAGCAGCCGGAAGCTTTTGCCCAGGTGCTGCGCATCGTAACTGCCGTGCGCGCCCGCTATCGAACTGACCCGGCCCGTACCACGCTGGTGGGCATGAGCAATGGCGGCTCGGCGGCCCTTTGGTTTGCCGCGCAGCTGGCCGCGCCCTTCAGCCGTTTTGTGGCCTTTGCGCCCGCGCCCAAACTGCTGCTGGCTCAGTCAAACTATGGCCCGCTCGGCAAAACCAAGCCCGTTTTGATGGTAAGTGCCCAGGATGATGACGTGTACGCCTACGCCGCCGTGCGCGCCGGCTACGACGCGCACCGCCCCGGCCGCCCCAACTGGGTTTTTCAGACCGTGCCCAAAGGCGGCCACAGCTTTATGTATGGCCCCGATGGGCAGGCACTGCTGCGGCAGGCGCTGCGGAGTGCCGCCGCAAAACCAGGCAAGCGGTGATTGTCCAGCGGTGGGCGCGGCGCGGCCACTGACTGCTGCGCGGTAGCTCGTCCGACTTCTATCCCAAATGTTAAGAGCTCGGTGAGCTGGGTTCAAGAAAACGGTCCTAAAGTAAACGCCCGCTGTTCAAAATAAGGAGCGTTAACATTGCTGGACTTTACCTACAAGTAATGCCTGCACGACTGCCGCGAAAGGTCCGGTTGGCCTCCATGTTCTGCGACCATGCCGTGCTGTGCGCCCTTTTCATTCCCCCGCTCATCTGGTCGGGGGTAGTCGCAGAGCCCTGGTCCTTCTGGCTGTTGATGGCTTGCTATCTCAACAAGGACTTCCTCCGGGGGCGCAGCCTGGCCAAGGGCCTGTTCGGGCTACAAGTCGTCGACGCCGATGGGCAGCCCGCTAATGAACTGCGCTGCTGTGTGCGGAACCTTACCGTTTTGTTGTGGCCCGTGGAAGTGCTGCTGCTGCTGGGCCGTCGCATTCGCTTGGGCGACACGCTGGCCGGCACGTACGTGCGTCGCGTGCCGCAAGGAGCTCCTTCCTGGTGGCAGAACATGCGGGCGTACCGCCTCACGCGCTACTCTGGCTACACGCTTGTTGCGACCCTCGCCTTTGTGCTCGTGGTGCATGCCCTCAGTACCTGCTTTTTCGGGGTTTAGTCACCTGCAGCTTGTGCCCACACCTCAAGTTCAGCGAAAGGGTACTGCCTTGAACAAGGGCCATTCAAAGAAAGCAGGGAATGTAGTAGACCTTTTCAAGGCTGGCCTTATTGCCGTGCGTTAGGGGCGCGGCAACCTGAGATGCAACGAGCCCTTTTTCCGAACAGACGGGACCGCCGTGCGGGACCGGTTGGGCGGGACACCCCGCCGGCGCTCCCGTAGGAAGTCGTAGGCGCGCACGTCAAAGGGCCGCAGCACGCGGTACGGCGCGCCGGTGCCGCGCGTCAACAACGGGTACAACGCCGTTTCCACGGGCGCGTAGCGCACCCAGGGCGTGTCCGCCGCGTTCGGCTGGGGCGGCAAGCCGCTGTACCGAAAGAATCCTTCGGCCCCGTCCACGACGCGGTATACCTGCGCGGGGGGGGACCCGGGGCACGTGCGCGGCGTCGCGGAAGGGAACGGCAAAAAAGAGGCCGGTGGCGTGGTTGCCCAGGGGGACGCCGCCCTCGGCCGGGCCGCCCCCGCGCCCGTTCGGCAGGGTTCCGCCTTCCGTCACCACTTCCACCGTGGCCGCTGCCGCGCCCTTGAACACCTTGTAGACCGCTACCGTGGCCACGGTGTAAATCATCCCGGAAGTGCCCTGAAACGCCCGGTACGCGACGGCCCGGCCCTCGAAAATGGTGGCCGCGCGCGCCGTTAAGTCGGCCACGGCCGGGCCGGTATTTCCGGAGTTGACCGGGTGCGGAACGCCCTGTGCCCAGCCACGAACTGGACCGACGAGCAGCAGCCATCCGAACACCAAACGCAGCGGCAAGCAGGGCATAGAAGAGGGAAAATAGACCAGCGATTTCAACAACGTCATCCCAGGACGTGGAAGTATAAGTTTAGCGAAAGGGTCAGATGAGCAAAAGTAGAAGAGCATGGTAGTAGTGCTCAAGGATTCGGGTTAAGTTTCACTATTTGGTTGCCACCGGCCGGAATCACTACTTCGGCACTTTGGTAAGCCGGCGATTCAATGACCACCTGCACGGGTGGGCAACCGAACAATCCGCCCGACACTGCAAAAACCGACGCCTCCGACGCGGGACGCTAGACAACTGCTCTGCGGCTGCTTAACTTGCCGGGGTGAGCGCCTCACCCACCAAAGCAATTCCAATTCCTTCCCAACCCATGCGATTACCCCTGCTCCTACTCCTGGCCCTGCCACTGTCTGCCGCTGCCCAAATGAATGGCTCCAGCTTTGGCAACGCCAATTACCAAGTCGCCCAGCGGCAGGCCCAGATGGCCAACAACTTTCAACGCCAGACGATGGAGCGGTCGATGGCGCGCATGAATTCCGCCAATTCCGCCGCGCAACGGGCGCAGTGGACAGCGAAACGGGAGGAGCGGGTGGCCCAGCAGCACAAGTCCGAGTTGAAAGCCACCGCCGAGTTTACCCGCCTCGCCCGTCGCCAGGACAGCCTGCGGCTGGCGCACCCGGCCCCCAATGCCCTCCAAACCGCCGCTCGGAAGAAGGCCGACGACCAGGCGCTGGCCCAGCTCGCCGTCAAAAACTACCGGGACGTGTTTCTGCCCGGCCAGGTCATGACCGCCGAGGAAGCCCGTTCGCTCCCGGAAAAAGGGATGCAGGACTGGGGCACCATCAGCAAGGAGCTCTCGGACAACGACTGGTGGAGCAAGCAGGACCCCGCGCAACTGCTGGCCAAAGTAACGGCTTACCGCACCACGCTCACCACACTCACCACCAGCCTGCTGGGCTTCGACCCGGCCACGGCCCCGAAGCCGGAGCGGATGCCTTCGACGGCCGCCCTCGACGCCATGCGCGCCAAGGGCACCTTCGACCCGCAGGTGGCCACGCAGTACCTGCAGGCGGCCGCCCGGGTCGAGAAATTGGCAGCCAGCACGAAGCTGGTCAGCGCCCTCAACGACTTGAACCACGACGTCGCCGAGGCGGCCGCCCACCCCGAGATACAGCAAGCCCCGCAGAAGCTGCGCAATACCGTCAAATCCGGCCTGCGCGACCTCAACAAGGCCATGGCCTACTACGAGATGCAAACGACGCAGTCGCCGGTGCTCAGCTATGCACAAGGCACCATTGAAAAGTGCGCCACCACGTTCCTGCCGAAACCCGCTAAAAACGCCAAGAAGCGCGCTAGCTAACGCCACTACCTGACCAGCAGCTAGTTCCGTCCTGCTCAACCGCTGGCGCTTCCTCAGCCAATTCGCCCAAGCGTATTGGCGCGGGTTAGCTGTTTTTGTTCTTGTTTTGCGTTCCGCTCTGCCCGCCCATGAACATCACCCGTCAGCGAGACCTCGACCGCCTGGGCCGCTGACGGCACCGCGCCCCGGCAGCGCACCATCACCCGGGAGAGCAACCGCCTGCGCGTGCGCACCGGGGCCGTGGTGATGCCCGGGCACCGGGACGGGAAGCACCACCAGGTGAAGGTGCAGAAAGGCACGCCCATTTAATCAAATGGCCCCAATCGCGCGCAATAAAATAATGGAGAACGCCCCACTTCACGGGCAGTGGGGCGTCCGTTTCGTGCGGGAATCGCCAGCTCAGTCCAGCAACAGCACGTCCTCGGCCGGCAGGTGGAGCTTGGTGTACAGGGCCCGGCGCAACTCAATCCCGGCGGGCCGTTTGCCGCGCAACACCTCGCTCAACCGCGAGGCGCCAATACCCAGCTTTTCGGCCATCTCTTTCTGGTGGAGCCGCAGGCGGAACATCTCCACTTCCAGCACGCCGGCAATGGTGCGGGGCGGCCCGGGGGCGTGTCCGTGGCTTTCTTCGAAGGTGTGGATAGCGTCGCGTAACTCCAGCAGCCGGGCGTGGTGGCCTTCCTCGTCTTGGTCGACCAGATGGCGAAACTCGGCCAAGGCGGCTTTGTGTGCCTTATTAGTGGTTAAAATCATGGTCGTAAGGGCAGGAGAAGAAAATTTATGGTCAAGCGGGCACAGGCGCAAGTGGACACCCTCAATGTGCTCCGCTTCCTGAAACAAGGCTGCTCGTAACACCTTTCCCCTGCGTTTAAGAAAACGGTACTGCCCTAAACGCCCTCCGTTCAAAAGTCAGGAGCGTATGGCAGGCCAAAATCCGCCAATAAGACCCTCCACGGGAGATTCGGCACGCGCCTGGTCGCCCGCTGGCGCGGTGGCTGAGCGGCCAACATGGGTCGGCAACGGCCACGTCCCCCTTAGTGCCCCTCCCCGCCTGCTCGGCACCGGGCACACCAGCCGGGAACAGCCCGAGGGACGGGAAGCAACTTGTGCCGCCCCTCGGGCCCGCCCCGCCTCCGCGCGCGGGCGCTGGTGTGGGGGGCCAAAGGATTTGTGGTCGTCCGGGCAAGGCCGGGGTGCTGGTTTGGGTCGGGAAGGGGAACGTGCACGGCGCCAGCAAGCGCCCCCGCCCCCCCCCCCGGTGCCTGCCGGGCCAGCCGTTTTTCCCGGCCCGTCACTGCAGCACGACGCGTTGGGTGAGCACCGTGGCCCCGACCCGCAGGCGCAGGGTGTAGGCGCCGGCGGGCAGGCCGGTGGCGTCCACCGCCAGGCCCGCCCCCGCCGCGGGCACGGCGGCGACGCCGCAGTGCACCACTTGGCCCAGGGTGTTGACAAGCTCGGCCCGCACCGGGGCCCCCGGGGCCCCGGTGCGGGCCGGCACGAGCACGGTGAAGCCCGCGCGGGCCGGGTTGGGGTAGAGCGCCCCCCCGGCCGCGGCCAGGCCCGGACGGGCACCGCTGAGCGTCGACGTGTTCAGCAGCACCGAGGACGTGTTGGCGCCGGGGCCGTTATTGGCGGTCACCAGGTCCAGGCGGCCGTCGCCGTTCACGTCGCCCAGCACCAGGCTGATAGGATTCGTGCCGGTGGGGTAGTCGGTTTTGGGCCCGAAGGCGCCCATGCCCGTGCCCAGCAGCACCGAAATCGAACCGCCGAGGACGTTGGCCGTGACCAAATCCAGGCGGCCATCGCCGTTCACGTCGCCCAGCGCCAGGCTGTAGGGATGGCTCCCGGTGGGGTAATCGGTTTTGGGGCCGAAGGTCCCCGCGCCCGTGCCCAATAGCACCGAGGCGGTGCCGGCGGCGTTGAGGTTGGCCGTGACCAGGTCCAGGCGGCCGTCGCCGTTCACGTCGCCCAGCGCCACGTTGCGGGGATTGGCCCCGGTGGGGTAGTCGGTTCGGGGGCCGAAGGTTTGCGCCTGGGCGACCGGCACCAAGCTGGCCAGGGCCAATAGCAGGGCCAGGGGGCGGCCGGCGGCGGTCAGCCGCTGCCCGCCACGGGGGCGGAGGTAGGGGTGGTTCATCGGAAGGAAGAGAAAAAATGGAATAAAACCGCGGCAGACAGCCCCGGTGCCCCTTGTCTGTGGCCCATCACCACGCCGGGCGGGCGGGCACCGAACCGGATGAAGCGCGCAGGCAAGGTAAGGGAAACCGGAGCAACCCACTGGCCGTCACAAGGAGCAACCCGCAGAGGAGGAGGAAATGAAAAGCAGGGATTGAGGTGGTCCAGTTAATTTGGACAGTTTAGGGTGGTATCTTTCCTTACGTCATGAAAGACACCTCAAAACCCGATAACCGCCGCACGTACGATGCGGCCTTCCGCGCCGAAGCCTTGCGCCTGGCCGAGCAAAGCCGCTCGACCCAAGCCGCCGCCCGGGCGCTCAACATCGACCCCAAATGCATCTACCAGTGGCAAAAGGCCGCCCAGACGCCAGTTGCGGCCGCATTGGGGGCGGCGCTGGACCCGGCCACGGCCGCCGAGCTGCGCCAGCTGCGGGCCCTGGCCCGACGGCAGGCGCAGGAGCTGGACATTTTAAAAAAAGCCGTCGCCAGCAAACGCTTGAGGCGCGTTATCTCGCAGACGCCGGACCAATGAGCTGCTACCGCTTCATCGCCGCCGAGCGCGGCCACTACCCGGTGCGGCGGCTCTGCCAGGTGCTGGGCGTGCCGGCCAGTGGGTATTATGCCTGGCAAACGGGGCAGCAACGGGCGGTGGACCAGCAAACACCGGCTTGGGAAACGGCCTTGGTCAAGACCTTTGGCGTCCACCAGCGCCGTTATGGCACCCGCCGGCTGCAAGTCGCCCTGCGTGAAAACGGGCACCGGGTGGGCCGCCAACGCCTGCGCACGGCCATGCGCCGCCGGGGCCTGCGCGCCTTGCAACCCAAGGCCTACACCCCGCGCACGACCGACTCCACCCACGGGCTGCGCTGCGCTCCCAACCGCTTGCTCGACCAACCCAAGCCCACCCAGGCCAACCGGGTGTGGGTGTCCGACATCACGTACCTGCCCCTGGCCAACGGCGACTGGGCCTATTTATGCGCCTTTCAGGACATGGGCACCAAGCACGTGGTGGGTCGTACCCGGTAGGGCTGGCACGTGGCGGCCACGATGCCCGAGGAATTGGTCACCACGGCCTTGCAGCGGGCCTTTTTCGCCCAGTCGCCTACCCCAAGCCTCATCGTCCACTCCGACCGGGGCGGCCAGTATTGCGGCAACGCCTACCGCGCCCTCTTGCACCGGCACGGGGCCGTGCGTTCGCAGAGCCGCCGCGGCGAGTGCTACGACAACGCCCTACCGGGTACGACCCAAGCCGAAAGCCTCTGGTCCCGCCTCAAAACCGAGGTGCTCGAACTGCGCGAGTGGCCCGTTTTTGCCGACCTAGCCGACGCGCAAGCCAGCATCGCCGACTATTTTGACTACTACAATCACGACCGCCTGCACTCCAGCATTGGCTACCAGACGCCGCATCGCGCTCATCAACAATCACTTCAAACCACTGCCCTAAACTGTCCAGCCTAAATGGACCACCTCAGGATAACTTTACCCCGGTGAATATGCCGCAGCTTGCGCGGTACCGCCCCTCGTTTATTGTTTCTGATGAGCACGGCCGCATTTTTTCTTAGAATCTGTGTGGTCATTGTCCTGCTGGGCCTGCCCGTTTACGGTTGCCTGCGCGAACAGGAAGCGATTGCCCGCACCCAAGCCGCAGACCGAGCCTGCCTGCAATCGCTGCCTCGCTTCCCGGTAACGGCGATGACGGTGGTCGGGCAAGCGGACGAGGGGCACCTGGTGTACAAGCGCACGGCAGACCCCGCCGCGCTTGAAAAACTACGGAGACTCGCCGAAAGGCTACGCCCGGTGCGAACACGTCCGGGGGGCTATCGCCCCTCGCTTCGCCATTACACGCTTGTGGTCGTGAGGGGGCGTGATACGTGTGAACTGGTCATCTACAAAATGCCCGCGGGCACCGCGGACTTGCTGGCCGGCGTCGGCGACAGCGCCTACGAAGCGCCCCAACTGGTTCCCCTCCTGGATAGCCTGTTCCGCTCGACAGCGCCCAATAAAGGGGAGCATGCGCCAAAGACCGAGCGGTGGCCCCGAAGGTAGTGGCTCCGCACCAGACCACCCGGTACGGGGTTGCCGTCGGATGGCGCACCCGTCACAAGTGCTTTCGCGCGTATCCACCTAGCAGGCGTACCGAACAGGATGAATAGTCTAGTGAAAGGGTGCGAAGGTAAACGCGCTCCGTTTGATGAAGGGAGCGGTTATTTCACGTAGAAGGGCCGTTTTTCAGTAAGATAATCCACCCCCTAACGAGTCGTCCTCCCGACTGCTTATAATTCCCGGTTCGTAGCGTGATTCTGGCTGTACTAAGCGGTAAGCAAAGGTGTTGCGGCCCGCGCGTGCCGGTCGGTACGAGAAATAAAAGCTGCCGTCTCGATTCTGTTTTACCCGTTGGAGCGTGTCGAGCATAACGGACTGTTCTAAGCCTTTGGGGTTGGTGAAGGTACCCACCAAAAGGACGGCTGGGTGCTTCAGGGCGTACCCAAACCGAATCGAGCCCGCGAACGAATGGCCCGCGGGAACGGTGTCGGTGTGTTAACGAGCGGCAGCAGGGACGTGCTCGAAGGGCATCCCTGTTTGTCGTATCCTTGCACCAAAAACAGGCGCCCCGTCGTGTCGTAGACGTGGCGCTCCAAGGGCTTGCCTGTTGAATCAAACAGTACCTTGCTCCCCACGGGCCTGCCCTGCACATACCGGGCCGTCTCCTTCCGAGCCCCGTTGGGGTAGTACTGAGGTGGTCCATTTAGGCTGGACAGTTTAGGGCAGTGGTTTGAAGTGATTGTTGATGAGCGCGA
>NZ_BMGY01000060.1 GCF_014640435.1 Hymenobacter frigidus | reverse complement strand
TTAGAATCTTACTCCACTCCTTTCCTTCATTGACCTAAATTAAGAGGTCGTGTCTGAACATAGGATTGACATCCTTAACCGGGCCGGCACCACCGACAATTTCGCGGGCGCTTTCCTGGTGTCGGAATGGTACCGCCGCAACCTGTATATGTACTCCATCGTGCAGAAAACCATGACGCCCCAGGATAGCAAGGCCCTGGTATTGGTCGGCGCCAGCCACGCCGCCATGATGCAGGAGTTTATCGCCCTGGACCAGCAATTCCGGCTGAAAGAGCTGAAGGACGTGCTGAAGTAAACCGGCCGTAGCTTCTGGCGGAAGGGGCCTAGGCTTTTTGTGCTTTCGCCTGTTTTATCTTCTCAGGTAATTTACCCAGCCCTTCGCAACGCTTGGTTGAGGCGCCCTGTCGCTACTCGGAAATACGTTGCACACTTGAACGAGTCATTCCAATATGCGTAGCCCAATCGTAGCCTTTCTACTGTTTTTTTCCCTTGCCGGCAGTACTGCTTTCGGCCAAAGCCGCCCCCGCAAGGCCACACCGAGCAGTCGGCCGCCTTCCACACCGATTTTAGCCCCGCTGCCGACCGCCAAGGATGAGTTGTACCAGCAAGTGGCGAAACTCGACGCGGAAATGTTTGCCGCCTTCAATGCCCATGACGTGGATAAGCTCATGGCCTACTTCGCCCCGAACCTGGAGTTTTTCCACGACAAAGGCGGCTTGAGCGATTTCAGCCAGACCAAAGCGGGCTTCACGCGGCTGTTTGCCCAAAGCCCCGACATCAGCCGCACGCTGGTGCCGGGCAGCCTGGAAGTGTTTCCCGTCAAGGGCTACGGGGCCATGCACATCGCTACGCAGCGGTTTTGCCACGTCGAGAACGACCGCGAAGACTGCGGTAATTCCAAGTTCGTGATGGTCTGGCAGCAACAGGCCGACACCTGGAAAATCACCCGCGTCGTGAGCTACGACCACTGATTGGTGCCGAGCGGCAACGTATGCAGGAGTGCCAAACACCGAAGGGTTTGTGATGCGAAGGAAAGGTTTGTAGTTGGGACGAAAGGTTTGTACCTGTGAAGTGGTTGGTGGCACTTGCGAAACGATTGACGGGCGTTGCGAAGCAAGGTTTGTAGTTGCGAAACGATTGGCGGTGCTTGCGAAGCGATTGGCGAGTGTTGCGAAACGTTTGGCGGCACTTGCGAAACGGTTGGCGAGCCTTGCAAGACGATTGGCGGGCGTTGCGAAGCCTCTGGCGGTGCTTGGAAAGCAGTTAGCGAGGCTTGAGAGGCCAAGGTTTGTGCTTCGGAAGCGGTTGGTGGGCCTTCGGAAGCTACTTGCGGTGCTGGGGAAGCGGTGGGCGGCTGGGTGGCGGTGGTTAGCGAAGGTTCGGGAGAGATTGCGTGTGGCGGATTACTACTTGCGTGGTCATGATACTTTGCCGGTGCTGATATCAAGTAAAGTAGCCTCAACTCCAAGCACGCTGTCTAACGCTTAAGTTCAGGCAGACTAAGCACACAATATTTCTATTACCTTTAAGAATTGTATAATCTCTTTTAAGTTTTCCACTGAATGATAATAGCTATTCACCTTCGCCACTTCAAATGTTACAAAGGGATAAATTTTATTCCTCTATCCAACGGAGAGAATTTTGGTAGCCTTATTGGTGAAAATGGAACAGGAAAAAGCTCAATATTAGAGGCTCTTGACTTCATTTTCAACAAAAAGACTGTAAAGGACTGGCCAGTAAACAACGAAGCGAAGTCAGAGGGTAGTGTAACAGGAGATAATGCGCCATTTATTGTCGCAACATTTCTAATCAAAAAGTCAGATTTAAGAAAATCAAGGGCAGATGATTTAATTCAGTATAATAAGGCAGTTGAATTATCGAATTATCTATGGGAAACAAATTTAAAAACTAAAGCCAAGGGATTTGATGAATTTTACGAGCATCGCAAAAATCTAAAGGCAAAGTTTTCTAAAGAGGAAAGCCTTTTCTTAATGATTGGAAAGCGCCATGATGTGCAAGGAATTTTTTTCGGCTCTTTCCAAAACGATTTGGCCTTTATTCAGCAAACCGAAAAACACTTAAAATACGCGGATGCGGAGCTTGAAACTTATTTTGACGGTTTTTACGAGTACATATGCTCACATTACTCATACTTATACATCCCTGTAGAAACAGATGCTCATACTTACACAAAGCTTGAAACATCTGACATGCAGAAACTGATGGATAAAAACATCCATACTGAAATTTCAACCGCGATTTCTCCAAAAACTTTACGACAGATAAATAGCGAATTAGATAAATTCGTCAAGGATATTGAAAAAACATTAGGCGCTTATGAATACAAGGGCACAAGCAAAAATTCATTGACGATGCCCGATCTAATATCAAAAATCATTGAGGCCTATTTCTCTATAAAAGTCCTAAATAAGAAACATGCTAATTCTAAAAGTGTACCTGTGTACAATATGAGTTCTGGCGAAAAAAGGAAAGCACTAATTGATGTAGCTTACTCATTTTTAGTTAGAAACAAAGAAAGAGACCGGCAGATAATTCTCGCGGTTGACGAGCCAGATGCTTCTCTACATATGTCAGCATGTTACAGACAATTTTCAAGGCTATATGAACTTAGTGACCTTGGACACCAAATTTTAATTACAACGCATTGGTATGGCTTCCTACCGATTATATCAAAGGGTTCTGCTACTTCAATCAAAAAGGTGGAAGAGAATGAAGTGAAAACCGGTTTTTTTGACTTATACAATTACAGAGAACAGCTTTCGCAGGAGAAAAAGAGGACTAGAGGTCCATTGCCGTACGACATTAGCCTTAAAAGCTATAATGACTTAGTTCAATCAATTATATACTCCCTAATGGAAGAACCAATTCATAATTGGATTATTTGCGAAGGCCTGTCTGAAAAAATATATTTTGAACAAATGTTTAGAGACAATGTCACAAAAAATAATCTTAAGATACTTCCCGTTGGAGGTTTTAGGGAAGTGAAAAAGGTTTATGACAATTTGGCTTCACCTATGGGAGATTCTGACTACGATATCAAAGGAACAGTTTACTGCCTCATTGATACTGATGCAGAAATAATGAAGGCAGACCCAAAAATCGTAAAAGGCTTGATGTTCAAAAGGCTGTTAAATGATAAGTCTGAGACAATTTTAGTTGATATTAATAGTGCTAAGGCAACCCCTCCAACTGAAATTGAAGACTGCTTAAATCCTAAAATATTCTTTAAAACACTTGCATTTTTCAAGGACAGCGACAACGATATTAAGGAGTTACTTGACAACTATAAGTTTGTAGAAGATGCAAAAACATCCGCTGATGCACTCGACTTAAGGAAAAGTGACAGCATAAAACTCAAAGCTTTTTTTGATAAAAATCTTGGCAGCAATAAATTAAAGTTTGCAAACAAGTATGTAGAAATTTGCCAATATTCAGAATTTGCAAATGAAATAGAGTTAGGATGGGTCACTCAAATAAAAGCCGATATAATCAGCACCACAAGAAAGCAACACAAAGAAGACGTTAAAAAGCAAGTAAAAGCTGATTTAAAGGAAAATGCTTCGGCACTTCCCGCTGTTGATAATCAAGGAAAAGGTAAGGCAGTAATTAAAAAGCCTATTAAGCCTCAAACTGAATTAATAACAGGCAGAATTATCGAACTTCTGCCAATACAAAACGATGAAGATATTGATAGCGACGAGCAAATTGATGCAGATATTATTGCGAGCCTAGAGAGCCTCTCTACTAAAAATATATAAACCCGTTCCGGCAACTCCCAAGACATATAACGCAAAAGAGGCTGAAGCTCCCGTAGCTTCAGCCTCTTTTGCGTTTCTGCCGCAGAGCGGCTCCTTTTACATGTGAATGGCCCGGTTCTCCGTAGTCGCCAAGCAGGCTTCTTTCATGGCCTCGGCGTAGGTGGGGTGGGCGTGGCTCATGCGGGCCACGTCCTCGGCGGAGGCGCGGAACTCCATGGCGGTCACGGCTTCGGCGATGAGGTCGGCGATGCGCGGGCCAATCATGTGCACGCCCAGGATTTCGTCGGTCACCTTATCGGCCAGCACCTTCACGAAGCCGTCGGTGTCGCCGCTGGCGCGGGCCCGGCCGCTGGCCTTGAAGGGGAAGGAGCCCACTTTGTAGGCCTTGCCCTGCTCCTTGAGCTGCTCTTCGGTGTAGCCCACGCCGGCCACCTCGGGCCAGGTGTACACCACGCCGGGGATGAGCAGGTAGTTGATGTGGGGCTTCTGGCCCACGATGGTTTCGGCCACGAACATGCCTTCTTCCTCGGCCTTGTGGGCCAGCATAGCCCCGCGAATCACGTCGCCGATGGCGTAGATGCCGGGCACGTTGGTTTGCAGGTGCGCGTCGACCTTGATGCGGCCGCGCTCTTCCATCTCGATGCCGGCGGCTTCCAGGTTGAGGGCGGCGGTGTAGGGCGCGCGGCCCACGGCCACAAGGCAGTAATCGCCTTCAAAGGTCACCTCCTCGCCTTTCGGGTTGGTAGCCGTCACCGTTACCGAATCCCCTGCGCGGGTGGCACCGGTCACTTTGTGACTCATGAAAAACTCGATGCCAATTTTGCCCAGCACGCGCTTCAGCTCCTTGCCCAGGCCGCGGTCCATGGTCGGAATAAGGGAGTCCATGAACTCGACCACCGAGACTTTGGCGCCGAGGCGGGCGTAGATGGAGGCCATTTCCAGGCCAATCACGCCGCCGCCAATCACCACCATGTGCCGGGGCACTTCGCGAATATTCAGGGCCTCGGTGCTGGTGATGATGCGCTCCTTGTCCTGGGCGATGAACGGCAGCACCGTGGGCTTGGAGCCGGTGGCGATGATGACGTTTTTGGTTTCAATGGTTTGGGCCTCGCCGCCCTCGGTGGGCGCGATGCTGATGTGGGTTTTATCCACGAACGAGCCGACGCCGGTGAGCACGTCGATTTTGTTCTTCTTCATCAGGTAAGAAATGCCGTCCACGTTGGCCTTCACCACGCCGGCCTTGCGGTCAATCATGCGGTTCATGTCCACCGTCAGGTTGTCGAGGCCGATGCCGTGCTCGGCAAATACCGAATGAGCATTGTGGTAGTGCTCGGAGGAGTCGAGCAGGGCCTTACTGGGGATGCAGCCCACGTTGAGGCAGGTGCCGCCCAGGGTGGGATATTTTTCGATAAGGGCCGTTTTGAGGCCAAGCTGGGCACAACGGATGGCCGCTACATAGCCGCCCGGCCCGGAGCCGATGACGGTGACGTCGTATTGATTCATAAAGCCGGATTTTCGGTTATTATTCGCGCTGCAAAGGTACGGCACAGCCGATACGGGTGGGGTGGTTTTTATGAGGCGTACTGGTGGAATAGTAGCGTGGACTCTGCGAGTCCGCGTGTCGTTTGGTCAACGCGTGGACTCGCAGAGTCCACGCTACTACTCAACCAGTACGCCGATGTAGTAGTTAAACGTGTCCACTTCCAGGTTCTCCTTCGTCGCGCCGACCAGTTCCTTGATGGGCGCAAACTTGGTGGTTGGGCTTATAAACTGGTATTCGCCGCCCTTGAGGCGCACGCGCACCGGCATATCGAACTTATCAACATTAGCTATCCAGCGGGCCAGGGGTTTGCCGTCCTCGAAGCGGATTTCCAGAATGGGCAGGCTGCGGTGGCGCAGGTATTGGTCGAAGACTTTGGTGAAATCCCGGCCGCTCTCGCGGTTGAAATAGCCGATGACCTGCTGGCCGGTCACGGTTTGGTGGTAGAACGTGCTGGAGAGGCCCCGCAGGAGCTGCCGCCACTTCGCGTCGTCGTTGAGCACGGTGCGCAAGGTGTTCAGCAGGGCGCTGCCCTTGTCGTACATATCGCCGGAGCCTTCCTTGTTCACGCCGTAGGGGCCGATAATGGGCGAATCATTCTGAATGTTGCGGCGCTGACCGTGGAGGTATTCCTGCCCCGCCGGCTTGCCAAACTGGCTTTCCACAAACAGGGCTTCCGAGTACGTGGTGAAAGCCTCGTGCACCCACATATCGGCAATATCCTTAGTAGTGATGTTGTTGCCAAACCACTCGTGGCCGCTTTCGTGGATGATGATGAAGTCCCACTTCAGGCCCCAGCCGGTATTGCTACGGTCGCGGCCCAGGTAGCCGTTCTGGTACTGGTTGCCGTAGGCCACGGCGCTCTGGTGCTCCATGCCCAGGTGCGGGGCGTCTACCAGCTTGTAGCCGTCCTGGTAGAATGGATACGGACCAAACCAGTGCTCCATTGATTTAAGCATGGGCTTCACGTTGGCGGCAAACTGGGTTTTGGCCTTGGCCAGGTTCTCCGGCAGCACCCAATAGTCGAGCGTGAGGCGGCCTTTCTCGCCGGCGTAGCTATCGGCGAAGTGCTGGAAATTGCCCACGTTCAGGGCCACGTCGTAGTTGTTGATGGGGTTGGCCACGGCCCAGTCGAAACGAGTGTAGCCGCCCTTGAGCCTGGTGGTTTTGCGCAGGCGGCCGTTCGATATATCCTTCAGCCCAGTGGGCACACTCACGCTGATGAGCATGCTGTCCACTTCATCGGCCTGCTGGTCCTTATTGGGCCACCAAATGCTGGCGCCGGTGCCCTGGCAGGCGGTGGCCACCCACGGCTGGCCGGCAGCATCCTGGGTAAAGACCATGCCGCCATCCCAGGGTGCTTTTTTTGCCACGATGGGGTTGCCGGAATAATAGACGGTAAACTCATCGCGGCGGCCTTGCGCAATGACTTTCGGAAAGGTGACAAACACCGCGTTGGCCTCGCGGGCAAACGGCACGTCCTGGCCCTGATACTGCACCTTATCGACTTGCAGATTGGCGAATAGGTCGAATTGCAGCCGGTTGAAATCCCGCGTGGCGGTGAAGCGGAAGAGGTTCGAGCCGCTGATGAAGCGCCTGGCCGGGTCCAGCTTCACATCGAGGTGATAGTAGTTGAGGTCGTAGCAAGTGCGCAAAGCGGTCTGGCCACCGCGCAACGAATCGGCGCGGGTGAACCTCGCCGGGGGCGGCACGAGCAGCTGCGCAGCGGCCGAGCCCCAAGTCCCCAACACTAGCAGCAGCGCGAATAGAAATTCCTCTTTCTTCATTACGCAAAGCAACAACCGACAATTGCAATGAGCGCAGCACCAACATGACCAGCTGGTTGAGCCCGTTCAGGGCCAATTAATGACGCAGTTTTTGACGTATCGTCGCTGAACGACATTGTGTACTCACCACCCGCCCTGCGTTCAGGGCGTAGTTTTGCAGCGGTTATTATCAATTTGTATGTCTGATTCTGGTTCGGCTGCGCCTTCGCGGGCCGCGTTATTCACTGCTTTTGCGCTGGTTTATCTTATCTGGGGCTCTACCTACCTGGTCATGAAATTTGCCGTGGCGAGCATGCCCCCGCTGCTCATGGCCGGCACCCGCTACGCCCTGGCAGGCGGGCTGCTCTACGGATTCATGCGCCTGCGCGGCGAGCCCCGGCCCACACTCCGGGGCTGGGGTCACGCGGTCGTTATTGGCGTGTGCTTGCTGGGCTTCGGCAACGGCGGCACCACGTTTGGCGTGCTGTACTTACCCAGCGGCATCACGGCGCTGCTGGTGGCCACGGTACCCATGTTTCTGGCTGTGCTGGGGTGGCTGAGTGGCGTATCGCCCCGGCCCAATAAATGGGTGGCGCTGGGGCTGGGCGCGGGCATGGCGGGCATGTACCTGCTGGCCGCGCACCCCACGCCCACACCGGTGAAGGAGCCCGGCCACGCCGGCCTGGGCATGGCCATCGTGCTGATGGCCTCGCTGGTGTGGTCCATCGGCTCGCTCTACGCCAAGAAGCACCAGCCGGCCCCCTCCCCTTTCGCCTCGGGCGGCATGCAGATGCTGTGCGGCGGCTTGGCCATGCTCGTGCTGGGCCTGGTGCGCGGCGAAACCTCGGGCTTCGAGCTGGCGCAGGTCACCACCAAGTCCTGGATTGCTTACGTTTATCTGGTCACGTTCGGCTCCATTGTGGCCTTTTCGGCCTACATCTGGCTGTTGCGCGCGGTGGAGCCGGCACTAGCCGGCACGTATGCTTTCGTCAATCCCGTGGTGGCCGTGCTGCTCGGCTGGGCCTTCGCCGGCGAAAGCCTGAACCCGCAGATGCTCGGCGGTGCGGCCCTGATTGTGGTGGCCGTGGTGCTGGTGGTGCTGGGTGGGCGTGTCAAAAAGCCGCTCATTGCGGTGGAAGTGCGGAGTATTTCCGGGTAAATCACTAACCCAGTGGAGCCCCCAATCAGCGACCCGTCATTACATGGGCCGCCACTCGCCGTGCGCCGGCTGTAAGCCGCGCAGCAGCGCAGCTCCACCCGCTACTACCAACGCATCTTCGCCCACGCCCACCAGCGCGACGGGCGTTGCGGTCTGCTTGCTGATGCCGGTGCGCAGGGCGTAGCTCACGAACGTAGCAGCCACGGCGGCCAGTCCGCCCAACACGCCGCCACCCAGGGCGCTGCCGTGGCGCGATTTGTACCAAGCTGCCCCCACCAGTGCGCCGGACAGCAGCCGCCCCAGCAGCACGGGCGGGGCAATGCGGTCAGGAGTAGTGGGCAATTTATCGGCTACCATCTCGCCAGCCGCCATTACTTTCAGCGCCTTGGCTGTGAGGGGTTTTTGCATAAATCGCAGCATCGACCCATCGAGGCCGACGTGCGGCTGCCGCGAAAAATAATGACTCAGAAAAGCCGGGGCGCTCATGCTGCGCATGCCGGCCAGGGTGGCAAAACCCATTACGGGCCAGAACTTTGCGGGGCGGATTTTCTTCTTTGAATTTTTCATGGTGCGTTGGAAAGAACTGTCCTTAAACGCCAGTCAGAACTTTTGGGCTGACACAACCACAAAAAAAGGCGGCCGACAATAATGCCAGCCGCCTTCTCAACTATTCCACGGAGCTTATACGCCCAACAGCAAACGCGTGGGGTCTTCAAGCAGTTCTTTCACGCGCACCAGGAATGAAACCGACTCGCGACCATCGATGATGCGGTGGTCGTAGCTCAGGGCTAAGTACATCATGGGACGAATTACGACCTGGCCGTTCTCAGCGATGGGCCGCTGAATGATGTTATGCATGCCCAGAATGGCCGACTGCGGCGCGTTGATAATCGGAGTGCTGAGCATGGAGCCGAACACGCCACCATTGGTAATGGTGAACGTGCCGCCGGTCATCTGCTCGATGGTGAGCTTGTTGTCGCGGGCCAGCGTGGCCAGGCGCACCACTTCCTTCTCAATGCCGTCGAACGAAAGCTGCTCGGCGTTGCGAATCACGGGCACCACCAGTCCTTTCGGCGCCGATACGGCAATGCTAATGTCGCAGAAGCTGTTGAATACGATGTCCGTGCCGTCAATCTGCGCATTCACCGAAGGCCATTCCTGCAAGGCCACGCACACAGCCTTGGTGAAGAAGGACATGAAGCCCAGGTTCACCCCATTCTTCGCCTTGAACTGGTCCTTGAATTTAGTACGCATGTCCATGATGGGCTGCATATTCACCTCGTTGAAAGTGGTGAGCATAGCCGTCTCGTTCTTCACCGACACCAGGCGGCGGGCCACCGTCTTGCGCAGGTTGCTCATGCGCTCGCGGCGCACTTCGCGGCTGCCACCCGCAGCGGGCGCGCTGGTAGTGGCCGGGGCAGCAGCGGCGGGGGCGGCGACTGCGGGCGCAGCGGGCACGGCTTGGGCAGCCGGAGCAGCAGCCTTGGCCTGCGCGTTCTGCGCATCTTCTTTGGTGATGCGACCATCGCGGCCAGTACCGGCTACGTCGGTAGCGGCAATGCCTTTCTCCCCGAGAATCTTGCCAGCGGCCGGTGAGGGCACGCCCGTGGCGTAAGTGGCCGCGCCACTGCTGGCAGGAACGGTAGCCAAAGCCGCAACCGGAGCGGCCGAAGCAGCTGCCGGAGCCGGGGCCGCCGCCGGCACGCTGCCGCCGCCGCCTTCGATACGCGCAATCACGGCACCGATGCTGATGGTTTCGCCCTCTTTCACGGCGTGGCGCAGCGTGCCGGCCGCTTCAGCGGGCAGCTCAAACGTGGCCTTGTCCGATTCCAGCTCGGCAATTACTTCGTCGCGGCTCACTTGCGCGCCGTCCTCTTTCAGCCACTTGGCCACCGTCACTTCCGTGATGGATTCGCCCACGGCGGGAATTTTCATCTCGATGGAACCGCCCCCGCCAGCCGCGGGCGCGGCGGCTGGTGCAACCGCCGGAGCCGCGCCGCCAACAGGCGTACCGCCGTAGCCGGCCTGGGCGCTGGCCTCAGGGTTTTCCTCGCCTTTGGCGATGGGGTCGGCGGCCGGAGCGCTGGCTGGGGCCGGAACTGCCGGAGCTGCCGGGGCTGGCGCAGCACTGCCGCTGGCAGCGGCATCCAAATCAGCAATCACGGTACCGATACCGATGGTTTCGCCTTCGGCCACGCGGATTTTCAGGATGCCGTCGGCTTCGGCGGGCAGCTCAAAGGTGGCTTTGTCTGACTCCAGCTCGGCGATTACCTCGTCGCGCTTCACGGCCTCGCCGTCCTTTTTGAGCCACTTGGCAATGGTGACTTCGGTGATGGATTCGCCAACGGCGGGAATTTTGATTTCGAGGGGCATGGACGAAAAGGTTGAGGTCAATTAAGATTGAAAACGCTACACCAGCGTATTTTATATCACGCAAGAGCGGCGTGGATGAATGCCCGCAACCGGGCTTTAAAGTGCCGGGCAATCCGAACAGCTTCTTGCATTTCGGCAAGCGTGATGCGCGTATGCGGCGGGTAGCGGGTTTCAACCGCATAGTCAGCTAGCTTGTCGGCATCATCCAGCTCAACTGCTGAAAAGCTGAACAACGGCTTCAGTCGGTCCAACAACTCGGGCAAATCATGCACTCGAGGAAAACTGTTTCCCTGAGCCAATAATACGCCTTTACAATATTTTTCGACTGCCTGCTGGCACGCAAACGGCAGGTGATAGCCATACGCGGTGGGGTCATCGGCTAGCATCCGCTCGGCTGCGCGCAGGTCTAGGTCGGCCACTTCAAGCCACTCCTGCAAATACGCTTTTTCGGCTTGGCTAAGCGGCTGCATACAATATTCGGCCTTCGGTAACCGCCTGCGCTTCTATGGTGAAACGCACAGCAGCAGCAACAGCCAGCTCTGCCGGGGTACGCACTAGAATGTCCATCGGGGCACCGGCCCCACGCAGCAAGCGCCGCACGGCAACCGCACGTTCCGCTCGCTCGGGGCCAATCCCCGCTTTCACCACCAGCAAATCCAAATCAGAATCTTCCGTGGGCGTACCGTAGGCGTACGAGCCGAACAGAATGATTCTGTCCGGCGCGTAGCCTTCCACGATGCGCTGCACGATGGCTTGGATTTGGGCTTCGGTTATCATTTGTAGAACATGCTTTAGCTTGTTCGGCAGGGGTGGAAAAAGCGCAAGCTAACGCGTGCGCTACCGATTTAGTCCTGCTTCTTGGCTACTTCCACCGTGGCTATAATGTTGCCATCGGCCACGGCTTCCTTGGGCTTGTCGAAGGCGCGGGCCACCAGGTCCTTTTGCTCCTTGATGTGGATTTTGTTGTAACCCGTGGCCGGCGAAGCCGAGGGCTTGCGCGAAATCACGTCCTCCAGCTCGCGGCGCATGTAGCGGAGCATAAAGCTCCAGCAACCCATGTTTTCGGGCTCTTCCTGCACCCAGTACACCTTGGCTTTGGGGTACTTAGCCAGCTCCGCATCGAGCTGCTTCTTGGGGAATGGGTGCAGCTGCTCCATGCGCACAATGGCCACGTCTTTGCGGTTGGAAGCACGCTGCTCGTCCAACAGGTCGAAGTAGACTTTGCCCGAGCACAGCAGCACGCGCTTCACCTTTTTAGCGTCAACAAAATCATCACCAATCACCTCGCGGAAATGTCCGCTGGTAAAGTCCTCAATCGGCGACACGCACAGCGGGTGGCGCAACATCGACTTCGGCGACATCACTACCAGCGGCTTGCGGAAGCTCCAGGTGAGCTGTCGGCGCAGGGCGTGGAAGAAGTTGGCCGGCGCAGTCAGGTTGGCTACCACGATGTTGTTTTCGGCGGCAAGCTGCAGGAACCGCTCGGGGCGGGCGTTGGAATGCTCCGGGCCCTGGCCTTCGTAGCCGTGGGGCAGCAGCATCACCAGACCATTCATGCGCTGCCACTTGCTTTCGGAACTCACCAAAAACTGGTCAATCATGGTCTGGGCGCCGTTGGCGAAGTCGCCAAACTGCGCCTCCCACACCACCAGGGCCGTGGGGTTGGCCATGCCGTAGCCAAATTCAAAGCCCAGCACCGCGTACTCGCTCAGCAGCGAGTTGAAAATGCTCAGCTTCTCCTGGCCCTCGCCAATATTGTTAAGCGAGTTGTACGGGGCCGAGGTTTCGGCATCGTGCAATACGGCGTGGCGGTGCGAAAACGTGCCTCGCTGCACATCCTGCCCGCTCACGCGCACAATGTGTTTTTCGTCGAGCAGTGAGCCGTAGGCCAGCAATTCGCCCGCCGCCCAGTTCAGGACACGGGTTTCGAAGAACATCTTACGGCGCTCCCTCAGCAGGTTATCAATCTGCTTGATGGGCTTGAAGCCATCGGGAATCGTGGTCAGGGCCTTGGCCACTTTCTCCACGGTTTCGGCGGAAATACCGGTTTCGGGCGACTGCTCAAAGTCCTCGGGCGTGCTGCGGCGCAGGCTGCGCCACTCGTTTTCCAAAGCCTGGTACTTGTAAGGCAGCGGTTTCTGCTTCACCAAATCGAGGCGGGCCTGCAAGGTATCGCGAAACTCCTTGTCCATCTGGGCGGCCAGTTCGGCATCCACGTCGCCGCGCTGCACCAGCATGGCGTTGTACACCTCGCGCGGGTTCTGGTGCTTCGAGATGATGTTGTAGAGCGTGGGCTGGGTGAATTTGGGCTCATCCGACTCGTTGTGGCCGTGGCGGCGGTAGCACACCATATCAATGAAGATATCGGCGTGGAACTGCTGGCGGTATTCGGTGGCCAGCTGCACGGCAAACACCACGGCTTCGGGGTCGTCGCCGTTCACGTGCAGCACCGGCGCATCAATGATTTTGGCGAGGTCCGTCGAGTAAATCGACGAGCGGGCATCCTCAAAATCAGTCGTGAAACCAACCTGGTTATTAATCACGAAGTGCACCGTGCCGCCCGTCTTGTAGCCTTCCAGCAACGACATCTGGGTCAGCTCGTAGCCAATGCCCTGGCCCGCCAGCGCCGCGTCGCCGTGAATCAGGATGGGCAAAATCTGGTGGTAGTCGCCTTCGTACTGGTGCTCGATTTTGGCGCGCACGAAGCCCTGCACCACCGGGTTCACGGCTTCGAGGTGCGAGGGATTGGGGGCCAGCTTGAGGTTGACTTTCAGGCCGGTGCTGGTTTCCACTTCCGAGCTGTAGCCCATGTGGTATTTCACGTCGCCGTCGCCCATCGTGAGGTCGGGCACGGCGGTACCTTCAAACTCCGAGAAAATCTGCTCGTAGGTTTTGCCCATGATGTTGGCCAGCACGTTGAGACGGCCGCGGTGGGCCATGCCAATCATCACCTCTTTCACACCCAGCTCCGCACCTTTGCCAATGATGGCATCAAGCGCGGGAATGGTCGTTTCACCACCCTCAAGCGAAAACCGCTTCTGCCCCAGAAATTTGGTGTGCAGGAAGTTCTCGAAGACCACGGCCTCGTTCAGCTTCTTCAGAATGCGCTTTTTATACTCCACGCCGGGGTTGAACGCCAGCGAGTCGCGCTCCACTTTCTCACGAAACCAGTCCAGGACCTGTGGGTCGCGGATGTACATGTACTCGAAGCCGATGGGCCCGGTGTAGATTTTCTCCAGCGCCGCCACAATGTCGCGCAGCGTGGCCTGGGTGCCCAAGCCCAGCACCTCGCCGTTACGGAACGGCGTGTCGAGGTCGGCCTCGCTCAAACCGAAATCGGGCAAATCGAGACGGGGCTTGCGGTCCTTGCGCTCACGCACCGGGTTGGTTTTGGCGCGCAAATGGCCGCGGCTGCGGTAGGCGTGGATGAGGTTGCGCACGGCCGTTTCCTTATCGGCGGCCATTTCGCCGCTGGCCAGGCCGGGAGCGTTGTTGGTCGAGGCCGAGGTATTGAGCACGCCGTAAGTGTCGGGCTGGGGCACGGGGCCGGGGGCCGGTTCCGCCTTGGTGGCCCCGGCGGCGCTGCCATTAGCAGCGGGCGCGCCGTTGGTAGCCGCACTAGGCACTACCGGCGCACCGTCCGGAAACTGCTGGGAGAAGTCGAACCCTTCAAAAAACTTACGCCAGCCGAAATCAACTGATTCCGGGTTTTGCTGATAAGCCTGGTACAGGGTTTCGATGGCCGCCGCGTCGGCGTTGGCGATATACGAGTAAGAATCCATTGAGAATGCAGCTTAGGTAAGGCTGCGTAAAAGTAAGATGCTTATAAGACAGGCAAAAACCTGCATTCGGTTACACAAATTTACTTATGAACCAATTAAATAACTCAGCTAATTTCATCCGCTGTTATTACTTGAATGGTCAATTTATCATAAATTGGAAGGACACCCAGGTTTTCTCCTACGCAGGTTCAGCAATCACGGCGCGCTCGTTGAAGAAAGGTTGCCAGTTCAGATTTGGCATTGCTGGCTCATGCGGCAGAGAGTATTGATATAAAATTTTTTCTATGTTACAGCCTGACAGGCTGTGAAGGCCTATCCAAATTGGATATCTACTTTTCATTAAACTTATCTATGAATCACATCGTTAATGCTTTTCTGCCCGTTTCACAAGCCCGGGCAGGGCCTATACCGCCGGGCAATTTGGCGGGCGTACGAATACCGTTTTGATGAACAATGCCAATTTATTAGCCGACTTACTTGTAGCTGCCGCGGCCCTGACTACGCCGTTTTTTTATAGCATGCCCACCACTGAAGCCCGAGGGCTGACCAAGTTCTTAGCGCCGCACCGAGAGGTATTACGGCACACCAACACAGCATCCCGGCACGCCACCACAGCTAAGAAAACGGTGGCCCATGCGCTTACCTACACCGTGACGGCCACCGCCTACCAAGCCGTGCCGGGCCAAACGGACGATGAGCCGTTTATCACGGCCGACAATTCTCAAATCAAGCCGCACTACGGGAGCAAAAAGCGCTGGATGGCTCTGTCGCGCGACCTGCTAAAACCCTGGGGCGGCCCCTTCAAATTCGGTGATAAGGTGCGCGTACGAGGCCTTTCATCCAAACTCGACGGCGTGTACACCATACACGATACCATGAACCGTCGCCATCGGCACTGCATGGACATTCTGACCCACCCCACCGAGAAATACGATATTTTCCAGAAGGGCGTGAAGATTCAGCCACTTGCAGCGCTGTAGGAACAATTTATTCTATACTTAGGCAAAAAGCCGCGCCCTTGTCAGGCGCGGCTTTTTTGTATTTATGCCAGTACGACAAATACTATTTGGGCAGCGCCATTTTGAAAATGCGGAACGGCTGGCGCGGCTGGCCTACGCCCTTGTTCCAACTAGCCGTTTTGTGAATGGCCGAGTTGGCCACGTACAGGTTGCCATCGGCCGCGAAGCTGTACGTATCGGGCCATTGCAGGCGCGCATCCTTGGCCACGGTTTCGATTTTGCCGGCGGGGGTGCGGCGCAGCAGGGCGCTTTGCTCGAAGGAGGTGAGGTAGACGTTGTTGTTGGCGTCGATTTCCAGGCCGTCGGAGGCGGGGATTTCGCCCACGATTTCGACCTGCTGGCCCAGCTGCACCTCGGTGAGGGCGGCATCGCGCAGGGCGGCGGTTTTGATGCGGTAGAGCGTGTGCCCGGTGAGCGGGCAGTAGTAGAGGTAGGCATTGTCGGTGCTCAGGGCGATGCCGTCGGCGTTGAACTGTGCGGGCTTGCCTTTGGAGTCGAGCATGGGGTGGCCTTCGGCTTTTATGACCAGTCCTTTCTCGGCTTTGGTGGATGCGTGGCTGGCGAGCAAACGGCGTGATTTCAAGGTTTTCAAATCAACCACGACCAATGCTCCCATACCCGACTCGGTGAGGTAGGCATAGTTGTTCTGCAAGTCAATCCGCACGTCATTGAGGTAAGATTTGCGCGGGGCCACGTTTTCCGGAAACGGAATGGTGAGCAGCACCTGACCAGTCTTGGGGTCCGTCTTAACGAGTTTGGGGCCGCCGGGCACCGTGAATTTCAGGCCGGGCGAAGCGGGGTCAAGCACCCACACCATACCTGATTTGTCAGCAAACACCGACTGGGGACAAATCCAGTGCTTGAGGGGCTCGTTTTTCACGGAGTCGTTCCACAGGCACCAGCTGGCATTGGGATACGGCGTGAGAGTGCTGTTAGGGCCCACTTTGGCAATGGGAAATACCGGGTTGTAGTCCCAGCGCGGAAAGCAGGCGAATATCTCGCCACCGGGGGCCACGGCCACGGCCACCATCTGAGGGTCGGTGAATTCGGCTACTACTTGCAACGGAGAGCTACCTGCGGCCGCTGCGACTTCGGTAGCCGTGGAGTCGGTTGGAGTAGCAGCAGCAGTCGGGCTATCGGTTTTGGCAGTTGGCCCCGAGCAGCTGCTCAACACCAAGCCGGTAGCCGCGAGCGCGACTGACCGGCGGAACGAAAAAAGTTGTGAAAACGACATCGTAAAAGAAGACGAAAGGTAGAGTAGGTGAAAAAAGAAACCCCAACCGTAGCGGCTGGGGTTTAGCATACGGCAGTGGCCGGGGCATGTTGGGCACCAAAAGCATAAACCCGACGCGGGCAAACGGGTTCGGCTACTGCCCGGCTACGGAATCCGGCACGGCAGCGGGCGCGGGCGCTGCCAAGGACGCTAGCTCCGGCCCGGTGCCAAGCGGCTCGGCACGATGATACGCGGCAGGTCCGCCAGTTTTGTAGGGCACGGTAGCAGCAGGCCGTTCCTCCGGCATCACCGGGATTGACTCTGGGTAAATGACGTTACGCACCGACGTGCTGCCGCCTGGCCTCGAACTCGGCGGGCGTGAGCGCCCCGGCATCCAGCATTTTCTTCAGCTGGCATAGCGTACTGAGAGGAGAAGGAAGATTTTGCACGGAGCGGCATACGGCCCGGGACAGGGCTAGTTTTTGCGGTCAAGGGCCGAGAGCCGGTCGCGGCGGCGCTGCAGGCGCAGGCGGCTTTCGTCGAGCAGCCTGGTGTTTTTGATTTGAGAAGCTGAATCGGTACGCGACTGCATCCGGTTTTCGGCGTTCTTCTTCTTCAACTCCTCGATGCGGGCCAGGTTGGCTTCGGTGTTGGTGCGCAGGCTGGCCTGCTCCTTTTCGAGGCGGTCTTTTTCCTTTTCCGTGGCCTTAAGTTTTTTCTCGGCCTCGGCAATCATGTCGCGGTAGGCCTTGAGACGGGCAGCCCCGGCGAAGTTCTGGGCCATTGCGCGCAGGGCCTCGTACTCGGTTTTGGTGCCGCTGGGGTCAAAGAACGTATTGTCGTCAAAGCCGCCAAAAAAAGCGACTTCCACGGTCGAGTCCGTGGGCGCGATGACGGTGGAATAGAGGTCCACGAGCTTGCCGGAAATGGTGCTGGCAGGCGTTTGGCGGGCCACCAGCACGTCGCTTTTGCCAAATCCCAGCATGCCACCGGTCTTGAACTTGACGTTGTAGCTGCTCTTCATCCAATCCTGAAAATACTCGCGCACGTCGGTGGCCTTGCCATCAACCTGCACCTTGAGAGCGGCGCGGGGCTTCTTGTTGTAGTTCACCTCGCCGGGGCGCACGTCGTAGAGTTGGGCCGCGGCCGGGGCGGCCGTGAGCACGCTGGCAAGCAGCAGCAGGCAGTAGATTCTAATCATTGGATAAGACGGAATAATAGTTTTTACCGCAGCTCGTGGCGGTCGAAGGCGGCCTGCAAATCGGCGCGCATGGCTTGGAACCGGGCAATGGCGGCGGCCAGGAATTTCTCGTCCAGCAGCTCGCGCACTTCGGCATCAGTGCCGGTGAGCAAGTCCAGCTCGGCCACTTTGTAGGTCTGCTCCAGGTTGCCCTGCTCCAGCTTCAGCAGGAACTTGCCGTTCCAGGCCAGAAGCGTGATTTTGACGGCGGGGTGGGGAATATCGGCGACGTGGCGCATAACGGAATTTTGAATGGCCAGAACCAGGGCGAAGATAGTAAGCCCGGCCTAACTCCTCCCCTGCCAAAGCCGTAAAAATACGGTGGCCCGGCGCGGCGGGCTGTTTCTGTTCCACTTTTTTATACTCACCTACGGCCATGCCTCAAGGAGATAAATCGAAGTACACCGACAAGCAAAAGCGCCAGGCCGAGCACATCGAAGAGGGCTACGAGAAAAGCGGCGTTTCGAAGGAAGAAGCCGAGGCCCGCGCCTGGGCCACGGTAAATAAAAATGACGGCGGCGGGGAACTCCCCGGCGGCTCCGGCCGTAAGAAGTCGGGTAAGTAACTTTAGTAATTCTTGCGGCGCTTCGGGGCTGCAAGTGGCTGTCACCCACAAACAAGCAGCCTCTCCAACACTGTTGGGGAGGCTGCTTGTTTGTGGGTGGTTTTCGTTGGTGGCGATGCCGGTTCGCGGCTTCGGAATTGAGCCGTATTTTTCGGCCATGAACAAGCTCTTATCCGCGGCGCTGGCGCTATTGCCGCTGGCGGCCGCCGCCCAAACTCCCACCCAAGTCCTCACCCCCGAAAAACTCTGGAAGCTGGGCCGCCTGGGCGAAATGCAGGTCTCGCCCGACGCCAAAACGGTGGCCTACACCGTGACCAAATACAACCTGGCCGAAAACAAGGGCAATGCCGACATCTACACCGTGCCCGTGGCCGGCGGTGCGCCCAAGCGCCTGACCGACACGCCCGGTTCGGAAAACACCCTGAACTGGCGGCCCGACGGCAAGCTGACGTTTATCTCGGGCGAAAGCGGCACCGACCAGCTCTACGTGATGAATGCCGACGGCACCGGCAAAGCCAAGCTCAGCGACTTTCCCGACCAGGGCCTGAGCAACCTGAAATATGCGCCCAAGGCCAATTTTATCCTCTACACCCAGGATGTGAAATCGAGCCCGACCACGCTGGACCTGTTTCCGGACCTGCCCAAGGCCGACGCCAAAATCATCGACGACCTGAACTACCGCCACTGGAACGTGTGGGACGACCACCTGGCCAGCCACGTTTTCTTCCAGCCCATCGGGGCCGATGGCAAGCCCGAAGGCTACGGCAAGGACGTGATGGCCGGCGAGAAATTCGACTCGCCGCTAATGCCCGACGGTGGCTCAGAGCAGCTGGCTTTTTCGCCCGATGGCTACCACCTGGCTTACACCAGCCGCAAGCTCACGGGCAAGGCTGAGGCCGAAAGCACCAACTCGGACATCTACCTCTTCGACATTCACGACCAGAAAACGGTGAACCTGAGCGAAGGGCTGGGCGGCTACGACACCGAACCCGCCTTCGCGCCCAAAGGCGACCAGGTGGCCTGGCTGAGCATGGCCACGCCGGGCTTCGAATCGGACCGCAACGGCATTGTGGTGTATGATTTCGCCAGCAAAAAGCGGCAGGACATCACCAAAGGCTCGGAGCTGAGCGCGGCCAACGTGCGCTGGAGCACCGACGGCAAAACCATCTACTTCGTGGCCGTAGTGACGGGCACCGAGCAGCTGTATTCAGTGCCGAGCAAGGGCGGTAAAATCCGTCAGATTACCAACGGCGTGCAGAACTACAACGCCTTCGAGCTGGTGGGCAAGGACCAGGCCGTGGCCAACCGCACCACGCTGTCGGCCTTTGCCGATATCGTGCGCCTCGACCTGAAAACCGGCAAGGAAACGCCGCTCACCACCATCAACAAGGAAGAGTTGGCCGGCATCAGGCTGGGGAAAGTGGAGGACCGCCGCGTGACCACCACCGACAACAAGCAGATGCAGGTGTACGTCATCTACCCGCCCGATTTCGACCCGGCCAAGAAGTACCCCACCTTGCTCTACTGCCAGGGTGGCCCGCAGTCGCCCATCACCCAGAGCCAGAGCTACCGCTGGAATTTCCAACTGATGGCGGCCAACGGCTACATTGTGGTGGCCCCCAACCGGCGCGGCCTGCCCGGTTTCGGCCGCGAGTGGAACGACGCTATTTCGGGCGACTGGGGCGGCCAGCCGATTCGGGATTACTTCTCCGCCATTGATGCCCTGAGCAAGGAGCCGTTTGTGGACCAGGACCGGCGCGGCTGCGTGGGGGCCAGCTACGGCGGCTTCGCGGTGTACTACATGGCCGGCCACCACGCGGGCCGCTTCAAAACCTTCATCGCCCACGACGGCCTCTACAACCTCACCAGCTGGTACCCCAGCACCGAAGAAATGTTCTTCGCCAAGCACGACATGGGCGGCACGCCCTGGGACGCCACGCCCTCAAAATCCTATCAGGAATTCAACCCGCAGCTATTTGCCAAAAACTGGGACACGCCCATTCTCGTCATTCAGGGCGGCAAGGATTTCCGCGTGCCCGAAGGCCAGGCCATGGAGGCCTTTGGTACGGCGCAGCTGCGCGGCATTCCGAGCCGCTTTTTGTACCTGCCCAACGAGGGCCATTGGGTGCTGAAACCCCAGAACGCGGTGCTTTGGCAGCGGGTGTTTTTCGATTGGCTGGGCCGCACGCTCAAGCCTGACGGCACTGCTGCTAAGTAGCATCAGCAATGCTCGCAAGAAAGCCCATTTGATAGCCCGAATGGGCTTTCTTGCGTATGGAGCCTACCGGCAAACTGCGCATCTGCGTCCCGCGCACTTTGCTATATTCTTCCATCTGCATACCGATGGTTTTTCCGCCACCAAATCGCCGCCGCTTCTTCAACATTCGATTTTGCTGGTCGGAAAACCTGTACCTTAGGCGGTAGTCCGCTAGCTGAAAAATAATGCCTTGTAATTCAAGTTGTATCACCCTGTAGCCCACCCGGTTTTCTCAAGCGGTTCCGCCTTGTTTTCCTGACCAGCCAGCCCGCGCGGGCAACTATTATTAATAAATATAAAACTTGCCTTCAGGGCCAGCAGCACCACCTTTATGAAGGAAAGCGAAAAAAGATATCGGCGACTGATTGAAGCCAGCCAGGATTTATTGGTCACCGTTGACCTGCAGGGCAATATTACTGATACTAACGAGGCCGCGGTTAAGCTCACGGGCGTGGACCGCGAAACCTTGATGGGCTCCGATTTCTTCACCTATTTCACCGAGCCGGCCGTGCTCCGGGAAGCGCACCAGGAGGTAATGGCCCACGGGGCCGTCACCAACGTGCCCTGCACGCTGCTGCATACCAACGGCACGTGCACAGAGGTGCTGTTTGGGGGAACGGTGAACAAGGACGACCACGGCCAGGTGCTGGGCGCGGTGCTGGTGGCCCGCGAAGTGGCCGAAAAAAACTGGGCTACGGAACTGAGCATTGCCAACAAAGAACTCGCCTTCCAGCACAACGAGAAGGAAAAACGGGCCGACGAGCTGAGCATCGCCAACGAAGAGCTGGCGTTTCAGAACGACGAAAAGGAAAAACGCGCCCAGGAGTTGGGCATTGCCAACAAAGAGCTGGCCTTCCAAAACGACGAGAAGGAAAAACGGGCCGCCGAACTCGGTATTGCAAACGAGGAGTTAGCGTTTCAAAACAACGAAAAGGAAAAGCGCGCCCAGGAATTGAGCGTGGCGAACGAGGAGCTGGCCTACCAAAACGACGAAAAGGAGAAGCGCGCCGCCGAACTGAGCATCGCCAACGAGGAGTTGGCATTTCAGAACGACGAGAAGGAGAAGCGGGCGCAGGAGCTGGGTATTGCCAATACGGAGCTGGCCTTCCAGAACGACGAGAAAGAAAAACGCGCCGCCGAGCTCAGCATTGCCAATAAGGAGCTGGCGTTTCAGAATGACGAGAAAGAGAAACGCGCCCAGGAGCTGAGCATCGCCAACACCGAGCTGGCCTTCCAGAACGACGAGAAGGAGAAGCGGGCGCAGGAGCTGAGCGTGGCCAATACCGAGCTGGCGTTTCAGAATAACGAGAAAGAAAAACGCGCCCAGGAGTTGGGCATTGCCAACAAAGAGCTGGCCTTCCAAAACGACGAGAAGGAA
>NZ_BMGY01000059.1 GCF_014640435.1 Hymenobacter frigidus | reverse complement strand
CTTTACAAACCAGGACGGTAGTCAGGGCATGCTGTATTTGGTCAGCAGCGACACCGACCTGGACCAAGCCCAACTGACCACGATTTACCAGAGACGGTGGAAAGTGGAAGAATACCACAAGTCGCTCAAACAGAATGCGTCCATGGCAAAATCACCCACCAAGACCCTGGCCACGCAGGCCACCCATTTCTTTGCCGCCGTGCTGGCCTACACCAAACTGGAAGTGCTCAAGCTCAAATGCGGCATCGGCCATTTTCGCCTTAAAGCCCAGCTCTACACCGTCGGGCTCAAAGCCATGTACCAGCAACTCGCCCTACTCCGTGCGTAACATCAGTAAGTAATTGGACAAAGAATTACGGCAAGGCAGTAAACAGGAGAAATCAGCCTTCAACTTCAGGCGCGGGCAGCTCAGTTGGAACGAAGCGAGTGGCCCGGAGGGGCAGCTCGCTTTACCTGTTACTCAACTGGTCGGTGACTTGGTTGATGGTACCAGAAAGCTGTAAAAAGGGCCTAACAGGTACTTTGGTTGCCGTTATGGGTTTCGGGTACCAAGTCTTGGCGGGCCAGCAGCCCCGAAGAGGTCGGAAGTAGCTGGCACCCGAAACCCCTCCTTTTCGGGCTCCCTGTCTTGTGCGCAACGTCAGGCTATATGACCCGGTTGACCCGGTGTAAACAGCTGAGGGAGCAAACTAATTATTGTTAAAAACTACTGAAAATCAGTATGTTACTCGCTTAACGCAACCCTTTTATCACAGTATCTAACGCAACCTCCTCAAGAAACCTCCTGCCGGAATAAAAAGTCCTCACGGGGCGGCCGGTTACGCATCGTTGCTTTTTTGCCAGACGGACTGCTTTACTTGTGAAGTAAAAGTCTAGCTTGCAGGAGCAAACAACCTGGATAGCGGGTGCCCAGCCATCCTCCTCAATAAACCCACTAACATGACAACCAAAGCTTGGCAACCCCTACCCCTTGCCTTCCTGCTGCTGTGCGGCGCGGTTCCCGCTTACGCGCAGGCCAACCTCGCGAAACTACGGGACGATATCGTGGCCCTGGCCGGCATGGGGTATTGCCGCGGAGGCGAATACCTGGCCAACGGGAACGACGTGGTGTTTATCTCCAACCGGAGCGGGTCGCCCCAAATCTGGAAAGTTGCCGCGGGGGGAGGAAAGCCGGTGCAGCTGACGACGTTCCCGGACCCGGTTACGGACATGGTGCCGTCGCCTACCCGGGACCTGATTGCGTTTCAGCTCGCCCCGGGGGGTGGACTGAATGCCCAACTTTACGTGATGAAGGGCGATGGCAGTGGGGTCAAGCAACTGACCAAAGGGGGCAAGACCAATAACTTTCTGGGTCCCTGGAGCAAGGACGGCGCCCAGCTCGGTTTTGGCTCCAACGAACAAAACCCCACCGGGGTGGACTTTTTCACCTACGAGGTGAGCCAAGGCACCGCTGCCTTGGCTGTCAAGAATAATGGAATCGGGGGCATCGCGGACTTTTCGCGCGACAAGCAGCAGGTATTAATCACCCGCCTGGCCAGCCGGGGCAGCAACAATTTGTCCCTGTATAACCTGGCGACCAAAGAGGAAAAACTCCTCACCCCGCACGAGGGACCCGGCACCTTCTTCGGCCAAATTGCTCCTTCCGGGGACGTGTACCTGGGCTATAACAAGGACCGTGACTTACTGGCTTTTGGCAAAAGCAGCAAAGGCGGCATGCAGCTGCTGGCGGAGCGGAAAGACGCGGAATTAGCTGATTTCAGTATAAACCACGCGGGCACCACAGCCGTCTTGGTTTGGAACGAAAAGGGGCTCAGCAAGCTGAGCCTGTACGATTTGAAAACCAACAGGGAAACCCGGCAACTGGCGTTGCCGGTCGAATTGGTGGCGGGCGTGGCCTTTTCTCCCAACGACCAAACCGTGGTGTTTACCGGCTCGGGGTCTCGGGAACCGGCCAATATCTGGGAGTACGCCGTGAGCCGCAATCAATTCAAGAAGATTACCGACAGTCCCCACGCCGGCGTGGACTTAGCGGCGCTCGTGGCCCCGGAGTTGGTGGCGTTTCCCTCCTTTGACGGGGTGGCCCTCAGCGGCTGGCTCTACAAACCAACGGGCGGCAAGGGGCCGTTCCCCACGGTCATCAGCTACCACGGCGGTCCCGAAGGCCAGTCGATTCCCAGCCTGAATCCGACGGCCCAGGCTCTGGTACAACAGGGCGTGGCCTTTTTCCTGCCCAACGTGCGGGGATCAACCGGCTTCGGCAAGGCGTTTGTAAACCTGGACAACGGCGCGCTCCGGGTGAACGGGGTCAAAGACATCAAAGCCGTTTCTGACTATTTAATCCAGGCCGGCACTGCTAAGCCCGGCGCTTTGGGCATCATGGGCGGGTCGTACGGGGGCTACATGGTGATGGCGGGCGTCACGCAGTACCCAGACATGTTTGCCGCCGGGGCCAACTTATTCGGAATCGTCAACTTCGAAACGTTTTTTAAGCACACCGAACCCTGGATGGCCGCTATTTCCACGGTGGAATACGGCGACCCCGCCACGCAGGCGGCGCTGCTGCGGGAACTGTCGCCGATTCACAAAGCCGACCTGATCAAAACGCCCTTGCTGGTAGAGCACGGCGCCAACGATACCAACGTGCCGGTAGTGGAGGCGGAACAGGTAGTGGCAGCGCTCAAAAAGAACAACATCCCGGTGAAGTACACCCTGTTTCCGGACGAAGGGCACGGCTGGCAAAAGACCAATAACCGCATCACCTCCACGGTGGAAATTGTGGACTGGTTTACCACCCGGCTTAAATGAGTGGGGATGATCCCGGCTTGGCCCATATCTGGAAAGGCAGGTAAAACCAAAACGAGCGGGCCAGAGGGTCCGCTCGTTTTGGTTAATGAAGTGCCGGGGTCCGCTTTGGACCGGTTGCTATGGTTGAGTTATACTCGTGACGAGTATAACTGCCAGGGCGCCTGGGCCGCTTGCCCCCGTTGCGGAAACAGGTCGGCAAAGAGGGCGTCGTCATACAGGGTGCCCAGAGTATCGCGCAACTGCAGGTAGCGATTGCCGCGCGGGAAAGCCGCCTGCGCTACCTGGCGCGTTTGGGGCGGAACAGGCGTGCTGGGTTGGGGGTGTAGGCTCATCAGCAGAAGGAGTTAAGATGCCTCCGAAAATAGCCTTTTTACCTCAAAACCAATTCGCCAACAGTATCCCGTTGTAACGAGAACCCCGTTCTCTGTGGGCAGGAGGACTGCCCTGACTGTGCTTTTCGCCGCTTAGCTGGGGTAGCGGCGTTTCCAGACCCGGTACCAGTGCCGGTGGGTCGGGTAGCGGCGCGTGGCGGTGGCGTTGTTGACGCACAAGGCGACGAGGAGCAAAACCAGGGCCCCGGCGAGCACGGGCATCAGGACGTAGCCGTAGCCCAGGGCCTGGAGTTTTGGCGAGCCGACGACGGCGATGAGCGCGGTCGCCCCGCCCGGGGGGTGCAGGGTTTGGGTGATTTGCATGGCCACGATGGACAGCGCGACGGCCAGCGCCGCGGCCAGCCACGGCTCCTGCGGCAGCCAGCGGTGCAGCGTGACCCCGACGAAGGCGCCGAGCACGTGCCCGCCGAGCAGGTTGCGGGGCTGCGCCAACGGGCTGTTGACCGCCCCGTACACCAGCACGGCGGACGCGCCGAAGGAGCCGATGAGCAGGGGCGCGTCGGCTGGCAGGCGGGCGCGGTTGAGCAGGCCGATGAGGGCAATGCCGGCGAAGGCGCCGAGAAAGGTCCAGAAGTGCTCTTGGTAGTCGAAGCGGGTCTCTTGGCGGACCGCCGCCTTCAGCCAGCGCGCGTGCCGGCGCAATTTCGTTCGCATGCGTTCACGCCGCGGTGGCCGCGGTCCTTGGTTCGGCGCAAAGGTAGGGCCGGAAACCGCAGCGGGCTAAGCGAACGGGTAACAATGAGTCAACCACGGCCTATTCGTAATTCATAGGGAACGATAAGATTCACTTATCCATTACCTTTGGCCTTGGTTAAAAGTTTGGTCCAAAGGTTAATCGGCGAACTTGTTAGCAGCCTCTCATAAACACTAACAATGCGTTCTCAAAGCAGAGAACCTGTATTTAGCGCATTCAGGGGACTATTTACGAGGGCGAAGTACCGTTTTCCCATCGTGCGGGCAAGGTTATTTGTACGTTGATTGCTGAACAAGTTATCTGTACCAAATGGGCCTGTTTTCCGCCCGATTTGCCAGAGGCTGAGTACTCACCCGAGTTGTACAGTTATAGGGAGGTTTCCCTGAACAAACAGGCCGGACAGCCTCTGAAGGCAGGATTTTAGTGGGGAGCTGCCCCATATTGGAGGCACCTCGTTTAACTTCTGTACCAAACTTTTAACCGAGGCCGACGTTGCCATCATCGGCGAAGCCGCTTCGGCCGAAGCGGGCCTGCTGCTGCTGCGCGAACAGACGCCCGACCTGTTGTTCCTGGACGTGGAAATGCCCTTGGGCTCGGGCTTCGACTTGCTGGATATGCTGGGCACGGCCTCGTTCGACATCATCTTCACTACGGCCCACGACCGGTATGCGCTGCGGGCCATCAAGTTTTGCGCCCTCGACTACCTGCTCAAGCCCGTGGGCGTGACCGAATTGCGTGAGGCCGTGGCCAAGGCCCAGCGCCAGAACGCTCCCGTGGCCGCCCAACTGCATACGTTTTACGACAACCTGCGGGAGCGCAACGGGCCGGCGGGCAAGGTAGTGCTGCCCACTATGCAGGGCTTCGAGGTGGTGGAGGTGGCCCGCGTGGTGCGCTGCCAGGCCGACGACAACTACACGCTATTCGTACTGGAAGGCAAGGAGAAAATCCTGGTCAGCCGCACGCTCAAGGAGTACGAGGAGCTGTTCAGCGACTACGGCTTCATCCGCATTCATCAGTCCCACCTCATCAACGCCGCCCATGTGAAGCGCTACATCAAGGGCAGCGGCGGCTACGTGCAGCTCACTGACGATTCCATTATCGAAGTGTCCCGCCGCAAAAAGGACGAGCTGATGAAGCGGTTCCACACCTGAGAGGAGGAAGCAGGAACTACTGAATGCTTAACCTAATCAGGGCAACTGCATCAAAAAAATATAATAAACTGTAAATCAGTTATTTATTGAAATAAAATATTTTTCTACGCATTTATAATTCGTTGATTGTCTGAGCATAAGAATTTTGGTGCAATTGCCCTGTTAACCTAATAGGCTAATGTTAAAAAGTTGAAGGGGGAGCGTTAAAAGTTAAAAGCCGGAACGGATTTCAACCTTTAAGTGCCCACGCATAAGTAACCGGATAAAGAAGAACGTCATTCCGAGCTTGCCGAGGAATCTCGCTCGCGCCAGTAGGCGGCGCGGATGACTCCGGCGAGATTCCTCGGCAAGCTCGGAATGACGTTCTTTTTGATTGACTACGGTTACTTATGCGCGACTACTTAACGCTCCCCTTTTACCTCAATTCCTGCAAGTAGCCGGCTGCTTGCTCGGCCGGGGCACCGCTACGCTTTCTTCAGGTATTTAGCCGCGTTGGCGTTTTTGGGGTCCAGCTCCAGCGACTTTTGGTAGTTCTGGCGGGCCAGCTTGTGGTTGCCCATTTCCGCGTAGACTTCGGCCAGGCTGTCGTAGGCATTGGCACTCTGCGGGTTCAGCCTCACGTTCAGCTTGAAGATTTCCAGGGCGTTTTGCGGCTGGGCCTGTTTCAGCAGGGAGTAGCCCCAGGCATTCACCTCGTCTTCGGCAAGGCGGTAAGCCAGGTTCTTTTGCCTGGCTTTTTTCACTTCGGCCAGGGCCTGAGCAAAGCCGCACTTGCGCAGTTCGTTGTGCAGGGCCCGCAGGTTGGGCGACAGGCCGAAGCCGGTGGAGGGCCGCATGTCGGGCACGTAGTACGCGGCAATTTCGTCGATGAAGCCGTCGGGGTTGGCGCCCTGCAGGTTGGTCAGCACCACGATGGCCAGGTCGTCTTGGGGGTAGAGAAACAGGGCGGAGCGCCCGCCGCCGACGGGGGCCACGGCCGGGTGCTCGGGGCGGCCGACCGTGGGCCAGCCCAGCGCGTAGCCATTCAGAAAACGGCTGAAGCCGCGCTGGCTGCCGTTGTTCAGCACGCCGGGCGTCCACAGCACGGGCAGGCTGCTGGTTTGCAGAAGCTTGCCCTGCTGTAGGGCCATAATCCAGCGGGCCATTTCCTCGGCCGTGGAGCTCATGCCGGCCGCCGTGCGGTGGCTGGGGGCGTACACTTCAAACAAGTGGCGCAGCTGGTTGGTCCGGCGAAACTGACCGTCTACGACCCGGGTGAAGGTGTAGCCCCGGGCACCGTTGGGCACCACGTCGTGCGCGTCGCCGGTGCTGGTGCGCGGCATGCCCACCACGTCGAGCTGCCGCGCCTGGATAAATCGGGTAAACGGCTGGCCGCTCAGCTGGTCGATGATTTTCCCCAGCAGCACATAGTTGGTTTGATTGTAGGCAAACTTCTCGCCGATGGGAAAGTCCAGGGGCCGGGTCAGCAGTTGGGCCCAGGCCGCGCTTTCATTGGCCTCGGTTACCAACCCAGCCATGTCCTCGGGCATGATGTCGGGCAGGCCGGAGGTGTGCGTCAGTAGCTGGCGGACCGTAACCGGCTGCCATGCGGCCGGCAACCCGGTGAGGTAGCGCGACACCGGGGCCGTCAGTTCCAGCTTGCCGGCCTCTACGAGCTGCATAATGGCCACGCCCACAAAAGCCTTGGTGATGGAGTTGAGGGCAAAACGCGTGTTGCCGGTGACGGGAATTGAATCCTGCACGTTGGCCAGGCCGTACTGCGCCGATTTCACAAGTTGGCCGTGCTGAATAACGGCGAGCTGCAGGCCCGGAATGTGCAGCTGCTGCATTTTCAGGCGGAGAAACACGTCCAGGCTGTCGTTTTTGCTCTGGGCCCGAGCCCGGGGGCTGAAGCTCAGCGCCAGCACAAACAGGCCCAGCAGAAAGGCAAGGCGGAAGGAAACAGTGGGGGTTTTCATAGTGGTTGATGGGGAAAGTGGGTTTTGGCTGAAAGAAAGGAACAGTAGGAAAGGGAGTTGGGCGTGTGATGCCCGGCTGACGCTACAAATGTATAGCAGGTACTTTGTTAAACAAGGTAGTATGTCAAATAAGCGAGCATTGTACGCACCTCAATGGCGCTTGCCGCTGATTATCAGGGCTAAAGTTATTTTGTTCCTTGGGCGGTAGCAGCTGAAACTGGCGGTAGCAATGCCGCGCCCAGAATGCCGGGCGGCGCCGGCGGTTATCTTCTTAACCCTTGGCAGCCCCGACCACGCCAGCAATGAGAAAGCCCGCAGTTTGGCTGGGGAAGCAGCGTTTTGTCATAAGTTCGTAGGAAATGGGCCCGGCGCCACCTCGTTTTTAACCGGAAAATACCTCTCGGGCACAAGCCCGGGTTGACCGGCCTAAGTCAGGCCCGCCGGATACTCGCCGGGGCTGACCACTTACTCATTATGCCTTTCAGGAGCGGGCGAATAGGTGGACGTTTGTTCCAGTAAACCGCGTGGCAGCTGCCGCGACACCACCCTCTCATCCCTGAACCGCATGGAACTGACCATCAAAAATCTGTCGAAAACCTACCTTAACGGGGTGAAGGCCCTCGACAACGTGAGCTTGACCATTCCGCAGGGCATGTTCGGCCTGCTCGGACCCAACGGCGCCGGCAAAAGCAGCCTGATGCGCACCATTGCCACGCTGCAGGCCCCTGACAGCGGCAGCATCCACCTCGACGCTATCGACGCGCTGGAGGATAAGATGGCCCTGCGCCGGGTGCTGGGCTACCTGCCCCAGGAGTTTGGGGTGTACCCGCGGGTGTCGGCCGAAGATTTGCTCGACCACATGGCCGTGGTGAAGGGCATCGTAAACCGTGGCGAGCGGCGCGACACGGTACAGGCCCTGTTGGAGCAAACCAACCTCTACGACGTGCGCAAGCGCAGCATCAGCACGTTTTCGGGCGGCATGAAGCAGCGCTTCGGCATTGCCCAGGCCCTCATCGGCCAGCCCTTGCTCATCATCGTGGACGAGCCGACCGCCGGCTCGACCCCGGCGAGCGCAACCGTTTCTACAACCTGCTGAGCGAAATCGGCGAGAACATTATTGTGATTCTGAGCACGCATATCGTGGACGACGTGCGCGAGCTGTGCCGCAACATGGCCATCATCAACGAGGGAAAAGTGCTATTTGCCGGGCAGCCCCAGGCCGCCATGCACGAATTAAAGGGCCGCATTTGGGAGCGCACCATCGAGAAAGCCGAGCTGACCAAGTACCAGCAGGAGTAAGCCGTGATATCGACCAAGCTGCTGGCCGGGCAGCCGCTGCTGCACGTGGTGGGCGACGAGCTGGGTTCGGCCGGCTTTCAGGCCGTGGAGCCCAGCCTCGAAGACGTGTTTTTCTCCACCATCCAGGGGAAAGCCGCGCAGGCTACTCTCGTTCACGCCTAAGCCCGCCCGCTCATGTTCACTGCCTTCCTTCGCTTCGAGCTGGCCACCTGGCGCAAGCACCCGCTTACCTACATCTTCCTGGCCGTCACCTTCGGCATGACGTTTCTGGCCATGCTCTGGCCCAACCTGCAAATGGGCCAGGACCTGCGCAACCTGCACGTCAACGCCCCCTTTGCCATCCTGAGCCGGGCCGGGGCCATGACGATGCTGTGCCTGCTGTTCATCACGGCCATCATGGCCAGCACGGCCACTCGCGACTCGGGCTCCGGTTACGCGCCGGTGCTGTACGCCGCGCCGCTGGAAAAAGCGGGCTACCTCTGGGGCCGCTTTGCTGGCGGCGTGCTAGTGGCCGTGCTGGCCTTACTGGGCGTGCTACTAGCCATTGCGGTAGGCACGCCGCTCAGCGAGCCGGCCCGGGTGGGCGCGTTTCAGCTGGCGCCCTACCTGCAGGCCTTGGGCTTTTTCATCGTGCCCAACGTGGTGCTGGCCGGGGCCATCATCTACTGCTTGACAGTGCTGACGCGTAATACCGTGTATGCCTTTATCGCGGCGCTGGGGCTGATGGTGGGCTTCCTGCTCGTGGGCCTGATGACTTCCAACCTGGAAACACCGGCCAGCGTGCTGCTGCTCGACCCGTTTGGTCTGCGCACCTTCCATGCATTAACTAAATACTGGACGGTAGCAGAGAAAAACAGCGAGGTGCTGGCCTTTGCCGGGCCGCTGCTTACCAACCGCCTGGTGTGGCTGGGCATTGCCGGCGCCCTGATGGGCCTCACGCACGGCGTCTTTTCCTTCACGACTTCCACCGGTACCACTAAAAAGCGCCGGCTGGCCGATGCCCCGGCCCCGGCGCGGACCTCGACGCCCACGCCCCAGTCCCGGGTGCAGCCCCGACACGACCGCGGCGCGGCCCTGGTGCAACTGGCGCAGCAGACCCAAATGGATATGGTTGGCATTCTGAAGAGCGTGCCGTTCTGGATATTGCTCGGGCTGGGCGTCATCAACCTGCTGAGCATCGCGGCGACAGCCTCGGAGCGGGAAGGCGGGCACTTCTTCCCCGTCACCTACACCATGCTCGATTTGATAAACGGTACCTACGGGCTGTTTGTGATAGCCGTACTGGTGTATTACGGCGGGGCCTTGGTGTGGAAAGAGCAGGACGCCCGGCTCGACGGTATTCTGGATGCGTCGCCGCGTCCCTCGCGGGTGCCTTACGCGGCCAAGCTGCTGACCCTGATATTCATCGCGGCCCTGCTGACGGGCGTGGGGGTGCTGGTGTGCGTGGCGGCGCAGGCGCTGCAGGGCTACACCAACTTTGAGTGGAGCCTGTACGGAAAGGCCGTGTTCGGCATCGAGTTTACCCGCTATGTGATGGTGGCCGTGGGTACAGTTTTTCTGCACGTTCTGCTGCGCAACAAGTTCCTGGCCTACGGCCTGACGGTGGCCCTCATCCTGTTCCAAAGCATCAGCGGCGCGGCCTTGGACTGGAACAACAGCCGCGCCGCCGTAGAAATTGGCCGGCAGACTAACCGGTAAGGCGTTTTCTTGCTATTTAAAAGAGCGAAAAGCACATACAACTCCTGCCGGCATTGACTTGCCAGCTGGAGTTGTTACTTCAACTAAACCTTCCCTGACCAGTGCTTGAAGACGTGGCGTCTTTAAGCACTGGTCAGGGAAGAGACCAGTTTTGTCTGCCTGGACTTATTTCTTGGAAACAGCTTTTTCGCCGATGACACGGTGCCCCTGGAAACGAAGTATTATCCGGGCCTGGGGGTTGTGGCGGCGGTTGGCTACGAAATCTGCCAGCGCAAAAGCCTTGCTATCGACCTAAAAACGAAAATAATCTACCGTAACGTCGCCATGCAGGAAGGCAAAACGAATGGGGTAGCGATGGCGGTGTTGCCCGGGGTATCTCTACTGATAAGTCCGGCCCCGATACCAGTGCTGGCGGCGCTGAGGTGAGCGGGTGGCGGACCAGACGGGCGCGAGAACCCCGGCACCACTTGACTCTCGCCGCCCAGGTGTACCAGAGGGAAGAAGCCTCAGAATGCAACCGTTCAAGTAAAATATTTATGTACATTCAGGCGAATATTTAAAACCTTGGCTGGTATGAAGCGTTGGATTGGTCGGACACTGGTAGCCATCGGGGTGCTGCACACGGTCTTTGGCGTCGTGGTTTTCAGCCCGGTCTGGGCAGCGCTCTTCCACGAAGGCGTGTGGAACACCGTCAACCAGCAGCCCCTGCGCGAAGCTGCCTACTGGTTTCTCTACTTTGGGTTTGTGGTTTTGCTGTTAGGTGCCCTGGTAGATTGGTGCGAGGCGCAACAGCGCCGGCTGCCCGCGTTCTTGGGCTGGGGACTGTTGGCCATGACCCTGGGCGGGGTGGTCGTGATGCCCGCTAGTGGCATGTGGCTGGCGCTTATTCCCGCAATAGGCCTCATTCGCCAGCAGGCGGCTCCTGCGACAAAAGTAAAAGTGCTGGCCTGAGTCTGCGGGTGCTGCCCTAACGCCGGGCAATGCAATTGATAGGAAAAGTGGTAGTTGGCCAGCCGGGTGTTATGAGGTCTTGTCAGGAGAGTACATCGCCTAGCAGCGGTGGGGCAGACGCCGTCTGTATTTTCCGCCTACCTTGGCTCGCCAGGCTTGTGCTCCCGACCACTTAAACTGGGGCCACCCGCTAAAGCAGATGAACGGCCACCCGGCCCCTCCCCCAACCAACTAACCTCGTCAGTCACTGCCGTATGGACAGCTTGAATACGCTCGCAACGCCCGACGAAACGGCGAGGCAGGAACTGCTCTCCTTTATCGCCTCCTTTCCGGCCTTCACTCCGAAAGAGGCTGGGACGATTGCCGACCTTATTGTCGTGCGGTGTTATAAAAAGGGCGACGTTTTAGTGAAGGAAGGCGACATTTCCACGGCCTGCTACTTTGTGCTCAAAGGCTGCTTGCGGCAATACCGGCTGGTGGATGGAAACGATAGAACCACGCAGTTCTACACGGAAAGGCAGATGGCCGCGCTCTTTACAAGTCACGCCACCCACACCGCCTCGGCGAGCTACCTGGCGTGCGCCGAAGATTCCATTCTGATTGTGGGCGACGTCGGGGAGCAAAGCAGCATGTACGAGCGGTTTCCCAAGCTGCAGCAGATAACCCGCCTGATGATGGAGCAGGACTTTGGCAAGACCCAGGACCTGCTGTCGACGTTTATGGCCTCCTCGCCCGAAGCGCGCTACCGGAGCGTGATGAAAACCCAGCCCGGGTTGTTGCAGCGCGTTCCCCAGCATCAGCTGGCCAGCTATATCGGCGTGACGCCTGAGTCGCTGAGCCGCATCCGAAAGCGCATCGTGCAACCCAAATAACCAGAGTTTTCGCATGTGCCACGGGGGTTGCTTTGCTCACCCGCAAGGCCTTGGCTAAGGCACCAGCTGCCACGTCGGCGGGCAGACGTGAACTCCCCCCAAATGGATGTTACTTGCGAGCCCGTTCACGAGTGAAATGACAAGGATTCAGCGGCTGGCGGGGAATGGTAGCCCCAGTACCGCGACCATAAAAAGCACTTATCAGTAACGGGTTATTCAGATGGAAGCCATACAGGAAAGATTGGTCGACTACTTCTCCCGCATCATGCCGCTGACCGACGCCGAGGCGGCCGCCATCAGAGCCAGCATGTGCGTCAAGCCGTTTCCCAAAGGCACGGTGCTCCTACGGGAAGGGCAGGTTTCGACGGAATGCTACTTTGTGCTAGCCGGCTGCGTCCGGCAGTACTACCTGGTGGACGGGGAAGAGAAAACGACGAACTTCTTCGCTGAAAACCAATGGGTCGTCTCCGTTAACAGCTTAACGAACCAGGCGCCCGCCAACCATTATTTCGCCTGCTGCGAAGACTCCCAGCTGGTCGTGGGCACCGAGCAGAAGGAACACGACCTGTACAAGCGGTTTCCCCGGCTCGAAACCATTTCCCGCATCGTAATGGGTACTGTTTTTGGCGAGTTGCAGGAGCAGCTGGCGACCTACCTGACCGATACTCCCGAGCAGCGCTACCAGAAACTGCTCCAAGCCCGCCCTGATTTGTTTCAGCGCATCCCCCAGTACCAGCTGGCCAGCTACATCGGGGTGACGCCCGAATCGTTGAGCCGCATCCGCAAGCGCATTACGACGCCGGCCGGGCGGGCGAGCCACTTCCTGGCGGAAAAGGCAGCCCCCGGGTAAGTAGCCAGACGCCCAGGGTCACTTCAAACAAGCCCCCCGGCACGGACAGCCACACGCCCACGGCAAACCCGAACAGCTCCAGCACGGCCCCTACTGCCAGCAAGGCATAACCGGCCAGCCCCGACAGCGCAATAAAACCAGGAACCAGCTGGTGCCGGTAGAGCAGGTGGCAAAAGCCCAGGCTCCCCAGCCCAAGGAATAGCATGGCCAACTGATAGGCCCGAAAGCTGGCCGCCCGGGCCAGCTGCGCCAGGACTTCGAAACCAGGGACGTTCAGGCCCCCGGCTTTCACGTATGCTTCGCTCAGGGTAAGCAGCGCCAGCAGGCTGATTAAGCCCCCGAGCAGCAGCACTGACTCGATGATTCGGGCGCTCACATACGCCAGGGCAATGCGCTTATTCAGCTTGGCCAGGAGGGGATAGCACAGCACGCCAATGGCCACGACGGCAATGGAATTGGCCAGCACCAACAGGGCCCCCGTGGTTACCCAATGCGTGCTGGAAGCTGCTTCGGACAGGTAGTTGGGACTGTCAAAAACCGTTGACAGGATACCGCTTCCCGACGCATAGGTGAGCAGGGGAAGCAGGAATAGAACTCCTAACGTGCGGCCAGTGGGGTGGGTGGGCTTCATGCAGACAACTTTTGCGGGGTGGGTTACCGGACAAAGGTTGCCAGTGGCGGCCGTCTATTTCGTTGACGTTGGGTAAGATACGTGGGTACTTCGCAAGAATTTAGACGATAGTTAAAAGCCTGGCCGAGCCTATTTGTAGGACTGCTTTTGCTTCTTACCTAAAGTCAATGCAGGCGAAATCGTGGCCTGGCAGCTTTGCAGCGCAATTAATCACCAACGCAAAGCTGTATGAAATACCTCGTCTTATTAGTGCTGCTTTTCAGCGCTGCCCTCGGCCGGGCGCAACCCGCCAGCCAAACGGTGCGCGGCACCGTGCTGGACGCCGACAGCAAATCCCCGCTGCCAGGGGCCACGGTGCTCATCGTGGGCGCCCCGCTGGGGGATGGCATCGCGACCGACCAGCACGGTCATTTCCGATTCGCGCGGGTGCCGTTGGGCCGCATCAGCCTGAAGCTGCTGTGCCTGGGCTACCAGGAGCGCCTCGTTGCCAATGTGGTGGTCAATGCCGGGCAGGAGGTCGTACTGGAGCTGTCCCTGCAGGAGCTGGCCACGCAGCTGAACGAGGTCGTGGTCAGCGCCGCGCCGGACCGGCGGAATGCCCAGAACGAAATGGTGCTGTTGAGTGCCCGCTCCATTTCCGTGGAGGAAACCAAGCGCTACGCCGGGGGCGTGAACGACCCGGCCCTGATTCTGTCCAGCTTCGCGGGCGTCACCAACAGCGCGGCAGGCAGCAACGAAGTCATCGTGCGGGGCAATTCGCCCAAGTACGTGCAGTGGCGGCTGGAAGGCACCGAGATGACCAACCCCAATCATTTTGCCGACCAGAACGCCGTGGGCGGCGGGGTCAGCGCGCTGAACAACAACCTGCTGGCGACCTCGGACTTTTACACCGGGGCATTTGCGCCGGAGTACGGCGACGTGCTCTCGGGCGTGTACGACGTGAAGCTGCGCAAGGGCAACAACGAACGGTTTCAATCCATCCTGGGCGTCGGGCTTATGGGTACCGACGTGACAGTGGAGGGGCCGTTGGCGAAGGGGTACGAAGGCTCGTACCTGGCTAATTACCGCTACTCCACGATAGGTTTGCTGAGCAACCTCGGGCTGGTCGAGCTGGAAGGCGCGGCGCCGACCTTTCAGGACGGCGCGTTCAAGGTGTTTTTGCCCGCCAAGCGGCTTGGCACGTTCTCCCTGTTCGGGCTGGGCGGGCGCAGCGGCATCCGCCTCGACAACATCAACCCGGGCACGTGGCAGCTTCCGACCAACGAAACGACCGATGCAACAATCCGGCGGGACTACGCCAAGGCCAGCTACCTGCTCAATGCCGGCCTGAGCCACACCCTGCCGCTGCACCCGAACGGGTACCTGAACACCACCGTGTCGTTTTCGGGCAACGGCATTGAGGAGGACATGTTCGAGTCGGACGTCCACAAACGCTACGACGACCGGGGCACCTGGCTGCGGGACTCGCTCTCGAACAAGCAGGTCAACTACCAGAGCCGCCTGGACAACCGCTCGTACCGGGCCGCGACCACGTACAACCACAAGCTCAACGCGAAAAACCGCATCCAGGTGGGCACCAAGTACGCTTACCTCCACTTTGCGTACCGGCAGGGCCTGGCCAAGAACGGCGTGTCGCTGGTGGATTTCGACGAAGGCATGGGCACGCTGCGGAACTTCGTGAGCTGGAAGCACCGCCTCAACGACCGGGTGACCGTGGTGGCGGGCGTGCACAACATGAACGTGCTCTACAACCGCAAAAGCACGCTGGAGCCCCGCCTGGCCCTCAACTGGTTTCCGACCGAGCGCAGCACCGTGAGCGCCGGCTACGGCCTGCACAGTACTATGGAGAGCGTGCATAATTATTTCGCCAAGGTCAAGCAGGCCTATGGGTCCTACACGGAGCCGAACCAGGACCTGGACCTGCTGAAAGCGCACCATTTCGTGGCCGGCTACGAGTACCAGCTCACCCGTAACCTGCGGGTGAAGCTGGAAGGCTACTACCAGCACCTGTACAACCTGCCGGTGGAGAACCTGCCCACCAGCTCCTACGCCACCCTCAACGAAGGCGTCATTCCCCGGTACGTGGCCCTGGTGAATCAGGGCACCGGCCGCAACTACGGCGCCGAGCTGACCCTGGAGCGGCATTTCGACCGGAACTACTACTTCCTGCTCAACACCTCGCTCTATCAGTCGACCTACCAGGCGCTGGATGGCCGACAGCGCCACACGGCTTACGCCGACAATTACCTGGTGAACCTGCTGGCCGGCAAAGAATTCAGCGGGCTCGGCCGCAAAGACAACCAGACCTTGTCCCTGAACGCGAAGGTGTTCCTGGGCGGGGGCAAGCGCTACGTGCCCTTGCTTCGGGGAGCCAATGGACAGGTGGCGGTGGACCCGGCACGCCAGCAGTTCTGGGATGCTGCTAAAGCCTACGACCAGCAGCTGGACGACATTTACCAAGTGGTGGTATCGGCCAGCTACAAGTGGAACAAACGCCAGACCACCCACGAGCTGTTTCTCAACATCGACAACGTGACCAACAACCGCAGCCGCCTGTCGGAATACTACGACGCAGACAAACCCAACGCCACGGGCTACCAGCAGCAGTTTGGGTTGTTTCCCAACCTGATGTACCGCATCTATTTGTAGGCAAGGACGGGCTGGGCCCTGGGCCGCGAAACTGCTGGCGGAATGCCTGCGCCGGGTGCTGACATTTTTGCCCAACAAAGTGAACAAGGTGTTGCCCGGCAGCGGAATGCAGTTTGGCGCCCCGCTCAGCCAAAAGGAGGCTGCTTATGGTAGAGAGAAATAAAATCACCCCAAGCCCTGAGCAGTTACCCACCTGCTGTAGTGGGCACCTTCCACTTGTTGTTTGCCAAAACCACCCTTTTTATAAGCTTCGGCGTGCCTGTGAAAAGTGAACGAACCCATCTTCACCTTTCCAGCCATGCCCGAAAGGCGGGCACCCGTTCGCGGCTCACCAGCACGTCGCCCTCAGCAGGCCCTGGCGTCAGCACGGTCTTCAAGCGGCTGTTGGAGAAATGGATGATTTCCTGGATGGCCTGCTGCTACACCTGAAACACCTGTGTCCGCTCCACGTAACGCGCGTAGTAGCGTACGACTTCCTCCGATAAGTCCAGGGCCTGCACCACGGGGTACACCTGGATAAACAGCGTCTGCAGCACGGCGTAGTCCTGCACGTTGGCGCGGATAGCTGTTGGGCGCATCAACTCCAGGCTGCGCTTGAGCGTGGTCAGACGGTAGGGCCGGTGCGAATGGGCCGGGGCATCTTCTTCCGTCGTAAATAAAGTATCCAGCTGCTGGCGCACGGCCGGCGTCAGGTGGTGGGCTAGCTGCGTGACGAGCTGTTGCTCGACCGTGCGGAAGGCCTCCGTGACGAGGCCGGCCAGCGCCGCATAGGTCGGCACTTCCCCGCGATGGGCACGGATGTAGTTGGCGGCGGAGTGAAACACGGCGACCGGATTCATCTGCTGACGGGCAAAATGCGTCACCTGCTGGCGCACGCCGATTTCGGCTTGCTCAAAAGGCAGTACGCCAAACTGCTGCAGAATATGCTCGCGGTGGTAGAAGCGGGTGGTCTTATCGTAGCGCGCCCACTCGACCGCTCCCAAGTGGTAACGCTGCTGCACGTACGCTTGGTCAGCCGCCAGGAACCGGTCAACGGGGAAGAAGCGCCCGGTGGCCTTGAAGTAGCCGATCTGCAGCACGAAGCCGCCCCGGCTGTGCGGGGCCAGCAGCGTGGCCAGAAACTGGGTGGCCCAGTCGGGCAAGGCAAAAAAGAGCTGCCGCTGGGGGTGATTGAAAACAGGCGGCTGGTCGAAGGCACGACGCTGGGTGGCGTCGAGCAAGGGGAGGTGACGGGCCGTTAGGAGGGGAATAAATCCTAAAAGTAGCCCGTTGGCTTGTACAGTGAAACGAACGTATTTCTGTACAATCCAACCCGAGACACCCGCTGGGGTAAAGCAACGCCGAAACCAGCCGATTTGGTACAGAAAACTTGTTCAGCAATCAAAGTACAAACAAGGGTGCCTTCGCAACGGATAAACTGTACTTTGCCCCATGAAAATCGGCTACGCCCGCGTCTCAACCCGCGACCAGAACCTGGAACTGCAACTCGATGCCTTGAACAAAGCGGGCTGCGAAGTCATCTACCAGGAAAAGGTGTCCGGGACCAGCACCAGCCGCCCCGAGCTGGAGCGGCTGCTGACGCAGCTGCGCACCGGCGACACGGTTTACATCTACAAGCTCGACCGGTTGGGACGCTCGCTCAAGCACCTGCTGCAGGTGGTGGGCGACTTCCAGCAGCTGGGTGTGGGCCTGGTTTCCCTCACCGATGCCATCAACACGACCTCGGCCCAGGGCCGGCTTGTGTTTAACCTGTTTGCTTCGCTGGCCGAGTTTGAGCGCGAACTGATTCGCGAGCGCACCCACGCCGGGCTGGCCGCGGCCCGCGCCCGGGGCCGGGTGGGCGGCCGCCAGCGGGGCCTCTCGGAGCAGGCCGAACGCACAGCCATCATCGCCGAAACGCTTTACCGCGAGCAGCAACTCGGCGTCAACGAGATTGCCCAGCGTCTGGACATCTCCAAGGTCACCCCTTATAAGTACTTACGCCACCGAAAGGTAGTCATCCACGCGCACCGCAAGACGGCAGCTGCCAAGGCCACCGATTAACTTTTGGACCAAACTTTTAACCAAGGCCATAGCTGCGTATTGACCGCTTGGTTGCGGGCGGGACCTTCACGCGGGTTTAGCAGTACAAGCAACACTTCAGTCACGCTGGCACTTGGCGGTAAGCTGAACGCCCTGGTCGGTGTAAACCAACAGGTAGTTGCCGCTAGCAAGGGCTCCCAGGCTGAAACGGGTTTCTGCCTCGCCAGCCGTGACCACGTAGGAAGCTACTTGCTGGCCCACGAAATTGAACACCGCGAGGCGGGCCACCGCCGTGGCCCGCGGGTGCACCAGGGTAGTCTGCCCGGTGCCGGGGTTGGGGTACACCTGCAAAAGAGGGGCTGCGCCCGTGGCCGCATCGCGCGTGCCGGTCACTACCACCGCGGCCACCAAGCTGTTCAGGTAATTCTCGAGGTTGGTGTAGCCGTTGGCGGCAATGCCTTGGCGGTCGGCGGCCAGGGCCGGGTTCAGGCCGTTGGCCAGCTCATACGTGTCGGGCATGCCGTCGCGGTCGGTATCGACGGGCGGTGGGCCGCAGTTGAGGGTGGGCCAGGCCCCGGTGGTCTGGCTGTAGGGCGTGCCGTGCGGAAAGCCGCCCTGCACGTCGATGATGGCTCCGGTGCGGTTGCGCACGTCGTCCACGATGCGCTGGTCGAGCGCGTCGCGGGCCGGCAGCACGCAGCCCGCCGACTGCAGCACCGAGGTGTAAGCATCGAGCGCCGTTTGGGTGGGCATGGGCACGATGGTAAAAGGGGTGCTCACCTTCGACTGCACCGTATCGGCCAGCGTGCCACCGCTCATCAGCACCCCGCGCCAGTTGCGGGCCGTGACCAGCGGCGAGCCGTCCACGTAGTTGCCGCTCAGGAAGATACGTGGGTACGGCAGCACCGGGGCGGTGGTGGTGCGGCTGGGGTTCATCACCTGGGCGCGGCGCTGCACGCCGCCACTACTGGTGTTGGGCGTAGACGGGCCCCATTTGTAGTAGTTATTCACCATGTTGTAGTTGCCGCCCTCGCCGCCGTTGCTGCTGTACGCCTCCCAGTCGTAGATGACGTTGTTGCGGAAGTCCACGTTTTCGGTGCCCGCCGCCACCGGCGTGAAGCCGCCGCTGCCCGCAAAACGGGGCATCCGGCCCTTGCAGTGGGCAATGAGGTTGTGGTGAAACGAGGCCCGCCGGCCGCCCCAGATGCCTCCGAAGCCGTGGCGCTCAAAGTCGGTGTTGCCGGGCTCAAAGTGGTAGGAATAGTTGAGCGGCTCGCTGATGAGGTTCCATTGCAGCGAAGTGCTGTCGCCCTCGTAAAAGGTAAAAGCCTCGTCCGTGCTCCAGCTCATCGAGCAGTGGTCGATAATGGTTTTTAGGTTGAAGCGCCCATTGAAGGCGTCGCTGTCGCCGCTGCCCGGCACCATGCCCAGGTTCTGGTACCGGTCGCCGAGGCGAAAGCGCAGGAACCGCACGATGACGTTGTTGCCGCTCACGCTCACCTCGCGGTCAGCCAGGCAGATGCCATCGCCGGGCGCGGTCTGGCCCGCCAGGGTGGTGTTGGCTGGTATGCGCAGGTTGGCAGCCAAATGGATAGTGCCGCATACCCGGAACACCACGGTGCGAAAGGGGGCTGCTGTGGCCGATTGACTGCACGCGTAGCGCAGGGTGCCGGGAGTGTTGGTGTCGGCCAGGCTGGTCACCTCGTACACCGTGGTGGGCTGCGCGGGGCGGCCGCGGCCGCCGCTCGTGTATTTGCCTGCCCCTTCGGCCCCCGGGAAGGACACGAGTTGGGCCTGCGCCGCCGGGCCGGTCAGCAAGCCGCCGAGCAAAACGGCCAGCCCGGCCGCCGGCCGCCACGCATGCAAAGGCGAAAATCGCCGGATACTCGGCCAGGATTTGTTCATGTTAACCAATTTAAACCAGTCAAGGCAGCGCGGAGCACTGCCGGAGCAGGCGCGGAGGAATAGGAGAAGCTAAAAACCCAGGAAGGCAGGCGGGTTTGTGCCCCCGCCTGCCTTCTGGTCAGTTACTCTTTGCTGATGGCGGCCGAGCGGCGCCCTTGCGCGTCGGCGTACACCACCAGGTAGTGGCCGGTGGCCCAGGCTCCCAGCGGCAAGCGGGTGTGCACCGTGCCTGGCACCGGCGCGAAAGCAGCCACTTGCCGGCCGTCGAAGCGGTACACCAGGATTTGGGCACCGGCCGTGGCAGCAGTGTGGGCTACGGTCACTTCGCTGGCGGCGGGGTTGGGGTACACCACCAGTACGTTTTTGGCCACGGCGCTGCGGGTGGCGCTCACCGTTTGCGCCTCCCCTTTTACTTGCACGTCGCGCAGCAGGGCGTAGCGGCCGGGGCTCCCGCTGCCGCAGCTCCAGTACAGGCGCAGGGTTAGGGTTTGGCCGGCGGGCAGCAGCAGGCTGGTATTGGCCAGGGCCAGGCGGTACTGGTTGCTGGCGTTCAGGCCGTTGGTCTGGTTGGGTAGTAAAATGGGCACCGCGAAGCCGCCGGTGGCGCCGGTCAGCAGCGAGCCGCCGGGGCCTTTACCGCCCACCACATCGGCGGAGTCGCTCACGAAGTTGCTGCGCGAGTAAACTACGGCCAGCTTGGTGTTGCTGACAGTGCCGTAGAAGGCCGACTTCAGTAGCAGCGAGTCGATTCGCACGGCCCGGCCGGTCGCCGTCACGGTGAACTGCTCGTAGAAGCCGCGGTTCAGGTTGCCGCCGGGGCCGCCTGCGGCCGTGGTCCAGGTACCATCGCCGTTGGCGGTGGCGCTGAAGGCCTGCCCGTTGCGGGCCGAATACGCTGGGATGGTGGGCACCGTGGTGCCATTCGATACAAATAGGCGGCGCAACTGCGACGCGCTGGCCATGAGGTTGGCCGAGCGCACCGCGGCGCTGTCCTGGTTGCTTACACGCATAGACCAGATTTGCAGCACGTTGGAAATCGGTTCCGGCGTATTCACCCGGCTTCCCGTCACGGCGGTGTTCACGGTGGCGGCCCCCGCGCTGGCTTGCGTCACATTGCCCGAGTAAGTACCCACGGCGGCAGCGTTCAGACGCACGCTCACCGTGGTGGTGGGAATGGCGTTGTTGGTCGGCGTGAGGACAATGCTGGTGTTCCAGACAGCGCCCCCGTTCACCGAAATCTCAAAGCCGGCCGGAGCCGTCAGGGTCACGTTGCTGGTCAGGTTGTCGCCGGCCAGTTGGTAGGTCCGGGGGGCTGAGGGGCCGTTGGTGTACTGCGTGAAAGCGGGCAGCGAGGCGGTAGCCGTGAGCGTGGGCACCCGCGAGATGGTCACGGTGTCAGAAATATGCGTGGCCAGGCCGGCCTTGGTGGCCCGCACGTAGTAGTGAAAGGCCGAGCCGGCGGCTGGTACGGCGTCGCTGGCCAGGAAGTTATAGAGCGAGTCGCTGGCCGCCGTTTGCGTGCCCACGGCGGTGTAAGTGCCACGGCGCGTAGTGGCGCGCAGCAGCTCGTACTGCACCCCGGCAATGCCCCAGCTGGCGTTCCAGCGGAAGGCGGTGACGTTGGCGCCGCGCACGCCGCGGAAGTTGGTCACGGCAATGGGCTGCGCAAACGGGGCGCATACGGCGGCGGCCACGGTGCAGGGGTCCCAGCTGCCCAGCACGGCGCTCTTGGTGTAAGCCGCCGTGTCGGCGTCCTGCAGCTGGCGCGACCACGGCACGCGCTGGCTCGTGTTTACGAGACGGCCGCGGAAATCCCGGCTTTTGTATTCGGCAAAGGTGATGAGGGCCGTGTTGGTGCCCGCGTCCCAGGTGCTCCAGCCCTCGGCACGGATGATGCCGGCGCCGTAGGTAGCCTTCAGCAGCACCACCTTGTTGTTGGCAAAGGGCATCGACGCGCCGGTGGAGTTCTGCCAGGGGCGGCCCAGGAAGTAGCTGGTCAGGCCGTGGTTGGCCGGAATGATGCAGTTGCGGAAAACGTAGCCGTAGGCCTGCCCCTGGGGCGTGTTGGCCGCCGTGATGTAGGAGGCCCCGGCCGCGCTGCGCGTTTTAGCATAGATAACGCAGCGTTCAAAAATGGCCGTTGAGGAGCCGAAGATGAAGTCCACCGTGCCGTCGATGTAGCAGTTGCGGAAGTAGTGCTTCACCGGTGAGGTGGCGCTGGGGTTTTGCGAGAGCACCGTGTCCTGTCCGCCCAAAAAGCGACAGCCCTGGAATACGGCCCGGTCGCCCTGCACGTTGATGGCCAGGGCCTGCGGGCTTTCGCCGGTGGTGTTTTCAAAGGTGATGTTGAAGGCCGCAAAGTCCGCCGCGTTGATGATGACCGACGCCGAGTTGCTGGTGCCGTAGGTGCCGCCGCCGGGCATGGGCTTGCCAGAAAAGTCGTCGAAAGTGAGGACCGTGTTGGCCACGCTCTGCCCGATGAAGTGCAGAAACGTCTTGTTGGCCGGTACGCTGATTTTTTCCTTGTAGCGCCCGTTTCGGATGAAGATGGTAAACGGCGCAGTACGGCCCACAGGCGCCGCGTTGATGGCGGCCTGCACCGTGGTGAAGCTGCCGGTGCCGTCCTGGGCCACGGTCAGGTCGAATGCCTGGCCGCGGGCCATGCCAGCAGAAGCCAGGAGCGCAAGGACCAGCAGGCCGTACCGCAGCTGGCATCGTAGGGTAATGAGTAGTTTCATTAGTAAAAAATGAGGTGGTGAAAGCCCGTGTTTTCTAGCCGCATAGCCAGACCGCGGGTTGATTTTACTGGGTGTCGGCAAGCCTTTCTCATCCTAATATTACCAGCGCAAGGAGCCTTAATCGTTGGATTTCGGCACATATTTTTGCGCAATCGTTGCCGGGAACGTTCTCATCTTCCACGCCGGACGCGCTGCCGGTGTCTCGTCCGGCTACAGCTATACATGAACTGTGTTAAAAATTAAGGGGTGAGGGTGAGTTTTGAGCTAAAATCAGCTTGATAGG
>NZ_BMGY01000058.1 GCF_014640435.1 Hymenobacter frigidus | reverse complement strand
TTAGGCTGGAACGACCACTACCTGGAGGACCTGCTCGCCCGAATTGCTAAATGTGTTTAGTCTGACATTAAGCCAGGGGCCGAGGCATCTCGCTCGGGCCGTCAGGGTCCGGGCTGTTCAACGAGGCGAGCGAGATGCCTCGGCTGTGCTCGGCATGACGGTCACCTAGTTTTTTTGGGCTTTGTGGTGGCATTGGCAGCATTTTTTGTGCGGGTTGGGGCGATTCACCCAGTCGGTGCATATGCTGGGCAAAGCGGCTGTAGAGACGCGCCCCTTGGCGTCTGGGCATTGAACGGTTCAGGGGGGGACGGCGTAGCCTTGGAGACGCGAAGGGTCGCGTCGCTACATACTGTAGACTACCCTGAAAACCGCTGTAAGTTGAATGAATAGCCTCCGCACTACGTTCGCCAATCTTTCAACCCCCGATTCGCGTAAGCACGCCCAAACCGGGCGGCCGGACTTACATACTCTTTTTTGCGCCCATCTTTACGCTATGAAATTGTTCCCCACCCTCCTGTTTCCCGCCCGTGCCCTGGCTTTGGGTACCCTGTTGCTTGCCACTACCCAATGCAGCGTGAGTGAGCAGGTAAAAGACTCGCCCAGCGGCAAAGCCGTGACCGCCGAAGCCAACGAAAACAAGGCTTACACCCAGATGCAGTATCGCCTCAACTTTATGGATGAAGCCAGACTGGGCGGCCAGGACATCCTGTTTGCGCGCCAGACCACGGATTTTACCTCGCCGCAACAGGCCAAGCTCCAAACCGCCCTGCAAACCGGCAACCTCCCGCTGCACCTCAAAATGCGCGTGTACGCCCGCAACCCCAGCACCGAAAACCTTCAGCTTAAACAGCTTGACTACAAGCTGATGCTGGATGGCAAAGAGCTAACCTCCGGCACCACCGGCCTCAATACCGCGCTGGAAGCCAGCGCCATCGAAACTCTGCCCGTCACTATCGACATGAACGTGACGCCCGCTAAGCTCAGCGGCAGCACACCGGCCGCTTTCGCCGCGGGCCTGACCGATTTTACCGGTATCAACCGCCGCCTCACCATGAGCATCCGGCCGGTTTATGTCAGCGCCACCGGCCGCCAGTCGCAGCTCACCGACTTTACGCCCATTGAATTGGTGACCGCCAAACGGACCGTGGCTAAGTAAGAAGCTGTTTGAGTTTGCTAAAATTATTCTGAAACGGTCATGCTGAGCTTGTCGAAGCATCTCTACCGCTTCGTTGCACCGGCTCAAGCGAAGCGGTAGAGATGCTTCGACAAGCTCAGCATGACCGTTTTATTAACTCAAACAGCTTCTAACACTTTCGTAGACCAACCCAAAGGCATAGACACCGGAACGTCATGCTGAGCGAAGTCGAGGCATCGTTACCGCGCAAGTAATCCATTTACTTCTGCAGTAGCGATGCTTCGGCTTCGCCCAGCATGACGCTCTTTTTTAATCCTGTCCCGTTGCTGCCTCAGTCGTTGCCTTGGGCCACGTCTTCCACGCCTTCGTCAATCTTTTCGGCGGCTTCTTGGTGGTCATCGGTATCGGCGGTTTCCAGTTCCCGTTCCTGCTCGTGCCAGCCTTCGGGCTCGTAGCTGAGGCGGATGTAAATGGGGAAATGGTCGGAGCCGATGTGCGTGAGCCGCTGCAGCTGCTGCAGGCGAAAGTGCGACGAGTGAAACACATGGTCGAGCGGCCAGCGCAGCAGGTGATGGTCGGCGTGGAAGGTGGGCAGCATGCCCCGGCCAATGCGTGGGTCGAGCAGCCGCGACAGGCGCCGGAATAACTCGGAAGTGTGCGACCAGGCCACGTCGTTCAGGTCGCCGGCCACGATGGTAGGACCGTTGTGGTGCTGGATAATCTTACCCACAATCAGCAGCTCCGCATCGCGGCGGGCACTGGTTTTTGACTCCTGGGGCGCGGGCGGCTTGGGGTGCAGGAAGTGCATGTTCACGGCCACACCGCTGGGCAGCACCGCGCAGCCATGAAACGAGGGAATATCCTCGTCGAGAATGTAGCGAATCTGCGGTTCGCGCAGCGGCAGACGTGAAAACACCAGCATGCCGTAGGTATTGGCCAGCGGCGCGTGGCAGGTGAAGGTATAGTCCGATTCGATGCCTTTCAATTGACTGAGCCACCACTCATCCGTTTCCACGGCCAGCACCACATCGGGCTGCAAGTGCCTGATGTGGCCCAGCAGGCGCGAAGCATCACGGTTATACATTAGCACGTTGGCCACCATTATGCTGAGGTGGTTGTCGTTGTCATCAGTCGGGCGGCTGGCATCGGCCACTTGGCGGCGGTGCAGTGGCGTGTAGGGCCAGATACGGTTAGCCTGATACCCCAGCGCCGCTACCAAGGCCGCGGCAAACGCCAGATGCATCCAACCGCCCACGGCGGGCAGGGCCAACTCGGCCGCCAAGGCAATGAGCAAACCAGCCACAATTTGCAGGCGCGGAAAATCACAAATGCGAATCCACCACGCGGTTTGGCGAAGCAGCGGGAGCAACGTGGCCAGCAGTCCCACTCCCCCCAGAATCCACGTGGCCCAGTGGCCCGTGGTTAACAACACAGAAAAAATAGCGGGCATTGAGAAAAAAAGGTGGGATTGGGCAACTCAGCAGCTGGTGAAATACGAGGGATTTGCCTAGCAACAGCTAGCCAGTTGGCTGAGTACGGGCAGGATTAGAACCTTGTTTCCGCCACCTACCAAGGCATTGAAACGGCAAAGATGCTTGCTCACGCACAATCTGGCTTGTCCAGCTTATTGCCGTGCGTCCTACACATCGTCCTGGAAACCGCCTTTGCGCAGTTCCTCAATGGTGCGCATCACCCGGTCTTTGAGCGTGGTGCGGTATTTTTCGAGGGAGTCGGCCAGGCGGGCGTTGTGGATGGCCAGCATTTGGATAGCCAGCACGGCGGCGTTGGCGGCACTGTCGATGCCCACCGTGGCCACCGGTACCCCGGCCGGCATCTGAATCATGCTCAGCACCGAATCGAGCCCTTGAATGGACGTGGTGCTGTTGATGGGCACCCCAATCACGGGCAGTATGGTGAACGCGGCCACCATGCCGGGCAGGTGGGCCGCCCCGCCCCCTCCGGCAATGAGCACGCGCAGGCCGCGCTTGCGGGCGCTTTCGGCGTATTCTACCATGCGGTGCGGCGTGCGGTGAGGCGACACCAGGGTGATTTCGAAGGGAACGCCAAACTGGCGGAGCACATCGGCGGCGGCCGACATTATTTTCAGGTCTGATTTCGACCCCATAATAATGCCCACCAAGGGCGTTTCGGTAACGGGGCGGTCGTCGGCAGAGCCAGGGACTGCGGTAGTGGAAGTGTCAGGAATCATGCGATGGGCAGCGAGAAAAACGGGTGTGTGGCGGGCCGCAGCCGCAGGGCGGCGGTTGAAGCGGCAAAATAGGGCTTTTATACGCGGTCCGGTCCTTTTTCTACCTTTGCGCCTATGGAAATCTTACTTGCCACCTTCACCACCCTGTTTTCCATCGTCAATCCCTTCGGAGCGATGCCGGTTTTCCTCACCCTCACGGCCGACGACCGGGCCTCGGAGCGGGCCCGGACGGCGTTGCGCGCCTGCATTTACATGGTGTGTATTCTGAGCGTGGCCTTTTTCGGGGGGCAGTACATCCTTAATTTTTTCGGCATCAATATTCAACACCTGCGCATTGCGGGCGGCATTTTGCTCATGCGCTCGGCGTTTGAGCTGCTCACGCCCGGGGCCAACCGCGACCGGGTGGGCCCCGCGGCCCTCGAAGAAAGTAAGCAGAAGGATGACATCAGCTTCACGCCATTGGCCATGCCCATGCTCTCCGGCCCGGGCTCGATGGCCATTTGCATCGGCCTCATCCGACCCACGTACGCCGACAAGGCCATGACTGTAGTTGGCTTTGCGCTGGTAGCACTGGCGGCCTTCCTCATCCTGTTGTTTTCGCTGCGCCTCACCCGCTTTTTGGGCAAGCCCGGCATGGCGGCCATGGCGCGCATCATCGGGTTCATCACGCTGGCCATTGGGGTTAATTTTCTGGCCTCGGCGATTGGGGTGCTGTTTCCTGCGCTCACCCGGTAGCTGCCTCTGTGCAAGTCCCCCTCGGGCGGTACCTTTGCGCTCCCTATGCTGAAAAACGACCTTTTCCTCCGCGCCGCCCGTGGCGAAGCCACCGAGCGCACCCCCGTCTGGCTTATGCGCCAGGCCGGCCGCATCCTGCCCGAATACCGTGCCTTGCGCGCCAGCCTCTCCGGCTTCAAAGAGCTGGTGGAAACCCCCGCCCTCGCCGCCGAAGTCACCATCCAGCCCATTGATGCGCTGGACGTGGACGCCGCCATCATCTTCTCTGATATCCTGGTGGTGCCCGACGCCATGGGCTTGCCCTACGAAATGGTGGAAGCCCGAGGTCCGCTGTTTCCCACCACCATCAAGACGGCTGCTGACGTAGCCAAGCTCCGCATCCCCGACCCCGAAGAAGGCCTTGGCTACGTGCTCGAAGCTATTCGCATCACCAAAAAGGCGCTCAATGGCCGGGTGCCGCTCATCGGTTTCGCCGGCGCACCCTGGACCATCCTGGCTTATATGGTGGAAGGCCACGGCTCCAAAACTTTCTCCAAAGCCCGCGGCATGCTCTACCGCGAGCCCGCCCTGGCCCACCAGCTGCTGGCCAAAATAACCGCTACCACCATCGCCTACCTCCAGGCGCAGGTAGCCGCCGGCGCGCAGGTCGTGCAGGTGTTCGACTCCTGGGCCGGCACCCTGCCGCCCGACCACTACCGTGAGTTCTCCAGCCGCTACATCGCCGAAATCTGCGAAGCGCTGACCCCGCTGGCGCCCGTCACCGTCTTTGCCAAAGGTGCCTGGTGGGCCGTGCCCGACTTCGCCGCCATGCCCTGCCGCTCGATAGGACTCGACTGGAACCAGGACCCCGCCCAGGTGCGCCTGCAAGCCGGCAACAAAACCCTGCAAGGCAACCTCGACCCCTGCGCCCTCTACGGCACCCGCGAGCAGGTAAAAGCCGCAACTGAAACCATGCTCCGCAAATTCGCCGGCGGTCCCCACATCGCCAACCTCGGCCACGGCGTGTACCCGGACACCAACCCGGATAACGTGCGGGTGTTTGTAGACACGGTGAAGGCGTGGCGGGGGTAAGTGGCTCTCCAATACCTATCAGCGTGTGGGGTGCGGAGCTTGGCCCCGCACCCCACACGCTGTAAAGAAACTCATCATGGACGTAAAAGACAGCAACGGTACCCTCCTAGCCGAAGGCGACTCGGTCACCCTCATCAAAGACCTCAAAGTAAAAGGCTCATCTCTCACGCTGAAACGCGGTACGATGGTTAAGAACATTCGCCTCACCAACAGCGCTGGCGAGGTTGAAGGCCGAGCCGGCGGCAGCACAATGGTGCTAAAAACGGAGTTTTTGAAAAAGGCGTAGCGCCGTAGCCTGGACTCTGCGAGTCCGGGTTTGCCATACTCCTGCCTTCCTCAGGGTTCAATAAAATACCCGGACTCGCAGAGTCCAGGCTACCGCAGCCCCGCCGCTTGGGCTTCTTCCAGCAGCCGCAGCTTCTCCACGGGCACCACGCCCACTTGCTCGCAGACTAACCCACCGCCAAGGTTGGCCAACGCTGCCGTGAAGGCGGCGGGTTGGCCCAGCGCCACACACAGCGCGGCAATGCTAATGACGGTGTCGCCCGCGCCCGATACGTCGGAAATCGTGCGCAGATGGGCCGGCAGGTAGGTTTTATGCTCGTCCTGCTGGGCGAATACGCCGTACTCGGAGAGCGTGACCAGCACGATTTCGGGGGTTAATTCCTCGCGCAGCCGGGCCACGGCCGCCTCGAAGCCGGGGCGGTCGGTGGTGGGCTCGCCGAATTCCAGCTTAAGGCCCTCGCGCAGCTCTTTCAGGTTGGGCTTGAACAGGGTGCAGTAGCGGTAGGCCAGGAAATTCTTCTTTTTGGGGTCGACCACCGTCGGGATGTTGCGCTGGCGGGCGCGGGTAATGCACTCGGCAATAATGGCCTCGCTGAGCACTCCTTTGTCGTAGTCTTCGAAAATCACCACATCGGCGCGGGTCAATAAGTCGTCGTAAGCGGCTAGGAGCTGCGCAGCTTCGACACCATTAAGGTCAGTTTCAACCTCCGAATCAATGCGTAGCAGCTGCTGGCCCTGGGCTAAGATGCGCTGCTTGACCGTGGTGGGCCGGTGCTCGCTGCGAATGAGGCCATCGGCGGGTAGGTGGTGGTCGTGCAGGAGCTGCAGGAGCTGGTCGCCGCCCGCATCGGTACCAATTACAGCGCAGAGCAGCGGCGTGGCCCCCAAAGCCTGCACGTTCAGGGCCACGTTGGCGGCCCCGCCGAGGCGGTTTTCGGTGCGGGCCACGTGCACCACGGGCACCGGAGCCTCGGGCGAAAGCCGCGTGGCACGGCCCCACACGTAGGCATCCACCATCACATCGCCAATGATGAGAACGCGCAGGTTGTTGAAGTTATCGAAAAGGTCAGGTAATGTCATTGGGAGCAATGCGAAGCAATCCGTCCTTGTAAACGCGACTCCTACCGAATGCCCTCAGGCGTTATTTCTCGCAGTGTCTCGCAGTGTCAAAACGCAGTGTTCCGCAGGAATTTTTAGAGTTTAGCCAGGCTGGCTTTGATGCGGCGGAAGGCTTCCACCAGTTTGTCATCGGCGGCGGCGGTGCTGAAGCGCATGCACTCCGCAGCCCCAAAAGCATCGCCCGATACGGCGGATACGTGCGCGTCATTCAGCAGGTAAAGCGCTAATTCGGAAGAGTTTTGGAGGATGCTGCCGTCGGGCGCGGTCCGGCCGAAGTAAGCCGATACTTCCGGGAAAATATAGAAGGCTCCGCTGGGTGTGGGCGTGTTGAAACCGGGAATATCTTTCACGATATCCAGCACCAAATCGCGGCGGCGGCGGTAAGCGGCCACCATCTCATCGGCGGAGGCGCGGCCGCCGCGCAAGGCAGCCAGGCCTGCGCGTTGGGTGATGGAGCAGGTGCCGGACGTAATCTGGCTCTGCATCTTCTCGCAAGCGGCCGCAATATCCTGCCGGGCCGCCAGGTAGCCCAGGCGCCAGCCCGTCATGGCATAGCCCTTGGAGAAGCCGTTGACGGTGATAACCCGGTCCTTGATTTCGTCGAAATTGGCCAGGCTGGCGTGCTCGCCCACAAAGTTGATGTATTCGTAAATTTCGTCGGCCAGGGCGTAAACCTGCGGGTGCCGGGCCAGCACAGCCGCGATTTCGCCCAGCTCCTCGCGGCTGAAAACCGAGCCCGTGGGGTTGCAGGGCGAGGAATACATGATGAGCTTGGTGCGAGGCGTAATGGCCGCTTCGAGCTGCGCGGCCGTCACCTTGTAGTCATTGGCGCGGGTGCCCACCAGCGTCACAGGCACGCCTTCGGCCAGCTTCACCATCTCTTCGTAGCTCACCCAGTAGGGCGCGAAAACAACGACTTCATCGCCCGGATTCACCAGGCTGAGCACGGCGTTGGCCAGGGCTTGCTTGGCCCCGGTGCTCACCACTATTTGGTTGGGCAGAAAATCGAGCTGATTGTCGCGCTTGAATTTGTCGCAGATGGCCTGCCGCAATTCCGGGATGCCGGGCACGGGCGTGTAGAAGGTGAAACCATCGTCCAGCGCCTGCTTAGCGGCATCCTTGATGTACTGCGGAGTCTGAAAGTCCGGCTCGCCGAAGCTGAGGTTGATAACATCGATGCCCTTGGCCATCAGCTCACGGGCCTTCTTGGCCATGACAATGGTGGCCGACTCGTTCATCGCCAGCAGGCGGTCAGACAAGGGCGAAACGATGGGCGGAGCAGCAGTGTGCGGCATAATGAGGGACGGGAATGGGAAGGCAAAGGTAATTCAATTGTCATCCGGGGTGCCGGGTGCCATCCTGAGCGCCGCGAAGGACCTTACCCCGTTTGGCCGTTTGGAATTACTGCAAGCCGGTCAGCGGTAATAAGGTCCTTCGCGGCGCTCAGGATGACAGACGCCCCACGCAGTACGGTTACGCTACTGCCCCAGCCGGCGCCAGCAGCGCCAGAGTACGCTCAAATCGATGCTCGGCTCGTAGTCCTTGGCATACAGCAGCTCCAGCCGCCGCAGCGTCACCTCATTGAGCGGAATGGTCGAAATAGCGGCATCGGCGGGCGAGAGCACGGCGGGCACGGCGTGGGCCGGGCCGGCCATGTAGCGCAGGCCCACCCAGGTGCGGCGGCCCAGCAGCACGGCCACGCAATTGCGCAGGAACCCGGTTTTTTTCGACTGAAACCAGATGAGCAGCGGCGCCAGCACCAGCATCCCGGCGCTAGTCAGCACGTCGAGCAGGCGCTTGGCACGGGCCTGCTGGGGCTGGTAGAGGTTCAGGGCGATGTCGAGGGTGTAGTAATCGCCGGGCGCGTCTTTGCTGCTGCTGCCGATAATGTACTGGCTGTCTTCGGGCAGAATTTTATAGGCCACCGGCGGGCTGGTAGGCAGACCCAGCATGAGGCTGATAATTTGGCTGGCCGGCAGGTCTTTGCCGCAGAAAATCAACTCATTCAGCGCGTAGAGGCGGATAATATCGGTCAGCTGGCGCAGCTCGCCCAGAGGTTCCTCGCTGGGCGATTGGCCAAATGGGTGAAGAGATGAATTAGGTTCTGAGGCGGTCGAAGTGCCTTCGCCATCTACCCGCACGTAGCCAATCACGCGGGCTGATACCTGAGCGGCTTCCAAGAGCTGACGCACGCGGCGGCTTTCGGGGCCCGAGCCCACGATGGCGATGTTCTTCTGGCGGCGCTCGCTCAGGCGCAGGTTTTTGTACTTGACGAAATGAGCCAGCAGCTGCCGGCCCACCAAGGCCGCCACGGCCCAGGCCCCGCCCAGAATAATCAGCGCCTTGGAAAAACGCCAGGCATCGAGAAAATTGGAAGCTGCCGAAATCAGCAACGTGCCCACGAAGATGCCGCGCACCACCCGTGAGGTCCGCACTGGCTGGTCGTAGCCCCCGCTGAGGTAGGCCGAAGTAAGCCAAACCAGAATGTAGGCCGGCACCGCTACTTCCATGTATTGCGGCGGATAATCACCGGGCACAAACTTGTGGTTGTTCTCCCAATAGCTTTTCAAGAAGTACATGCCGCCCCAAATCAGGCCGGCATCAAGCAGCAGCGGGGCAGTGCGCACGGCCAGGCGTTCGGCCACCGCCGCGCCGGCCCGCAGCCAGATGGCCGCGTTTATCAGCAGCGAAAACAGGCCCGCCCGGCCCGGCGCAAAGTGTTTTTGGGCAAAAATCACCATCGCCCGATAGAATACAAACACGTAGTTCACGCTGGTGCGCTTCGTGCTTTCGCCCTTGTAGTGGATAATGCGGGTACCGGGGAAATAATAGTTTTTCCAGCCGCCCCGCGTGAGGCGGTACGAGAGGTCAATGTCCTCGCCGTACATGAAATAGTCTTCGTCGAGCAGGCCGATTTGGTCCAGCGCGGCCTTGCGCAGCAGCATGAAGGCCCCGCTCAACACCTCTATTTCGTGGGTTTCTTCCCTGTCGAGAAAGCCCAGGTGGTAACGGCCGAACGTACGCGACTTTGGAAACAGACTCGCCAGCCCGAACATTTTGTAAAATGCCACGGCCGGCGTGGGCAGCGCCCGCTTGCTTTCGGGCAGGAATTTGCCCTGGCCATCCAGCATTTTCACGCCCAGCCCGCCGCAAGTCGGGTGCGCGTCCATGAAGTCGCAGCAGGCCCGGAAGGTGTCTTCTTCCACCACCGTATCGGGGTTCAGCAGCAGTTGGTACTGGCCGGTGGCGCGGCGTAGAGCTTGGTTGTTACCCTTTGAGAAACCGGGATTATCCTGATTCGCGATAAGGACGACCTCCGGAAACCGCGCCCGCACCATAGTCACCGAGCCGTCGACCGAATTATTATCGACCACGAACACCTCCACGGGCTGGCCCAGCTTCTCCACGGCCCGCCGCACCGAGAGCAGGGCCTGCTCCAGGAAATAGCAGACGTTGTAATTGACAATAACGACGGAGAGCTTCACCACAGAGGGCGAAATTACACCTTGTCGTCCTCATCTGGCGTCTACGCAATGAAGGACCTTGTCAGGCCAGAACAAATCGTTCTTACTTGATAAGGTCCTTCACTGCGTGGACGCCAGATGAGGATGACAACCGGCCGGAAAGCGGGTTATCGAGCCTGCCGCAGGCGGTCCACAATGCTGCGGCCCAGCGTGATTTCGTCGGCGTACTCCAGCTCGCCGCCCATGGGAATGCCCCGGGCAATGGTACTGATGTGCACATTGGGCAAGTCGCGCAGGCGGCGCGAGAGGTAAAAAGCCGTGGTGTCGCCCTCCATCGTGGGGCTAATGGCCAGAATAATTTCGCGCACTTCCGACTCTTCGGCCGAAGCCCGCTCCACCAGCGAGTCAATGTGCAAATCAGAAGGCCCGATGCCTTCGATAGGCGAAATCACGCCACCCAGTACATGGTAAACACCTTTGTACTGACCGGTATTTTCGATGGCGATGACGTCGCGCACGTCCGATACGACGCAGACCAAGCTGTGGTCGCGCAGCTTATTGGCGCAGATGCCGCATTCTTCGGCATCCGAAATACTGTGGCAGGTGTGGCAATACGTTATTTCAAAGCGCATTTTGGCCAAGGCTTCGGCCAGGGTGGCCGTGGTATCCATCTCGGCCTTGAGCAGGTGCAGGGCCAACCGCAAAGCCGTTTTGCGGCCGATGCCGGGTAAGCGGGCCAACTCGCCCACGGCGTTTTCAATCAGTTTAGAGGGAAATTCCAAAGGTGAAGGTCATCCTGAGCGCAGCGAAGGACCTTATCACGTCCGCGCCACAAGGGGTTAGTTAAACCTGAAAAACGCAGCCGTGATAAGATGCTTCGTTCCTCAGCATGACAAAATGCGGCAGCTACACCACGTCGGCGGCAATGCCCCGGTCGTGAATGGCGGTGCACAGGGGCTCCAACTCCTCATAGGTACCGATTTTGACGGCGCACTTGCCCTTGTAATGGATGAGCAGCGTGCACTGCTCGGCCTGCTCGGGCTGGTGGCCGCACACGTCCATCAGGGTTTTGATGACGTGGTCGAAGGTGTTGATTTCGTCGTTGTACACAACCAGGTTGCGCAGCTCCACCGCTTCTTCCAGCAGCAGTACGTCTTCATCGTAATCAATTTGCGGACGGGTATTCATAGAACAAATTTACGCAGGAAAGCCCGCGTGGGGCAGCTGCTGATAACTCGAAATCGGAGGAATTCGTTTCGTAAAACCGGGGCGGTTTTTGGTTCTGCCGGGGTTCTTTCCGCTGCGTGCCCGTTCTTGTCGTGCGGGCCTTTGCGGGCCGTGTTCCCATCCCGCGCTTCCATCGCCACGCCCTACCAGTCGTTTTCAAGCCCAATCCGAGTAATTCAGTTTCTAATGCCCGTTCCCTCCGCTGACTTCAAAAAAACCCTCAAGCGCCTCTCCGAAACTGAAAAGGAAGCGCTGCTGCTGCGCGCCGTGCGCCGCGATGCCGAGCTCTACGAAACCTTCCGTTTCGAGCTGCTGGCCGACGTGACCCTGGGCCAGGTGCAGGAAGAATCCGCCGACCGCATTCACGAACTGTTCAACGTGGCCGTAACGGGCCGGCTGCTCAACCGCAGCCTGGTGAAGGCCGTGCGCGCCAGCGTGCAGGAAGCCGCCCGCGCCCGCCGCATCACCAAAAACAAGCAGCTCGAAATCGACTTGCTGGTGTACATCCTACGCCAGTGCATCGACAACTACTCGGGCCAGTTCGACAGTGTCTATGACGGGTTTTACAACGCCACGGCCCGCCTGGCATCGCGTGTGCCGGCACTCGTAATCAAATCCTTACACGAAGACTTGTGGGTGGAATACAAGTCCGAGCTCGACGAGGTATTGCGCGAGCTGCACGGGCGAAAAAAAAGTCACAACCTCAAGTTTGAGCTGCCTCGCAAATTTGAAATTTCAGTTTAGCTTTGCGGTTCATTGTCTACCCCAATAATTTTATGAACCAACGTTTTATGACCCTTTTAGGGGCTGCTGCGCTCGCCTTCACCACAGGCTGCGCCGGCTCCTACTCGCTTATCCGGCCCAATAACATCAAAACCTACACCCCGTCGGGCTCATCTGGCCCGGTGGAGATGGCCTACCAGTTTGATGCGCTTCGCCAAAACGGGCGCAACAAAAAATACGTGAAAAAGGAGGCCAAGTTAGGCTACCACGTAGTAGCTGTGCGCGTTACCAACAACTGGGACCGGGACGTAAACTTCTCCCGCGACCTGAACCTAATCTACGGCGACCGACCCATCGCACCCGTATCTGCGGCCGTTTCCGCTCGTGACTTACGCCAGGGCGTGCCCATTTATCTCCTTTACCTGCTGGCCAATGTCACGGTGGGGGGTACCGTCGATGCCCGCACCAAGGCTACTACCGGCGGCACCTTTCTGCCCACTGGCCCGCTCATTGCTGGTGGCAACATGCTGGTAGCTGGCGGCGCCAACAGCAATCTGCGCAAGGAGTTTGCCGCCTACGACCTCACCAACCGTACCCTGAAACCTGGCGAAACCGCCTACGGCATCCTCAGTCTGCGCGAATCGTCCGTAGCTCCCATGCGTGTAGAATTCCGTGGGCCTGCGTCGCCCGCCTCGCCACCGCCTGCTGCGCCGGCAGCGGCGCTTCCCCCGGCCCCGCCCGCCGCTACGCCACCAGCCACGCCAGCTCCACGCTAGCCAACTGGTATACTAGCAAACAAAAAGCCTCTGCCGACATCGGCAGAGGCTTTTTGTTTGCTGCTCAGAATCTAGTTGGCAGCAGGCAGCCAACTACGCGGCAGTGATTAACCTTTCTTGGCAATCACGTTGAAGGTCAGGTCGAAGTTGTCGTTGATGGCCTTGTCGCCGAGGGTATCGAAGAATGATTTCGAGCCGTACTTAAGGCCGAATTTTGTGCGGTCAATGGTCATTTTGCCGGTAGCGGCGGCCACACCGTCCTTCACGCCCACTTTGGCGGGGAAGCTCAGACGCTGCGTCACGCCCTTGATGGTCATGTCGCCGGTGATGGTGGCGTTATCAGCCGTCTTGGCAGCACCTTTGATGGGGGCTACGCTCACGATTTTGAAGGTTGAGGTAGGGAATTTTTCCGCGCCGAAGAAGTCGTCGCTGCTCATATGGCCCACGAATTTGCCCTGAGTTTCGGCATCCTTGATATCAGTGGCTTTCATCGACTTCATGTCGACGGTCACGGTGCCGCCCACAATGGCATTGCCTTTCACCAGCAACTCGCCGGTGCTGAAGTTCATGGTGCCGTTGTGGCCGTGGGTCACGGCTTTTCCTTCCCAACCCAAGATGCTCAGCTGGGGCTGCAGGGCGTAGGCGGGGGCATTGGTGGCCATTTTGGCACTGTTCATTTTCTGGGCCGAAGCAACAGGAGCGGCACCGAGAATGGCAGCGGCGAACAGGGCGGGCAAAAGGAATTTTTTCATCGGATAAAGAAGTTTAAAAAAGGGGGGGGGGGAATAAGAAGAAGCAACGGGGTACGGCGGGGCCGCAACGAAAAAACATGCCAGACGCGCCGGCCCAAAGATTTAACGTCCGGGCAGCTCGTCGCCGGAACGTATTTTATCAAGTAAGCCATTGAGCTGCTGCACCTCCGCATCATTTAGCTGAGTGAGGTCCGACGCGTTTAGCACCCCATCCTGCTCAATTCGCTCGAGCAATGCCAGTCCCGCCACAGTGATGCGGATGTCGACGGCGCGGCGGTTGGCGGGGCACACGGTGCGCGTCACCAGCTTTTTTTCCTCCAGCCGGTCCACAATGCGCGAGGCGTTGCTGGTTTTATCCAGCATCCGGTCGATGAGCAGGGCCACGGTGGCGGGCAGCGGGTGCTGCCCCCGCAAAATGCGCAGGATGTTGAACTGCGGCAGCGTCAGGCCATAGGGCTTGAACGCCACTGCTTGCCGCAGCTGTAGCCAACTGGCCGTAAATAGCAAGTTGATGTGGGCCTTCTGGAAGTCGTCGCGGAAAATGGGTTGCTTGATTTCGTCTTCGATGCGCATAGGATGCAGTAGAATCAGATGCAAATTTATGTACATACATTTAATGTCACAACATTGTTATGCATTATTTGTAAAAAACCATCGAAAAAACAGCCTTGTCCCCACCCGGTTGCTTCAAACCACGTACTCTCGCACATTCACCTATTTAACTCTTTCATGAAACACTTGTTTTTCCTCACGCTCACGGCCGCTGTGCTGGCTGCTGCTCCCCGCCTCGCCGCTGCCCAAGACGGTGGCTACCCAGTGCAGACCACCGCCCGTACCCAATTCGTATTTATGAACGGCGAAGTAATGCGCCGCGATGGCAGCCAAACCACGGCCCTCGCCCAGAATGTGAAGCTAACCAACGGCGTGAAAATCAACTACAAAAACGGCATCGTGGAAATGCCCGCCGATAAAAACCACCCCAAGGGCAAGAAAATTACCCTGCGCGAGGGCGACTACGTGCGGGCCGATGGCGGCGTGGTATTCGCCACCCCAGCCAGTGCCGCTGCCGCCCGTGGTGCCGCCACCGCTCCCGCCACCCCGGCCGGCACGAAGTACGAAACCTACGTGCAGCGCGGCCCCGGCTACGCGGCCCCCGAGCAGCAGATGCAGCTGCTGAACAAAAAAATCGAGCTGCTCACCCAGAAAGTGCAGCTGCTCAGCCAAGGCCGTACCGACCTGCCCAGCACCAAGGCCATCGACGACCAGCTGGCAGAGGTCAATACCCAGCTCACCGCCCCCAAATAGCGCGGGCGCTAGCTAGCCTGCTGCGCTGAGCGAGCCCCCGGTTTCCGTGACCAAGCCAAATGGCTCATCCTTCACAATCAGGAAACCGTCGAGGTCGTGCACTTCGGCTAGGGCGCTGATTTGCAGCGCGGCCGCAATCCCCACGCTGGTTTCAACCATGCAGCCGAGCATGGGCAGTAGACCGTGGGCCCGCGTCTGGCGCAGCAGCTCAATGCCCTGCTGGAAGCCGCCGGCCTTCATCAGCTTCACGTTGACGCCGTGGAATTGCTGCGCGATTTCGGCAAAATCGGCCGTGTCCGTCACCGATTCGTCGGCGATGAGCGGCACCGTGCTGCGGGGGCGCAGGTAGCGGTAGTCGGCGGCGAGGGCAGCGGGCATGGGTTGCTCCAGCAGGCGCAGGCGCAGACCGGGAAGCATCCGGGCTTTGGTCAGGAATTGCAGTACGCTGTCGGCATCGGGCCAGGTCTCGTTGCCATCTACTAATAGCGGGTGGCCGGGCAGCACCCGCGCCACCTCCCGCAGCAAATCGAGCCCTTCAGCCTGGTTCACTTTTATTTTCAGGAGTTGGAAGCGTGCCGCCTTCTGTTCGCGCAGAAAACCGGCCACCTCCCCCACTGCCATAATGGGCAGCGAAAACGCCGTGGGCACCGCCGCTGCGGGTCGGGGCACGCCCAGCCACTGCCACACGGCTTGCCCGGCGCGCGCCGCCAGCCACTGCACCATTCCCGATTCGAGGGCAAAGCCCAAGGCGTGGGCCACGGGCTGAGCGGCCAATAGCGCGTGCAGGTCGGCCAACGACTCGGCTCGGGAAAGGCCGTGCGCCAGCAGGGTTTCAAACTGCTGCGTGAGCAGCTCGGGGGTTTCGCCGTAGCGCACGTTGGGCGCGGCTTCGCCGGTGCCGACGTGGCCGTGTCCGGCCACGCGCAGGAGCAAGTTGGTTTTGCTGGCCGACGCATTGCGGGAAATTTTCCAAACGTAGCGCAGCGGCAGCAGGTGGGCAGTCAGGGTCCAGGTGGGCATGGGCAGGAGCGAGGAGACAGGCCCCGAAGATGCTGCCAAAAAAGAAAATATTGCGCTTGTCACCGCAGGATTTGAAATATTCACCCTGCTCAAGCAATGGTTCGGCTAAATTTCTTGTCAAGTTTGACAAGAAGCAATACCTTTGACCATCCATATTTTATCTTGGTTCAATCTATTTTTAAATCCGCGTTACTCTTTTCCTCCTCGCACCTTCTGCAAGAAATCATGAATAAATATTTATTGACTTCGCTTTTCCTAAGTATTACAGTTCTTGCCGTAGGACCGCAACAGGCCCAGGCACAAACCCCGGCGAGCGGTTCAATTCCTTGGTTTACAGTGCAGGGCCAAACTATTTTGGTGCAAAATGGTGCCAAAAGCAAGCCGCTGGATAAAAACGTTACCCTCCCCAATGGCATCCGAGTAGAGTACCGCACCCAATCGTTGCTGCTCACCAACGGCTCGCGTGTTCCGTTGAAAGATGGCGACATGCTGAGCCTGAACGGCGAGTTTATTCGCAAAACTGTTGAAGTTTCCCCAGCGCCAGCTCCAGTAGTGGCCCTAATAGCTGCTCCGGTGGCGGCACCAGCGGTAGCCGTTGCGGCGGCTCCGGCAGCTTTTACGTACCGGCCCGCGGCCCCCGTCAATGGCAAACTGAAAGGCGTGGTGGAGCTTGGGGCCAGCGGTTTCAACATGTTCATCATCCGCATCGATACCAAGCGAAACTGGAAGCTGGAAAAATCGGAATTCGGCAACAGCTTAGTAATGGAAAACATGGCCACCGATGAAGACATCCGCAACGGCTTGAAAACGTACATCAGCAAGATGCTCGATTTCGGTGTGGCCGGCCGCGACATTCACTTTGTAGTGAGTTCCGGGGCTTCTATGGCCGATGTCACGCGCCGCATCGTGAATTCGCTGGAAGCCCTCAAATTCAAGGTCAACACCGTGACGCCGGAACGCGAAGGCGTGCTGGGCCTGCAGGCCGCCATGCCCAAGGGATTCACCGACAAGGCCTTCGTGGTCGACATGGGCTCCGGCAACACCAAGATTTCGTGGATGGACGGCAGCCAACCGCGCACCAACAGCACCTACGGCGCTAAGTATTACGAAAAGGGAATTGACGATGCCGCCGTGGCGGCCGACGTAAAGACCAAGGCCGGCCAAGTACCAGCGGGCGTGAGCAAAACTTGCTTCATCATCGGCGGCGTACCCTACGAGCTGGCCAAGGCCGTGCGCCAGGGCCAGGAGCCGTACACCACGCTGCTCGGCCCCGATTCTTACCCGCAGCTGAGCGGCGCTAAAATCAAATCGGGGCTGAACATCTACCAGGCCGTAGCGTCGGCCACCGGCTGCTCGCAGTTTGTGTTCGGATACGACACCAATTTTACCATCGGCTACCTGCTCAGCTTGCCCTAGCCCGCTGGATTGATTGCTCTTTTAGTACAATCCGAAAGTCCCGTGCCAACTGCGCACGGGACTTTTTTTGGCTTAACCAAGCCGAAGTTTACCTGCGATGGGCGTGTTGCCAGCCAGATAATGCCGTTCTTTAGGCCCTCATTCCGTTTTCACGGCCTTTATTCATTGCATGGCAAAATCTCGCTTATCCTTCGTTGCAATTCTGCTGGTGGTTCTCGCCGGCATTCTTACCGTACTGGCGGCCAATAATGTAGCAGCTCTGCCGCCCGCCCTGCCAGTAGCTGCACGCTGGCTGGCCATTGCGGCCATTGCCGCCGCCGTGGCTCCCCGGCGCTCGCTTACTCTCTGGATTGTGGTGAGCATGCTGGTCGGCATCGAGTTGGGCCACGACGCTCCCGGCGTGGCCATGAACTTTAAGGTCCTGAGCGACGCCTTTTTGCGCCTCGTGAAAACCATCATCGCCCCGCTGGTTTTTGCCACGCTGGTGGTGGGCATTGCCGGCCACGCCGACCTGAAGCAAGTGGGCCGCATGGGCCTCAAGGCCTTGGTTTACTTTGAGGTAGTCACCACGTTTGCCCTCTTTATCGGCTTGGCAGCCATCAACCTCACCAAAGCCGGCGTGGGCATCAGCCAGGCCGGCGTGAAGGAAGAGGCTCTGGCCGCCGCGCCGGTCCAAACGGCGGCCGATATCATTCTGCACATTTTCCCCGAGAACATTGCCAAATCGGTGGCCGAGGGGCAAGTGCTGCAGGTGGTAATTTTCGCTATTCTGTTTGCCATCGGCTTGGCCCTCACGCCCGAACGGCCCCGCCGCGTGATGCTGGAGTTCTGCGAGAGCCTGTCGGAGGTCATGTTCAAGTTTACCAACGTGGTGATGTATTTCGCGCCGCTGGGCGTGGGCGGAGCCCTGGCCTACACCGTGGGCAAGATGGGCTTCGCGCCGCTGCTCAACGCCCTGCAGTTGCTGCTCACCTTATACGGGGCGCTCATTGCCTTCGTGCTGCTGATACTGCTGCCCGTGGCCCTGCTGGCCCGCATTCCGCTGCGCCGCTTCATCGCGGCCGTGGCCGAGCCGGTGAGCATTGCCTTTGCTACTACCTCCTCGGAGGCGGCCCTGCCCCGAGCCATGGAAGCGATGGAGGGCATTGGGGTGCCGCGCCGGATTGTGGCCTTTGTGATGCCCACCGGCTACTCGTTCAATTTGGACGGAACCACGTTGTACTTATCCTTAGCGGCCGTGTTTGTGGCCCAGGCGGCTGGGGTACCCCTCACCTTTGGGCAACAGTTGCTGATGGTGTTTACCCTCATGCTAACCAGCAAAGGGGTGGCCGGGGTACCCCGGGCTTCGCTGGTTATTCTGCTGGCTACAGTGGCTTCTTTCAACCTGCCGGCTTGGCCCGTATTTATTATATTAGGCATTGATGCTCTGATGGATATGGCTCGCACGGCGGTTAATGTGCTCGGTAATTGCCTCGCTTCGGCCGTGGTAGCCCGCTGGGAAGGTGAGTTCGTTGACAACTATGTTGAACCCGACCCACAGGTCGTAGCGTAGTATAGTAGTAGGTGGCGTTGGGGCAATCAAAAAATACTCCTTCAAATGCTACCCGCTAAAGGTTATTTTGCATCATTCGCCGAAAAACATCCAACAGCCAGAATTCATCGCCTAATTTAGCATTCAGTAAAAGCGAAAGGCACTGAAGTTTATCGTATTGAAGTACTTTTCAATTCTTTTCTTTCCTTTTTCCTATATTATTTACTACCTTAATGCTATGAAAATTACTCGTCAACTCGCGTTACTAGCCCTTGCTCCGGCCTTGCTGGCAGCCCCGGCCTGCGTGTCGGTAAAGTCCATGATGAAAAGCTCGCCGGCTACCGCTATTTCCAAGCGGCTACCGGCGCTGGAAGTATTGGCCGACCAGGGCCCACTGGCCATGAACGACGGCGCCTTGCCCGAAGACCCCCTGAAGTTGTTTCAGCAGGAGTGCCGCATGAACCTGACCGAACCCACTGATTCGGCCACGTATGGCTACGCTAAGCTGATAGTGAAAAAAGTTAAAACCCTACGCACCGGCCGCGCCGTGCAAGGCCTGCAGGTGCTCACCTTTATGATACCGGCCGTGATTGGCGTGCCGCTGGAGTGGTATAAAACCACCCTGCAAGCCGAAGTGCAGGTGAGCGACGCCGCCGGCAACCTCCTCGGCTCTTACGTGGGCACCGGCACTTCGGAAGTGAAAGTGGCCATGTACCACGGCTACTCCCAAACCGACGCGCCCCGCCTGGCCGACATCATTGCCCTGCGCGGAGCCATTGCCCAGATTCGGCCGCAGCTCGACACGGCCGCGGCCCGCCTGAACCCGCTGCTGCTGGCGGGCGGCACCGTGGAAAACCCCACGCTGCCGTCGTCTTCGAGCGTAACCGGCAGCCGCTAGACCTTCGATTGCCTCATTGGCTGGTCTAGCTGGATAGGGTAATGTCATTCCGTTGGCCCGCAACACCCTTACCCATCCTGAGTCGATGAGGAGGCTGTTGCGGGCCTTATCTTTGGCTTGCTATGGCTGACCGATTTTCTCTACCCTTCTGCTTTACGATTCTGTTGACCGTAGCTACTGGCTTGCTGCTGAGCGGCTGCTGCGCCAACAACGTGTGCGATTGCAACGATGCCGACGCCGATGTTGTCGAACTACGTTTTGCCAGTAGCTTCAGCAATGCCGTCAGCAATGCCGACTTGGATACGGTGGTTATTCAGCGCTACCCAGTGCGGTTGCTCACTGGCGCAAAGCCCGAAATCGTGACGCTCATTCGCACAGCCGCCCGGTCCCGCGACTCCATTCGGCTGAATAATAACTCCCCCTTCCCACAAATCAGCACCACCAAGCTCGACAGCTTCCGCTACGTGGTGCAGTACTACGTGACGCAACCCGGCCGCAAGCCAGTGCTCACCACCTTGCTCAATATCAACAAAATAAAATTGCAGGGCAGCCTCAACGGTGACGGCTGCTGCACGTGCTATGTTAATTCCGAAAAAACTGTTTTCGCTCGTCGGGAAGGCTTTTTGCAGGATAGTGTTTTCGACCTGAAACGCGACCCGCGTTTTCTCAAAATAAGCAAGTAGCCGGACTGCCAGCGGCTAGCGTATAGTGAATGTGCTTTTCGCCCCGCCGCCGCAACCTCCTGGTGGGCCAGTCGTAATCCTCGTCCCTTATGCCCGCAGAATCCCTTCCCCCCATTGCCGAGGCCCTGCCTGCGTTGCGCAGCCCCGCCGCTCCCTCACCGTTCATTTTTCGCACTACGCTCAGCTTCGAGCCGCTGATTGCGTACTGGCGCGAGCGCGAGCAGGCCACCAATGCCGGCGTGTCCCTGCTGGCCCGTGCCATTGGCGAGCAGGTGGCCGAAGCGGCCTGGTGCCGCGGCCCGCTCACCGATTACACGCTGCTGGAGCACAACTGCGACCTTATTGAAACGCTGATGCTGGCCGTGTTCCCGCCGGCATCGTTCGCCACTGATATTAGTGGCGTGGTGGCCCCGTTTCAGCGGCGCAGCTTTTACTCCACGCGGCGCTTCGAAGAGATTATGCTCAATAAGGAGCGCCAAATCAAGCAGCCGCTCAACATTGACATGACCGCCATGGAGCACCAAATGGCGCTCATGGCCTACCACTTGGTGCTGCACCGTGTGTACGGGACCAAGCTGCCGTCGCTGGGTACCATCATTTTCACGGTGCCCGACTATAAAATCGGCTTGTATCGGCACTACGGGGTTGATTTTAATTCTGATTTTGTGACGGTGAAAGTGGTGGGTGAACCTATTGACCTCACGACCGAACAAGTCGATTTGCTGGTGCACAACCGTCACCGGCTGGAGCTGTGGCAGGAAATGTTGCCCACCGAAAACTTTGAGCTGGAGGGCTTTAACGTGTTGCAGCTGGTAGACGTGACCGACCAGGAAATTTTGTCGGAGCTGAAATATGATTTGCTGGAACGCGACGTGCTGCAAACGCCCGCCCGCTTCGAACAGATTCAGGAGAAGCTGCGGGTACTTTTTGCCCAGCCGTCGCTGCAGCTGGGCATTGCGGCCTATGATGAGAAGAAGCGGGCTTTTGTGGATTTCGGCCGTAAAATCAATCACAGCTTCCTCACCAAGCAGGTGCAGCACCAAGCTGCGGATAGTAGCTTCCGGTTGATTTATGAGCGGCTGCTCCGCGAGCGGGAACCACTCGTAATCAAGAACGTAGACACGGCTGACATTCCCGAGGACCTGCGCCAACAGATTAGCAGTCTGGGTATTCGCTCGGCCATATTGGCCCTGCTGCCTTATGGCGACGACACGGTGGGCCTGCTGGAGTTGGGCTCGCCAGATGCAGGGGGCCTCGACGAGTTTGATATGGATAAGGTGGTGCAGTTTGTACCGCTGTTTGCGGTAGCGGTCAAACGCAACGCCGAGGACCTGCAAACGCGCGTGCAGGCCATTATGCGGGCCACGTTCACGGCCATTCACCCCACCATGGAGTGGCGATTTACCGATGCGGCGCGCAACCTGCTCACCCAACTCGATGCCGGCAACCGCACGGCCGAAATGGAGGCCATTGTGTTTGAGGACGTGTACCCACTGCACGGCTCCTGCGACATTCGGAGCAGCAGCACGGTTCGCAACGAGGCCATTCAGGGCGACCTGATTGAACACCTTACCCTGGCGAACAAGGTGCTGAAAAAGGCCTCCGAATACCAGCATTTGCCCATTCTGGACGAGCTGAAATTCTACGTAACCAAGAACCTGAAGCGCTTGCACGACGGCATGCTGTCGGGCGACGAGGCCAACATCTACGACTCGCTGAAGCGCGAGGTGGAACCGCTATTCGAGTACCTGGCCGCGCACACGCCGGAGCTGCGCCCGGTCATCATGAAGTATTGGAGCAATATCGACCCCAAGCTGGGCATTCTCTACAAGCGCCGGCAGGACTTTGAGACCAGCGTGACCACGCTCAACGATGCCGTGAGCGACTACCTTGACGACGAAGAGGAAAAGGCACAGCTGATGTACCCGCACTACTTCCAGCGCTACAAAACCGATGGCGTTGAGTTCAACATCTACATCGGCGGCACCTTGGTGGAGAACAAGCCCTTCGACCTGGTTTTCCTGAAAAACCTGCGCCTGTGGCAACTGCTTACCATGGTGGAAATCACGCGCCGGACCGCCGCGCTTAGGGACACTCTGCCGGTGCCTCTCGACACCACGCAGCTTATTCTCATTCACGGGCAATCGCTGAGCATTCGCTTCCGACAGGACGAGCGCCAGTTCGACGTGGACGGCGCCTACAACATCCGGTACGAAATCATCAAAAAACGTATTGATAAGGCTACTATTCTTGGTACCAACGAGCGCCTGACGCAGCCGGGTATGATTGCGCTGGTGTATGCCCAGAGCCGCGAAGCCGTGGAATACTACGAATACATCGATTATCTGCAGGACCGCGACCTGCTGGAGCCTGGGGTGGAAGAAGTAGAATTGGAGGAGCTTCAGGGCGTGAAAGGCCTGCTGGCCCTGCGGGTTCGGGTGAAGCTGTAGCAGTTGGGCGGTAAGAATTCACCGAACGAGTGACTCGGATTTTATATTCGGGTCACTCGTTTTTAGTTGCTTTCGGCATCGTTGAGCCTGTTTAGGGTTTCTCATCAGGGGGTATTTTACGCAGCAAAAGGACCGCAAAAGCCAGAA
>NZ_BMGY01000057.1 GCF_014640435.1 Hymenobacter frigidus | reverse complement strand
ATATAACTTTCGGGTCAAAATAGCGGAGGTATCCATCTTGCAAAATTAACTCAAACAGCTTCTAAGGATTGCAAATTGAAACTCTTCCGCGTACGGGTGTCCACCCACCGGACGGATTACCTCGTGACCAACGAGGCGGAGCCCCGCGACATGGCCGCTGCCGAACAAGAAAGCAGCGTCCGCTGGACGATTGAGCAGTTTCACCGTGAACTCAAGCAACTCACCGGCGTGCAGGCCTGCCAGTGTCGGCTGGCCCGCAGCCAACGCAACCACATCGCCCTGGCCGTGCGGGCCTGGACCCGCCTCAAACAAGTCGCTTACCAGACCCAACAGACGGTTTATCAACTCAAACAAGGCTTTTTGGATGCGTACATGAGATATGAATTAATCAAACCAGCCCTGGCTTTTGCGTAAGTCCTAAAGGGGTGTAATTCAAAACTACGCGTTGGGGTGGTAACTTGGGGTATTCACTACCTGCTTATCCCCAATGACGAAAGAAGCCTACCTGGCGCTGGCCGCCGCCCAATACGACGAGTTGCGCGCTATCGGCCAGGAGCCGGATTTTTACACGCTGGAAGAGAAGTTTGACCAGTTGTGGACAGCCCTGGGGCGTTCGGTGCTGGAACAGACGCTGGGGCCGGTGCCGGCCAACAAGCAAAAAAAAACAGTGTCCAGACCCGGTTCGGGCGCGTAGCCATCGCCAAAACCAACCCGTTCAGCGCCCCGGTGCTGGGCTCGCGCACCAGCCCCTACCTGCAGGCCAAACTCGTGTTGCTGGCCGCTGAGCACGTCTTTGCCCAGGTGCCGCCGCTGGTCGAATCGCTGCTGGGCATCCGCGTGAGCACGACCCAGGTTTACCGCCGCACCCAGGCCGCCGCCCAGGCCCTGCCCGCTGCCGGCCTGGATGCGCCCTGCCCGGGGGTGAGCGCCGGGCCGGGGCCGGTCTACGGCATGGTCGACGGCTCGATGCTTTTCACCGACACGGGCTGGCAGGAGGTGAAAGTGGGTCGCGTCTTCCAGCACAGCGCCCCGGCCAGTGCCCCGGCCAGTGCCCCGGCCAGTGCCCCGGCCAGTGCCCCGGTCGGGGAGACCGGCCCGTCCCAATACGTGGCCCAGCGGGGCCCCTTTGCCACCTTTACCCAACGCTTTGAGCGCGTGCTGCCACCCGACGCGCACGCCGACCAAGTATTTGTCACCGACGGGGCGCAGTGGATTCACCACTGGCTACAAGCATCCTATCCCCACGCCACGCACATCCTGGACTTCTACCACGTGGCCGAAAAGCTCGCCGCCGCCGCCCAGGCTGCCAATGCGCCCGCCCCCTGGCTGCCCGCCCCATACGCCCGCCTCTGGGCCGGCCAGAGTCCGGCCGTGGAACGGGCCCTGGCGGCCTTACCCGGCCTGGCGGCTCCGCTGGCCGCCCAACTTGTCTCCTACCTGCGCACCAACCGCGCCCGCCTGCGCTACGACCTGTTCCGCCAACGCGGGCTGCTCTGCGGCAGCGGGCCCGTCGAGGCCGCCCATCGCACCCTGCTCTAGGTGCGCCTCAAACGAAGCGGTCAGCGCTGGTCCAATGGCGGACTCGACCGGCTCGTACGCTTACGCTCGGCACTGAAAATCCCTCAAATGAACTTGCTCACGGACCTGTTTAAAAAACCAACCGCGTAGTTTTGAATTACACCCGTCCTAAAGTTAATAAATTACTCATATTGAGGTTTATAACCAAGAATTACACACGGTAGATTTCTCGCAGAAATTCGCAGCGGGAAAAATGCGGAGATTCACAGAGGTCAGATAAGAAAATCTGCGAACTTCTGCGAGAAAGAGCACCCGTAAGCCGATTGCGTAAGTCCCGATAACGTAAGTCTCTTAATCTGTTTGTAAACTTACGGGTGATGAGTGTCCCACTTGGTGCATTACAGAGAGTACCTATGAAATTATTACACCCTTGGTTTTTATTTGGATTGGCGGCAATTGCTATCCCGATTGCCATCCATTTGTTGCAGTTACGCAAGCCAAAGCGTTTGCTGTTTACCAATACTGCTTTTATAAAAGAAGTCTCTTTGGTGACGATGCAGCACCGACGGCTACAGCATTTATTGATAATGCTGGCTCGCGTTTTTACTCTTTGTGCACTGGTACTGATGTTTTGTCAACCTTTCGTCCCGGCTACAAGGCTTATTGATGTAAGTGCTGGCGGCGTGGTCGTAGATAATTCATTTAGCATGCAGGTGAATGGGAACACCCAATCTTCTTTGTTTCAGGAGGGCATTTCAATGGCTCAAAGTTTAGAAGCTGGTGGTAGGGCTGACACACGATTGAAATTGCTGAATTCTGGGAAAAGGGTTGATAATAAGGTTTCATATAAGGTTGCTTTAGATGAACTGAAGTTAGACGCGCAAGCCGATGCTGCTAAAAGCTTAGTCAACACGAGCAATACTCAACTTTATCTACTGTCTGATTTTCAAAAAAGCGCTTTTAATTCAAAGGTATTTGAAGGCTTGGATAGCAAGCGGACGGTGGTGCTGGTGCCGGTGAAGGGCAAGGAAACAGCAAATGTCTATGTGGACAGCGTTTGGGTTGATGATGCATTTGTGCGTTTGCGGACGAATTTGAGTTTACATATCCGGATGCGGAATGGAGGTAGTGTTGAATTGAGCGACTGTCCGGTGAAAGTGTTTTTGACTGGAAAGCAGGTTGCGGCCTTTCGCGTGAGACTTGCGGCTGGCGAGGTGGCTACTTCAGTGGTGCAGGTGCAGGTGAGTGATACTTTGGTCGCATTGGGGCGGGTTGTGACCGAGGATGCGCCGGTGACGTTTGACAACACGTATTATTTCACCTTGCAACCCGCTACCAATATCAATATTTTGGAAATTGGAGCGGAACTAGTTGCTCAACAACTGTATGCAAATGAGTCACTTTTTAACTACACCTATACCAGACCTGAGCGGTTAGATTATGGGGTGTTGAGGCAAGCTAACTTGGTATTGGTGCGTGGCCTGACAATAGTTGATGCGGGCTTACGCGAGGCTTTGCGGGCGGTGGTCCAGCGTGGGGGAAGCGTGGTAGTGGTACCGTCGCCGCTGGTTGGTGCTCACGCTTCATACCAGCAACTGTTTAGGGATTTGGGGTTGGGAACGGTGCAGTGGGAGGCTGCGGCTGCTGTTCCGGAACTGCGAAACGTGGCTATGCCGAACGCACAAGAGCCGTTCTTCCGGGATGTATTCGGGGCACGCCAACGAGCGGTGACGATGCCCCGAGTGGCGCCGGTGTTGCGGTGGGCGCGCACGGGGAAAGACATTTTGCGCTTGCAGGATGGCGAAAGCTATTTGGCTGGTTTTGGAAGCGGTGCGGGCCAAGTGTACGTCTTTTCAGCCCCGTTTGAAAAGGCCTATTCGGACTTTAGCACGCATGCGTTGTTTGTGCCGGTGATGTACCGGATGGCCATGCTGAGCTACCGAAACGAGCAATTGCCAGCTTACCAGCTTACTCAGAATTCGCTGGCTCTGAAATTGCCGGTGGAGCCAACCCAAGCTGCGCGCCGCACCGAGCAAGCCAATGAAACGGGCCTGCGCTTGGTGAAAGACAGCCTGACGCTGATTCCAGCGCAACGGATGGTGGGACAGGAGGTGCAGCTGTCCTTGCCGGAGAGCATGCAGGAACCAGGCTTTTACCAAGTGCGTCGCCAGAATAAAGTACTGACGACGCTGGCATTTAATCAAAGCAAGCAAGAATCGGAACTGGCGGCATATTCGGCTGCCGAATTGCGCCAATTGATTGGGCCTAATCGGCCCAATATCCAGGTGGTGGAAGCCGGTGCCGACGGTGCCGGGTTGGCTCGGTTTGAAGCTGAACAGACTGGGCAGCCACTTTGGCGCTACTGTTTGCTGGCGGCGTTGTTGGGCTTACTAGCGGAGGTATTGTTGGTGCGTTTTGGCTCCCGTCAAACAATTTCGGCTAAAATTAAGCAAGCCGCTTAGCTGGATATCGAGCGGGACAACAACCCGCTGGTAGCAGCCACTGGGCGTATCTTGCGGCTTTAATCGGCACCTTAATTTATGGCTATTTCTTCTGCGGAATCCAATGCGATGGCGGATGCCCCAACTTCGCGTTTGGTAACGCGCCTTGCGCTACGGTTTGGTGTGGGCGCGGGACTGGCCTGCGGCCTGTGGATGCTGGGCCTGCAACTGACTGGTAACAATGGCTTTGGCCCGAAGCAAGTGCTGGCGCAGCTATTGGTGCCATTGGCGGCCTTGACCAGCGAATGGGTATTGCGGAAGAAGCTGCAGCCCGAAAAACCCGGTTTGAGACGCTCGCTGGGTGTGGGCTTGCTGACGGTACTGATTGCGGCCGTAATATCGGCAAGTAGTGTGTTGACTCTGGCCTACGGGGTGGGCGAACCGGCGTTGGCGCGCAACCGAGCCGAAGTGAAGGAAATTGTAATGGCGCAGCAACGCGAAAATCCCAAGGTGATGCGCAGTGAGCAGGAAATTCGGCTGCAGCTGCAGAACGTGGATAACTTAACCGCGAAAGATTTAGCGACCAGTAACTTCGCCGTGGTATTGCTATTTGGGTTGGTGCTGGCGTTGCCGGGCGGCATATTTTTTCGGGAATAATTCAGTTTACCTTTCAGTCTATTTCAACCATTCACCCAACTCCTATGGAAACAAACGCTACTTCTTCGATTACGACCACATCGGTGGGCGTGCGCTACGGCCTTCTTACGGGCGTTATAAGCATTATTTTCTCCTTCATCCTATTTGTGACGCAGACTGACCAATCGCCGGTACGTTGGCTAGGGTTAGTCATTTTGATAGGCGGGATGGTGCTGGCGCACAATGCCTACAAAGCGGCAAATCACGGCTTTATGAATTATTCAGAAGGCCTAGGTATTGGTGCGGTGATGAGCATCATATCGGGAACGCTGTCCACGGCGTTCAGCTTTGTTTACATGAAGTTCATTGACCCCGAGTATATGAGTCGCGTGATGGACACGACGCGGGCGAAAATGGAAGAAAAGGGCGGCATGAGTGACGAGCAGATTGACCAGGCCGTCAGCATGATGCAAAAATTCAGCTCCGGCGGCTGGATGGTGCTATTCGGCATCCTTGGCTCGTTGCTGTTCGGTTTTTTGATTGCACTGGTTGTGTCAGCGATTACCAAAAATTCCAAGCCCGAGTTTGAATAAATCACCTGCTATTTTTCCGGTGGAAATTTCCATCGTGATTCCGCTGCTGAACGAAGCAGAATCGTTGCCTGAGCTAACGCGCTGGATTGCGCGGGTGCTACAGGCCAACGGGCTGACGTATGAGTTGATTCTGATTGACGATGGCTCGACGGATGATTCCTGGGCCGTGATGGAAGCGCTGGCCGTGGACGACGCCACCCTGCGTGGCATTCGCTTCAATCGGAACTATGGCAAGTCGGCGGCGCTGAATGTGGGCTTTGAGGCGGCCCGGGGCCGCGTGATTTGCACCATGGACGCTGATTTGCAGGATTCGCCCGAGGAATTGCCCGAGCTGTACCGCATGATTGTGGAGGACAAATATGACCTGGTGAGCGGCTGGAAGCAGAAGCGGTTTGACCCGCTGACCAAAACCATCCCGACTAAGCTTTTTAATGGGGCGACGCGGTGGATATCGGGCATTCAACTGCACGATTTCAACTGCGGACTAAAATCATACGACCAGCGGGTGGTGAAAAGCATTGAGGTGTACGGCGAAATGCACCGCTACATTCCCGTGATTGCGAAATGGAACGGGTTTCGTAAAATTGGGGAGAAGGTGGTGCAGCACCAAGAGCGTAAATACGGCGTGACCAAATTTGGGCTGGAGCGGTTTGTTTACGGCTTCCTGGATTTGGCCAGCATCACGTTTGTGAGCCGGTTCAGAAGGCGGCCGATGCACTTCTTTGGGACGCTAGGGAGCTTATCGTTCTTTGTGGGGATACTGCTCACGCTGTGGGTGGTGGGCGAGAAGGTGTGGCTTTCGCTGCACAACCTGCGGGCCCGTAACGTGACGGACCAGCCCCTTTTTTTTCTGGCCCTGACGGCTGTAATTATTGGGGTGATGCTGTTTCTGTCGGGTTTTCTGGCTGAAATGGTGCAGCTGAACGGGCCGCGCCGCAACGATTATCTGGTGCGGGAAAAGCTTAATTAAATTCATTTAACATTTATCAATTAACATTTAACGGCAGTGCAGTTTGTTGCCGTCCGATTGTTAAATGTTGATTGATAAATGTTAAATGAAATGAAAGTCGTAATAATTGGGCCAGCGTATCCGTTGCGAGGCGGCCTGGCCACCTATAATGAACGGTTGGCGCGGGCATTTCACGAAGCCGGCGACGAGGTGCGCATCGTGACGTTTTCGCTGCAATACCCGGACTTTCTATTTCCGGGGCAAACGCAGTTCAGTACTGAGCCTGGGCCCACTGATTTGGCTATCGAAGTGAGCCTGAATTCGGTGAACCCGGTTTCCTGGGTGCGAGTGGGGCGGAAATTGCGGCGGGAACGGCCCGATTTAGTGGTTTTTCGGTTCTGGCTGCCCGTTATGGGGCCGGCGCTGGGCACGGTGGCGCGGCTGGTGCGCGGCAACGGGCACACCCGCGTGGTGGCCATCACCGACAATGTAATTCCGCACGAAAAGCGGCCCGGCGACGGCCCGCTGACACGCTATTTCCTGAGTGCCTGCGATGGATTTGTGACCATGAGCCGCAGCGTGCTGAGCGACTTGCAGCGGCTGGGGTTTGGGCAAAAGCCGGCGCTTTATCGGCCCCATCCGCTGTACGATAATTTCGGCCCTATAAAAGCTAAATCAGCCGCGCTGGCTGCGTTGGGGCTGCCGGCTACGTTGGGATATTTGCTGTTTTTTGGGTTTATCCGGGCCTACAAAGGGCTGGATATTCTGCTGGAAGCTTTCGCGGATACGCGCGTGGCGGCGTTGCCAATTAAGCTCATAATTGCCGGCGAATTTTACGAAGATGCCGCGCCGTATGAAGAGCTAATTAAGCATCATCAATTAGAAAACAAGATAATTAGGGCCACGGATTTTATTCCGAATAACGCCGTGGTAAATTATTTCTGCGCGGCCGATTTAATTATGCAGCCCTACAAAAACGCCACGCAAAGCGGGGTGTCGCAAATTGCCTATCACTTCGAGCGGCCCATGCTGGTGACGGACGTGGGCGGGCTGGCCGAATTAATTCCGAATGGCGTGGTGGGCTACGTGGTGCCGCCCACGCCGGCTGCCATTGCCGATGCCGTGGTCGATTTCTACGCCGGGAAGCGGGAAGAAATGTTCGAAGCTGGCGTGCGGGTGCAGAAAAAGCAGTTTTCCTGGCCGATAATGGTGGCGGCGCTGAAGGAAGTAGCGGGCTAACCTCACCCCCTGACCCCCTCTCCAAAAAAGAGGCGACACCGGCTCGTGAGGACAATTATTAGGACAAGTTCGTCAGGCGCAAACCCGGTGCCCCCTCTTTTTTGGAGAGGGGGTCAGGGGGTGAGGTGACCGGGCACACTTTCGCGCACGGCTTGCAGCACCTTTTCGGCCGGCAAATCTTCCATGCAGCTGGTGCCTAATTTGCAACTGCCGCGATAGAAGCATACGCAGTCCTTATCCGGTCCCACGATTTGGCCCCGGCCGTAGAGGTCGAATTCGTGGGGATTAAAGATGTTATTCATCAGAATAGTGGGCTTGCGCAGCGCGATGCTGATGTGCATGCCCATGGTCACCTGCGTCACAATGCCGTCCATCTGGTTCATCAGGTTGATGAACTGGGGGAGGGGAAAGGTGCCAAGGTAGGCCGCGCCGGTAGTGGCGTGCAGCACGCGGTTGCGGGCATCTTCGGCCTCGCCACCGAGCAGCACGGGGGTGTAGCCGGCCGCTTGCAGGCCCTCGATGAGGGTTATCCACTTGGCGTCGCTCCAGAGGCGGGTGGTCCACCGGTCGCCGCAGCCGGTGTTGAGGCCGATTCGCGGGCGGGCGGGTGGCAGAGCGGCCCAGTTGTAGCCCTTGTCGTCGTGGGTGTCGAACACGTACTCTTCGCCCCGGAAATCGAAGCCGCAGAGCTCAAATATTTCCTGCACGTAGGGCTTGGTGTTGGCCTGGCTCACCTGGTCGAACACGCCGGTGAGGAACTTGTGCTCGGCCAGCGCATTCACGGGCCAGGCCACGCCGTCGTGGGGGCGCAGGGCGTAGCCGTATTTCTCCTTGGCCTCAATGGTGTTCAGCAGAGCGCAGGCTTCCTTCTCCTTATCGAGGTTAATTACCACGTCGAACTGCCGGGCCTGGAGCTGCAGGGCGCTGGCAAAATCGAATTTTAGAATCTCCTCAATCTCCCCCTGCGGCAGGATGGCGGGCGTGAGCGTGAGCCAGGTAATGGCGCAGCCGGGCCGCTCCTGGCGCAGCCGCCGCAGCAGGGGCGTGGTCCGAATAACATCGCCGATGGCTCCGAGCTTGATGATGAGCACCCGTTGCGTCACGGGCGCATACACCGGACAGCTCTCGCACACGTAGCCGTCGGTTTTGTTGGGGCGGCAGGGGAGGTCGCCGCGAAAGTGGCGGCAGTCGGGGTGCAGGGTCACGAGCAGGGGTAAATTACGAGGTGCGAAGGGCCGGATTAGGGGCCAAAGGTAACCGTGCCCGGCGCGGCCGGAAGCTGGCCCGACCAAAAAAGCCCGCCACCATCAACGGATGGGGCGGGCTTGCCGGCAAGTGGGCGGAAACGCACCCTACGCCAGGGGCGGGGTGGGCGGCACCACGGCGGGGGCCCCCGTGTACGTGTGCGGCGTGATGGCGCGTAGTTCAGCCTTCACGCTTGCGCTCACGTCCAGCCCCTCAATAAACGCCCCGATGCTGGCGGCCGAAATGGCTTCGCCGGTGCGGGTGAGGGCTTTGAGGGCGTTGTAGGGGTCGGGGTAGGCTTCTCTTCTCAAGATGGTCTGGATGCCTTCGGCCACCACGGCCCAGTTGGCTTCCAGGTCGCGGTGCAGGGCGGTTTCATCGAGGGCCAGCTTGCCCAGGCCGCGCTGTAAGGCTCCGAGGGCGATGAGGGCGTGGCCGAGCGGCACGCCCAGGTTGCGCAGCACCGTGGAGTCGGTGAGGTCGCGCTGGAGGCGGGAGATGGGCAGCTTGGCAGCAAAGTGTTCAAGCAGCGCATTGGCCACGCCAAAATTGCCTTCGGCATTCTCAAAATCGATGGGGTTCACCTTGTGCGGCATGGCCGAGGAGCCCACCTCGCCCGCCTTGATGGTTTGCTTGAAGTAGCCAAGCGAGATGTACTGCCAGACGTCGCGGGCCAGGTCGAGTAGGATGGTATTGAGGCGTTTGAGGGCGTCGCAATGGGCCGCGAGGTGGTCGTAGTGCTCAATCTGGGTGGTGGGGAAGGAGCGGTGCAGGCCCAGCCGGTCGTTCACGAAGGTGGTGGCGAAGGCGTGCCAGTCGGTGGCCGGGTAGGCCACGTAGTGGGCGTTGAAATTGCCGGTGGCCCCGCCAAACTTGGCCCCGAACGGCACCTGGGCCAGCAGCGTCACCTGCGCATCGAGCCGGGCCACAAACACCTCAATTTCCTTGCCCAGCCGGGTGGGCGAGGCGGGCTGGCCGTGGGTGCGGGCCAGCATGGGAATGGCCTGCCATTCCTGCGCGCGGGCAGCCAGGGCGTTGCGCACCTGGGCGTAGGCGGGCAGCAGCACGCCCATCAGCGCATCCCGGAAGCTGAGCGGAATGGCGGTGTTGTTGATGTCCTGCGAAGTGAGGCCGAAGTGAATAAATTCGACGAATGCGCCAAGGCCCAATCGGGTAAACTCGTCGCGCAGCCAGTACTCCACGGCCTTCACGTCGTGGTTAGTCACGGCTTCGTGGGCCTTCACGGCCTCGGCATCGGCCTCCGAGAAGCCTTCGTAGAGCTGGCGCAGCTGCGGAAAAACTCCCGGCGACACCTCCCGCAGCTGGGGTAGCGGCAGCTCGGCCAGGGCGATAAAGTATTCGATTTCGACCAGTACGCGGTAGCGTATCAGGGCCATTTCGGAGAAGCGCGTGGCCAAAGGAGCGGTGGCGCGGGCGTAGCGCCCGTCGAGGGGCGAGAGGGCAAGGAGGGGGCTGGGCATGGAGCAAAAGTACGGGCCGAACGAGCGGCACGGAACGAAAAAATCCCCTCTTTACAAAGAAGAATGAGAGTTGACCGCGGGCCAGTTGTCTTTCGTATTCAGCCTACGCCTTCGTTTTTCTTACCTTTGACGTTGGCTAAGCCGCCCACCTTACTGAGTTCCGTGCAAATATCTCCCTCCACCAAACGACTTCTTATCGGCATTCTGGGCAGCCTGGCTGCGCTGCTGCTGCTGGCATTCGCCGTGTTTCAGTGGAAGCGCCAACAGTTGCTGACCTATGCGCTGGGCGAGGTGAAGGCCAAGGTTGAGCGTAAATATCCGGTTATCCTCACGCTGGGGCCAGCGCGTTTTGCGGGCTTCAAAACCGTGGAAATTGCCGGCTTGAGCCTGGTTCCCAAAGCCGCGCCGACTGATACGCTGCTCACGGCCAAGCTCCTGCAAGCCAGCCTGAGCGTGCGCTCCCTGTTTGCGGGCCGGCCGGTTTTCAGCGGCCTCGAAATTATTACGGCGCGCCTCACGGCCCGCGAATCGGCTACATCCGACAACTACGGCTTTCTGGTAAAAAAACAAAAAGCCAGCACCGTACCCCGCGATACCACCAAGGGCACCAACTACGGTCTGCTGCTGAACCAAGTGCTCGAAACGGCGTTCGACAACGTGCCTGGCGAGGCGCTTTTCAAGGATTTTTACGTCAGCTACCTGGGGCCGCGCCACACGGCGCTGCTGCGCTTGCCCGAGCTCAAGATTGAAGACGGCGACATTTCGGGCCGCCTCACGGCCAGCATCGATTCGGTGGTGAACGAGCTGGGTATCAGCGGGCATATCTCGCCGGGCGACTACGCCCTCACGGCGCGGGTGTTTGGGGTGGGCGGCTCGGTGCAGCTGCCCTACGTGCCGCGCCGCTTCGGGGCGCTGGTGAGTTTCGATACCGTGCTGGTGCGGCTGGATAGCAAGGAGTTCGACGACGACGACACCGGCGGGCACCTCATGGTGCGCGGCTCGCTGGCCGCCCGCAACTTCAGCCTCTACCATCCCAAGCTGGCCTCCAACGAGATTGAGGTGAAGCGCGGGACGTTGGATTTTGTGGCCCGCCTGGGCCGGGGCACGGCCGCGCTCGAAAAAGGCAGCCTGCTGACGGTGAATAAAATCGTGCTGTACCCCGAAATTAGCGTGCGCCTGAAGCCCAGCCGCGCGGTGAGCATCAGCGTGCGCTCGGCTGAAACGGAGGCCAACGACTTTTTCTCATCCCTGCCCACCGGTATTTTCGATGAGGTGCGGGGCACCACCGGCACCGGCACGCTCACCTACCGCATGAGCGGCAGCGTGGACCTGGCCCGCGTCGACAGCCTGAAATTCGATTCCAGCCTGCGGGGCAAGGATTTTAAGCTGACCAGCTTTGGCGAAGAGGACCTGAGTAAGCTGAACACCGCCTTCCGGCACACGGTGTACAACGATAAAGGCGACTCTGTGCGCACCTTCGCCGTGGGGCCCGTCAACCCCGATTTTGTGCCCTACAACCAGGTGTCGTCTTATCTGATTCACGCCATCACGACGGCCGAGGACCCGCGCTTTTTCACGCACAAGGGCTTTATGGAAAAGGCGTTTGTGAAGTCGGCCATTCAAAATATTAAGGAGCGGCGCTTTGCCCGCGGCGGCAGCACCATTTCCATGCAGCTGGTCAAAAACGTGTTTCTGACCCGCCAAAAAACCGTGGCCCGGAAGGTGGAGGAAGCCCTCATTGTGTGGCTGCTCGAAAACACCCGGATGGCCAGCAAGCAGCGCATGTTTGAGGTTTACCTCAACATCATTGAGTGGGGCCCCAGCAAGTACCGCTGGCCCAGCGGCAAGCGCGGGGTGTACGGCGTGAAAGACGCCGCCTTATTCTACTACGGCAAGCGCCCCGCCGAGCTCAACTTGGCCGAAAGCCTGTACCTGGCCAGCATTATTCCCAAGCCGAAATTCGCCCGTTACTCCTTCGATGCCTACGGCGACCTGCGCCGTAGTACCCGCTATTTCTTCCGGCTTATTGCCGATATTATGGCCACCCGGGGCCTTATCACCAACAACGACCGCGAAAGTCTGCCGTACTCACTGCGTCTCAATGGCCCGGCCCGTCAGTACATGTCCTTCGCCACGCGGCCCGATACAACCCGCGTCACGGCAGCCGCTGATTCCAGCCAGTTTGAGCCCCTCAACCTGATTGACCTGCTCAATACCGGGGCCGCCCCCGATGCCGGGGTGAACTCCGGAGCCCCGGCCCCGGATGAAGAGCCTCCGAAAGCCCCCAACTAAACGTAGAAACGCGACCCTTCGCGTTTCCAGGACTGCGCCATTTGGCGAGCTTTCAACGCCGAAGCGCGAAGGGTCGCATCTCTACATCCAGCTTTATATTCCAACTTTAAACAATAAGGGGGCTGCGCCAACCTTGGCGCATCCCCTTTATTGCATTCTGGTGCTGTTGAGTTATTGTACCGCGATGCGGCGCGTAACCATGCCGGTTTCATACGCCACGCGCAGCAGGTAAATACCAGCTGGCAGATGCTCCACGTTCAGACTCAGCTCTGCGGCTTTGCCCACGGGCACGGCCAGCACGAGGCGGCCCAGGGCATCGAGTAATTCAATGAACGTGGGTGCGTGCTGGCGTGAGCAACGCGAACGGAAATCAGGCCGCTTGTTTGGGCCAAATCAATGAGGCCAGCACACTCAGCACAAGCAAGCCGCCCACCACGCCCAGCGCCACGGGCATCGGGATTGCAAAAAAACTTTCAAGTAGGATTTTGGCCCCAATGAACACCAAAATGAGCGAAAGACCGTAGTGCAGGTAGTGAAACAGGCGCATCATGCTGGCCAGGGCAAAGTACATGGCCCGCAGCCCCAGTAGCGCAAACACATTGGATGTGAATACGATGAACGTGTCGCGGGTGATGGCCAGAATGGCGGGAATGGAGTCGGCGGCAAACACCACATCGGTGGTTTCCACCATCACCAGCACTACGAAAAGGGGCGTGGCAAAGCGCACCCCGTCGCGCCGCACAAAGAACTGGTCGCCCTCAATCTGCCGGGTGATGGGCAAGTGGCGGCTGAGAAAGCGTACCACGGGGTTGTGCTCGGGGTCGATTTCGGGCGCGTCGCCGCTCAGGCCCATCTTAACGCCGGTGTACATCAGGAAAGCCCCCAGCAGGTAAATCAGGAAGTGGAACCTGGCCAGCAGCGCCCCGCCCACCAGAATAAATACCGCCCGCAAAATCAATGCGCCCAGCACGCCCCAAAACAAGATGCGGTGCTGGTACTGCGCCGGCACTTTGAAATAGCTGAAAATGAGCAAAAAGACAAAGAGGTTGTCCACGCTCAGGGCTTTTTCTACCAAGTAGCCGGTCAGCCATTGCAGCCCGGCCTGGGGGCCCATGGTGCGGTACACCACGTAGTTGAACGCCAGCGACAGCGCCACCCAAAAGGCACTCCACCCCAAGGCTTCACGCAGTTTAATTTCGTGAGCATTGCGGTTGAAAACCAACAAATCAAGCAGTAGCAGCCCGATAATGAACGTTGTAAAGAGCAGCCAGAACAGGGGCGTGTTTTCCATGCGTAGCGCCAAGATACAGCGGACCAAGTGCGTCTAGCAGCCAGTACTCACGCCGACGCCTGCAAAGACCAGCGGAATGGGCTAGCGCACCACCCGCTTCAGCGGGCGGAACCAGCTGTCTGCTTTCATCTGGAGCACCCCGAAAAAAGCTTCGTGCACAATGCCCGTCGACATTTTGGAGGTGCCCCGGGTGCGGTCGGTGAAAATGATGGGGACTTCCTTGATGCGGAAGCCCAGCTGGTAAGCCAGCCATTTCATCTCAATCTGAAACGCGTAGCCCACAAAATGAATGTTGGCCAGGTCGATGGCCCGCAGCACCCGCGCCGTGTAGCATTTGAAGCCCGCCGTGGCGTCGCTGATGGGCATGCCCGTAATCAGGCGCACGTACCAGGAAGCAAAATATGACATCAGCACCCGTGACATGGGCCAGTTTACCACGTTCACGCCCTGGATGTAGCGTGAGCCCACGGCCAGGTCGTAGCCTTCCAAAGCGCAGGCATCGTGCAGGCGCATTAGGTCGTCGGGGTTGTGCGAGAAGTCGGCGTCCATCTCAAATATGTACTCGTAGCCGTGGCCCAGCGCCCAACGAAAGCCGTGCAGGTAGGCCGTGCCCAGGCCCTGCTTGCCCGCCCGCTCTTCTAGGAAAAGGCGGCCTGGAAACTCGGCCTGTAAGCCGCGCACAATGGCGGCCGTGCCATCGGGCGAGCCGTCGTCGATAATCAATACGTCGAAAGCTCGTGGCAGCGACATCACCTTGCGGATAATCAGCTCCGCATTTTCGCGCTCGTTGTAGGTAGGAATCAGGACGAGGCCTTCGCTCATGGGGTAGTAGTTGAAGCAAAGATAGGCCTTTGCCGCACGAAGCTGCATGAGCACCCAAGCTTCTGAGGCCCTGTTTAGTCAATTAATATCAATAATAACAAATATTGTGATAATTAAAAGACAAACTGATTGAGATTATTATTTTACTGAGCGGCTAGCGCTTCCGCCGTGCGGCGGGCGTGGCGGATGCAGTCGGGCACACTCACGCCGGCGCGCCAGTTGGCCACGGCCACTACGTGCTCGCGAGCCAGGGCATCGGTGGTGGCGTGGGCGGCCATAATCCGGGCATCGTACTGCGGAATGCTGCGCGGCCACAGGTAGCGCCCTTGCCAGCGCGGCGCGCCCGTGATGCCGTAGAATGTACTCAACTCGGCGTGCACGGCGGCTTTCTGCACATCCTCGGGCTGCAGCGCGGCGGCTTCGTACTGCGTGCCGCCCACGAACGTGGTAAACAGCACTTGCCCAGCCGGCACTCGCTGCGGGTAAATGCTGCTAGTCCAGATGGAGCCCGCCGCGTAGGTTCCTTCCACCTTGGGATGCAATGCTCCAAAGCCGTTGAGCGGGTGCGCTACGGCAGCTTGGTCGTAGGCCGAGAACACCACGCTCATGGGCGGGTAGTGCACGGCGGCCAGCGCCGCCGCTGCCTCGGCAAACAACGGTTGCAGCAGCGGCGCGGCGGCGTAGGCCGGTAGGGCCAGGGCCAGGTGCGAGTAGCCGGGCGCAGCGGCCAGGCCCTGGGGGCCACGCAGCTCCAGCTGGTAAGTGCCATCGGTGGCGCGGGAAATAGCCGTGACGGCAGTGCCGGGCTGGTAGCTGGTGAGCCGGGCCGCCAGCGTATCGGTAATGGTCTGCACGCCGCCTTTGAGGGTGATGATGCGACGGCGCGGCGCGGCTTTGCCGGTTTTGGCCAGCCCGCGCAACACCGAGCCGTACTGCTGCTCCAGGGCCGCCAGCTGCGGAAAGGTTTTGTGCAGCAGCAGCTGTTCGGGGTCGCCGGCGTAGATGCCGGCCATGAAGGGATTGACGGCGTAGTCTACGATTTCGGAGCCGAAGCGGCGGCGGAAGAATTGGGCTACAGTTTCGTGGACGTCAATGGGCGCGGCGGGCTGGCGAAATTCTTTCAATAGCTGCCACTTGGCTTTCAGGCTGAAAAAACTGTTGGTGAGCAGGGCGGGGGGGGAGCCGGGCAGCTGGCGGTAGCGCCCGCCGCGCAGCACGTAGCGGTGCTGGCTCACGGCGGCCGACTCCTGAATCTGGTCGGTGAGGCCCAGGTCAGCCAGCAGCTCCTCCAGCTCGGTGCTCAGCTGTAAGGAGTTGGGGCCGGTTTCGAGCAGGTAGCCTTCCGGCGTGGCCCAGGTGTGGAGGTTGCCGCCGGGGCGCGCATCGGCCTCGAACAGCTCGTAGGGTACGCCGGCCTTCTGCAGGTACCAGGCCAGGGTGAGGCCGCTGATGCCGCCGCCGATGATGGCAATTTTCATATCGTAGTGCTGTAGCGCGAACTACAAAGCTCGCGCTACTTTCTTTGTTCTAATGACAACAACCAACAAAGCCATATTTCTGGACCGCGACGGCGTCCTGAACGACGAAATCGGGGACTACGTCTGGAAGCTCGACGACTTCATCGTCAGCCCCGGCGTGCCCGAGAGCCTGGCCCGCCTCAAGGCCGCCGGGTATTATCTCGTGGTCGTTACCAACCAGGCCGGCATCGCCAAAAAGCTCTATACCGCCGCCGAGGTGCACGCCTGCCACGCCAAATTGCAGGATGCCTGCGGCCACTTGCTCGACGCTCTTTATTTCAGCGATGCCCACCCCAGCGTGAGCGACTCTATTCTGCGCAAGCCCGATTCGGGTATGTTCGAGAAAGCCGTAGCCCGCTTCCGCCTCGACCCCGCCCAGTGCTGGATAGTGGGCGACCGGTACCGCGACATGGAAGCTGGGGCCAATATCGGCGTGCGTGGCATTATGGTAGGGGAAACGGAAGCGGTGGATTTCACGCCCCGAGTGGTGGGCTTGCGGGCGGCGACGGATATTATTCTGGGAGCGTAACTACCAATAAAAACGGTCATGCTGAGCGTAGTCGAAGTATCTCGCTCGCATCGTTCAACCGAAGGTCAGCGTTGCCAACGATTGGAGTACTACCCCATGCGAGATGCCTCGGCTGCGCTCGGCATGACGTGCTGTTTTTTTGCCTGAAAAATTCATAAAAAGAGGCCGGCCTCCCATGCGGGAAGCCGGCCTCTTTACTTCAAAACCTGAACGCTCTACTGGTGCGCTGCGGGCGTAGCCGTGCTGGCCATAATCGGCGAGGAAACGCGGTTGGCTTCCTTGGTGCTGCTGTAGGCGGGGCACTTCTGACGGTTGCAGGCACCCAGCGAGAGGGCCGCGAAGCCGGCGGCGAGCAGAACGAACTTTTTCATAATGATATAAAAACGGGTGAGGGATGACGGGGTTGGGCTCCAAAGATAAGCAGTCAGCCCAATATTTTGTTACTATTCCGTAACGCGAAAATTGGATTATTGGTATCCAAGAATCCGCATCATGCTGGCCGCGTCCTGCTCGGGAGCAAAAACCGTGTCAATCAGCGTACCGTCTTCGGCGCGGTCAAGAATAACGTGCTGCGGGGCCGGGATGAGGCAGTGCTTGATGCCGCCGTAGCCGCTCAGGCTCTCCTGATACGCGCCGGTGTGGAAGAAGCCCACGTAGAGCGGCTCGGCATCGGCGGGCTTGCGCTCGGGCAGGAACGTCTGGTAGATATGCTTCTCGGCGTTGTAGTAGTCCTGCGAGTCGCAGGTGAGACCGCCGAGCTGAATCTTCTTGTACGACTTGCTCCAGCCGTTGAGGGCCAGCATGATGAAGCGCTGGTTCAGGGCCCAGGTATCGGGCAGGTTGGTGATGAACGAGCCGTCAATCATGTACCAGAGCTCCTTGTCGTTCTGCAGCTTCTCGTCGAGAATGCTGTAGATGGTGGCCCCGCTTTCGCCCACCGTGAAGATGCCGAACTCGGTAAAAATGTGGGGCTCGGGCACGCCCTCTTCGGCGCAGATGCGCTGGATGGTGCGCAGGATTTCGGCCACCATGTAGGGGTAGTCGTACTCGGCCTGGATGCTGGTTTGGATGGGCAGGCCGCCGCCGATATCAATGGTGGTGAGGGTGGGGCACACCTTGCGCAGCTCGCAGTACTTGTGCACGAAGCGGCTCAGCTCGGTCCAGTAATAGGACGTGTCCTTGATGCCGCTGCTGATGAAGTAGTGCAGCATGGTGAGCTCGAAGCGCGGGTCGTCTTTGATGCGCTGCTCGTAGAGCGGCAGGGCATCGGCGTAGCGAACGCCCAGGCGCGAGGTGTAGAACTGGAAGCGCGGCTCCTCATCGGAAGCTAAGCGCAGGCCCAGCTTGGTTTTGGTGGCCGCCGGCTGCACGTGCGCCAGGTAGTAGTCGATTTCGCTCGGCGAGTCCAGAATCGGAATGCAGTTCACGAAGCCGTCGTTGAGCAGGCCCACTACCTCTCTTTTGTAGTCCTCGGTTTTGAAGCCGTTGCAGATGATGTACTTGCTGCGCTCGAACGCGCCCTGCGCAAACAGCGCCCGGATGATGCTGATGTCGAAGCACGACGAGGTTTCGAGGTCCACGTCGTTTTTCAGGGCTTCTTCGAGTACGAATTTGAAGTGCGACGACTTGGTGCAGTAGGCGTAGGTGTACTTGCCCTGGTAGCCGGTTTCGGCGATGCCGTCGGCAAACCACTGCTTGGCCCGCTGAATCTGGGAGCTGATTTTGGGTAAATACGTGAGGCGCAGCGGGGTGCCGTACTTCGCTACGAGGGCCATCAGGTCGATGTCGTGGAAGCGGAGCTCGTGGTTCTGGACGGTGAAATCGGCCGTGGGAAAATCGAAGGTTTGGGAGATGAGGTCGTGATAAGTATCCATCAGGTGTTGAAAACGGCGGAAAAGCCCGACCTTTGCGGTGGGCAGTACAAAAGTACCGCCGGGGTTAGGATAATAACCGGGGAACTGCTGATTGTTCTCCGGGGGTCCCGCCTCGCATCGTGACGATGGAATATTAGCGACTTGGCTACGTCAGGGCATATCCCCTGACGCAAGGCAGCGTGATTCTAGTGATTAGCGGTTAGTGATTAGTGATTAATTTCTTGGCAACAAGAAAATTAACCGTTAACCACTAATCACTAACCACTAAAAAACGATGCCGCCATCCCGCTATCCCAAAATTCCCGCCCGATGAAACGTATAAAATTACTGGAAGTCCGCTCCGAACTGGGGGCCGGTACGCGCGGCGCAAGCATGGGCCCTGATGCCCTGCGCGTGGCCTGCCTCAACAAAGGCTCCGACTACTTCCGGCGCTTCAACTCAGTGGTGGTGCCGGATTTGAACCACGTGCTCTTCGATAAGAACCACTTCCCCTTCGCCAAGCACATCGACAGCATCTACACCGTGCAGAAGGGCATCGCCAACGCCGTGGAGCAGACCCTGCGCTTCGGCGAGTTTCCGCTGGTGCTGGCTGGCGACCACAGCAGCGCCAACGCCACCATCGCCGGCATCAAGGCCACGTACCCGCACAAAACCCTGGGCGTGGTCTGGATTGACGCTCACGCCGACATTCACTCGCCCTACACCACGCCCAGCGGCAACGTGCACGGCATGCCCCTGGCCGCCGCCCTGGGCCAGGACAACCTGAACCACCAACGCAACCAGCCCGACCCGGAAACCGAATTCTTCTGGCGCCGCCTGCAGGACCTGGGCGAGCCCGGCCCCAAAATGACGCCCGACCACCTGGTGTATGTGGTGGTGCGTGACACCGAAGAGCAGGAAAACGCCATCATCGACCAGCTAGGCATCAAGAACTTCAAGCTCCCCGAGTTCCGCGCCAAAGGCCCGCGCCAGGTGGCCCGCGAGATTTACGAGCAGCTCCGCTTCTGCGACATGGTGTACATTTCCTTCGACGTGGACTCGCTGGATTCGCGCTTCAGCAAGGGCACCGGTACCCCCGTAGAGCTGGGCCTCGACGTGCCCGAAGCCATGGCCCTGTGCCGCGCCCTGCTCGAAAACGACCGGGTGGTGTGCTTTGAGATGGTGGAAATCAACCCCACGCTCGACAGCGAAAACACCATGGCCCGGAATGCCTTCGATATTCTGGAAGTGGCCACCGAGGCCATTGAGCAGCGGCTGCGGCTGAATGAAGTGGTGAGCCGGTAGGGGAGTGGGCGAACTATGGCTTTAAAGGATTAATAGTAAATGGACATCATAAAAATTGGAGTAATAGGTTGGGATGATGGGGATGGGCTGTTACACTACAACATTACCTTATCGAATGGTGAAACAACTACTGAACTATCGATGTACGGGTACGACGACATGTTCAAGCCATTCGGACAGGAGTTGGCCGATTTTCCGCAGAATATCGAGAGCAGGGTAAAATTTAATTCTATTGATGATGACGATTTAACCTGGGATTATCTCCAACTGGAAGTGTTTTGCTATGCACCAAATGGAGCATCTGCAATCCGAATTCAGGTTCGAAATGGCTATGCAGTGCCGCATTACCATCGTTGCGAGTTTTTTGTCCTTACAGAGCCAGCTGTCCTGAACCGACTAGGACAGCAGTTGAAAAGCTGGAATCCGCGAGAGGGAAGTACATTCTTCTATAAGTAAACACTCCCATCAGAACAGCCTTACCGACTGCCTGAAGTAGTTTTAACACACGTTTATCTCTCATGTTGGAGAAAGAAGGTAGGTGTTCATACCACCTGCTTCTTTGAAACCCTGGCTGGTACCGCAGCCAGAGTTTCGTCTTTTAAGGGACTTGCCGAGGTGGAATAATCGTGCGATGCGACGAAGATGGAAGACCAGGGCCGCCAGCTGGTCCGCTTTGAGCAAAATACGATGTCCAGGAATGCCTTCGATATTCTGGAAGTGGCCACCGAGGCGATTGAGCAGCGGCTGCGGCTGAACGAGGTGGTGAGCCGGTAGGGGAGTGGTTCTGGCAAGCGCACCGGGTACGGTTCTGCACCCTGGTTTGCAATGAGCGCAGGAAGTCGTCGGGCAATCGGGCTGCGGCAGACCGAGATTTACGCTGACCTTTGCGGGATATTGCCAAAAGTCGCCCGGAATGAACGCCACCCTACAAGAAGAAAAAGAGTACCTGGAAGAAATAAAGGAGAAGCTCACGCTGGCCATTCGGCGGATTGATGGCAGCGTGAAGCAGTATTCCGACGAGCTGCGGGAGAAGAAGGAGTACATCCACGAGCACCAGTCCGGGATGGACGAGGCCGACATGGTGGCCGCCGACCAGTCCATCAACCGTATGGCGTTTACCGGCGAGGCCGCCGTGGGCCGCAAGCGCAAGCTGCTGAAGCTGGGGCAGTCGCCGTACTTCGGCCGCCTCGATTTCGTGCCCCAGGGCCAGCCGGTCCTGCCGGTGTATATCGGCATGTATTCCTTTATCGAGGAGCGCACGCGCCAAAGCCTCATCTACGATTGGCGGGCACCCATCTCGTCCATGTTCTATGATTTCGAGCCGGGGCCGGCGGCCTTCACCACGCCCTCGGGCGAGATGCGGGGCACCATCGAGCGGAAGCGGCAATACAAAATTCGGGACGGCCGCCTGGAGTTCATGCTCGAAAACGACGTGAACATTCACGACGACGTGCTGCAGCGCGAGCTGGCCAAGTCGTCGGACGACAAGCTGAAGACCATCGTCGCCACCATTCAGCGGGACCAGAACGCGGTGATTCGCAACGACACCGCGTCGGTTATGGTGATTCAGGGGGTGGCCGGCTCGGGCAAAACCTCCATTGCCCTGCACCGCATCGCGTTTCTGCTCTACCGCTACCGCGAGAGCATCGCGGCCAAAGACGTGCTCATCATTTCGCCCAACAAGGTCTTTGCCGACTACATCTCGAACGTGCTGCCCGAGCTGGGCGAAGAGCACATTCCGGAGCTGGGCATGGAGGAGCTGGCCGCCGACCTGCTCGACCACCAGCAGCCGTTCCAGACGTTTTTCGAACAGGTGGCGGCGCTGCTCGAAAACCCCAGCCCCGCCTTCGTCGAGCGCATCCGGTTCAAGTCGTCGTTCGAGTTCCTGGGCCAGCTCAACCAGTACCTGCTGCACGTGGAGAACCACTACTTCACCGTGCGGGAGCTGCGGGTGGGCAGCACCGTGGTGCCGCTGCCGTTTCTGCTGGCCAAGTTCCGGACCCTGCACCGCGTGCCGCTCCTGAAGCGCTTTGCCCTGGTGGCCGAGGAGGTGCGCGCCTACGTGCGCGACGCCACCCGCCGCAAGCTCACCAACCAGGAGAAAGCCACGATTGGGGAGGCCATTCCGCGCATGTTCCGGTTCCACCACGTGCCGGACCTGTACCGGGATTTTTATCGCTGGCTGGGCAAGCCCGAGCTACTGAAGTGGGACCACCAGGGCCAGCGCCTGGAATACGCCGACGTGTTCCCCCTGATTTACCTGCGCCTGCGCCTGGAAGGCCTCACCGCCTACGACCACGTGAAGCACCTGCTGGTAGACGAGATGCAGGACTACACCCCCGTGCAATACGCCGTGCTGGCGCGCTTGTTTGCGTGCCGCAAGACCATTCTGGGCGATGTGAGCCAGACGGTGAACCCCTACAGCGCCTCTTCGGCCGAAACCATTGAGCGCGTTTTTCCGCAAGCCGAAGTCGTGAAGCTGTACCGCAGCTACCGCTCCACCGTCGAGATTACGGCCTTCGCGCAGCGCATCACGCCCAACCCGAACATCCTGCCCCTCGAACGGCACGGGCCGGCGCCGGTGCTGGCGCGCTTTGGCAGCCAGGCTGAGGAGCTGCAGGCCATTCAGGGCCTGGTCAGTACTTTCCGAAGCTCCGGCAATCATTCGCTGGGCATTATCTGCAAAACCCAGCGGCAGGCCACGGCGGCGTATCAGGCGCTGGAAGGCCCCGGGGTGCAGCTGCTCACGGAGGAGTCCACCACCTTCCAGGAGGGCGTCATCATCACCACGGCCCACCTGGCGAAGGGCCTGGAGTTTGATGAGGTGATTGTGCCCTTCGCCTCGGCCCGCACCTACCACACGGAGGTCGACAAAAGCATGCTCTACGTGGCCTGCACCCGCGCCATGCACCAGCTCACGCTGACGTATTCAACGGAATTAACCTCCTTCTTAACGGCTTAATCAAGCCAAGCCTTACCAAAGCTCGCCCACCAAGCACTAGGTCTGGCTGCGTTTTCAGGGCTACACCAAGCTGATTATCCTCGGCCAGGGCAGCCCCAAAGGTGCCGCCGCAAAGCAAGCAGCCTAAGCCGCTGAAGAAACAAAAGCGCCCCGTCAGTAGCTGGCGGGGCGCTTTTGTGAAATTATTGTATGTGGTGAGTGAAATCATAATTCATCCCTTGGCCATGTAGTAGAGCGGGTGGATACCCTTTGAATTGGGTGCGCGGCACCATTTCCTCAATGGTAGGAGTGCCATGCTTCACGCCGTGCAAGGCTTCCGCGTACCGGTAATAAGACATTTTTCTTCCCGCTTTGCCGTTTGCAATGGGATAATTTATATCCTCTTGCAAGGCAATCCAATGGATAACGGTAAATAACTCTTCGAGAGTTAAATCCGACTCGTTGCCTCGGGATGTAGGGACGCGCTGGAGAAGGCCTGGCGAAGGTGCATTCTGCTGATAAGGCAGTGTACTGGCTAACGCGGCAAAATCCAGTGCCCCTTCGATGGCATGTTTCTCTAAAGCAGCTCGTAGGCCATCTACATCCATACCTTGATACGCCGTCTTGTTAACCAAGTCTACTATAATGTTCATGTGCGACAACGGAATGGCCACACCATTTTTAACCAGTTTGAGGTGGTCTAGTTAAACAGGAGAGAATTGGGTGATATTACTAAGTTGTTGTTGGTGAAATTGAT
>NZ_BMGY01000056.1 GCF_014640435.1 Hymenobacter frigidus | reverse complement strand
AAAGGAGCTAACATAGGCCAAAAATACCACGCAATTATTCACCGTTACTTATGCGTGGCCACTTAATTTAGAACAAGCACTTACTGCCCTAAACTGTCCAGCCTAAATGGACCACCTCACTATGCATCTTCGGTGGTCTTTATCCTGTTAGCCATGGCTCCGTACTTCGCCCCCGGCCTGTGCATGCATGGGGAGTATTACTTGCGCAACCGTCACACAAGCGTCGCCGCGTTTAAGGACCGGCTGGAGGTGAGACAGGCGGGAGCGACGCTTGTACTGCCGTACCTGAAAATGGAGGCCGTTGAGTTGCACGCTGCTGGGGGTGTGTATCTGCAAACGGATTGGGAAAACTTCGCCTTTCAGTCTTACCACTACTTGAAAATCAGGTGCCACGGGCAGACGCATTTGCTGACGTCTTTGCTGGTGAGCCAACCCTTGGAAAAGGCGTTCCCGCATTTGCTCGCAGCCACGGCCGGGCGCTATACCCGGCACAAACGGTTCATGGCCTCGACGCTCGACTGAGTGAGTTATTGAGGCATTAATTTCTGGCCCAATGTTCAACGCGATGTCTAGTTCAGAAAAACGGTGGTGGCTGTTGCAGAACTCCCTGGTTCGTTCAGAAACCAGGTAGGCGAGCGATAATGTGCGTGTAAAATCCCCGGTTGAGCACTTTTCTAGCGTCGGAAGGTGCGTCGAGCGTTCGCCTGGCGCCGCCGAACCGAGTTCTGCAACAGCCACGGTGATTATAACTGTGTGTGGATGGCTGCCCTTCCAAAGTTGGAATAAGGCGCCGGGGGCTTAAGTTAATTTCTGATGTTACGCACGGAGTTGGCCGAGTTGCTGGTACATTGCTTTGAGCCCGACGGTATAGAGCTGGGCTTTGAGGCGAAAATGCCCGATGCCGCACTTGAGCTTAAGCACTTCCAGTTTGGTGTAGGCCAGCACGGCGGCAAAGAAATGGGTGGCCTGCGTGGCCAGGGTTTTGGTGGGCGCCTTGCCCATGGAGGCATTCTCTTGGAGCGACTTGTGGTATTCTTCCACACAAAAAGCTTGATGCGCTTTTCCACCGTCTCTGGTAAATCGTGGTCAGTTGGGCCTGGTCCAGGTCGGTGTCGCTGCTGACCAGATACAAAATGCCTTGGCTCCCGTCCTGGTTTGTAAAGACTTGTCTGGTTACGAGCACCGCTTCTCTAACGGCCCGCAAATAGACGCGCAAGGGCTGCGTATCGGCAAACACCAGCGACTGCACGGCCTGGAACCGGCCCTGGGCCCGGTCGGCGTCGCTCAGGGCCACGGTGCGGCTGCTTTCGAGGGCAAAAACGAAGTGATGGCCCAGGGCCCGCACCAGGTTCATGTTCTCGGCCGAGGCGTACCAGGAATCGGCCAGCAGGTAGCGGTAGGCCACCTGCGGCTGCGCCACGCGCAGCATCTGCTGCAGGTACTCGTTCTTGGTGAACGGGCTCTGGTAGCTCGTTTTCTGGGTCTTGGGCTGGTAAACGGGCACCGTTTTACGCACCAGCTCGACGGCGATGGGCAGGGCCAGCTCGCCGGCCTGGTAGCGCAGGCTGACGAAGTTCAGGCCCTTGACGTAGCGCTGCTGGCGGTGGTCCCAATGGGTGCAAATCAGCTCGTTAGCGGCGGTGTGCGCCTTCTCCAGCACCGAATCGTCGACGATGAGCACGGCAAACTCTTCGGTCGGCCGCCGGGCCTCGGCCTGCCGAATCAGGGGCTTGGCCGGCCGCCAGATGTCGGCCGGGCCGTAGGTGCCTTGACTCAGCCAGCGCGTGATGTGGTCGTGGCTCAACGCCCCGTCCAGCAGCCGCGACAAGCCCGTGGCCGTCGTCGGACCCGTCGAACTCAGCAAATAATCCGTGTACAGGTCCAGCGTGCAAGTCATCATAAAGCGCCTAAACGAATAAACTGACCCAACGACTGCGTAACATCAGTTAATTTTATTCCCCCGCTGCTGTAAGAAGGCCAAGTCCATGCTCGTGAGCAAGGTAAAAAAGTCGTTGGTCAGCACGCCGACGCGGTTGGTAAAAATGCCGTGCGCGGAGCCGTCGTGGTTGGCGTTCATGGCCCGCAGGCCCCCCCACCAGCGCGACCCACTCCGGGGCGGTAAGCGAGAGGCGGCCAATACGAAATTTTCCCGGCGCGAGCAACGCCCGCGGGCCCCAATTCTTTTCATGACCAGAATCAGGTGCTGACCTGACGCTGGTCATGGTTCCAAGCCAGGATTGTTAGGACCTTCGGCCTACTTTTCTCCCCCATTTTCCGGATTACGCTGCAGGCCGCTTCCACTGCCGATTATACCCGGGCCGGGCGATGGTAAGCGAAGCATTATCGCCTTCAACAAACTGTCAACCAGGGGTATGAATGCACTTTTTATTGACCGCACGATTCGCCCGGTACTCGCGGCGGTCATTGCTGGGGTGCCGTTGTAGTAGCAGCAGCTAAGCGGGCCGACGTTGCTGCGCTGGTCGCTGCTGGCGCTGACGGGCATTTTTGGCTATTGCCCGCTCTACGTGCCCTGCCGGTCATCCAGACGCGGCGCTCGCTGCCCTTTTAAGCGAACAGCCGCGCGGCGGTTATTTCCGGCCACCGCATCCTTGACCACAATTTCCGGCTAGCCATTTACCTTCCTTATCTATTTCTCATGAAAACAACACCAAAACCGCGTGGTGCCCGCATTCCGGCGCTGGGCCGCTGGTCGGCTTTTGGGGCGAGTTCCCTGGCAGGACTCACGGCGGGCATGTTGTGGGCACCCGCTTCGGGGCAGCACTCCCGCGCCCGGCTGGCGGCGCGCCTGCGGGATTGGTCGCGAACTCTGACTGGCCGTTGGAGCCGATGGAACACCTGGCCCCTGGCCCGGGCCACCCGCCGGCCGGCGCCCACCGCCGCCCCTAACCTGGCGATGCACCCCGAGCGCTTACTTACCGAATAGAACGCCAGCGGCAAGGAATCCACATCGAGCGGCTTCCGTGCTGGCGCAGCCAACCACGCTCCACGGCCGGCTGCGTACCGGCAACGTGTACGTGGTCCCGTCTCACCGTTACGCCGGCTGCCCCCGCCTCTTCGCGCCAGCTGAATAAGAGCAGGCGCGTCCGGAACTCGGCGGGCGGGTGCTTTCTGGTTGGGGTTGGGTACCCGGAGTGCAACGCGCAGGCTCAGGGGTTGCAGCGCGTAACCAGCCAGAAAACGATGCCCACCAAGGCGACAGATGCCAGACGGAGGAGCAGAAAGACCCAGGCCGGCAGTTCGGGTTTGGTTGGAAGCTTCATAATCCTGATTGCATGGAGGTAATCCTATACGGGCAAGTCGGTCTTGCGGTCACCGCTGGCACTACCTCGACCGGCAGCTGATGCCGCGCACTATACTTCTTTTTTATTCCCATGGAGCCCAACCAATCCACCCCGGACTAAATACATTATCCGCTGCTGAACAGTGTATTATCCTAAAAAATCACCTGAACCCGGCCTGCCACCCGGGCCCGGCAGCTGTCACAACCACTTATTGCCAACCCTTACAGTTGGCAGCACATCCCGACTGAACGCGGGTTGCGCATTTTTTGAATCCTGCTTTTTTCTCACTGCTTATGCTTTCTGCTGCACTTGTTGTTGAAACCGAAATTGAACGCGGGTTTTCGCCCAAAGCCCAACGCGACTTGGCCCTGATTCAGGCGGCCCTGGACGGCAGCGCCAAGGCTTATGAAGCGTTGATGCGCAGCTATCGCAAGTCCGTCTATCACATTGCGCTGCGCATGGTGCGCAACCCCGACGATGCCGACGACCTGACCATGGAAGCTTTTGCCAAGGCCTTTGGGCACTTGTCCCGCTACCGGCCCCAGTTTGCGTTCAGCACCTGGCTGTTCCGCATCGCCACCAATGGCTGCATCGATTTTGTCCGGCGAAAAAAACTGAAAACCCAGCCGCTGAATGCCGCGGGACAGTTGGGCGACGGGGAAAGCTTTCTGCTGGACGTGCGCGACCACGCCCCCAATCCGCAGGAGGCGTTTATCCGGCAGCAGCGTATTGAGATAATCCAGCGGCTCGTCACCCGGTTGCCGGCCAAATATGCCCGGCTCGTGTGCCTGCGCTACTTCGAGGAGTTGAGTTATGCGGAAGTGGCGGCGGAACTGCACGCGCCCCTCGGTACCGTAAAAGCGCAACTGTTCCGGGCGCGGGAGTTGCTGCTGCAGCTATTACAGGATAACAAGGCAGCTATTTGAACGGCTCCCAAAAAGACTCCCGGAGGCGAGGCGTTTTGCATCTGGTCACAAGAGTGGGCGGCCGTAAAATAATGATAGTAAGCAATGCCGCCAGCGTGCGGCGCAGGTTAAAGGTTGGGGGATGGTCTGGGCGGGCGGGGTTGCAGCGAGGAGGCAAGTTGATGAAAGTCATGCCATAAGCCGGCTATCGTCAGGGTGTTGGCAGGCATTGAGGCTGAATTTTGTGCGGTACCGAATGCAGTATTATCTGCCAGCTATGCCGGCCGCTACGCTGGCACCCGAAGTGCTTCAAACCCCAAACCCCACTCATGAAACACACAACCGCCCTTTTGTCTCTGCTGCTGCTTGCCGGAACCGGCGGTGCGGCCCGCGCTCAAACTACCGCCCCTAAAGCGGCCCGCGCCGCCCAACTCACCGGCCAGTCCACCAAGGGCTACTGCCTGATGAAGGACGGCAACATGCTTTTGGTGGAGAATGGAAAAATGGCCCCCATGACCGTCACCCTGACCATGGGCGACGGCTCGCTGTGCATGCCCGACGGCACTTGCCAGCGCAAGGACGGCACCACCGTGATGCTGAAAGAAGGCCAGAGCATGCTGATGAACGGCACAATCACGCGGCACCCCGACGGACTCCCCGGCCCCAAAGTGCGCCCCCCGAAAATGTAAGCTGAAGCTGGGCTGGGCGGGCCTTCCCGCGAGCCAAATTTCCTTTTTTCACCCCGCGCCACTCCTGGCTCACCAACCCACTTCCAGCCATAAAAAAAACTCTAAATTCCCCGTTACCACCCACATTTCCAACACCGTAACGGCTGCCGTTGCCACCCTCACCTGGTACTTCGGGGGTAAGCACCGCCAGCTCAAGCCCATGGGAGCCGCCGCTGACTAATCCACCGGCCCGCGCGGGCCTGGCCTTTCGCGGGCCGGCTGCGCGGGCCTTTGTGGCCGCTGACTAGAATCGCCACCCACTGCTGCTGCTATACCGCCTCGACCCGACCATTACCGCCGAGGAGCTGGTGGCGCGCACGGTGTTGAACCTGCTGTGCCACGCTCTTACCCGCTGCTGGTGCACCGGGTTTTTTTGCCTTGGCATCGGCCGCTTATCACCAATCATAATGGAAGCAATTAGAAGTGGGCCGGCAATTGAAGAAAGACGAGCAGCCGACGGGCCAGCACTGGGGCTGACGGACGCGGCCGTGGCGGCTTCCTGCGCCACGCACGGCCGCAACGTCCTCGCCGCCGATGCCCGCTCGGGGCTGCTGGCCACCCTGCGGGAAGTGGTAGCCGACCCCATGTTCGTACTGCTGCTCGCCACCGGCGTCATTTATTTCTGGATGGGCCACCTGGAGGACGCCCTGGCCCTGGGCGTGGCGCTACTGTTGGTGGCGGGCATTTCGGTGTACCAGTCCGTGCGCAGCGACCAGGCCCTGGGGGCCCTGCACGAGCTAACCCAGCCCCGGGCGCAGGTTCGGCGCAACGGCCGCCAGGGTGCCGTGCCCGTGCAGGACCTTGTGGTGGGCGACGCGGTGTTGGTGGAGGAAGGAGGCCGCGTGCCCGCCGACGGCCGGCTGGACGTGGCCAGCGACTTCTCGCTCGACGAGGCCATCCTGACCGGCGAGGCGGTGGCGGTAATCAAAAGTCCCGGCGACCCGGTATTTGCCGGCACCAGCACCGCCTCGGGCAGCGCCTGGCTCACGGTCACGGCCGTGGGTAGCCAGACCGAGCTGGGCCGCATCGGCCAGCGCATCGCCACCATCGTGGCCGAAAAAACGCCGTTACAGCGCCAGGTGGGCCAGTTCGTGGCCCGCATGACGTGGGTGGGCGTGGCCGCGTTCCTACTGGTCTGGGGCATCAACTTCGCCCGCTCCGGCAACTGGACCACGGCGCTGCTGTTTGCGCTCACGCTGGCCATGTCGCTGCTGCCGCAGGAGCTGCCCGTGGCGTTCAGCGGCTTCATGGCTTTGGGCGCGGCCCGCCTGAGCCGGCTGGGCGTGCTCACCAAGCAGCCCCAAACCGTGGAAAGCCTGGGCTCGGCCACGGTCATTTGCGCCGACAAAACCGGCACCCTCACGCAGGAGGGCATGAGCGTCCGGCAGCTGTACGACGGCGCCACCGCTGTGCTCGTGGACTTGCCCGGGGCCACGGCCGGGGCGCTGTCGGCCACGGCTGGCGCGGTGCTGGCCCACGCCCGCTGGGCCAGCGAGGATGAGCCGTTTGACGCCATGGAAAAAGCCATTGTGGCGGCCTACGCCGCCGCCGACCCGGCCGGGGCCGCCGTGCCCCGCCCGCTGGTGCACGAATACCCACTGGCCGGTACTCCGCCCATGATGACGCACGTGCGCCAGGCGTCCGGCGGCGAAGCGGTGGTGGCTGCTAAAGGGGCGGTAGAGCACGTGCTGCCTGTGTGCCGCCCGGTGCCGGCCCTCGCGGCCGAAATTCGCCGCGTTACCCAGGAGCTGTCGGCGCAGGGCTACCGGGTGCTGGGCGTGGCACGGGGCACGTACACGCCGCCAGATTTCCCGGCCGCGCAGGACGATTTCGCGTGGTCGTTTTTGGGGCTGGTGGCGCTCGAAAACCCGCCCAAAGCCAACGCGGCGGCCGTCCTGCGCTCGTTCGCCGAAGCGGGCATTCAGGTGAAGATGATTACCGGCGACTTCCCCGAAACGGCCCAGGCCATTGCCCGCCAAATCGGGCTGCCGGGGGCCGACACGCTGCTCACCGGCCAGCAGGTGATGGAAATGAATGCCGACGCGCTCCGCCCACGGGCCGCCGGCACGGCCGTCTTCGCCCGCATGTTTCCGGAGGCCAAGCTGCGGGTGGTGGAAGCCCTCAAAGCCAACGGCGAGGTGGTGGCCATGACCGGCGACGGCGTGAACGACGGCCCGGCCCTGAAGGCGGCCCACATTGGCGTGGCCATGGGCCGGCGCGGCACCGAAGTAGCCCGGCAGGCCGCCTCGCTGGTGCTGGTCGATGACGATTTGGGGAGCATGGTGGCGGCCATCGCGCAGGGCCGCCGCATCTACCAGAACTTCAAGCAAGCGGTGTTCTACGTCGTATCCATCCACATCCCGATTATCCTCACGGTGGCCTTGCCCCTGCTCTTCAACTGGGAGTGGGCCAACCTGCTCAGTCCGCTGCACGTCATTTTTCTGGAGCTGGTGATGGGCCCTACCTGTTCCATTGCTTTCGAAAACGAGCCCGCCGAGGTGGGGCAGATGCAGCAGCCGCCCCGCCCGCTCACGGCCACCTTCCTGGCTGGGGCCAAGCTGGCCCGCAGCCTCGTGCAGGGCCTGGGCATTGCCGTGGCCGTGCTGGGCGTGTACTACGTGGCCATGCAGCGGGGCGAGCCCGTGGCCGTGGGCCGCACGCTGGTTTTCGTCACGCTGGTGCTCAGCAACGTGTTTCTCACCTTGGCGAACCGCTCGTTTACGCAGTCGATTGTGCAAACCATTCGGCTGCCAAACCGGGTGCTGTGGCTGCTGCTGGGCCTCACGCTGGCGCTGCTGGTGGTGGTGCTGGGAGTGCCGGCGGCCCGCGCGCTGTTTGAGTTTGCGCCGGTGTCGGGGGCGGCGCTGGGCTGGTGTGCGCTGGCCGCGCTGGTGGGCGTGGGCTGGGTGGAGGGGTACAAGGCCGTATTGCGGGGGCAGCAGCAGAAAATATGACCCTGGTGCGGCGCGTTGCCGCTCCTGGGCCGGCAGTTGGGGACGGGCCTGATTCGGCAGGGCTGCACGGTGCTAACTGGGTAAGCCCCTCGCGCAACGAATATTCCTTCCTTTTTAATTTTTCTCGCCAACTATGAGACACCTGGAACAGCACCGGACGCACCGCATCGGCTGGTTGAGAGCCGCCGTCCTTGGGGCGAACGACGGCATCATCTCCACGGCCAGCTTGGTGGTGGGGGTGGCGGTGGCCAACGCCTCGCCGCACAGCGTGCTGGTGGCCGGGGTGGCGGGGCTGGTGGCGGGGGCCATGTCAATGGCCACGGGCGAGTACGTGTCGGTGAGCTCCCAAGCCGACACAGAGCAGGCGGACATGGCGCGCGAGCAACAGGAATTGCTTGCCGATAATCTGGCCGAGCAGCAGGAACTGGCCGCCATTTACGTGGCGCGGGGCCTGCAGCCCGCCTTGGCGGACACCGTGGCCCAACAGCTGATGGCTCACGATGCGTTGGGTGCCCATGCGCGGGAGGAATTGGGCATCTCCGAAGTGCTGAACGCCAAGCCCGTGCAAGCCGCCCTGGCTTCGGCTACCACCTTTACCGTGGGGGCCGCGCTGCCCTTGCTCATCATTCTGATGACACCCCCGGCACTGCTGGCCTGGACCGTTTCGCTTACATCCCTGGTGTTTTTGGCGGCGCTGGGGGGGGCTCGCCGCCTACGTCGGCGGGTCAGGGGTGCTCAAATCGGTAGTTCGGGTTACCTTCTGGGGGGCGTTGGCCATGGCCCTGACGGCCGGGGTGGGCACGTTTTTCAACGTGGCTCCCTGACTGAATCAGTCAGCCCTGCACTTGGGTCCCCTTGAAAATTGCGGCGCTCTTTTACAACAGTTCTTCGGTTGGGGTGCCGCTGCCGCTGGGGGTAGCGGCGCGACCCTTCGCGTCTCGGCACGTGGGCAGTGCAACATCAAGACGCGAAGGGTCGCGTCTCCACATGCCGCCCCGTACGTGGTTTGCGAAACCGCGCAAGGCCCTTGCTTACGAAAGGACTGATTGTCGAAGACGAGCCTCCGTTGCGCGCTACCCTGGTGGTTGTGTCCTTCTGCTGGTGCTCCGGACCATCGGCTACTGCTGAGGCCGTCTGCGATGCCTCCATTATTGCCACTACCACTACTTTGGTCTGCACGCTTACCCAAAGTCAAAGGTCAACCCCGCCGGTGATTTTGGTCATGGTGGGGGTCGGTGGGGCCGGGTAGTTTTAGTCTTTCGGCCCTGGTCGCTCCACTGCCGCCCCAAGCCCCCGCCTGATGGACTACCACCTCGTCCCCGTTGAAGAAGTTGCCCGCTCGCTCGGCACAACGCCGGCCGGCCTCACCGCGGCCACGGCCCGGCAGCGGTTGGCCGAGCACGGCCCCAACCAGATTGCCGACGCCCGCCGCAAGTCGGTGGGGCAGCTGCTGCTTCACCAGTTCACCGACATGATGATTCTGGTGCTCATCGCGGCGGCCATCCTGGCGGGCGTGGTGGGCCAGATGAAATCGACTTACGTGATTCTGGCCATTGTGCTGCTGAACGCCCTGGTGGGCTTCATGCAGGAGTACCGGGCCGAGAAAGCCATGGCGGCCCTGAAAAAGATGGCCGCCAGCCAAGCCCAGGTGCTGCGCGATAAGCAAGCCGTGCGCGTAGCCGCCGCCGACCTAATGCCCGGCGATGTGGTGTTGCTCGAGGCCGGCAACGTCATTCCCGCCGACGTGCGCTTCGTGGCGGCCCACGTGCTGAAAATGGACGAATCGTCGCTCACCGGCGAGTCGGCCAACGCGGCGAAAAACCCCAACGCGCTGCCGCCGGGCGAGTACGCCCTCGGCGACCGGGTAAATCTGGGCTACAAGGGCACGTTCGTGACCATCGTGACGGCGGTGAAGCATGGGCGGCGAATTTTTGACAACATCGTCAAGTTCATCCGCTACATCATGTCAAGTAACGTGGGCGAGCTGCTTTCCGGCTCCGACCAGGACTTGATTGTGGTGGAGCACGACCGGGCCGTGGGCGTGATGACGCGCTTGCTGATTATCGAGTCGCTGCGGGCCGACCGTGGCACCGTGGCCGTGGCCACGGTAATGAACCGGGAGTTTGAAACCGTGGACATCGGCGCGGGCCTCGGCGACGTATACGACCGGGCCCGGCGCAAGCTCAACGCTTTTTATCCGGTGCTGGAAAACGAGCGGTTCCGGGGCGTTATCGACCAGAACAACATCGACGAGTTTCTTAAAATCAGGACCGCGCTTAGCCACTAGCGCGGCGCGGCGGCTTCCCACTGCTCCGCTTCATCGGCCTGCCCAATTTGTATTCCACTTAAACCTCCCGTGCCATGTCCCTCACGCTTGTCGTTTTTGCGGGCTCTTCCCCGCCCGCCCGCTGTGCCATTCAGTACGCCGACACCCTGGCCCAGGCCCTGCATGGCCGGCTGGTGCTGTTGCACATCAACCGCGCCGCGCTGTTCGACCCCAACGCCCGCATCGCCCAGGGTTACGAGCAGGAGGAGTTGGGGCGCCAGACCGATACGGCGGCCATGCTCTACCAGCAGGCGGAAGGCCTGCGTACCGTGGCCACCGTGGAAGTGGCCACCGACCTGCTGCCGGCCGTGGCCCAGGACTTGGCCAACCGCCACCAGCCGGCCCTGTTCGTGCTCAGCCAGCCCGAGGAGGCCCGCCCCGCCGCCGCCGACTTGGTCACATCCTGCGCCGAAATACTGCGGGCCGGCAACTACCCGCTGCTGGTGGTGGCGCCCAACGCCCCCACCGACCACCCGCCGCGCCGCATCCTGATTGCCGCCGACCGGGAGCCCTTCGCGCTGGCCGCCGAAGTACAGGCCCTGCGCCCGCTGCTGGCCCTGCCCGGCGCCGAAGTGTTTGTGGCGCACGTATCGAGCGGCGTGGAGGACGACGAAGGCTGCGCCCTGGCCCTGCGGGCCGTGCAGGCCAGCAGCCTTGTGGACGGGCTGCCCGTGCCGGAGCTGCGCGGCTACGAGCACGATGACTATGCCCAGGGCGTGCTGGCTGCGGTGCAGGACCTCCAGGCCGACCTGGTGGTGGTGCTGGCCCGCCAGCGCAGCTACGTGGGCGAGCTGTTTCACCGCAGCGTGACGGCCCAGCTGCTGACCGGCTGTCCCGTGTCCGTACTAGTGCTGCCCGTGGCCACTGAGGTGCCCAGCGGGGAAAGCATTGGCTTTAACACCGCAATCCAAAACGTCACTGCCGTGCTCCACGGCCTGGCCCCGGCTTCCTGAGCGCCCTATGCCGTTTGCGCCACTGGCCAGCCGTTACCGGCTTCGGGCGGGGCCGGGTAGCGGCTGTTCCTTCCATACTTTTTTTTGCTGGTGTACTCAGTCAAAAGCAATAAGTAGCCAAACCGCCAACAACACGCGGACAAACCGCAAATGACCATCTTGCCGTTCGCTTCCAACTACTTATCTAAATCCCATGCGCTTAACCATCGAGAGAGCCACCGTTAAGGTGTACCCGGACATGAAGCGGGTCATTGCCCGCTTTTTTTTCTACGGCGAGGAGCGGGCCCGGCATGTCATTGGCCGCGTGATGGCGCTGAGCGAGGAAGACGTGTTCAGCACCATCTCGCCCATTTTGCAGGAATACTCCAAGCGGCACCGCAACATTACCCGGGTGCTCAACCGCCATTGTGCCCGTCTGCAGGAACTGTTTCCGGCGCTGGGCCTGGATTTTGAGAAAGTTGAGCCCTACCGTAAGCTGCTGCTGGGCTCCTATTTCACCCACGAATACTCCATCGAGTCGGCGGCCTTTTTCAACCCGTCCATTGTGGAAGACCCCGACCAGACGGAGCTGGAAGTGGGCCAGAAGCGCGTCATCATCAGCTTCCGGGCGGTGGGCGAGGGACACATTTCGTCCATCGTATTTCGCCGGGCCGTGCTCGACCAGGACGCCAACATCCACTTGCTACCGGCCGGCGGCTACATCGACGAGGCCGAAACGGTTCGCAGCGCGGTGTACCACAAGCAGGCGTTTTTTGCGCAGGACTTCACCGCCCGGCTCCCCGCGGCGGCGGTGGCGGAAGTGGCCGCTCAGCTCGCCGACCGGTTCGAGTACAACCAATTGCAGAAAGTGGTGCTGGAAGCCCAGGCCGCCCAACCCGACGCCGCCCTGAAAAGCGGCTACGACCAAGTGCTCTGGCTGGCCGACACTTACTACGAACTGACGTTTTCGCTGGACACCGACATCTCGGACCGGGTGCTGTTTCCGGTGTCCGACTTTGAGCGCAAGGGGATGGAGGACGCCCGGTTCGTGCGCTTCGTGGAAGACGACGGCGGCATCGTGTACTACGCCACCTACACGGCCTACGACGGGCTCGGCATTGCGCCCAAGCTGCTGATGACCCGCGACTTTTACACCTTTCGGGGCATGCCGCTGCACGGCGCCGGGGCCCACAACAAGAACCTGGCGCTGTTCCCGCGCAAGATTAACGGCCGCTACGCCATGCTCTCCCGCATCGACGGCTGGCGCAACTACCTCATGTTCTCCGACAACCTGACCATATGGGAGCACGCGGTGCAGATTCAGGAGCCCCAAAGCCCGTGGGAATTCATTCAGATTGGCAACTGCGGCCCGCCCATCGAAACCGAGCACGGCTGGCTAATCATCACCCACGGCGTGGGGCCCATGCGGCGCTACTGCCTGGGTGTGAGCCTGCTGGACCTGGACGACCCGGCCGTGGAAATCGGTCGCTTGAGCGAGCCGCTGCTCATACCCAACAAGGAAGAGCGCGAAGGCTACGTGCCGAACGTGCTCTACTCGTGCGGCTCCATCATTCACAACGGCAAGCTGGTTATTCCCTACGGCCTGTCCGATTACTGCTCCTCCTTCGTGACCGTGGATTTGAAGCAGCTGCTGGATAAGCTCTTGGATATGTGCTCGGCAGTAGCGGCCCCGCTGCCGCCGCTAGTGGCATCTGCGCCATAAGCAAGTGCCCGTAAGCTCAGCGCAACAGCTGCCGGTACACGGCCAGGTAGTCGGCCACCATTTTCTCCTGCGAGAAATTGGCCGCTGCCCACACCCGGCAGGCGGCGCGGTCAAGCTGCTCAAGCTGCTGCACGGCTGCCACGGCTTCGCCCACGCTGCCAACCAAAAAGCCCGTTTGGCCGGTCTGAATCAGCTCCGGCATGGCGCCCCGGCGGAAGGCAATGACCGGCGTGCCGCACAGCTGGGCCTCGGCCACGCTCAGCCCAAACGGCTCCTCGAACCGGATGGGGTGCAGCAGGGCCGCCGCGTTGCCCAGCAGCAGGTTGCGGCGCGCCGGCCCCACGGGCCCCAGAAACTTGATGGTGTCGCTCAGATAGGGCTGCACGCATTCGTCAAAATACGCCTGGTCCTGCACGATGCCGGCCAGCAGGAGCCGCCGGCCGCTTTGCCGGGCAATCTGAATGGCTTCCAGCGGCCCCTTGTCGGGGTGAATGCGCCCGAGGAACAGCAGGTAGTCGTCGGGTTGGGCCACGAAGCTGAAATCGGCCACCCGCAGGCCGTTGTACACCGTGGCGGCGTAAGGCAGCGAGGGTTGGCGGTCGGCATTGCTGATGGACACGTAGGCCGACGTGGCCGCGTATTTCTGATACACCGGCAGAATCCGGGCCGACGAAAACCCGTGGATGGTGGTCACCATCGGCGTCGGAATCAGCCGCGAGTAGCTGAGCGGCAGGAAGTCGAAGTGGTTGTGGATGAGGTCGAATTCGGCCGCCCGCTCCATTAGGTGGCTGATGTGCAGGCACTCGAGCACCTTGGCGTCTTGAGTGCGGTCTTCCTCGTAGCCCCGCGCCACCACGGCGGCCAGCGTGCCCGCCGTCACGGAATCGGCGGTGGCGAACAGGGTGACGTCGACCCCCGCCGCCACCAGCCCCTCGGCCACGTTGGACGCCACCTGCTCCCAGGGCCCGTAGTGCCGGGGCGGGGTGCGCCAGGCTACGGAGGCCAGCACGGCTACTTTCATGGCGCTGGCACCAGCTCCTGCTGCGCGGGCGCGGGCTCGCGGGGTGCGGCCTGCGCGCGGGCCGGGTCGTACTCGTGCTCCAGGGCCAGGGCGTTGAGCACCGTGAGGTGGGAAATGAGGTAGGCCAGGGTGCTTTCGGCGCCTTGGTTGCGGTTGAGGGCGGTTTGCTGCAGGCCGTCGCAGCAGCCCTTGGTTTCCTGGTCGTAGAGAGGCACGCGCAGAATGTTCTCCCCCAAAAACCACTGGTAGCTGACGAACATCTGCCCGATGAAGGCCGGCTCGTGGGTGGCCCGGTAGGCCTGGAAATACAGCAGCACCATGGCCATGGTTTCAATGGCCTGCTGGTCGAACAGCGGCACCTTGCCCGCCGGCTCCCGGTGGTACCAGCCCTGGTTGCCCACCGGACTCAGCATCCCGCCCCTAAAGCTCAGGCCCTCCAGAAAGCGCAGCGACTCCAGCGCCACGCGCCGGGCGGCTTCGTCGCCACTCACCTCGCTGGCGTGCAGCAGGGCCAGCGGCAGAATGGCGTTGTCGTACGTCAGCTTTTCCTCGAACCAGTGCCAGTCGGGGCCGTGGTGCGCGGCGTAGGCCCGCAGCAGCGTGGCCGTGAGCAGGCCCAGCTCGGCCAGCATGCCTTCATCGTCGGGGTGGGTTTTGAGGTAGTAGGCCAGGCCAATCATGGTGTTGGCCATGCCCCGCAGGTGGGTCAGCTGCCGGAAATGGGGCACGGAGCGGAAGAACAGCTCCCCGGCGAATTCCCGGTACGAGTTGTTGGGCGCGCAGTGGATGAGGTAGCCCAGGGCCCACACCGTGCGCCCGAACGAGTCCTCGGAGCCGATGTCGTCCAGGTACTCGCGCCGGAAGCTGAGGAAGTTGCGGAAGTTGCCGTCGTCGCGCTGCATGTAGTGGATGTAGCTCAGGTAGATGGGCAGCAGGTCGAGGGCTTCCTGGCTTTTGTGCTGCTGGTAGGCCATCAGGGCCATGGTCAGGGCCCGGGAGTTGTCGTCGAGGCAGTAGCCTTCCTTCAGGTTGGGGATGCCGTACTTGGCGTGCTGTACGATGCCAGTGTCGTCGGTGAGGCGGCGCACGTGGGCCAGGCTGAACTCGGGCATGATTTCCGGGTCCACCAGCGGGCGGGGCGGCAGCCCGGCGGTTTCGGCCCCGGCCCGGGCTTGCTCCAACACAAGCAGAAATTCGGCCCCGATAATGGGCCAGCGCAGGTGGCGGCCGTATTCGTAGGCCTTGCGCTGCAATGCGGCCAGCTGCTCGGGCTCGCTCAGCAGCTCGTTCACGGTTTCGGCCAGGGCGTCGGCGTCCTTGAAAGGAAACAGGCGGCCCCGGCCCTCGGCCAGCAGCTCCTGGGCGTGCCAGTAGGGCGTGGACACCACGGCCGCGCCCGCGCCCACCGCGTAGGAGAGCGTGCCGCTGGTAATCTGCGCCTCGTTGGTGTAGGGCGTGATGTAAATGGCGGCGGCCGACAGGTAGTGCATCAACTCCTCCTCGGCCACGAACTTGTTGATGAACACCAGGTGGCGGTCCACGCCCAGCTGCAGGGCCAGCAGCTTGAGTTGCTCGCGGTACTCCTCGCCGGAGTGGCGCACCACGCCGGGGTGGGTGTTGCCCAACACCACGTACACCACGTCCGGGTGGCGGGCCACGATGGCCGGCAGCGCCCGAATGACCGTTTCCAGCCCTTTGTTGCGGCTCAGCAGCCCGAAGCTGAACAGCACCCGCCGGCCCCGGAAGGGCGACGCGCGCAGCAGCGGATTCACGGCGGGCGCCTCCAAATCGGGCACGCCATGCTCGATGAGCTGAATTTTCTCCGGGTCAATCTGGTAAATGCCGGTGAGGAAGTCCACGCCCCGGCGGCTCATGACCACCAGCCGGGCCGAGCGGCGGGCAATTTCCTGAATAATGATTTTCTGGGTGTGCGTGGGCTCCCGCAAAATGGTGTGCAGCACCGTCACCAGCGGCTTTTCGAGCCGGTGCAGCAGCGGCAGCAGGTAAATGCCGCTCTCGCCCCCAAAGATGCCGAACTCGTGCTCCAGCAAGCACACATGGGCGTCGCTGGTGTTGAGAAAGTTGGCGGCCTGCACGTAGTCTTTCTGCCGCTCCTGCCGAATGACGAACCGAACATCCTCGGGGTATTCGTACTCATCCAGCGCGTCCGAGTCGTTCAGGGCCACCCCAAACCCGCTGGCCTGCCGACTCTGGCCCTGCCGCTTCAGGTTGGTCAGAATGGCCTGCACCACGTTGCTGTTGAAAGTGGCAATGCCGCACTCGCGGGGCAAGTAGGTCGATAAATAGGCAACTTTCATGGTGAGTTTTAGTGGGTGAGTAGTCAGCCGAAGTGGCAGGTCAGAAAGTAGAAGCAGGACCGTAATAATTTTTATGCTTAAGTACTTACAGCGCCAAATTCAACCTCATTCGGCCCTGCGCCGTATCGGCCGGCAGCGCCGCCAGCCCCAGCTTTCGCAGGCCCTCCGGGCACGTTGATGCCGCGCCCGGTGCCACCACTGACGCCGCGCCGGCCAGTTTGTGGTTGGGCAGCCGCCGGGCCACGCTCGTGCTCTTGCTTAGGGCCGGGTTCAGGGTTTCGGCACCGGCTTGGTTTCCAACACTTCCGGAGCAGCGGCAACCGAATGCAGCTTGCTCAGCAGCAGGGCCGCGATGTCTTCTTCGTCGGGTAGGCCCTGTGCACGCCACAGTTCGGTGCCGTGCCAGGTGAGCACAAAGGCGGGCAGCCCTCCCACGTCGAAGCTGTGCACCACGGCCGGGTAAGTAGCCTCGTCCACGCGCAGCACCTGAATGGCCGCGCCCAACTGCCGTTGCAGCCGGCTCAGACCAGCCAAAACAGTGGCCCGGCCGGCCCGTGCCGCGTCCGATACCGCCACGGGCAACAGGACGAGCAGCACTGCCGGCGCGGGCGGGGAAGGAATGAGCGGGGCTGACGTCATGGGGCAGGAAACAGCAGGAACGGATGGCGCCGGGAGGCACGTAGTGGGCGGCGCACCGGGCACCGGGGGGGGCGGTCAGTTGTCAGATAAAGAGGTATTGGCGTTCAAAAGTGCAGCGTGCTTGTTGCCGGATTTCAATGGGCCGGCCCCGCAGGAAGTACCGGTCAGCAATAGCAAAGTGACGGCGAGTAGCAGCAAAATTCGGGCGGCTGTGGGGCCGGTCATTAAGCACCCAAAAGTAGATGCCCCCCTCCACCGGCTCCATGATGCGCATCAAGCGAGCGGTTGACATTCATCATGAGCCTGCTGGATGACCTACCATCAATTAACTACCCCCGCGCCCGCTACTTGGGGCTTGGTCCGGCGGAATGCCGTTCGGCCCGTATAGCAGAAACGACTTCCGGCTACGTGGCTACGTGACCAGGTTGCCTCCCCTCCTTTTTGGGCCAACCCTGGCCGGGACCTGGTTCTTACCTGTTGCTGCCGCTTCATGACCTCCCCCACTGCTGCGCCCGCTGTATTCCCCCCGCAGGAGCTGCTGGAAACCCTGGCTGATATTTCGCTGACGGGCGTCGTGCTCTATACCCCGGTATTCAGCCCGGCCCAGGAGGTGGTGGATTTTGCCTTCGCCTACCTTAACCCGGCGGCCCAGCGGATGTTGGCTCTGTCGGCCGTGGTGGCAACGACTTTCCTGCAACAATTCCCTGATGTCCTTACCAATGGCACTTTTGCTTTTCAGCGCGACACGTTTCTTTCGGGCCGGCCTGGCACGCACGAGTTAAACTACCAGTCCAGCGGCTACGATAATTACTTCCGCATGGCGTGCCAGCGCGTGGGTGCCGGGCTGCTGGTGAGCTTCACCGACACGGCCGACCAGCCCCGCACCGCCGTGGAACTCGCCCTACGAGAAAGCCAGGCGCGCGAGGTGCTCGCCCGTGCCGAAGCCGAAACGCAGCGCGGGGAGCTGCAGCGCATCTTTGAGCAGGCTCCGGTGGCCGTGGCCGTGATGATGGGGCCGCGCTACGTGGTGCAGTGGGCCAACCCGGCCGTGTGCGCCATGTGGGGCCGCACCCAGGCCCAGGCCCAGGGCAAGCCCGTATTTGAGCTGCTGCCCGAGGCGGCAGGCCAGGGCTTTGAAGAGCTGCTGGACGGGGTGCTGGCCACCGGGGTGGCCCACGTGGCCCACGAACTGCCCTCGTTCATCGACCGCGCCGGCCAGCGCGTCACCGTGTACTGGAATCTTGTCTACAATCCCCTGCGCGAGCCCGACGGCCGCGTCGCGGGCATCACCGTGGTGGCCACCGACGTGACCGAGCAGGTGCTGGCCCGGCAGCAAATTCAGCAGCTAAACGCGGAACTGGCTACCGGCGCCGAGCGGCTGCGGGCCAGCAACGCGAAATTGGAGCAGAAGGTAACCGACCGCACCAATGCCCTGCTCATCACGCTCAACCAGCTGGAGCTCCGGAGCCGCGACCTGGCCCAGGCCCTTACCGCCGAGCAGGAGCTGGGCGAGCTCAAGTCCCGGTTTGTGTCCATGGCCTCGCACGAGTTTCGCACCCCGCTCACGGTGGTGCTCACCTCCGTCGAGCTTATCGAAGACTACGCCACCACTGCGCAGCAGGGCCAGCGCCTGAAGCACGTCCAGCGCATCCGGGGGGCCGTCACCAACCTCAACAACATCCTGGAAGAATTCCTGTCGGTGGGCTGTATTGAGGAAGGAAAAGTCGAAACCCACCCCGCCAACCTGGACCTGGCCAACCTGGTGGCCGAAACCACGGCCGACGTGCAGGCCTTGCTCAAAACCGGCCAGCGCATCGACTGGCAGGTGCAGTGCCCCAACTCCCTGTGGCTCGACGCCTCGCTGCTGCGCAAAGTCCTGGTCAACCTGCTCTCCAACGCCCTCAAGTACTCCGACGAGGGCGCGGTCGTGACCGTCGGCGCCACCTGCAACGACCACCAGCTCACCTTGGTGGTGCAGGACCCCGGCGTGGGCATTTCCGAGGAGGACCAGGCGCATTTGTTCGAGCGGTTTTTCCGGGCCCGCAGCGTGAGCACCGTCCAGGGCACCGGCCTGGGCCTCTACATCATTGCCCGCTACCTGGAACTGATGGGCGGCACCATTGCCCTGCACAGTGTGCTGGCGCAGGGCACCACCGTCACCCTTACCCTTCCCTATGAAAACCATTCTGCTGATTGAAGATAACCCCGAAATCCTGGCCAACACGGGCGAACTCCTGGAAATGGCCGGCTACACCGTCCTGCTGGCCGAAAACGGCCAGGTGGGCATCAAAACCGCGCTGGCCACCAAGCCCGATTTGGTGGTGTGCGACATCATGATGCCCGTGCTCGACGGCTACGGCGTGCTCCAGGTTTTCAACCAGAATGCCCAGCTGGCGGGCGTGCCGTTCATCTTTCTCACCGCCAAAACCGAGCGCACCGACCAACGCCGCGGCATGGAGCTCGGCGCCGACGACTACCTGACCAAGCCCTTCAACAAGACCGAATTGCTGAGCGCCATTGCCGGCCGCCTGAGCCGCTTCCAGCACCTCAAGTCCGACTACGACCTGCAAGCGGCAGGCGGCCTGGGCGGGTTTCTGGACGATGCCCGCGCCGTGGGGGGCCTCGAAAGCCTTTCGGCCGACCGCAAAGTCCACCCGATTCGCCGCAAGCAGGACATCTACCTCGAAGGCGACGAGCCCACGCGGGTGTACTTCGTGCAGGCCGGCCGCGTGAAAACCGTGAAAGCCACCGGTGGCGGCAAGGAGCTGATAACCGGCCTCTACGGCCCCGGCGAGTTCTTCGGCTACCTGCCGCTGCTGCAACGTACGCCCCACGTTGACTCGGCCGTGGCCGTGGATGAATCGGAGCTGCTCTACATTCCGCAGGACGACTTTACGCAGCTGCTGGAGCGCAACCTGGAAGTGAGCCAGCAGTTCATTCGCCTGCTGGCGGGCCGCGTGAGCGAGCGCGAAACGCAGCTGCTGGCCATGGCCTACAGCTCCATCCGCCGCCGTGTGGCCGATGCGCTGGTGCAGTTGCACGCGCAGGGCGAAACGGCCGCGGACGCCGGCATTCACCTCTCGCGCGACGACATGGCCGCCATGGTCGGCACCGCGCCCGAGTCACTAAGCCGGACGCTCAACGAGTTCAAGGCCGGCGGGCTGATTGAAATCACGCCCAAGAGCATTCGGGTCCTGGCGCCCGAGAAGCTCCGCCGGGCGAACTGGTAGCCACTGCGAAACTGGGCCCTCATCGTTTCTAAGCTGAGGCGACCTCAGCTGATAGAAGCAGGACCGGGACACGTGTGTGCCGCAGCACCTGTTCAATGGTATTAGACTTGTTCCTCAATAAGAAATCGGTTGTTTTCCAAGCAGTATTTAGAGCTGGAAACAGTAGCTGCTCAAAGAATCAGAGGATACTGGCTTGACCAAGCAAAAAAGACCGTCCAGTAGCTAAAAGCGCCGAAAAATTTCAGCCATTCCTTATTCGGGAACAAGTCTATTAGCATTAAACAAGTTATACACCCAGCCGTGGCCGGGGTCAAGCAAAGTCAGCATATCAGCTGACAGTTGGGTGTTGTTAAACAAGGGGCTTGGGAAGCAAAAGTCAAGAAAAGGGGCATAACTTCCTGTTGTGCAACCAGCTAACCGCTACTGGAAGTGCAGCAAAATTTCGGAGGTCAAATTTCGCTGCCTGTTGCGGCTTTTTGCCTTGGATTTGACGGCCCCGGACGCGGCCCGGCTCCTAGACCCGAGCGTGCGTCCGGTCAACGAAGTGTCCCTGCGTTTGCGCCGCCGTTTGCAGACCCGGTGCCGGCCGAGTTGAGCGGGGCCGTCGAACCCGGCGAAAGCTCCTTCGGCCCGCGGCGGGTGCGCGGCCAACGGGGCCGCGGGGCGGGCGGCAAAACCAGCGGCTTCGGTCTGTTCAAACGCGGCGGGCAGGGGTACACGGAAATCGTTCCTGACTGCTCAAAAAAGACGTTGCAGGCCATCATACGCGGCAAAATCGACGCCGCTGCGATGAGCAACACCGGCTGCTGGCGCGGCGACGACGGGCCGGTAGACGTCGGCTTCGACCGCCCCTTTCGCGTCCGCCACGGCCGGGACGAATTCGTGCAGGGCGCCTCGCGCATCAATGGGACCGCGTCTTTTTGGCGCTTCGCCAAAGCCCGGCTGCACCCGTTCAAGGACCTGCCCAAACACCCCTTTTTGCTCCACCTGAAAGAGCTCAAATTTCGCTTCAATCACCGGTACGAAGACCTCTGTAAATGGCTCCTTAAATTACTCCGTCAACAGCCCCTCTGATTTGGTTTGCTTTCTAAGCCCTTATATGATTGCATTGCCTTTCAGTTGAGAGGTAGCCAGAGAATAAAACGGGGACACCCATCCGCCCTAACGGCAGCCTTTTGGGACTGACCAAGTGCAAAAGAGTCGGTGCCCCGTTTTCCGTTTTTGCCTGAAGACTGCACCGTATGGAGGGAACTGGGCTCGCCCCAGTATCCCGTATTTGTACAAGGATAGTTGCGGTAAAAGCCTGACTGGCTAGGTTCTTTCTCCTTTTTCCCTTGTGTATGGCTACTGCGCATTCATCCACGGCCCCCCTCAAATACGTGGTGGGGATTGCTATTGCAAAAGACACCTTTGTGGCCTGTTCCGGCCGCATCGACACCCGCCAGTACTTGACCTTCGGCAAAGAAACCACCTTTGCCGACACCCCAGTTGGCTTTGTGGCGCTGCTGGTCTGGACCGTTATGCAACAGGTGGTAACAGGGGTAGCGCAAGGGTAAGAACAGAAATTCCCGGTAGGCCTTTATGATGTCAGGGTTCAGCGTCTAGAAGCCGTTTTCGTCTCATTTAGTTATTTATTACGGTCAAGAAGAATCACTGATTCACGAGACAACTAAACGAGGCGCATTCAGACGGCAAAAGCCACCCGTCATTCAGAAATGCCTTGAACACCTTAAAACGGATGTATTCTGAGACGCCCCGCCCGAACAGCACCCCCTACCGTTGTTTTCCGTTCCTACTATTGTGCGACCCCTATCTGTGTAAAAACGGTTGTTGACAAGCTCGCCGATTAACCTTTGGACCAAACTTTTAACTAGGGCCAGAAGTCAAACTCGCCGTGCAAATTGATGTGCTGCCAGCTCCCGGGCGGGCCAGCGGCGATGGCGTTGGCCACGTGCGGGGCCCGCGTGTGGAGCGGGGGAATCGGCAGTATTCGGCAAACAGCACTCAGCGCCAAGAAGCCGAGCAGATGGTTTGTTCTTCGTTACTGCCTGGTTACTGCCTGCGAAATGCCTTCTTGAACAGACTCACCAGCTTCTCCACCACAAAACCAATCATTAGCCCACCGACCGCACAGGCCGACGCCTTGGCCAGCCAGGCCACCACCGGGACATGGGCCAAGGACTGTGCCAGGGCGTCCAGTAGGTGACTGGTGAACGGAATGCCGTGGGCGATGATTTCGGCCCCGACCCAGAGCATTGCAGCCGTGCCCACGTAACTCAGGATGCTCAGAAAGCGCGGCATGAATTTCACGATGCCGCGCCCTAATTTTTGCGCCGCGGGGGGGTATTTGCCCTGGGCCAGGTGCACGCCCACATCGTCGGCTTTCACGATAAGGCCCACGAAGCCATAAACGGCCACGGTGATAAAAACCGCCACGGCCGCCATCACCACAATCTGGTTGACCACCGTCTGTTCGGTTACCTGGCTGTAGGCAATGGCCATGATTTCCGCCGACAGGATGATGTCGGTGCGCACGGCCCCCGTCACCCGCTGCTGTTCCAGCTCCTCCGGCGTAATCGTTTCTACCTGCCTGCTTTCCGCATCCACATCGGGGGGCTTGCTAAACAGGGAGTGTACTTTCTCATACCCTTCGAAGCACAAATACGCCCCGCCCACCATTAGAATGGGCGTAATGGCCCAGGGAGTAAAGTACCCGAGCAACAAGGCCGCCGGCGTCAGGATGAACAGTTTGTTGACGAGGGACTTTTTCGCTATCTGAAAAATAATGGAAAGCTCCCGGGAGGGGTCCAGGCCCACGACGTACTTGGGCGTAACCGCCGTGTCGTCGATGACAATGCCGGAAACTTTGCCGGTGGTTTTGGCCACCTGCGCCGGCACGTCGTCCAAACTCGCCGCGCTGGCTTTTACCAAAGCGGAAACGTCGTCCAATAACGCAAAAAGACCTGAAGCCATAGTTTTATGTGTTCGTTGCGTGGTTTTTGTTGTCAGAAGGGAATGCTTTGCTCAAACTGCCAGCAAGACATCGCGGTTTCGCGGGCGGTGCCGTCACTTCCCGGCAGGGGGTGGTGGCTGCAGCAGTCAAACACGTTCGGCGGGCAGGAGGCCCGGGCCGTGAGAGCCGCCACCGGTTCCGCAGCAAAGTTAACAGCGTGTTTGACGCGCGCTGCTTCGCCCGGCGGGCCGCCGGGCTCCTGAACGTTTCCGGCAGCTCCACGGCGATGGCGCTGTCCACGCATTCCTGCCGGGTCAGCGACAGCAGGTGCATGCTTTCGGTCAGTACCAGCACGGTTTCCTTAGAAGCTGTTTGAGTTAGCAGAACTTCAGGGTTCTGCGAATGTTAACTATTGCAATCCAGGC
>NZ_BMGY01000055.1 GCF_014640435.1 Hymenobacter frigidus | reverse complement strand
TGCCAATACGGAGCTGGCCTTCCAGAACGACGAGAAAGAAAAACGCGCCGCCGAGCTCAGCATTGCTAATAGGGAGCTGGCGTTTCAGAATGACGAGAAAGAGAAACGCGCCCAGGAGCTGAGCATCGCCAACACCGAGCTGGCTTTCCAGAACGACGAGAAGGAGAAGCGCGCCGCCGAGCTGGGTATTGCCAACATTGAGCTGGCGTTTCAGAACGATGAGAAGGAAAAGCGCGCCGCCGAGCTGGTAATTGCCAACAAGGAGTTGGCTTTTCAAAACGACGAGAAGATAAAACGCGCCGCCGAGCTGCGCATCGCCAACTACGCCCGCAGCCTGATTGAAGCCAGCCGCGACCCGCTGGTGACCATCAGCCCGGAAGGCAAAATCACGGACATGAACATGGCCACGGTGTACATCACCGGGATTGAGCGCGAGCAGCTGATTGGGTCCGATTTCTTCGCGTATTTCACCGAGCCCCAAATGGCCCGTGGGGTGTACCAGGAAGTGTTTGCCAAGGGCACGGTGGCCGATTCGCCCCTCACGCTGCGGCACAAAGACGGCAAACTAACCGACGTGCTATTCAACGGGTCGGTGTACAAAAACGACGAAGGGCACGTGCTGGGCGTGGTGATTGTGGCCCGCGACGTGACCGACCAGAAGCGCGTGGCCACTGAGCTGACCGAGGCCAAAATTGCGGCCGAGCGCGCCACCGTGCTGGCCGAGGAAGCCCAGGCCAAAGCCGAAAGCGCCACCGAGATTGCCGAAGATGCCGTGAAGGCTAAGCAGCAGTTTCTGAGCAACATGAGCCACGAAATCCGCACGCCCATGAACGCCATTATCGGCTTCACGAAGGTGGTGCTGAAAACGGAGCTCACCGACAAGCAGCGCGAGTACCTGACGGCCATCAAGCTGAGCGGCGACACGCTGATTGTGCTGATTAACGACATTCTGGACCTGGCCAAAGTGGACGCGGGCCGGATGACGTTTGAGCAGATTCCGTTCAAGCTCTCGGCCTCGGTGTCGGCCATGGTGCACTTGTTTGAGACCAAAATCCAGGAAAAAAACCTGGAGCTGGTGATGGAGTACGACGAGAAGATTCCGGAAGTGCTGGTGGGTGACCCGGTGCGTCTGCACCAAATTATCCTCAACCTGGTGAGCAACGCCGTGAAATTCACGAGCGAGGGCAGCATCACGGTGGGCGTGCGAATGCTGGTGCAGGACGCGGAAAAGGTCATCCTGGAATTTGCCGTTACCGACACCGGCATTGGCATTGAGCAATCGAAGCTGGGCACGGTGTTCGATAATTTTCAACAGGCCACCAGCGGCACCAGCCGCCTGTACGGCGGCACCGGCCTGGGGCTGGCCATCGTAAAAAATCTGGTGGAGCCGCAGGGGGGCACCATCAGCGTGCGTAGCAAGGTGGGCAAAGGCTCCACGTTCAGCTTTATCCTGAGCTTCAACAAAACCCTGGAGAAAGCCGACACCGAATCGGGCCTGAACGTCGAGTTGGAAACCGGGTTCCAGGACGTCAAGATTCTGGTGGTGGAAGACATTGCCCTCAACCAGCTGCTGATGAAGACGCTGCTGGAGGACTTCGGCTTCGAGATGGAGGTGGCCGGCAACGGCCGCATTGCCGTGGAAATGCTGCGCAACACCAGCTACGACATCATCCTGATGGACTTGCAGATGCCCGAAATGAACGGGTTCGAAGCCACGGAATACATTCGCACGCAGCTGCAGCTCACCACGCCCATCATTGCCCTCACGGCCGACGTGACCACCGTGGACGTGGAGAAATGCAAGGCCGTGGGCATGAACGACTACATCTCGAAACCCATCGACGACAAGCTGCTCTACAGCAAAATCATCAAGTACCTGAAGAGCTCGGGCTACGACAGACATTCGGCTCTGCCGGACCACGAAGAGGCTAAACCCCAGCCCACAATTACCTGCGTCAACTTCGATTACCTGAAACGGGTGACCAAAACCGACTCGCGCATGGCCGAAATGATTTACCTGTACCTGCAGGAGATTCCACAGCTGGTACAAACCATGAAAAAAGCCATTGCCGAAAACGAATGGGCCACTTTAAAGTCAGCCACCCACTCCATCATTCCCACGTTTGCCACCGTGGGTATCAGCCCGGAGTTCGAGGATAATGCCAAAGACCTGCAAGCCCTGGCCGGCATCCTGATAGCCAACGAGGCCGGCGACGAAGGCAACGCGGCAACCATGACTAAGGTGAGGGACTTGTTCTTGAAGATTGAGACGGTGTGCGAGTTGGCGGCCCGCGAGCTGGAAGAAAAACTGCAGCGGCTGTCGCAAACGCTGCACCCGGCGCGGGTGAAAAATTAGCAAAGCCCGGCTGGATTGGGTCGTACCGTTTGGCCGCGGTTTGGCCACGGTTTAGCCGCGGGATTATTTCACCAGCACATCGGTCACTTTCCCAATATCGCCGCTCACTTTTTGGAGGAATGTGAGCTGCTCCAGCAGGGATTTATCGTCGGTGAGGACCGCTGAAACCTCGGGCTCGGCCGGAGCCAGCTCAAGCGCGGGTACCTCGGCGGCGGGCGCAATCAGCAGCAGGCTTTTCTGGAGCGCGGCCAGGGCGCTGGTGAGGGCCCGACGGCTCTCGGGCGCGAAGGCCGGCACGGCGGGCGCGGCCTCGCGCAGGGTACCGGTGAGGGAGGCGATGTTGGAGGACAGAATATGATTCAGCACCACAAACTCGTAGGTTTCGGTGGGCCGGTACTGCTTGCTTTTGGGCTCGGTGAGCATGCGCTGGAAGGCCGCGGCCAGGTTGGCCCCGCTCACGTACACGTTTTTGCGCAGCAGGCGGTACTCGTTGGGCGGCAGGGGCCGGCCGGCCAGGCGGTCGGCCAGCTGGCGCAGGTACACTAAGTTGGCGCGCAGGGCAGTGGCCATGTAGTCGGTGAGCTGGTCGGATTCCCAACGCGGAAACAGGAAGTAGCCGGCCGCAAAGGCAATGGCGCAGCCCATGAGCGTGTCGAGAATCCGTTCTTCGGCCACGCCCAAATAGCTCAGCCCCAAAAAGCTGAACAGGATGAGCAGGTACGCCGTGAGAAACACCACCGTAACGAGGTACACGGTGCGCTGAAAGCTGTAGGCCACCACCATAAATACCACCAGCACGCCAAACCGTACATCGGGCCACGGCAGCAGCCATAGCACAAAGGCTCCTAGGACCCCACCTACCAGCGTGCCCACAATACGCTCGGTATTGCGCTGCCGGGTGAGGCTGAAGCCGGGCTTGAGCATGATGCTCACGGTCATCAAAATCCAGTAGTTGTGTTGCCCGCGCCCGAGGTTTTCGCCCACCACAAAGGCCACGGTGCAAGCCAGCGTCATGCGCAAAGCGTGCCGGAATACGGCCGATTTCATGGTAAAATTCTGACTCAGAGCGTGCAGCTGAATTTCCTGATGCGCCACGAACTGGGCGTGGTCGACGGCGCGGCTGGGCGTGGGCACGGCGGGCTGGCTTTCGTCGAAGTAGCGGCGGATGTTGCCCACGCGCCGGATAATATCGCGCAGGTTGACCAGAATTTTCTTCAGCACCCGGGTATTGGCCGCCGTGGCGGGGTCGTCGTCGAGGGCACTGATGCGGGCCTGCAGCAGCTCCCATTCGGCACTAAGCTTGGGGCCCACGCCGCTGTAAGGATGGTTGGCTTGAATGGCCACGCCGAGGTGGTCGAGCTCGGTGGCCACGTGCCGGATGAGGGCGGCAAAAGCGGGCAAAATGCCCGTTGGGCCAAAGGTGTCGCGCACGGCCGCGTAGTCGTAGTGACCAGCGCTGACGCGCTCGTACAAATCCACCGTCTCGACAAAGGTGAGCACTAAGCGGCGGCCCTGGCTGGTACTCTCGTTCACAATCTGACGGGTGCGAAACAGAAAATCGCGGGCGGCCTCCTGCTTTTCGTTCACCACCACCTGCTGGGCCACCAGCTGCCGGTAGTCGTCCTTCAGCACGGTTTCGGGTTGGTAGAATTTGGCTTTAAGCTCTAGGAAACGGGCCAGGGCGTGCACGCACTCACCCAGTGCCTGCTGGGCCGGCCGGTAGGGCCGCACCTGGTACACCAGCAGCGCCAGCGCCACGTAACACAGGCCGCCCGCCAGCAGCAGCGCGGCGTGGGGCAACAGCTGGCCCGGCGTGGGCGGGTGGGCCAGCACCAGCACCGCATTCAGGAGGGCGGCGGTGCCCACTGCGCCGGCCCGCGCGCCCCACACCAGCAGCATGGTGAGCAGGAAGCTGAGCCCGGCGATTTCCAGCCCCAGCAGCCACGCGTTGCTGGCCACCGCGCCCGTGAGCAGGGCCGTGCCGAACACCAAAACCAGAGCGGCCAGCATGCCGTTGCGGCGGTGCGCGGCCGGGCCGGGCGTGTCGGTCACACTTAGGCACAGGGCTCCGGTGGCCATGGTCAGGCCCTGCTCAAAGTGGCCCAACTGGGTCAGCAGCACCGCCGGCAGCAGGATGGCGACCGTGATGCGGACTCCATCGGTGAAATTCTGCCCGGAAAAAAAGTAGCTAAGGCGGCGTGTTTGGGTATTCATGCAACGGGGGCGAACTACTAAATAAACGCGAAACCAGCCAGACCGGCTAAGGACGACCCGCCAATTGGCTGCCTCTCCCAATTGACGCGCCTGATTGCCTAACCCGAAGCTTGGGCATCGCCGGTGGCTGGGCCAAAAGGCTGCAGCGTGAATGCCTCTACTGTTGCTGGGTCGCCGTCGACATACGCGAAAACTTCTAGGAAATCTATTATCCCCTCCCGAAGGAACAGGACGCTGCCGGCTCCGTGCGACAGTTCAGGCGCATCCAAATCACTGCCATTGTAAGCACGAGTCTTTCCAGCGACAATTTGGCGGCTACCAACTGGCACTGTTAGCGTAGTAAAAAAGCCACACCCGCTATATTCTCTCTGCGTTACCCGACAGTGCTGCACCTGCTCGGCTAGTGCTGGGTTCTGATAAAAATTGACAATTCCCCACAACACGGACGCTTCCATTAAATTAAGCGAATCATCAGGGTCGTACTGTACTGTTTTGAGCATAACGAAGGCTTGGCGTTGTTTCCAGATTCACTCACCTGCTCTTTCGGAGCCGTACTCCGAAAGAGCGTACCATTCCCGCCGCAACCATCAAGCGGGCTCACCCTTCACCACGGCCAGCAGCCAGTCCTCACCGGCGCGGGTGAGACGGTAGTAGCGGGCGCGGCCCTAGTGGTAGCGCTCCACGAAGCCGGCCGCGCGCAGCTCGGCCCACACGTCGAGCAGGGCCGCCGACGAGCACGCCAGGGCTGTCATCAGGGCCGGGTCGGTGCTGTGCTGGGAGGGCTGTGCCACAAAGCCGTGGCATAGCAGGGATAAAACCTGTGTTACCCTTATCAAATATCATAATACCAAGAATAATCATCTTGCTGATTGTGACGGTTCTCCGGTTAATGTGCCCGTAGCGCGAACTACAAACTTCGCGCTACGGCTCGCTACCTATATACCAGAGCAGTTTCACAATCGATGTACGCTATTGACGGGGTATAGAGACGCGACCCTTCGTGTCTCGGCGTTGAACGGCGAAGGACACGGACGACGCAACGCGAAGGGTCGCGTCTCTATACCCTATACACGGTGCGTGAAACCGCTGTAACCTGGTAACTACTCTAATACAGTACATCGTCCACGGCTTCAATCTTGGGCGGCAGCTCGGTTTCGCCCAGCAGCTCGCGCAGGTCAATTTCGATGCTGCGGCAGATAGACGTCATGGGCACGTCGTAGATATCGTTTTCGAAAGGATTTTCACTGGTGTGGCCCACCACTTCGATAACGTTGAACACCCACGATACCAACACTGAAAACGGCACCATCAGCCACACGTGGTACTGGCCCAGCGCCATGCGGCTATCGAATTCCTCGACCAGGCCCAGCGGTAGCACGGCGGCGAATACCCACACGAATATGAAGCTGAAATACGCGTATTGACGCGGAAAAGGCGTGTTCTTGATGCGCTCACAGCCGCCCTGGGCATCCAGCAAGTCCTGAATGGTCTGCATCAGGGCCACCTGCCGGAACTCGGTGAGCAGGCCGCGCTGAAACAGCTCGCGCAGCTCAATGCTTTGTTGGCGCAGCAGGTGGGTGGGCGGGTTGCTGAGAACTTTGGCCGTGGCCGCTTCCTCGGGGGGCAGAAACGGGGCTACTTCGATGTCCCACTGGGCCGCCGTCTGGCGGCGCAGGTGCAGGCGCAGGGCATTGCACCAGGCTATCTGGCGGTAGAGCAGGCGGCGGTGCAGCTCGCTGATGTCGTCGGCTTCGGGAATGACTTCATCGGACGTGGCGTGCACGTAGTCGAACGCCCGGATGGCCCAAACCCGACTGGTGTTCACGATGGTGCCCCACAGCTGGCGGCCCTCCCAGAACCGGTCGTACGACCCGTTGCTCTTGAAGCCAATGTAAAACGCCACGGCCGTGCCGAGCAGCGCCACGGGCTGCCACGGTATGTCGAGCCAGTGGACATTGAGGGGCCCGTACAGTAGGCAGACCGCCGTATTATAGGCAATAAACAGGTAGAGGCTGCGGTGCGTGAGCTGCCACACCACATTCCAGCGGAGGTTTTTGCGAACGTACATGAGACGCCCATAACCCCCAACCGTCCCGGCGAGTTACAATCCGGGCATTAAAACCCGGTTAATAAATGCTAGTCACGAAGCACCGCAATGCACTTTAGCTCGATGGCAATGGGCGTGGGCAGGGCGTTAATCTCAAGGGTAGTGCGGCAGGGATGGGCCGTGGCGAAGTACTCGGCATAGAGCCGGTTATAGGCCGGAAAGTCGTCTTTCATGTTGGTGAGAAACACGGTCACGTCCACCAAATCATCCCAGGCCGCGCCGGCTTCTTCCAGAATGTAGCGCACGTTTTGGAACACGGCGTGGCACTGGCTTTCAAAGTCGTACTGCAGAATATTACCGTCTTCGTCCACTTCCACGCCGGGAATGCCGCGCTGGCCACGCTGCCGTGGGCCCACGCCCGAGAGGAACAGCAAATTGCCCACCCGGCGGGTGTAGGGGTAGGCGCCAACGGGCTCGGGGGCGCGGGAAGTGGGGTGCTCAGCCATGAGAAAAGCGCGGGAGGGTAAAAGTAAATGTGCTCAAAGAACGTTAGCCCCGATGGAATAGGGCCTACTGGCAAGGTTTTTCGAAAGCGCTTCGGCCCGGTTGCCGTTCTTTGCGCATGGTGCTACTTTCCGACCGACTATTCCCGTTATTCCCTGCTTTATGAAATCGTCCCTGCTCCTGCTGCTTAGCGGCCTTTCCTTATTCAGTATCAGCGCCCAGGCCCAAAAGCGCAAAATGCCGCCCAAGCCCTCAGCCACCCAGGTTTATGATTCGGTGGCCCAGCCAGCAGTGCCCCTGGGCGGCACTGAAAAGTACGCCCGCTTCCTGGCCGACCACCAGAAATATCCGGCCAGCGCCATGCAAAAAGGCCTGCAGGGCACAGTACGGGTGAGCTTTGTGGTGGAAAAAACCGGCACCGTAAACGAAGTAAAGGTTGAGACGCCATTGGCTCCCGAGCTCGACGCCGAAGCCATCCGCCTCATCAAAAGCGGCCCGAAGTGGACGCCGGCCAAGCACCTGCGCAGCCAAGTGGTGCGCCAGCGCGTGGTCGTGCCGGTATCGTTCGTGCTCTCGCCGGGCAGCACGGTTACCTTGCCCTCGGGTAAGGCGCGGCCCATCACCACCTCAGCGGCCGACATCGCCGCCTCGGCCAACCCCGACCGGCCGGCCGTGGTGCCGCCCGACCGCCCCACCCAGCCCGTGGGCGGCAACCAGGTTTTCTTCGACTGGGTGGAGAAAAACCAGAAATACCCCACTCTGGCCCGGCAGCGCAAGATTCAGGGCAAGGTGATGGTCGAATTCATCGTTCAGACCGATGGCAGCCTGACCGATGCCCGCGTGACCCGCAAAATGGGTTCGGGCCTCGACGACGAAGCCCTGCGCCTCATCAAGACCGCCCCGAAGTGGGAGCCCGCCATCTACCAGGGCAAGCCGATAAAGCAAAAGATGCTCTTGCCGGTTCTGTTCCAATTGTAAGCCGCGGCGAACAAATAACTCCCCTCCTTGGTAAGGAGGGGAGTTTTGTTCTACCGCCCTCATTCTATCTCCATGACGCCAACTCTCGCTCCTGCTCCCACCCTGCTCTGGCCCCATCAGGAGCGTTACCGCAAAGCGGCGCAGGCCTTGGCCGAAGAGCTATTCGATGCTCTTGACGACGACCTAAAGCCCTTTGTGGTGCTACTGGCCCTGCCCATCGACCCCACGCTGCCCGCCCGCTGCCTCGAACCCGAAGACTGTGGCCTGCCCGCCGAGGCGTTTACCCACGCGGTGGCCCGGGGCCGGGTCATTCAGCACGCCACCCCCTGGCCCTACCCCGAGCGCGACGACGTGAGCCCGGCCCTGGTACGCCGCAAGCACGAAGGTCTGGGCGTGCGCGACGCCGTGCAGGAAATCCTGGACGCCCTCGACGAACACGCCACCCACCAGCACTTCACCGGCTGGCCCGTGGCTATTCGGGAGTATTTTGTGGTGACGGTGCTGCGCGTGCAGCGCAAGCCGGTACGGGCCTACCCGTCGCTGCGGCCCCACCGCTTCTACACCGATGGCCGGCCGCTGGCCGCCTCGCTGCTCGTGGCTGCCATGTACCGCTTCAACGAGGAAATCGTGAAGGCCCTGAGTGAGCCCGAGCCCGGCGCGGGCATTATCACACGGCCCCGCGAGAGCGAAGAGCTACTGCGCGCCGCCGGCAAGTCCTTGCTCGATACCCCCGCCCAGGCCCTGGGCCTCGACCCCGCCACCACCAAGCTCTTTGCCACCTGCAACACCATCAGCAGCCTGCGCTACGAGGGAGCCGAGGGCGTGGGCAAACTGCTACTGGCCCGCCGCGGCCACCCCAACACGGAAGAGATTTTCGCCCTCACCTGCCCCACCGAGCTCACGGACTACCGCGCCGTGCGCAAGCTACTGGAGATGACCACGCCCGACGTGCACCTGCTCGCCGATGGCGAAACCGTGTACGCCCTGGGCCGCCACGTGGGCCACTACGATGCCGTGCGGGAGGATTTATTCGTTATCAGCTTCGTGACGCACTACGCCTGGGAGCTGCTGCATGCCGGCCACGTACTGCTACGCTCGCACTACGGCCTGCCCGGGGTGCCCCGCACCCGCCTGAGCCGCACGGGCTTCCGCCGGGCCCTCAAGCGCACCTTCGGCCTCACCGACGCGCCCAAGGTGGAGCGCCTCTGGGACGTGGTGCTCGAAGCCAGCCGCCAGAAGCACGGCACCCTGCTGGTCATCACCACCGAGGCCCTGGCCGAGGCCGACCGCCTCAAGCTGCAATGCATGCTCGTCGAGCCCGTGCCGCTCACGCCGCTCATCACCCGCCTCGTCACCAGCATCGACGGCGCGGTCTTGCTCGACCCGGAAGGCTACTGCTACTCCATTGGCGTAATTCTGGATGGCCGCGCCTCCGGCCGGGGCGACAGCACCCGCGGGGCCCGGTACAACTCGGCGCTGCGCTACGTGGAAAGCTCGGACCATCCGTGCTTAGCCGTAGTAGTGAGCGAGGATGGCATGGTGGATGTGATTACCTCGGTGCAGGAATAGGCTTACCGCTTCGCCCGAAACGACCAGGTGAGCCGGAACACGGCCACCACCTCGCCGGCTTCGTCTACGCCCGTGCTGGTGCATTCCACGGTGCGGCCTTCGCCGGTGGCACGGCTCTCGGCCACGGCTTGGGCAATGCGCGGGCCATCGGGACAGGTGAAGGTGATAAGACCCACGGCTTTCTTCGTAAAATCGCCCTCCAGCTTCACTACCAGCATGGAGACCGGCCCACCGCCCTGCACGTGCATCATGGCCTGCATGCCGCTGGCCAGTTCCGCCGCCATGGCCAGGCAGGCGAAATAGATGCTGCGAAACGGGTTTTGGGTAAGGTGCTTGAACCGAACGGTGACCGTGGCGTGCTCGGGTGTGAGCTGCGTGAGGCGCAGGCCCGCCAGCCACGCCATGGGCAGCTTGCGCACCATAAACAGCCGCAGCTTCAGGGGGTTGAGCACCTGGCGGCGGAAGGCCGCAGCTTGGGGAGTATCAGTGGAGGCAGTCATGAGCGTTGCAGTTCTGGAATTGGAACCCACAAGTACGGCACGCCCGGCGCGGGAACCACGGCCAACGGCTATTCTTTCTTTTTGCGCGGCGCGGGCGGAGCCGGGTACACCACCAGCTCCTTGTAGCCGAAAGCGGTTTCGCGCCGGTATTCTACCTCGGGCAGCTCACCCAGCACAATTTCGGCGGTGGTATACACCCGGCAGCCATCGAGCAAGTGCCCGCCGATGGTGCGCCCCGTGCTGTCCGAAACCGCCAGGTGCAGGTGCGACCCATTGACGGAAAGCGTACCGACAAGGGACACGATTTCGAAATGCCCCCGGTATACGCTGGCGGCTTCCTGGTTGGCCAGCCGCAACGTAGTCACCGTGAGGCTGCCCACGCAAGTCAGCATGGCCCCGGCCCGAATATGATGCTCCTGCACAAAGGCAGTGAGCTGCTGGCGCAAATCATCGCCGGGCCGCAGGCGTAAGGAATACGTTTTCAAAGCAGAAGCTCGGGCAGTGGGCACGACGGCCGGAGTTTGGGCCAGCACCGGGCCGGCCAGCAGGAAGCAGAACAAGAATCGAAGCACGGCGCAAAGAACGTCAACAATCAGAACGTCATACTAAGCTTACCGGAGCAGCTCTACCGCGCTACTTGCTAAACCGAACGGTGCCGTGGCGAACTTTGATATTGACGTTGCCCGCCTGGCGGGACGGTGCCAACGCCCCAAACACGCCCAGCACGTCGCTGGTCAGCGGACCGTTTTCCTGCGAAAGTACGCGCACCAGGTTTTTATCGACCAGCAGCTGCCCCTGCTCGGTACTCACGTCGAAGCGGAAGCCGGGAGCTTCGGCAAACCCCAGCCGAATAGTGCTGAAACCACCATCGAGGTTTACCTGCCGGAAGTTGGCTCCCATGTCGCGCACCACAAAATCGGGGCAATAGCGCAGGGCCATGTCCAGGGCTTCATCGAGCTTATCAATCGTGAAGCGCGAGTAGCCTGACGAGCCACGCAGGTTGCGCACGGTGCCCAGGGCTACGTCGCCGTACTTGCTGTGCACGGTCAGGTCCTGCACCGTGCCGATATCAATGTCAGAATAGTTGTTGCGCAGGTCCACGGTCGTGCCTTCGTCGAGGCGCAGGCGGGCGTAGCTGACATCAATGCTGGCGCGGCCCACGAAGGCGATTGTGCCGTTGCCGTTGCCCACCCGAATCAGATTGCGCGGGCCTTCGAGACGGCCAGCACGCAGCGCGCCGTACTCCACGGCCAACTCGGCAGGACCATTTATATCGCCGCTAATGGCCACCTCGCCAAAGCTGTTATGCACGCGCAGCGCCGTGGTGCGGGGCAGCCAAATAGTGTAGTTCACTTCGTAGCGGCAGCCGCCGGCGCGGCCCCGCAGGGCCGCGCCAAACTGCGTGCTCACGGCCACGCCGCCGGTTTTGGCATCGTAGTCCAGCCACTGCACACCCAAAGCGTCGAGCACCTGATGGGCACCCGCGTCAGTTTCGGAACGGGCCACCAGCTCGGCTTCCACTTTGATTTCCTGCTTGTTCCACGGATTGATTTGCACGCGGCCGTAGCGGGTATCGAGCGAAAACGCCCGGCCGGTTTTAGGCACCGCGTAGCTGCGGCTCACGCGGCGGCGCTGCTCTACTTGCAGGCTGGCGGCATCCTGGCCGTCAGTTTGCTCGGGCTGAGGCTTAGTTTGCGGCGGCTCCTGCGTCGGGGGCACTTCAACCCCAAAGAGCGTAGCACTGGCCCGGCTGGCTTCCGAGCTGAGTACCAGCACGGCCACGCCCGGCCCCACGGCTACCCAGTGCCCCGACTGGGCGCGGGCCACCGGAGCGGTCAGTAGCGTAGTAGCCACCAGCAAGGCCGTGGCCCACCGGTGCCACTTTCCAAAGAAGGCCAGCGGCTGATTCATTCGGGCAGGTGGCGGCTATCAGCCAGCACGTAAGAGCCCGAGTTGTGGTCAATGACTGGGGCCTCAGTGCCCAGGTGCAGCTGCTGGTCGAGAATATCGAGACGGATTTGCAGGTTGCGGTTCATGGCCGTGAGCACGGCATCGGGCTGCGGGTGGTGCAGTAGCTCCAGCTTCAGCTGGCGGTAGCTGGAGTCGAGCGACACCAATTCGCGCTGCCAGTCGGCGGTCATGCCAGCTATGCCGGGTCCGCTCATCTCGCGCAGTTCGGCTTGGCGGCGGCTGAGCTGGTTGGTGTAGTAGGTTTCCATGCCGCGCACGGCGCGCACCAGCTGGCTATCGGCCCCCACGGTGCGCTCGCCGGCGGTGAGGGCCACCGGGTTACTGCTTTGGTAGAGCGCCGCATCGGACTCATTACTAACGATTACCGCCGAAGCGGTAGCCACTTCGGCCATGGCCTGGTGTTTTGATTTCCAGGCCTCGCTGGCCCCAGCCGCGAATACCAGCAACGCCAGCGCAGCGGCCACCCCGTAGCGCTGCAGCCAGCTGGCCCGCACGGGAGCCACCGGCGCGGCGGCTGGAAGAGGCTTGGCAACGTCAGCCGTCAAGTGCATCACGGGCTCGGCCGGGGGCGCTACGGAACCAGCCAGCTGCTGCTCGAGGGCGGCCCAGAGGTCGGGGCGCGGCTCGTGCGTATCGAAATCGGCACGGTGCCGCTCGACGAAGCTTTCCAGTGAGGTATTCTTTTGGGTATCCATATAATGAGAGGCGAACGCACGGTTATTTCTGGTTCTGGCGGACTGCGGGGATATTCGATGACCGCCGCCGGGCGAAAGAGAATTCAACGTTATGTGAGGTAATCAACTGCTAGCAACGATAAAAGATTAACCAAGGCCACGCTGGGCGGCCAGTTCGCGCAGGCGCACCCGGGCCCGGCTGTACTGCGATTTGGAAGTGGATTCGGTAATGCCCAGAATGCCCGCGATTTCGAGATGGTCGTAGCCTTCCAGCAGGTAGAGGCTCAGCACCACGCGGTAGCCGTCGGGCAGGTCCTGAATGCAGCGGCGAAGCACGTCGGCGCGGTAATGATTGTCGGCTTCGTCCTCGTGCGAGGGGCCGGCAGTATCAGCGGGTTCTTCGTGGTGCTGCTCGCCCAGCGGCACCAGCGCCAGCCGCCGCTGCCGCAGGCAGTTGATGCTTTTGTTGACTATTATGCGCTTGAGCCAGGCCCCGAATGCCGAGTCGCCCTTGTAGCTGCTCAGCTCCCGAAAGGCGCTCAGGAAGGATTCCTGGAGCACGTCCTCGGCCTCGGCGTAGTCGCCGGTGATGCGCAGGGCCGCATTGAACATGGCCTTGGCGTAGCGCCGGTAAATCTCGGCCTGGGCCTGGCGGTCATTCAGTCGGCAGCGCTCCACCAGGGGCGCATTGATGTCAACGTAGGCGGAAATGGATAAGGCTTCCATGCAGAAAAACGGATAGTGGATAAGACCCGGCTAAGGATGCAAGATACGGGGGGTAGGTTGCAACGTATAGTAGCGGTTATATTTGGCATCTACTCAAAAATAACCGCCTGATGCTCACCCGCCACTCCCTTCGTTTCCTGCCGCTGACCCTTGTCACTGCCCGTGCTGCTTTTCAGTGCCTGTAAGAAGGACGACGATGCCAAAGAAGAAGAGTCGATTGACTTCGGCCCCGCTCCCGGTTTTCAGTACCGCACTGGCAATAATCTGCCCATGGGCAGTGGCGACCCTACCGACTGGGTGGCCGACGGCCCGTGGAACAACCGTGAAAAGCAATTATTTTCCTCCCTGGGCCTGTCGCTCGACGCCCCCCAACAGACCGACACCTGGCATGCCGGCGTGTATCCCAACCAGAGCGATGCCGCCGGGGGCTTCACCTTCACCACCGGCGTAAACGCGAACAAACCCGCCCCGGCCGGCACCCGGATGATGTATGTGATAGTGGACAGCAAGTACAAGGAATTACACCGAAACGACCTGCTGCAAAACGGCGTACGCATGACCTTTGGGCCCAACGCCTTGGCGGCCGGGGCGCTGTACCGGCTGTACTACGTGTGCTACGTACCCGGCCAGCAGGTGTACTACCGCAGCCACGGCGACATCAAGGTTGAATAAGCCACTAAAAAACCCTCTCCGAATCAATCAGAGAGGGTTTTTAGTAACTGCAATCCGAGGGTTACCTGCTACACGTCGAACTTGATGCCCTGCGCCAGGGGCAGCTCGGTGCTGTAGTTGATGGTGTTAGTCTGGCGGCGCATGTACACTTTCCAGGCATCGGAGCCGGATTCACGGCCGCCACCGGTTTCTTTCTCGCCGCCGAACGCGCCGCCGATTTCGGCCCCGCTCGTGCCGATGTTCACATTGGCGATACCGCAGTCGGAGCCGCTGGCAGCCAGGAAAGCCTCAGCCTCGCGCATGTTCAGGGTAAAGATGCTGCTGGACAGGCCCTGGCGCACGTCGTTTTGCAGGTCGATGGCGTTCTGCACCTCGCCGCTATACTTGATGAGGTAGAGGATGGGCGCGAACGTTTCCTCCTGCACCGTGTGGTAGTGGTTTTCTACCTCCACCAGCGCGGGGGTCACGTAGTGGCCGCCGGCCAGCTCGGGGCGATTCAGCACTTCGCCGCCGGCCAGAACCTTACCGCCTTCGGCCTGCACTTTCACGAGGGCTTCCTGGAACATCTTCACCGCGTCGGCATCAATCAGCGGGCCAACCAGCGTGCCTTCCTGCAGCGGGTGGCCGATGGGCAGCTTGGGATAAGTAGCCAGCAAACGGCTCTTCACTTCCTCAAACACACTTTCTTCGATAATCACGCGGCGCGTGCTGGTGCAGCGCTGCCCGGCCGTGCCCACTGCCCCGAACACGATGGCGCGAATGGCAATGTTCAAATCAGCGTTCTTGGTCACGATGATGGCGTTGTTGCCGCCCAGCTCGAGCAGGGCGCGGCCCAGGCGGGCTCCTACCACTTCGCCCACCTTACGGCCCATGCGAGTGCTGCCGGTGGCCGAAATCAGCGGCAGGCGCTTGTCGGCGGCCATGGCCGCGCCGATGCTGACATCGCCGATGATGACGCTGAATACGCCTTCGGGAATCTCATTCTCGGCCAGCACGTCGCGGATGATGTGCTGCACGGCCACGGCCGTGAGGGGCGTTTTCTCCGAGGGCTTCCAAATGCTGACGTCGCCGCACACGGCGGCCAGCATGGCGTTCCAGCTCCACACGGCCACGGGGAAGTTAAAGGCCGAGATGATGCCGACCAGGCCCAGCGGCTGGTACTGGTCGTACATGCGGTGGGCGGGGCGCTCCGAGTGCATGGTGAAGCCGTGCAGCTGCCGGCTCAGGCCCACGGCGAAGTCGCAGATGTCAATCATCTCCTGCACCTCGCCCAGGCCTTCCTGAAGGATTTTGCCCATCTCGGCGCTCACCAGCTTGCCCAAGGGCTCCTTGAATTCGCGGAGCTTATTGCCAATCTGGCGCACAATTTCGCCGCGCTTGGGGGCGGGCACCAGGCGCCAGGTTTTGAAGGCTTCTTCGGCGGCTTTCACCACGGTTTCGTAGTCGGCGACGGTGGCGAAGGCTACGCTGGCGATGCGGCGGCCATCGGCGGGGGCGTTGATGACGCGGCGGTCGGCGTTAGTTGCGCCGCCCCAGGTGCGGCCGGTGCTGTAAGCGGCGTTGTCGGCCGTCACGCCCAGCTGGCGCAGCACGTCCTGAATGCTGTGGGGGTCGTGGTGAGGGTGCGGAACGGTTACGTCGGGCGCGGTGGCTTCTTCGAGGGCTTGCTTCATGAGAAACGGGGGTGGGAATGCGATGGGGTAATGCTTTGGCAAAGCTAAGGAATGCGACGGCCACCCACCACTTGAACGAGCGGCCACTACTGAACCTGCCGTAATTCGCAGCACAAAAAAGCCTCTGCCGAGTGGCAGAGGCTTTTTATCAACTACAAACCGATGTTACTCCTGCCCGATGGGGTAATAGGCCTTGCGGCCGTCGGGGTAGAGGCCTTCCACCAACGCGCCCTGGTTTTCGCGGGCCTGGTCGAGGTAGGTTTTCACGTCGGCGGGCTTGGTCACCGTATTTTTGTCGATGCGGGTGATGATAAAGCCATCGCCCATGCCCGACTCGCGGAAGTTGCTGCCCTTGATGCCTGAGATTTTGGCGCCGCCCTCAATGCCCAGCTTGGCCTGCTCGCGGGCCGGCACCATGCTCAGCGTGGCACCTTCGTATTTCAGGCTGGCCGCCACGGCTTCCTCACGCACTACCCCGGTAGTGCCCGTGGCGTTGCGCAGAATGGCCTCGGCCGTCCCGGCCGCGCTGCCGCGCAGGTAGCCCACCTTAATGCGGTCGCCAGGCCGGAATCGGGCCACCTGCTCCTGCAGCTGCGACGACGTGTTCACCGCCACCCCGTTAATCCGGGTGATGATGTCGCCGGGCTTGATGCCCGCCACCGCCGCCGAGCTGCTCTCGCTCAGGCCCTCCACGTACACGCCGTTCAGGGTGTTCAGCTTCTTCTCCGACGCCAGCGTGGCGTCCACTTCCCGAATCTGCACACCCAACAGGGCGCGTTGCACCACTTTATACTTCAGTAGGTCGTCGACCACCTTGCTGGCCAGCGAGCTGGGAATAGCAAAGGAATAGCCTTCGTACGAGCCGGTGCGCGAGGCAATGGCCGAGTTGATGCCGATGAGGTCGCCGTTGAGGTTCACAAGGGCCCCGCCCGAGTTGCCGGGGTTCACCACGGCGTCGGTCTGAATGAACGACTCCAGGCCCATGTTGTTCTTCCGGCTGAGGATGCCGATGTTCCGGCCCTTGGCCGAAATGATGCCGGCCGTAACGGTAGAGTTCAGGTTGAACGGGTTACCCACGGCCAACACCCACTGGCCCACTTTCACATCGTCGGAGTTGCCGTACTTCACGAAGGGCAGGTTGTCGGCCTTCACTTTGAGCACGGCCAGGTCGGTGTTGGGGTCGGCCCCCACCAGCTCGGCATCGTACTTGCGCTTGTCGTCAAGCACCACCTCAATCTTGGAGGCTTTCTCGATGACGTGGTAGTTGGTTACGATGTAGCCATTGGCGGCGATAATCACGCCCGAACCCGAGCCCGACCCGCCACCCTGGGGCACCTGCGGGTGGCCGGGCGGCATCTGCCCCTGAAACTGCTCGTTCTGGTCGCCAAAGAACTGGCGCAGAAAAGGGTCCATCTGCTGCTGGCGACGGTCAGCGGCCGGCGCGGCGTATTCGGTCATCACGTGCACCACGGCCGGGGTCACGGCGGCGGCGGCGGCCACAAAGTTGAGGCCTTCGGGCACGGCGTAGGACGTGCTCCGCATCTGGGAAGTGTAACGCACTTGGGGGTCGGCGGCTACAGCTTGGGGCACCAGTTGGGCCGGCTCCAGCAGCTTATATCCCCCCACGGCCACGCCACCGCCCAAAATAGCGGAACCGAACAGGCCGAGCATCAATTGTTTTGCTTGCATGGGGTTGGGAAAAGTGAAATGAAACGGGTGATTGAATAACCTGATTTAATACCCTGGGCTACTGCAACAAACAAGTCCGACCAGGATTTGGGTCCTTAACGCTGTAAAGATTCGCTTTCGCGTCTCAGGGTTGCTTTTAACAGAAAACAGACCAAGAGTAGCGGCCTGATGTTACAACAAATAAGACTGCAAAAAAGGCACCCCGGAAGGTGCCTTTTTTGCAGATACGCCCCTCAATATGACAATTTTGACGTTTGGCAGGAACACGCAGCCCGAATAGATGGTCATGCTGAGCGCAGCCGAAGCATCTCGCTCGGGGTAGTAATCCATCGTGAAGACGGCGTTGATTACTACCCCGAGCGAGATGCTTCGGCTGCGCTCAGCATAACGTGCTGTTACTCGTCAAACCGCCCTGTTACCTGGCCGGCGGCGGCCCTAGTGCTGCGTAGGCAGCTGCTGGCGGGTAGCCGCGTCGCGGCCCCGCAGCAGGGTGAAGCGCAAATCGAGGCCCACTACCGGCGATACCGCGTTGAAGCGCCCGGCGGGGATGGTGATGTTGCCGTTGACATCCGTCTGGGCCAAGCTGAGGCTGTAACTGGTTTGGTAAGCGAACCAGGGCGTGAAATCCAGGCTGGGGCTGAGGCGGCAGCCCAGCTCGCCCCGCAGACTGGTGAACTGAATGAAACGCTCGTTGGGCTCAGTCTCGGCCTTCAGGAATCGAATGCGGGTTTCGGCCTGGTAGCTCAGACGCGGGCGCAGGGCCAGCCGGCCCACGGGCAGCACCTTTTCCAAGTCCACTCGCAGCCGGGCCACGTTCTGGCTGACGTAGGTGGCCGGGCCCGGAAAGGTGCGCTCAAAACTCAGGCGCTGCCCGAAGGTGAGCGGCCCCAGCTGGCTGCGGTGGCGCAGCAGCAGCTCCGGCACCAGCACGTAAATGTCATTCACCGACACGTAGCCCAGCGTGGCCCCGCCGCTCCAGTGCTCGGTCCAGAAATGCTCGTAGCCCGCACTCACCCGCCGCTCATCAAAGCCCAAAAAGCGGTTGGGACTGCGGGAACCGTTATTGTCGGTATTATTCTGGCCGCGCACGGCCAACAGCAGGTAGTCGTTGCCGGTGAGGGCCAGCTCCGCCTGCAACTCAGGCCACAGCTGCAGCCCGTAGACCGAGCGACGGGTTTGGGCGGTGGCGGGCAGGGCCAGGCTCAGGCCAAGCAGCAGGGCGCAGGAAAGCAGTTTTTTCATGGGGCAAAGTAGCGCGGACTTTCAGTCCGCGGAGGGCAAAGTACGGGTTCGCTCAAACGCAGACTAAAAGTCCGCGCTACGGTTTGGCTGGCCCAGCTCCTGAATGGCGAGCCAGGCCATCAGGCCCGGGCCGGTAGCCAGGGCCTGCTCGTCAATGTCGAAGGTAGGCGTGTGGACCGAGGCGGCAAAGCGGCCGTCTTCGTGCCGGGTACCCAAGCGGTAGAAGCAGGCCGGGGCCGCCTGCGAGAAGTAGGCAAAGTCCTCGGCGGCCATCCATTGGTCGAGCTCCACCACGTTCTCGGGGCCGAGGTAGGCTTCGGCGGCGGCCTTCACGCGGGCCGTGAGAGCGGGCTCGTTTTCCAGGTAAGGGTAGCCCCGGCGGATTTCGAGCTCGCAGACCGCGCCCATGCTTTCGGCCAGGCCCTCGCACAGCTTGCGCAGGTGCTGGTGGGCCTCGTTGCGCCACTCCTCATTCAAGGTCCGGAACGTGCCCTCGATGTACACTTCGTTAGGAATAATGTTGGTGGCCCCGTTGGCGATGACCTTGCCGAAGCTCAGCACCGAAGGCGTTTTGGGGTTGGCCCGGCGGCTCACAATCTGCTGGGCGGCCACGATGATGTGGGCGGCCACCAGTACCGGGTCAAGGTTCATTTCGGGCATCGCCCCGTGCCCCCCCTTGCCCTTGATGGTGAGGTAGAGCTCGTCGGTGCTGGCCATGTAGCGCCCGGCCCGCACCCCGATTTTACCGGCCGGCAGGTGCGGAAATACGTGCTGGCCCAGCACGCTGTCCACGGCCGGGTTCTCCAGCACGCCCTCCTTTATCATCAGCGAAGCGCCGCCCGGCAGCCGCTCCTCCCCCGGCTGAAACATCAGCTTCACGGTGCCCTGAAACTCGCCCTTCAGCTCATTCAGGATGCGGGCCGCGCCCAACAGCGAGGCCGTGTGCACGTCGTGCCCGCAAGCGTGCATCACGCCGGAGTTGGTCGATTTGTAGGGCACGTCGTTGGCTTCCGTGATGGGCAGCGCGTCCATATCGGCCCGCAGGGCAATGGTGGGGCCACCGGGCTGGCCCTCAATCAGGGCCACCACGCCGGTGTTGGCGATGGGCCGGGGGTGCAGCCCCAGCTTCTCCAGCTCCCGCGTGACGAAAGCGGCCGTGTTGACTTCGGCAAACGACAGCTCAGGGTGGGCGTGCAGGTGGCGGCGCAGGGCCACGGTATCGGCCGCGTGCTGCGCGGCAAGAAGGTGAATCTGGGGAATCAGGTCGGACATAAGCTAGAACGATAACTCCCCTCCTTACCAAGAAGGGGATGTTCGAGCCAACGGCTCGGACGGGGGTGGTTGAGTCGTTGCCCGACTCGCGTGGGCGGTTTTATCGTTTGGCAAGGGAGGCAGCCGGGTGTCGTTCGTTCGTCGTTCAACGAAGTCAACCACCCCTGTTCAGCCTAGCGGCTGAACATCCCCTCCTCATCTGAGGAGGGAAGTTTGACGTTCTTCCTCTTCCCGATTACGGATTCTTATTCAGCAATACCTGCGTGGCTTCCAGCTCCAGCTTGGGCGTGAGGCCGCGCAGGCGGGCCAGGCCCCGGGCCGCATCCAGCTTGGTCAGGTAATCGCCGATGTAGAGGCGGTAAACGGGGGATTTGAAGGTAATGTAGTCGGTTTCGTCGGGGTAGCGCCCGATGATGTTGCGCCGGATGGCCATTACCTGGTCGCGCTCCAGGCCGAGGTACACCAGAATGCGGTAGCCCTGGGTATACTTCACGTTCTGGTTGGTGTAGGCCTGGTCGCGTAGGCGCTGCTCTACCGGGGCATTCACCTGGTTGGTGGGCGCGACCGTCGTTTTGGGGAGCGGGGCGGTGGCGGTAGTCAGGGCTTTGGGAGCGGGGAATACGAAGCGGTACTTCGTTACATCCTCGGCGGGCATGGGGGCCGAAGCTACCGCGGCCGTGGGTTTGCGCAGGGTCGTGTCGGTGGGGGCGGTGGCGCGCGGGGCCTGGGAGGCCGTACTGGCGCAGGCGGCCAGGGCAAGCAGCGGAAAAACCAGCAGCATCTTACGCGACAGTCGTTTCATCGGTTGAATCAATCAGGGCCAGACTATTGGAAGAACCGATGCGGTCGGCCCCGGCGGCCAACAGGGCCAGAGCCGCCTCGCGCGTCCGGATGCCGCCGGCCGCTTTAATGCGCACCCCAGCGGGCAGCGAGCGGCGCATCAGCTCCACATCGGCCACCGAGGCCCCACGGCTGGCATAGCCGGTGGACGTTTTCACAAAATCAGCCTCGCCGCCCACGCACAGGCGGCAGGCCAGCTCAATTTCTACCTCAGTGAGCAGCGCGGTTTCAATAATGACCTTGAGCAGAGACTGGTGCACGTGGCACAAATCAGCTAAATCGAGGATTTCGGCCTGAATGACATCGGTCTTGCCCGATTTCAGGGCGGAGATGTTGATGACCATGTCCAACTCAGTCGCGCCATCGTACAGCGCCACTTCGGCTTCCTTGAATTTGACGCTGGCCGAAGAATAACCCAGCGGAAAGCCAATAACCGTGCAAATACCCACGCCCGTATCAACCAGCTTGGCAGTGGCCAAGGCCACATAGCAGGGCGGCACGCACACCGTAGCAAAGCCGTGGGCGGCGGCTTCGTCGCAAAGCTGGATAATCTGCGCCTCGGTGGCATCGGGGCGTAGCAAGGTGTGGTCGATGTGAGCGGCAAGATTCATAGCACAAAGGTAGCCGGGAATGGTTCGGCCCCGCGGGCGACCCCCGACTAAGTAGTTGATGTTACGCAGTCGTTGGGCATCTTAGCCCGTTTAGCAGCTTATGATGACTTGCACGCTGGACCTGTACACGGATTATTTGCTGAGTTCGACGGGTCCGACCACGGCCACGGGCTTGTCGCGGCTGCTGGACGGGGCGTTGAGCCACGACCACATCACGCGCTGGCTGAGTCAGGGAACCTACGGCCCGGCCGAGGTCTGGCGGCAGGCCAAGCCCCTGATTCGGCAGGCCGAAGCCCAGCGGCCGACCGAAGAGTTTGCCGTGCTCATCGTCGACGATTCGGTGCTGGAAAAGGCGCACACTGACGCCAACGAGCTAATTTGCACGCACTGGGACCACAGCCAGCAGCGGTACGTCAAGGGCCTGAACTTCGTCACCCTGCGCTACCAGGCCGGGGAGTTGGCCCTGCCCATCGCCGTCGAGCTGGTGCGTAAAACGGTGCCCGTTTACCAGCCCAAGACCCAGAAAACCAGCTACCAGAGCCCGTTTACCAAGAACGAGTACCTGCAGCAGATGCTGCGCGTAGCCCAGCAACAGGTGGCCTACCGCTACTTGCTGGCCGACAGCTGGTATGCCTCGGCCGAGAACATGACTCTGGTGCGGGCCCTGGGCCACCACTTTCTTTTTGCCCTCGAAAGCAGCCGCACCGTGGCCCTGAGCGAAGCCGACCGTGCGCAAGGCCAGTTCCAACCCGTACAGTCGCTGGTGTTTCCCGATACGCAGCCCTTGCGCGTCTATTTGCGGGCCGTTCAAGAGGCGGTGCTCGTGAGTAAACAAGTCTTTACAAACCAAGACGGGAGCCAGGGTATTTTGTATCTGGTCAGCAGCGACACCGACCTGGACCAGGCCCGGTTGACCACGATTTACCAGAGACGGTGGAAAAGCGCATCAAGCTTTTTGTGTGGAAGAATACCACAAGTCGCTCAAACAGAACGCCTCGATGGCAAAATCACCCACCAAAACCCTGACCACGCAAGCCACGCACTTCTTCGCCGCCGTGCTGGCCTACACCAAGCTCGAAGTCCTTAAGCTCAAATGCGGCATCGGCCATTTTCGCCTTAAAGCCCAACTCTATACCGTCGGCCTGAAAGCCATGTACCAGCAACTCACCCTACTCCGTGCGTAACATCAGTAAGTAGTTGAACCATTCGGGGCCCGAACCACTTGCGCACAAATCAAGGTGTATGTTTGACCCTGCTGCCCTCGGGGGGTTGCCTATTCTTTTCTTCTGCGCTCCGATGAATAATATTATTTCCGATGTATTTGCCCTTTCCTACGAGCCTGCCCCTAACCTGCTGGTGGGCCGCTGGCTGCGCGACGTAGCCGACCGCAGCCTTTACCCACCCCAGGAGGAGTTGCTGGCAGCTGCCTTGCAAAACAACCGCTGTCGGTTCTGGCTGCTCGACATGCACACCCAACTGGTGTATTCCCCTTTCCTATTGGAGTGGCTAGGTTCGTTGTTGTCGCAGCAGGTGGTATCGGTGCTGGGGTCGCCGGTATTCGTGGCCTGCGTGGCCGACGAGAACCACCGCGCCGAAATCGATAGCATTGGCACCGAAACGCTGCTGCGCCAGCAGGCCCAGCACGAGTTTTACCCCTACTTCTTCACCAACGAAACCGCCGCCCGCGAGTGGCTGGCCGACAGCCAGGACCACGAGCACCGCCCGCCGGGGCGGGCGTAAAACTGCTTTCCGTAACAAACAGCGAAGAGGGAATTGCCACGTGGCAATTCCCTCTTCGCTGTTTGTACCCCACACGGCAACCCGCCTTGTCTGTACTTTTGGGCAAACCCTGCCGACATATGGAAAACGCCATCAAGTTTCTGCGCATCCAGAATTTCAAGTCCATCAAGGACGTCACGCTGCACCCCCGCCGCGTGAACCTGATTATCGGCGAACCCAACGTGGGCAAATCGAATTTGCTGGAAGCCATGAGCCTGCTGGGCGGCATCACCTACGAGCAGACCGAGAAATTCATGGGTAGCTTCATTCGGTATGAGGAGCCGCGTCAGATGTTTTATGACAATCTGGTGGCAAATACAATTAAGGTGGAGACGGATAGAGACGTAGCTATTTTATTATTTGAAAAGGAAGACAAGATATTTCAATATGCTTTTTGCGATTTGACGTTTTATGAAGAGTTAGCCGGACAGGTGGTTAGTAACTGATGTTACGCACGGAGTTGGCCGAGTTGCTGGTACATTGCTTTCAGGCCGACGGTATAGAGCTGGGCTTTGAGGCGAAAATGCCCGATGCCGCACTTGAGCTTAAGCACCTCCAGTTTGGTGTAGGCCAGCACGGCGGCAAAGAAATGGGTGGCCTGCGTGGCCAGGGTTTTGGTGGGCGCCTTGCCCATGGAGGCATTCTGTTTGAGCGACTTGTGGTATTCTTCCACACAAAAAGCTTGATGCGCTTTTCCACCGTCTCTGGTAAATCGTGGTCAGTTGGGCCTGGTCCAGGTCGGTGTCGCTGCTGACCAGATACAAAATGCCTTGGCTACCGTCCTGGTTTGTAAAGACTTGTCTGGTTACGAGCACCGCTTCTCTAACGGCCCGCAAATAGACGCGCAAGGGTTGCGTATCGGGAAACACCAGCGACTGCACGGCCTGGAGCCGGCCCTGCGCGCGGTCGGCGTCGCTCAGGGCCACGGTGCGGCTGCTTTCGAGGGCAAAAAGAAA
>NZ_BMGY01000054.1 GCF_014640435.1 Hymenobacter frigidus | reverse complement strand
CGAGCGTGAGTAGTGCACCTGGTACGTGCGCAACAGCCAGTCTCGCACATGCTGACAGTCCGTGTAAAGGGTCGCGTTGACCTGCTGGCACAGGTGCGCCAGCTGGGCGCTGGTCAGCAAGCCCCAGTAGCCTGGCTGCTCATGGGCCAGGTACCGGGCCAGCCCCAACGCGGCAAACGCGCGGACGTAGCGGTAGACCGTGGCCTCGTCCAGGCCCAGCGTCTCGGCCACCGTCGCCACGGGCCAGCCGGCATCGAGCATCAGCACCACCGTGACTTTGACGTAGCCGTCATCATCGCGCCGTTGCTTCTGCCACTGCCGTAGCTGCACGCGCTCAGTTGCTGTCAAGTGCCCTTTCATTAAACAAGTTTAGTACTTTTAGCCGACTTCTTTCGCAGACCTATTCGCGATGAGTATAACTTACACTCTGGTGTTTTTGCCCTGCGCTGGGGAGCGCGGCCGAAGCGGAGCGCCCCACCCGCGCCTACCTTTCCGACCGTTTCCTTGAACGCAGCGCAATAACTTGCGGCCCCGCTGGTGTAATCGTCGTCTGTCAACCCACTGGTATCGCGTCTTCCTAGCCCCTTTTTGAACCCGCCCAACCGGTTCGGACCCGTGCCGCGACCACCCGGGCCGAAACCCGGAACAGACGAATCAGAAAGGCCCGCCTCCCGCACCATGAAAATACTCCTCAGTTGCCTGTTGTTTTTTAATCTGATGTGTTTCCTGCTCTTCGCCCTGGATAAACGCAAAGCCCAACGGAGCCAGCGGCGCATTGCCGAAAAAACGCTCCACCTCGCGACGCTGCCCGGCGCGGCGCCCGGCGCGTGGGCGGCTATATTGCTGCTGCGCCATAAAAACCGCAAAGCCGCTTTCTGGGGCGTTACTCTGGGGCTGACGCTGCTGCAAGGGGCGGTGCTCTATTTCGCGTGGCCCTATTTTCAGGCGCCGTTGTAGCCGGGTCAAACGGCTGCCTGTGGGGAGCTGGGCCCTGCACCAGTCAAGCACTGGGAGTTCCAGAGCCGAAGCGCAGCTGCGGTCATTCGATGGGGTTCAAAAAAACGACCGTGGCTGTTGCAGAACCCGGAGCAACCGCCCAGGAAGCCAATTGGAGCGGTGTTTAAGGGGTAATCAGGCCTGTGAAACGTGTTTTTGGTGTTGCACGCTCAACGAACTGACTCAGCAAACTTGCTCAACAGGTCTGCAGCAGTCACGACCCTTTGTTTGAACAGCCCTGGCCGTCTTGTTACCAACTGAACTTGTTACCAATTGAAATTTAGTCTGGCAACCCGGTCAAAAACCGACTGTAGATGCGTTCCGCCAAAACACATGGGTCTGCTGCGTGGTACCTTTTGCCGGCATGCGAACGCTCGTCGCTCTCACCCCCTTACGCGTCACTTATGAAAACCTGTGCGGCCTTTTTGCTCCTCGTAGGCGTCTTCACGCTCCTGGTCATGGCCGTTGGCTACCATGGCCACTGGGTGTTTAAGCCGCACATGCGCCAAGATTGGTGGCTCTGGGGCACAGTGGTCCTGTCCGGGCTTGGCGGGGCACTGCTGCTGCTCGCAGCCGCTTGGCGTCGGTCCTGACGTCGTAGCTATCCGACCGTTACAATGAACCCCTGTTCCGTAGAAGCCTGCTCGCATCCTCGTTCCAACTCAGTAAGTCGTGACTGAACGATAGTTGCTTTCCTCTTTCCTATGTACGTTTCGCTCTCGTTACTGCTTCTGCAGGCCCCTGCTCCGCAGCAGCAAAAAGAAACCTTCGTAGGAGGGCGGCCGCGGTACTCGTACTTGACGCTCACGCTGTCGCCGGATTCGACCTTTCGATACACCAGCCAGTACCACTCTGAACGCAACGCCCGCACCTACCACGGAACGTGGCATAAAGCTGGCAACACCCTCGTTTTGACTTCCCGTCCCCCGAAGCGCCGCCCGGTAGAACAGGCGAAAAAGACCCGTCTCTTTCAGCAGCGCGCATTTCGGTTGTCGGGGGACACGCTTCACCTTTACACCTCTGCGGACTCACTGGAGCGCTACCAGTTTTGCCGAGACTATCTGACCTTAACCCGACAGCACTAGCGCATTCATCCTCTCCTTTCGATTCACGCCGCGGACCCGCTGTCCCGTTTCTTTGTTCTTCGGCGCACCCGGTTTCACCTAATTGACAACGGCTATGGTCACAATTTACATCCGCTACGTGCTGGACCCCGCCAAACTGGCGGCGTTTGAGCACTACGGCCAGTTATGGATTCCGCTGGTTGAACGGTTCGGCGGCCAGCACCACGGGTATTTCCTGCCCGGGGAAGGCGCCAACAACGTCGCGCTGGCGCTCTTCACTTTCGACAGTTTGGCCGCGTACGAGCGCTACCGCCAGCAAGCGGCCCAGGACCCGGCCTGCCAGGCAGCCTTCCAGTTTGCCGAGGACACGCGCTGCATCATCAGCTACGAGCGCAGCTTCTTCCGACCGGTGTTTGCGTGAGCGGACCCCGCCGCCCGGCAGCGAAGACGTTGGCCCGCAGGCCGGGCGGCCTCCCCGGCGCGGGAGGCACCGCCCGGGCAGGTGCCAGTGAAATGTGTTGAGCTTATACGTGGCCAGAAAGTCGATGTACTTCTTAACAAAGGCAACCGGAAAGAAATGGCGGCTCACGTCGAGTATGGCCCCGCGCCACCGAAATGCTGGCTGGTCGGTGATGCGCACGTAGGGCAGTTCAACAAAGCGGCAGCAATGCTTCTCTTCGTTCCGCCTGGCGTTCTTTCGGATTAGCTAAGCTGCTTACAACGTGGCTTTTTAATGGTCGCGAGGAAATAAAATTACAGTAAGATTCCTGAAGGCCAACTACAGCAAAAATCCGGGTTATTGGTAGAACGTACCCCTCTTGTGCAGCTCTAAAAGCTGGAACCAATAAACAACACGCCATTTCTTTCTGAATGGCCGTTCTGAACCTTGTTCTTTGGATTAGCCAGCTTCGCAAGGGTTAAGAGGCTATTCAAATAGGCAATTAACATTGGGTCCTGGCGACAGTTCAAGAATTCACTCTTTCGGACACGCTTTGGAAGCGGTTAGCGCCCTTACTGCCTGTGCATGTGCCGAAGGCCCACCCGCTGGACTGCTATCGTCGGCGCATCCCCGACCGGGACGTGTTGATTCCCATCTTCTTCGTCTTGCGCACCGGCTGCCAGTGGAAAGCACTGAATGCGATGGGTTTGTGCAAAGGCTTCACGACCCACAGCCGGTCCCAACACAGGGTGCAGGCCGGCGTGTTTGCTCGGCTCTGGGACGAGACGCTGGGCGACTTGATTGGACTAAACTTCTCCTGGTTAGCCCTCGACGGCTCGCTGCACAAAGCGCCGCTGGGTGGGGAAATAAACAGCCCCCCTCACGGACCGCGCCAAAGGCGGCGTCAAGTGCAGCCGGCTGACTGAGGTACGGGGCATTCCGGTGGGGCTGGTCCTCGACGGGGCCAACCGGCATGACGTGAAGTTGGTGGACAGCACCTTGGCAGGCTTACCGCCCGTCGCCGAAGCCGCTCGGGACGTCCACCGGGCAGCCGGAGGCGAGCAGGGCCTGTGTCGGGACGCGGGCTACGACGCCATACAGGTGCGCGAAACGCTCACCGCGCTCGGCGACACGGCCTACATTCGGCCCCGAGGCGAGGAAGTTCAAGCCAAAAAAGCCGGCCAGAAAGCCCGACGCTGGGTCATGGAACGCACCCACTCCTGGCTCAGCCGCTTTCGGTACTTGCTCATTCGGCGGGCCAAAAACTCCGAAAACTACTCGGCCATGCTTCATTTTGCTAGCGCCCGAATTACTTGGTACAATTGTCTGTTTGGATAGCCTTCAAGTTAACCAGGTAAGCTAATCACAAACTCGGTGCCTTCACTCTCGCGGCTTTCCACCCGCAGGGTACCGCCGTGGCCGGTGGTCACGATGTCGTGGCTCAGCGACAGGCCCAGGCCCGTGCCCTCGCCCTCGGGCTTGGTAGTGAAGAAGGGCTGAAAGATTTTCGCCTGCACCTCGGCGGGCATGCCCGTGCCATTATCGCGCACCCGGATTTCTACCGTCTGACCGGCCTCCGCCCGCCGGGTGCTCACGGTCACCGTGGGCACGTAGGGAGTAACCGCCGTGCCGGGGTCCGCAGCAGCCAACTGCTGGCGCTCGCGCACGGCATACAGGGCATTGGCGCATAAGTTGAGCAGCACTCGGCCCAGGTCAGGGGCCACGGCATTCACCGGGGGCAGGGCAGGGTCGAAGTCCTGGTGCAGCACGGCGGTGAAAGTCGGGTCGATGGTGCGGGCACCGTCGTAGGCCAGGCGCAGATGGTCGGCCACCAAGGCGTTGAGGTCGGTGAGGTGGCGTGGGGCCACTCCACTGCGCGAGTGGGCCAGCATGTCGCGGATAATAGATGAGGCCCGCTGCCCGTGCTGGCTGATTTGCTGCAGGTTTTGCTTCAGCCCGGCCAAGATGTCCTGCCCCAGTCCCGCACCGGGCCGCGCCCGGCCGATGCCTTCTACAAGCCCGGTGCTCACCTCGGCGAAGCTTTTCATGAACGCGAGCGGGTTTTGCAGCTCGTGGGCGATACCGGCCGTGAGCTCGCCCAGAAACGCCATTTTCTCGGCCTGCACCAACTGTTCCTGCGCCTGGCGCAGCTCGTCCTGCTGCCGGCGGAGCAGGGCGTAGGCGCGGCGCTTGCGGCCGATGTTACGCCACAGGCTCCAACTCAGGCCGGCCACGGCACACAGGCCCAGCAGCGCGGCCAGCAAAAACCACCGCTGCTGGCGGTTCTGGGCGCGCATGAGCTGGTCGTTGCGGGTAAGCAGGCCAATCTGAGCCTGTTTCTTGGCCAGCTCGGCGCGAAACTCCACCACCGCCACCTTGCGCTGCTGGTCGCTGGTGTTGAGACTATCGCGGAACGAGCCGAACAGTTGCTCGTAGCGGTAGGCGTCGTCGAAGCGCCCGCGCCGGGCCGACGCCAGGGCGAGCACTTGGCTGGCATCGCGGCTGATGCTTTTGGCCCCGCTGCGCTGCGCGGCAAGCAGGCACCGCTGCCCGTACCAGAAGGCGCTATCGGGCCGGCCGGCGTGCAAGTGCGTGCGGGCCAGCAGCAACTGAGCGCGCGTCACCTCGCCCAGTCTTTGCAGGCGCAAGGCCCGCGCCAGGCTGCGGCGACCGTAGGCCAAGGCCTGCGGCACCTTCCCCTGCCGCTCCAGCATGTCGCCGATGTTAATGTCCTCGTACAGAATACCGCTTTCGTCGCGCATTCGCTGGTAGTTGGCGGCGTCCTGCTCGTAGTTGCGCTGGGCTTCAGCCCACTGCCCCTGGGCCCGGTACAGTTCGCCGATACCTGAATAGGCGTGGCCCACGCTGGGCTGGTCACCGGAGGCCACGGCCCAGCGCAGGCCCTCGCGCAGGTGCTGGCGGGCGCGGGCGTATTCGCCCAGATGGACGCTCGTGATGCCAAGCTGGGTGTTGAGAAACGCCTGCCACTTGCGGTCGTGCCCGGCATCGGCCAGGGCCAGTCCGGCGAGGTTAGTCTGCAAGGACTTGGCCAGCAGGCCTTGGTCGAGAAAAATACAGGTCAGGTTGTAGAAGCTGCGGATTTGGCCTTGGTGGTTGCCGGTTTGGGCAAAGGTCTTGTTGGCCTGTTCCGAATATGCCTGCGCCAGCCCATACTCGCCGCGGTGGCGGTAATAGAACCCCAGGCCGAGTTGCGCTTCGGCCATGCCAGCGGGGTAGCCCAGCCGTTGTGCCAGGGCCAGGGCCGTCCGAAACAGGGTCGCCGACTCTTCGGGGACATTGTTGCGCAGCACCAAGGCCAGGGCGTTGAGCCGGTGAACGCGAGCGGTGTCGGGCCGGGCGTGGGCCTGCACCTCGGCCCGCAGCCGGTCGGCGACTGGAAACTGCACGGGCGAGCCGGTCGCGTTTCGCCACCCCAGCAACCACAAAACGACCGCGCCCCGGCGCCACCACAAACTTTTCAAGCGAGCAAGCGCCCGCTATGGGCGCGCCTAAAGATAAGCACATTAGGCGCGCTTTTCCACGATGGCAGCCGTCACATTAGGCGGGCATTACGCAGCCAATTTGACAACAAACTCAGTGCTGTTTAGTGTGTCATAAGAACCATTTAGAAGACCATACTTTGTTTTGCGTTCGCCTGTCGATGCATCTACTAAGCGCTTATTCTAAATTAATTGTGAAATCAGAACGTCATGCTGAGCTTGTCGAAGCATCCCTACCGTTTCATCAGGGTCGTTCAACGAAGCGATAGAGATGCTTCAACAAGCTCAGCATGAGGCCCTAATACCTCGTTTAATTTTGTGCAGGCACTTAGTAGGAGAAAGCTGGCAAAACGCTCCTTACTTTGAACGGACCTCGTTTACCCTGAGACCCTTTTCCTGAACGAAGTGGTGTAGCTGGGTGCCTTTCCACCTTACTGCTCTCCCTATGCGTTGTTTGTGTTGGCTCTGGTGCTGTTTGCCTACCCTCGCCTGGGGCCAGGTGGCGGTTGCCCCGAACCCTGCCGGGCCTGCCGGGGCCAAAGGCACTGCCTATACCTGGGTATCCAGCGACACGAGTGCCACCGCCCGCCAATTCGTCGCGCGTTGTTTAACCCCGGCCAATCCCGACGGCCTCGTGCCGCACGGCAAGCGGGCCACGCCCTTGGCTGCCCACGACACGGTGGCCATTGAGTGCCATCGGCTGACCCGGACGCCTGCTGCGGGGTGCGCGGGGTGGTACGCCTACCGCTTGTTGAGCCAAGCGTGGGCGGTTCCCCATTTGCGGGACCACAGCGGGCAGCACTTCAGCTTCCATAACTACTTCGTGCTCGCCGACGGCCACCTGACCGTCTTCAACACCCGCGACAGGGCCGCCAACGAACGTTTGCGCAAATCGCGCCGTCCTTGCGCAAAGAACTGCAGGTGGGCCCGGCCACGCTCGATTCGTTGCAGCGGCAGCTCGTGCGCGGCTACGTCAAGCACTACTAAGGCAATCACTTCCTAAACGCTCGTTTTGGTGAACGAGCTTCGTTTACCTTGGGACTCTTTCGCTAGACTCTTTGGTCCGTTTCTTACCCCACGCAAGGCACCCGATACGTGTTCGCAACGGACCGCCCGCGGCGGGGGGTGCGGGCGAGTAAGCGGCCATCGAACCGGGGCAACAGCGGCTTCGAGCCGGGGGCGCTTGCCGCCCCACCGCCCCCGCTTTAGTGCCGATTAGCCCCGGCAATTAGAGGTATCACGATGGCCACCATCACCGCGGTGCGCTTTTGGGTCAATTGCCGAACGTACACCCCGCTGCTGAGCAGTAACGTTTCCAGTGCCGGGGGCAGCGCGTCCGGGGAGCAGACGATGCCTTTACCCCTGGAACCCAGGGCCGCGTGCTCGTACCGAATCACGGTTTCCCCGTTTTCCTTCTGCCAGGACGCGGCTTGTTGCCAAAATCCGGTGGACAGCCGGAAGCGTTCGCCAGTCACGAGGGTCAGCGATTGCCCCCCCAACACGCCGAAGCGAATCGTCCCAATCGGTTCCCCCTGCTGCGTGATTGACACGTCGCCGGTCCAAAAGCTCCGCTGCGCAAACCGCAACTGCGTGTCGCGGTCGGTGTACACCGCGTCAAAATTCCACGAACTGGGGAACAGCAAGTGCCCCACCGCTTGCTGCTCCAGGTCGAAGACAAATCGCGTGGCCAGCCAGTTCGCGCGCTTCCAGTGTACTGTTTTCATCGTCAATCGACCGGGTCTGTGGGTTGGGTGGCGCCCGTCCAGGCGGCCAAAATTACGCGCGAAATGCCGCACGCCCAGCTGCCCATCCCGCGCCTTCGCGGCCCCGGAAGCGGGCGGGCCACGACCGGTCCGCGCGCACCCCCTCGCAACAACGCACCGTATTTTGAGACGCCCGCCTGCCCAGATTTTCCCTGCCGGTACTTTCTGTTCCTAGTCTCGTGCTACCCTGTTCTGTCCAGATTAACTAGACCACCTCAGATGGCCGGCTTTGCCGGAAGTGCCCGTAAAAATCCGGCAAAGAAGCGGTAGGTCAGCAGGAAATCCGTCTCCGCAACGCTTTCGTCGACCCCGTGCAGCTCTTGCGGGTCGTTGGTTGCCGAGAAGCGGAACACATTGGGCGTGAGCGGCTGGAAATGGCGGCCGTCGGATTGGGCGATGAACAGAAACGGCGTGGGCAGCACCCCGGGCACTAGGTGGCGGAGCTGGGCCTCGACGAGGCGGTAGCCCAGGGATTTGGGGGAAGCCGCGGCCGTTGGCTCGGAAACGCGGCCCACGATGGACGCGCTGACCCGGGGGTCGGGCAGCCAGGCGCGCACCTGCGCCAGGGCGTCGGCCGCGCTGGTGCCGGGCAGGAGGCGGACGTTCACCGTGGCGGTAGCCGTGGTCGGCACCACGTTGTCCTTGATGCCCGCCTGAAACATGGTCGGCGCCAGGGTCGTGCGAACGGCCGCAGCACCGGCCGCGGTCGAGGAGTAGGCCCGCAGGATGAGCGGCCGCATCAGCCACTGGTTGGCAAAGGCCAGACGCTTGGTAAACGGCAGGTGCGGGCCCACGTACCGAGCAAAGTCCTGCATGGCCGGCGTCAGGGAAGCGGAAAAGGATTGCTGTTGCAGGCTGGCGACGGCCGTGGCCACCAAGCCCAGCGCGGTTTCTGCTTCCGGCATGGACGAGTGGCCGCCAGGCAGGCGGGCCGTCAAGTGCAGGGTGAGGTAGCCTTTTTCGGCCGTTCCAATCAACGCAACCGGTGTGCCGGCCATGCCGGGTATTTTCTTTTGGGTGATGTAGCCGCCTTCATCGAGCACAAACGCCGGGCGCAGGCCGCGCTGCTGCAGCTGCTGCGCCGCCAGCCGCGCGCCGCGCCAGCCGCCCAGCTCCTCGTCGTGGCCCAGCACCAAGAACACCGTCCGCGCCGGCCGGTAGTTTTGTTGCAGGGCGGTTTCGACGGCCTCCAGCAGGGCGATGACATTGCCCTTGTTGTCGATGGTCCCCCGTCCCCAGATGCGGCCATCGGCGCGGTCCCCGCTGAAAGGAGCGTGCTGCCAGCGGCCGGTCGTCGCAGCTTCCACAGGCACGACGTCGTAGTGGGCCAGGAGCACCACCGGGCTCAGCGTGGTGTCCTGCCCTTTCCACTCAAAACGGAGCGTGTACCCGCCCAGCACGGTTGGTAGCAGGCGGCGGTGCAGCAAGGGGTAGGCCCGCCGCAGCAGCCGCCGAAAGCCAAGGAACTGCGACGTATCGGGGGCCGTCGAGGTATCGACCGAAACGGTTCGCAAGCGCACGGCTTGCTGCAGGTGCGCAATGGCCGCGGCGGGCAGCGGCGGCGGGGCGGGTACCGCCGCCTGAGCGGGCAGGGGCGGGGCGCCAAAAAGCAGCGTCCGAACCGTGAGAAAGCCAACGAATGCCAGCAGCGCAAAGAGAAGAAAGAGACGGTTCTGATGCAGTAGGCGGCGGAAGGACATGGCTGGCAGCGGGCAAGGAAGTGCGGAAAAGCAGGAAACGTCGTCGGTTATCGGAGTTCTTCTTCCAAAGGAACGGATTTACCCGCTACGTGGAGCAGTGCTCCCGGTGGCCGCGCCGGGCCACCGGGCCGGGTAGGCCGCCCGGTAGGGCTGCGAAGCGGACATCTCGTGCAGGACCGCCGGTGGTCCGCTCCCCGCGCCGCAGCGTGCCTAAAAGAGGCCCCGGCAGTAATGCCAGGGCCTCTTTTGTGGCCGGGGAAGAAATCACCGGCTGCTCAGCGCCAGGTGACGGGACGAGCCGGCGGCGGCGCCGGCGGCGGCGCCGCCGGGTGTTTGCTCAGGTAGGTGCGGGCTTCTTTGTACCGCTCGGACTTGCGTTCGGCTTGGGCGAGTACCTGTTCGTAGTAGCGGCGGGCCTCGGTCACGTCGCGGTTGGCCGCGGCAATGCGGCCCAGGTTGGAGAGCGAGAACAGGTAGTAGCCGCCCTTGGTCTGGTTGACCGACTCGGAGAACACCAGGCAGCGCTGGTAGTAGTCCCGGGCCTTGGCGTAGTCGCGGTAGCGGTTCTGCATCACGTAGCCCAGGTAGTGGGCGGCCACGCGGCCGCTAAAGCCCTCGTAGCCGGGCAGGCCCTTGTTGAGCTTGGTGAGAATGTCGCGGCTGGTCTGCTCGCACTCGGCCATGTCGCCCTCGGTAAAGGCGTGGCTGGCGTAGGAGCGGGCAAAGCAGGCGTTGTCGGGAAACTCCCGCACCAGGCCCCGGGAGGTCTGGATGGCTTCCTCAGTTTTGTCTTCCCGCTCGCTGGCCATAATCCGCATCTGGAAGAAGCGGGCCTCGGTGCCGGTGTAGAAGCCCTGGCGGGCCACGGTCTGGAGTTGGGCCAGGCCCTTTTGCTTGTCGCCCTTGGGAAAGAATAGCAGGACGGGGCGCAGGAAGGGGTACTCCTCGGCAATCCAGACGGCGTAGTAGTTAAACAGGCCCTCCCCGAAGGCGAACTCGGGGCTCAGCCCGTTGGCCTCGCGGCTCTTTTGCAGGTAGGTCAGCGAGCGTTTGCTGCTCACCGTGGCCTTGCGCCAGTCGCGGCGCTCGGCGTGCAGGCGGGCGTCGAAGCCGTAGGCGGCCGAGAGAAAGAAGCTGGCCTCGTAGTTCTGGTGGTCGGCGTCGTAGAGGCGCTGGGCCTTGACGATGGCCGTGTCCAGGTAGGCGTAAAACGTCTTGTCGTACTGCTCGTTGTGCGTGTTGGAGGGCATGATTTTCCACCACGTGCTCAGCCCCAGCAGAAAGTAGGCCATCGGGTGCTGGGGGTAGCGGCGGCGCAGCGAGCGAAACTGCTTCTCGGCCTTGTCGAACTTGAAATTATAGAGGTTGTGAACCGCCCCGTCCAGCTCGGTCTGGATATCCTTGTTGAGCAACAGCCATTCTTTGGTGTCCACGGCCACGGGAGCGACCGTCACGCTGTCGAGCGCGACTTGCTGCATGATGGGCAGGGTATCGGGCGCGGGGGGGCGGAGCACCTGGGCCTGCGCGGCGCCCAAGGTAAGCAGCGAGGCCAGGCCGATGAAAGGAAGCAGCCGGCGAAAAGAGTAGCATTCATTCATGGGGCGGGACCGGTGGAGTGGAATAAGGCTTTAGTGCAACCGGGGCAACGGCAGGACACGGGCCGACTCGAAACAAAAAATGGCAGTTCGACGATAATCGGCGGAGAAAAGGCTCCTTAACCCGACGAATATAGCCAGCGCCGCCGTCCCCATAAGTCCTATCCCGGGTCTGGTGGGGCAAGGGCGGGAAATATTCTCCGATTGCTTCAATTCTGTCCGCTTTTTATCCGGTTTTTCCCGGTGGCGTGCCCCGATGCACACGCCGCCTCCCGCGGCCATTTGGCGCGCCGTTTCCTCCCCCAGCAAACCCTTCTGCCCGGTCGGCACCGGCCCACGTTGGGTGTTCCGGCGGCTCACGGGCCGGAGCCGATGGGCGGGGTCGCGGCCAGCCCTCCATCCGGGGCGCTACGACCGGCGTGAAGGCGGCTTTCCCCAGCGAGCGCTGGCGGGCGTTGGCGTTCGTTCAGGTCGGTCTTCTTGTAGCAGCAAGGGGATAAAATTACTATAAAGCTGTTTTGAGTCAAACTCATACAGTCATAACTCACTAATTATGAGTATTTCATTGCATGCCAAGCTAATAAAATCGGAAAACGAGATTCAGAAAGGCAGTCCAAAAACAAACAGTCCCTTGGGTTATTGAACCTGACTTGTTGAGCCGCGCCCAAGTGATAATTTGTTCAAAGTGAGGTATATATAATATGTTTGCACGTTAAGGCATCCAGCAGCCATTTACCAAACAGGGTAGTTTCAAAATCACTATAAAAAGTACGATTCCAGGCAATACGGAGGGTATGTTGAGTTTGTCAGGAAGGATTTCCTTTCTGATAGGCAAGCTTTGATTCACTGCTATAGGGCAGCTAATTAAATCGTTAAGTGCTTAACGTGTAAATCCGTCCTTTTGCAAGAAGAATCCCTATCTGCCAAAAGGGCGCTTTTGCGGGAAAACATAGTGCTTCTCGGATGAAAGGAAAATATTAACCTGTTTTCCACTGTGAAGGAAAAAGCACGAAGTCGTGGCTAACGGATTTTATGGGCGTTTGGAAAATACGGCGTGTGCGATTCGATGCCTTACACGACTACAAAAAACCCCATTCACAATTTGTGAATGGGGTTTTTGCTTTTTCGGGGCACCCGTGGGCTTTGGGCAACTTCGTTGGGGATTGCTTGAAATGGATGGAGCCGCTGCTTTTTAATGACAGAATTTCTGTACCACCTCAAAGCCCCACAAGGCACGACTCTACCAGAACCGGTTGGTACACACCACTTGGGCTTTTTTCTTAATCCGCAACCCCAAGAGTATCTCGTGGCTGCCACCGTTGTAGCCGGCCAGTTTGGAGAAACCGGCATCGTAGGAATAGCCCAAAGTGAATTGCTCGTAGCTGATGCCCGCCATTGCAACGACCGAATCGAAGGCGCGCCAGGATGCGCCCACCCACAGCAGGTCCTGGTATTTAAGCTTGGCATTAAGGTCGACCGAGAGCGGGGCCGGGTTCACGGTTTTAACCAGCACTGACGGCACCAGTGACCAGTCATCACTGAGCGGCAGGCGCACCCCAGCCGTGAGGAAGTAGTGCCGTTTCAGGGTGTTTCCCGTGCCGGCGTCCAGCGAGTTTGGCCCGTAAGAGAAGTTGAGTTTGTTGCCCAGCAGCTGCGCGCCCGATAGGCCCACGTAGAACTTGGAGCTGTACATCCACACGCCCACCGTTCCGTCTAACACCCGCGACGCGGCACTGGCCGCTACGGTAGTGGGGTCGAAAAAGCGCAGTTGCTGCCCATCGACGGCAAACTGCTGCATACCCGCCGACATGCCCAGCGCCAGCCGGAGGTCGGGGGTTAGCACCATGTTATAGGCGTAGGAAACGTAGGCCCCGGTACGGCTCGTGGGCCCGGTCACATCGTTGTACACGAGCCCACCCACGGCGTGAAACGGCCGGCGGCGGTCGTTAATGGTGCGCTCGGGGGTGCTGCGCCACTTGCCCAACGACGAACTGATGCTGGCGTAGTAAGTTTTAGGTGCCCCTTCCAACCCCGTCCACTGGGTGCGGTAGCTAAATTTGACGTCAATGTAATCCTCCACGCCGGTGGCACCCGGGTTCAGGATGTAGTTATTGTTCATGTACTGGCTGTATTGCGCCTGCTGCTGGGCCTGGGCGCGGGTGCTGGCCAGCAACAGCAGTAATAGCAGCAGTAGCGGTAGGGCTCTTTTCATGGCAGCAGTAAGCTTATTGACTATCTGGGAAGCAGGTGGTGCAGCTTCGGCAAGCGGCCCCCGGAGCTTTATCAATACAAAACCGTAATCGACCCGCTGTAGGACTTGCCCAAGGGACCCTTCGTGATGACGACGTAGTAGTAGGTACCCACCGGTGCGGGCTGGCCGTTGATATCACCGCGCCACTCATTGGCTCGGCTGTAATTATCGGCCGAGAAAATTCGGTTGCCCCAACGGTTGAACACGGTCACTGTATTGTCGGGAAACTGCTCGATGAACTCAATCTGCCAGGTATCATCGCGCCCGTCGCCGTTAGGTGTGAAGGCGTTGGGAATGCGGATGGGCGGACGCACGGTGACGGTCACTTCGTCGGAGTCGGCACAGCCGCCGGCACCGGCCGAAAGCGTGTAGGTCGTGGTCACCGTTGGCGAAGCCGAAGGCCGCAGCTGGTCGTTACCAAAAAAAGTCAGCCCCGTGGCCGGCGTCCACGTCACCGGGTAGGTGCCATCGGCGCGGCCTTCCAGCGTCACGGATGTGCCGGCCAGTATCTCCTTGTCGGGGCCGGCATCCACATCAACCGGCGGACTGATGCGCGCCGCCACGCCATTGGAGACGACCGTAACCGGCTGTCCGCACCCGTTGGTCGTGCGCAGGCGCAGCGTCACAATCTGGCCCTGGCGCAGGGTTGTGCTGGTATAAACCGGGGTCGTAGCACCCGTCATGGCGTTGCCGTCCACCAGCCACTGATAGGTAAGGGCCGGGCCGGCGTTGCTCACACTGGCAATGCTGAACGTAAGCGGCGCGCCCGGGCAAACGGGACCGCCCGGCTGCACGTCAATGGTAAGCGCGGGCAGCGGTGTCGAGGTGCGCGTCACGATAACAGTAGCCGTGGCCACCCCCGTGCTGCACAGTCCTGCCGTGGGCGTCACCTCAACCCGGACCTGGTCGCCGGTGACCAACGTGCTGCTTGTGAACGTGGGCCCGCTGGCCACGGCCACGTTGTTGACGAACCAGCGGAACGTCGGCGCGGGACCTGCGTTGGAAAATACGGTCGTGAAAGTCAGGGGAGTATCGGGGCACTGTACGGGCGGGGCCGCCAAGGTCACGGTGGGCGTCACGAGGGGCTGCACCCGTACCGCAACAACATTGGAAACCGCCGTTGAGCAGATACCGGTCCCCGAGCTCACCAACCGGCGGAAGTAGGTGGTGACGGTCAGGGCACCCGGCGCGTACGTCGGATTGGTGGCCCCGCCAATATCGGTCCAGGTGGAATTATCCGGCGATGATTGCCACTGGTAGGTAAACTGCCCGGTGCCGCCCGTATCCGGGGTAGTACTCGTGAGCTGTACAGGCGCAGTACCGGCGCAAACGGTTCGGTCAGCGGCGATGCCGCCGGCTACCACCACTGGCAGCACGGTAATGGTCACGGAAGTGGAGGGCGTGCGCGGTGCGCAGAAGCCCGAGCTCACCAACCGGCGGAAGTAGGTGGTGACGGTCAGGGCGCCCGGCGCGAAACCCGGGCCGTTGGCACCGCCGATATCGGTCCAGGTGGAATTGTCCGGCGACGATTGCCACTGGTAGGTAAACGTGCCGCTGCCGCCCGTAGCCGGGGCAGTACTCGTGAGCGGTGCAGGCGCAGTACCGGCGCAAACGGTTTGGTCAGCGACGATGCCGCCGGCTACCAGCACCGGCAGCACGGTAATGGTCACGGAGGCGGAGGGCGTGCGCGGTGCGCAAAAGCCCGAGCTCACCAACCGGCGGAAGTAGGTGGTGACGGTCAGGGCGCCCGGCGCGAAACTCGGGCCGTTGGCACCGCCGATATCGGCCCAGGTGGAATTGTCCGGCGACGATTGCCACTGGTAGGTAAACTGCCCGGTGCCCGCGCCGGCTGCGGCCGTGCTGGTGAGCGGCGCCGGCGCGGCGCCCGCGCACAACGGTTGACTGGCCCCGATGCTGCCCGGCGTGGGTGGGCCGGGCACCCGAATCAGGCCCTGCGATTGGCGGCAAAAGCAGGCAGTCGTAATGCGCAACGTCACTACGTAGTTGCCAGGGGCGGGATAGGTGTGCGTGGGGTTCTCCACCGTGGATTGGGTGCCGTCGCCGAAATTCCACGCGTAGGTTTTCGAGTCGAAATCGATGGGTGGGGCCTGAAAAGTAAATTCCAGGCAGGCCGTGGACTGGGCCCCGAAGCCCACCCGCAACAAAGAGCTTTGGTTGAAATTGACCAGGCCCAGGCCGCTGCGGCGGCCGCCTAGTTTCAGGCTGTCGTCGGCGTAGCGGGCCCTGGCTCCCAGCGAGTCGGGATAGGCGATGAAGCCCAACGCGGGCTGATTTTCGCGGGCCACGTAAATTTTGCCGTCGGGCGCGGCTTGCATCGAGCCCAGGTTCACCGGCGTCCTTTGCCTGAGCGGAATGACCTGCTTGCCGGCCGTGCCGGTGCCGCTGATATTAAACTGCAGCAACTGAGGATTGAGCGGGTTTAGCACGGTAGCGTAGAGCCGACTACGGCCCGGCGAAAATTCGACGCCGTAGTAGCCCCCTTCCTTGCTGTCAATGATTTTCGGGTTGCTGACCCTACCCGTCCCGGCATCGAAATTAAACAGTTCTACGCTGCTGCTGCTGTCGCCCACGACCTCGCTGAAGCGGGCCACCGCCAACTGCTGGCCGTCGGGAGTCACCTTCATTTGCCCGCGGTAGCCCATCGGGGCCACGCTCGACGCATGCAGCGAGCCCACCGTTGAGATGATTGGCGTTGGGTCTACGCCAGTCGTGCGCACGCGATAGGCTAGAAAGGCGTCGCCGCGGTTGGCGGTGCCGGATTTCGCATTGCCCCAGCCGTGCACGATAATCCAGATGTCGCAGCCGTTCTTGTGAAATACGCCCGTCATTTTCTCGGTGGTGCCTTGGGTGAGCGGCGTGTTCTTAGTGGCGGCTACCACCGTGCCAGGTCCGCCGCCCGCTGGAATGATAATTTCCGAATAGCTCAGGCCTTTTGGGCCGCCCCTGGCATCCTGCGTGAAGATGAGGTAGCGGGTTTCCGCACCCGGCATCGTGGGGGGCGGGCTGCCGGGCATTCTGATGGGTAGGGGTCCATCGGTGACCAGCCGGTTGCCGCCCATGCCCGTGCCATTGGTCATGATGGTATGGTTACCATTCCAGATGGTGTCGCCGTTACTGTAGAAGAGAATCTTGCCGTTGCCGTCCGACATCACGCCCGCACCGGCGGGGGCCGTCATTTGGCCATCAGTCAGCGCATTAGGCGGGATGGAATCAGTAGCGGCATTAAAGTCGAGCCCCGCCTTGTAACCGAAATACCAAGTATTGGCAAACTTCTCATCCTGGCTGCACTCCGGAGGGGGTGCCGTTTGCGCGTAGGCAGTCGTGGCCCCACCACTCAGCAGGAGTAGGAGCACCAGCAGGAACCAGCTGCTCGTCGGTATCCCACGCCGGATGGAGTACCGGCTGCCGGCGCGGGCCGGTGGGCCGGGCTCAGCGCTAAGCAGGCGGGAAGTATCAGTATTGAGAAGGGCAGTGTGCGATAGCTCTGCAGGCATAGCGAGGCAGGTAAGTAAGTTGACAGACAAGCGGGTACCTTAAAAGAAAAGCACGACTCGCCGTACTCAGGAAACGAGGCCTGAGAACCAGTCACCACTATGGAAAGCGCTGCCAACCGGTCTCAGTAAAACTACGCACTGTTAGCCAGTATTATGCAAGATAGTGCCTGAAAAGTGATGATGCCAAGCGGAATAACCAAGAAGAATTGTCTCCAACGCTTGGCTTTTACAGGTCAGATTTCGCCTCGTTGTACCCCCCCACATAAAACGAAATGTTACCGGTGGCCACGTTGCCATGGCCATCAGAGGCAAAGATAAAAAACCGGTAGGTGCCGGTCTGCGCGGGGGGCTGTACCTGGCCTTTTTGCTAGGCCGAAAAAAGTCCCGGGATGATGGCGGGGTGGCTTTCGCGGTCGCCGCCGTTTTTGAGGTCGGTGGCTTCGGGCAGCAGTTCCCAGCGGTTAGTCAGCGGGTTATCCCGTCCGGCTACAGCTATAGGACTTACGCAAAAGCCAGGGCTGATTTGATTAATTCATGTCTCATGTACGCATCCAAAAAGCCTTGTTTGAGCTGATAAACCGTCCGTTGGGTCTGGTAGGCGGCTTGTTTGAGGCGGGTCCAGGCCCGCACGGCCAGGGCGATGTGGTTGCGCTGGCTGCGGGCCAGCCGGCACTGGCAGGCCTGCACGCCGGTGAGCTGCTTAGGTTCGCGGTGCAACGGCTCAATCGTCCAGCGGACGTTGCTTTCTTGTTCGGCAGCGGCCGTGTCGCGGGGCTCGGCCTCGTTGGTCACGAGGTAGTCCGTCCGGTGGGTGGACACCAGTACGCGGAAGAGTTTCAATTTGCAATCCCTTGACATCCCCTTTACTTTCAGTATCTTACCTTGCGCTACCTCCTCGGCCGACCAGCACAGGCAGCCCACCGGCTGGTAGGGCTGCTGGTCGCCGGAGTCGTCGACGAGGCGGTTGCTTTTCAGGGGGCAATAAAACGTCTTGCCCGCCGCCAGCAGCCATTTGAACAGGGCCGTTGTGGCGTACCAGCTGTCCATCAGCACGGTCCGGTAAAGGATGCCGCGCGGGGCCAGTTGGTCCAACATGTCGGTTACATGGTCGAGCTTGGTCTTGCCGTCCACGTCGGGGGCGAAGAGGCGGTAATCAATCAGCCAGAACTGGTCGGTTTCGGGGTTGACGTACACGCACGTCACCAGGCCGATGCCGGCAATCACGCCGTGGGCGTTGCCGCTGTATTGGCGACAAACCCAGTTCGATGCGCCGGCTGTAGTGCTTGTCGAGCACCGTGTCGTCGAACAAGACGTAGCCCCGGGCGCTGAGCACGACCTGCGGCCACACCTGCTGCCAGAGCTGGCGGGGCGTGAAATGACTGGTCTTGAGAAAATAGCGCACGTTGTCGTGCGTGAGCCCATCCAGGTGGTCGGCCAGGTACGTGCCCGTATAGTTCACCTGGCTGCTCACCAGAAACTGCCCGTAAAGTTGCGCGGTCACTTTCATAGCTTTTCCTTTCAAGTTACGCCTTTTGCGTAAGTCCTAATTGAATAAAAGGGGTTCGTTTGCCGGTGCAGGAGTTCAGCGAAACGGTGATTTCTCTGGTTCAGATAAGGCGGTTCGCACGGATTGTGGAGGCCTGGGGTATCGCCTGCTCGACCTGCTGGTCCCGGTGACGTATGGCTTAGCTTGGTAGGGGGCGGGAGTGGAAGCCAGACATTAGGCGAGCCCCTTTTCCTGGGCGCTTCTACGCCAGGCAAGGGCTTACTGAATGGTATGGATTTTCACGGTTCCGCCTTGCGGCTCACTGATTTCCAACACCATGCGTCCCGTGCCGCCCGCCGCCGTGCCGATGTAGCGCCGGTACGGCTGGTTGTCTTTGGCTTTGAGTACCAGCGCGTAGGTCTGCTGGTGAAGGGGGGCGCTGGTTTGAAAATAATAAATCGGCAAAATCTCGCCCATGACCGGAGTGGTGATATAGTTGGAGTTGTACGAATAGTTCTTGACGGTCGGAGACAGGTGATACACGTACTCGGTTGCCATCAGGCTTTTGCGGCGCTCCTTTTCACTCGTAACCACTGATTTCGCGAATTGCAGCTTTTCATCAAAGTACAGGGCCGCGTACCTGCCTTTGAGGGCGACATCCACCACCAGCTTTTGGGTTGCCGGGTCGGAAAAAACCATCACGCCGTCGCTCTCCGCCAGTTGTTGGACCAGTGCCTTCTGCTGAGCAGGCAGCGCGTCGGCGTAGGCCACCTGCTGGTGCGAGAGCTGCTGGCCGGTGAGGGCGTACCGGTCCAGAAAAAAACCGGCCGTAACGGGCTCCTGCAACAACCGGTTTTTGCTGGTTTGCTGATACGCCCCGCTCACCAGCAGGGTTTCGGTGGCGGGGTCGAGGTAAAAGGCCGCCTCGCGCAGGGACTTGCCCACGATGCGGTAATCACCCAGCCCCAGACCTGGCTGCATAGCGGCGACCTGCTTTCCCTGATTATCGAAGCCGAGCAGCTCGTACTGCTGCTGCACGAGGGGCTCGGGCGTGGAGCCGGTACTGGACTTGTAGCGCCGGCACAAGTAGGTAATGCCTTTGCAATGGCCCAGCAGCTTCCAGGATTCCTTGAAATTCGGCGCCCATCGGCTGTTGTTGAGTTTGGCCAGCTGGAGCGGCACGTGCTGGCGGGCCTGGCTGTCCAGGTCAAAGGAATTCAAATAGTACTCGTCCGTGCCCTGGCGGGAACTAACCTCCCGGCTTATTTGGTAAAACACGCCGCCCTCTACGTAGCTGCCCATGCTGCTCACGCTGATGTGCTTCGAAATGTCGGCGTAGGGCAGCACGAACCGCTTCAGGGCGCCGGCCGAATCCACGCGCTGCAGCACGATGTCGTGGTGACGGGCGTCCCCTTGTTTTTCCAGGCGCTCTAGGTCCCGGTCCACCACTTCCGCCGCGTAAAGGGTGTTGCCTTGGGCAAACACTTCCAGCGGCTCCAGCGTGGGGTACAGCTTTTCTATCCACGTCTGGCTGAGCGGCCCCGTGGGCTGCTGGGGGTCGATGGGTACCCGCAGGCCCTGCATCTTGACAATGGACTTCTCCCATTTCACTTTGCCGTCGGGTTGCAGCAGCAGCACCCGGACGGCGCTTTCTCCGGGCTGGGACAGGAATAGGGCAACGCTGCCGTCTTGCCGCTGGACCACTGCACCGGGAATTTCCTTTTTATGCAGCGTAATGGTAGCCACCAGCTTGGTTTGGGCAGTGGCGGGTAAGATGCCCGTGCTAAAGGCCAGCACCGCCGCCAAGAGATGATACTGAAAATTGGGCAGGCGGAAGCTGGAGGGAGGCATTAAATCGGAACGTAACGATGGAAGGGAGGGAAAGAATCGCACCAAGTATTGGGCAATTCACTGGAAACTACCGCCTGAACCGGCGCGGTTCTGTGCTGGTGTGCGAAGGATGGCTCTGCGCCAGTTGGGACTGAAAAGGAACAAGAGTTACTCGTTTCCCAGGCATAAAGTCAGAAGGAGTAGCCGAGCAGCACCTGGAACTCGCGGATGCGTATCTCTTCGGTGGGACCGCCGCCGGGGTCGGGGCTGTAAAAGTTGGTGGGGCGCAGGTCCGCGCTGAAGCGAAGAAAATAGTCGGTACGGGTCGTGGCGTACACCCCTTCCAGCATGGCGCTGGGCGAGTTGAAGGGGAGGATGAATTTGCAGAACCGGTAGCCCAGCCCCACGCCCACCCCGAAGTCCTTCTGGCTGTTCTTGGTGGCTTTAGCTCCGTAGCGGTAGGTTGCGTACTGCGGTAGGTCCACTATAAATTGGGCATTCAAGCCATCCACGTCGGTGCGCGTCGTGCCCATCAGCCCACCCGCCACGTTGAGCGAAATGCCCAGCGACTGCTCTCCGTCCCCAAACTGATACAGCGGCGCGTCAAAGCCCAGGTTGAGGCTCAGCAGCGCCAAATTAGCATCCGTCGTAACCAGGCCGGCGTTGTTGGGATTGGCTGACTGGGTCACCGCATGCAGCTGAACCAGCCCTGCGCCGAGGCCGCCGTGAAACTTGCTCAGCTGCGCCCGCGCCGGACTTCCCCAGCTTAGCAGGGGGAGGAGTAACCAGAAGTAAGGGTGTTTCATGTACTGTAGGCTAAGCAAACCGCGCTAAAGGTACTGTGCCTGCCGCGCAATGCCCGTCTACTTATAGCAGGAATATTTTGTACACTGTGAACATGAAATGTTTCTTGTTACAGCTTCAACGCCACCCTCAAGCTTCCATCACTTGCCGGACCGTTGTGGAGGACGGGGTGTTTCTTATGCATGTGGGGCGCAAATTATTTAGAACTACGCCGGAAGAAACCGCGCAGATACTGAGCACTCCCGGGTTTGATGCTATGTCCGGCACCGAGCGATGTGGGGTTATCATGGACGTAGTGAAAACCTTTTCTTCGCTTGAGGAAGATAGTGCGGATGCGACGACAAGCAAGACGAATGCAAGGAAGAATACAACCCAAAAAAGCTTTAGAACTAAGAAAGAAGGCTCTTTCTTAGAAATTGCCTTGACACCTTGCCACTACACCTACGGCCGCAAATTGCGGGGCCTTACAGGCTATGCGTTTTATGACATTTTGACCACCCAGCCCCTCCGGCGAAAGGACTTGACTGGTTTTTCACAGTGCTCCATTCTGCTGAATGCCGCTCTCGTTTTCACTCCGGTTTGGCCAGCCATCGGCTGGTTACCGTTGAGTGAAGACCGTTCGTGGATAAGCTATTCGTGGACGGCCCATTCCACATTCAATCAGGACGAATGGGATAAGGGCATACGCAACACAGAAGAGACAGAATTCTTTCTAGTTACGCACTAGTGGTCTGACAGTTTAATTTCGTCAGTTACTTTGGTCACTTCGGCGTACCTGTTTTTCAATTTATCACGGGCCTTTTCGGTGGTGAAGGACCAGTTGACCTTGACGGCCGCTGCGTTTCGTTTGGCTTCCCAGGCCACGGCCTCCGCTTCGAGTCGTTCCTGGGTGCCGATGCGCTGGTCCAGGCACTGGCGGGAAAGCGCGGCGAACTCAATTTCGGCCATATTGAGCCAGGAGCCGTGTTTGGGGGTGTAGTGGAATTCGAGTGTGAGCCGCAGATGGCGGGCCGTTTCGACGGGCAGGTTTTCATAGAAGGCGCCGTAGCTGTGGGTGCTGTAGTTGTCTTGCACGAGCTTAATTTTCGGCGTTTCCGGGTAGTGCGTTTGCACGAGCCAGTCCATAAAATGGGCGTAGTCGCCCTTTTTTTTGGTCGTTGTGACTTGCAAGTGGCGCTGGCCCGTGTCCAGGTTGTAGGCCAGCAGCACGTTACACACGCCTTTGCGCACGTACTCCTGGTGTTCTTTGCGCGTGGCGTTGGGCTTGGGCGGAATCGGGGTCAGCACGTGGTCGAGCAGTTGGCAGGGCCGTTCATCAAAGCAGAGGCGCACCACGCCCGCTTCGGCGGGTTGGCTGTACACGTCCAACACCTCTTCCAGGTTGGCCAAGTAGTCGCCCGTGATGGTGCCGATGCACCACATTTCGCTCAACCAGGGTTTGAGTTTGCTTTTTTTAACACTTGTCGAATCGCCTCGTTCGAAATCGTGTCGATATAGCCCAGCGAAACCAAGTTTTCGTTGAGCAAAGACAACGTCCAGCGGGAGGCACCAGCGGGCCACTCACTGCACGCCAGGCTCGTTATACGGGCCTCCACGGCCGCCGTCACCTTTGGCGGTTGCCCGCTGCGCGGGCGCTCTTCCAACGCATTGGCCAGGCCGCCGTCCAGGTAACGGCGCTTGAGGCGGTGGTACTGGGTGGAGGAAATGCCTGCCTGGACTTGGACGGCCGACGCGCTGCCGCCGGCACCCATCCGCAACAGGGCGTTGGCCCGCGTGATGGTGCGGCTCTTGTGGGTACCCTTTTTGACAATGGCCCGCAGGGCAGATTGGTCCGCAAGCGGCAGATGAACGGGTTGTGTGGGGCGGGCCATGAGCGAGAAATGAAACGTGTCTTAGCAGAACTATCGCCCCCTAAATTAAGTTGTCAAACCACTAGTTTAGCTGGTTGCTGCATCTGCGCAAGCGCCGCCTGCGCGCGATTCCGCCACGCTGACAGTGCCGTCCTGTTTATGGCCTGCGGGAAGGAGCAACTGAAAAACGGGCACGTACGCTTACAAATCTTTCGGGACGGTTTTTTTAAGGGCATTGCTTATGCCTTATCCTGGTCAATGGCCAGTATCGTTTGTAAGAGCACATTCGCCCCATTGCTCATGTCCCCGGGTTTGGTCGATTCCTGGTACGAATGACTGATGCCCCCCACACTGGGAACGAAAATCATGGCCACCGGGGCAATGGCGGCGATTTCCTGGGAATCATGCCCCGCCCCGCTCTGCATCAATTTGGTGCTCAACCCCAGGGTCCTGGCCGCGGCCGTGATGGTTTGCTGCAACGCCTTGTTCGTGAGGGCGGGTTTGGAGGCGTTTGCTTGTTTCTCAAACCGGATGGTTGTCTGGCTCTCGGTGGCGATGGCGGCGGCCCGTTTTTCTATCTCCCCAAAGAGCCGCTCGATTTTATCGGCGGATAAATCGCGTATCTCCAAACCCATTACCACTTTACCTGGGATTACGTTGTAGGCATTGGGGGTGATGGCCATTTTACCAATCGTGCCCACCTGATTGCCTTTGACCGACGTGATGACTTCCTGGACGGCGATGATCAAGCGGGCGGAGGCCAGCAGGGCATCTTGCCGCATGGCCATGGGGGTGGTGCCCGCATGGTTGGCAAAACCTTCGACGGTTACTTCCCAGTGCTCAATGCCCACAATGCCTTCTACGACCCCGATCTGGACGTTTTCCCGCGCCAAAATGCCCCCTTGTTCGATGTGCAATTCCACCCAGGCGTGGAGGTCCCCTTTTTTTCGGATACAGGATTGAATGTTGTCGGGATTGCCGCCAATCGCCTTAATTCCTTCCGCCATGGTTAGCCCACTTTGGCTTTTCTGTTGCAACCCCGCTTTGGTTAAGCCGCCCGCCATGGCCATACTGCCAATCGTGCCACCTTCTTCATTGGCAAAAATGATAACCTCCAGCGGATGCTCCGTTCGCATCCGCTGTTCGTTGAGCACGTCAATGACTTCCAGGGCACTGATTGCCCCCAACGGGCCATCGTAGTTTCCGCCGTCCGGCACCATGTCAATATGCGACCCAAAGGCAATGGGTTTGAGGGACGGGTTCTTCCCTTTTCGTTTGCCGATGATGTTGCCGGCGGCATCAATGGTTGGGTCAAGCCCCGCCCGTTTCATCTGTTCGACAAACCAAGCCCGGCCGTCAATATCCCCTTTGGTATACGCCACCCGGTAGCCATGCCCCTGCTCGTCGCGCCCAAATTTGGCTAACTGGGTAATGCGGTCGATGATGCGCTGCTCGTTTACCCGAAACTTGTTGCCCAAAGCAGCCGGTTTACTGTAGGCGTCCAGCAGGCCAAAGGCACTTACGCCCAAAGCGGTTAGGGAGGCGTTTTTAAGGAAGGTTCTTCTTTCCATGATTCTTGCGTAAAGTCTGCCGCAGCGACATCTTGTTTCGTAAGGTTCGTACCCAGAGCCGGCAGACAACGGACACGCCGGGTGGCTGCGCCACGAGATGGAGCCGACCAGCGACCAGGCAGGAAAAGTAAGCCCATTTGCCTAAATAGTGCTCGTTCGCCTTCGGGCCGTTTTCTTAAACGCTGTATCCTGATACCTTTACCGTTGTAATTATCTGCCTTACTACATTGAAGACTTGGAAGCAGCTGGGCCTTGAGGGCGCCGCCTTCGGCCTGTGTGTGGCCTGCCAAAGTGCGCTTGCTGACCCGCCTGCGCAGATAGTCAAATCGTATTACGCCTCCGGAGAGTTGCGCCAAACGGTGGCCGTCCAAAACGGTCAACCCAACGGGCCGGTGGTGTGGTATGAGGTGGTCTAGTAAATCTGGACAGAACAGGGTGGTATCTTTCCTTCGTCATGAAAGACACCTCA
>NZ_BMGY01000053.1 GCF_014640435.1 Hymenobacter frigidus | reverse complement strand
CGCATCGAACACGTCTTAATGGAGGTCGGCCAAAAGTACACCGTTACTTTTGCGTGACTACTTAGAATGATTTTAGCAAACTCAAACAGCTTCTTAGCGGCTTGCCACCAGCTGCTGGTTGATTCTCTTCACAAGGCTCGGCCCTTCGTAAATAAAGCCGGTGTAGAGCTGGATGAGCGAGGCTCCGGCGGCCAGCTTTTCCTGCGCATCAGCCGCCGAGTGGATGCCGCCTGAGCCGATGATGGGCAACGCACCGTCGGATTTCTGGTGCAGATAGCGGATAACCTCGGTGGCTCGCGCCCGCAACGGCCGTCCGCTGAGGCCGCCCGCGCCCAGGCTAGCCACGTAGCTGGTGTCGGTGCTCAGGCCGGCCCGGCTGATGGTAGTATTGGTAGCCACAAGGCCACTTAGTTTCGTTTCCCGGGCTATTTCCAGGATGTCGTCGAGCTGCGAATCGGTGAGGTCGGGGGCGATTTTCAGCAGTAGCGGGCGTGGCGTGGCGCGGCTGAGGTTGCGCTCTTGTACCTGCTGGAGTAGCTTGATGAGCGGCTCTTTCTCCTGAAGCTGACGCAGGTTGGGCGTGTTGGGCGAGCTCACGTTCACCACGAAGTAATCGACTACCTCGGCCAGGGCGTCAAAGCAGGCCACGTAATCATCGGCGGCGCGCTCGTTGGGTGTGTCCTTGTTCTTGCCAATATTGCCGCCAATGATGAGTTGCCGGTTGCGCCGCCGGGCCAGGCGCGCTGCCACTACGGCCGCCCCGTCGTTGTTGAAGCCCATGCGGTTGACCAGTGCCTCGTCCTGCGGCAGCCGGAACAAGCGCGGGGTGGGGTTGCCGGGTTGCGGCCGGGGCGTCACCGTCCCAATCTCCACGAAGCCAAAGCCCAGCGTGGCCAGCTCATCGGTGAGGGCCGCGTTCTTATCGAACCCCGCCGCCAGGCCCACCGGATTCGGGAATTTCAACCCAAAAACCTCGTGCTCCAGGCCAGGATGTTGGTAATCGTAGAGCGCCCGCAGCAGCGCCCGGGTGCCGGGCACCCGCGCCGCCCGGCGCAGATTATCAAAAACCAGGTGGTGGGCGCGTTCAGCGTCGAGGTTGAACAGGAGGGGTTTGACGAGAGTGTTATACATTGGCATCAGGACCAAACTGCTGCTCTACGCCCGATTGCAGCAGTAAGTCGGAAATAAGGTCATTAAAGGTTTTTCCTTGTAGAAACTGCCCAATATGGCGTGCCGCTTGCAGCATGTGCAATACCCGCTCCGGGTCATGCGGCCTTCCTTTGTTCGGTTTCATAGAGCGTGGTCAAATCCTTTTTAATGTACCGCATCATGTAGTCGGAAACGACGGTGCCAACATCGACTTTGATGCCTAACCTTTGTCCCAGGTCTCGCGAATAGTCGAAAAAATCCCAGCCTACCCGCTGTTCCATTTCCAGCAGCAAATCCAGGTCCGACTCTGCCGTGGCCTCGCCCCGCGCGTAGGAGCCGAACACCTTCACGCGTCGTACCGGCTTATCAGCGAAGTATTCGGCCAGTACCTGCCGGATATAATCGAGCGAAAGCGGTAGTTGTGCCACATCACAAAGTACGGAAATTTATCCGGCCCAGCCCTCCCTATCGAGGCTGCGGTACTGAATGGCTTCGGCCAAGTGTTGAATCTCAATTTCTTCACTGCCGGCCAAGTCGGCAATGGTGCGGGCCACTTTCAGAATCCGGTCGTAGGCGCGGGCGCTGAGTCCCAGTCGCTCCATGGCGGTTTTCAGCAGCGTCCGGCCGGCTTCGCTGATTTGGCAGAGGTCCTTCACCATCTGCGGCGGCATCATGGCGTTGGAATGGATATCGGCGTAGTCCTTAAATCGTGCTTCCTGTACCTGACGGGCCTTATCTACGCGGGGCTGAATCTCGGCGCTGGTTTCGGCCTTGCGCGTTTCCGTCATCTGGTCGAAGGTGACAGGCGTGACTTCGACGTGCAAATCAATGCGGTCGAGTAACGGACCGGAAACCTTGTTGAGGTACTTCTGCACCACGCCGGGGCCGCACACGCACTCCTTTTCGGGGTGGTTGTAGTAGCCGCACGGGCACGGGTTCATGCTGGCGATGAGCATGAAATTGGCCGGAAACTCGATGCTGAGCTTGGCCCGCGCAATGGTCACGCGTCGTTCCTCCAGCGGCTGGCGCATCACCTCCAGCACCGTGCGCTTGAACTCTGGTAATTCATCCAGAAACAGCACGCCGTTGTGGGCCAGTGAGATTTCGCCGGGCTGCGGGTTGCTGCCGCCACCCACCAACGCTACATCCGAAATGGTGTGGTGCGGGGCGCGGAAGGGCCGGCTGCTCAGCAACCCGCCGCCCGCCAGCTTCCCGGCCACGGAGTGAATTTTGGTGGTTTCCAGCGCTTCCTGCATGCTGAGCGGCGGCAGAATGCTGGGCAGGCGCTTGGCCAGCATGGTTTTGCCCGCGCCGGGCGGCCCAATCATAATCACGTTATGGCCACCGGCGGCCGCTATTTCCAGCGCCCGCTTGATGTTTTCCTGGCCCTGCACGTCGGCGAAGTCGGCCGTGTACTTATTCACCGAATGCTGAAACAGGTCGCGGGTATCCACTTTCGTGGGCGTGATTTCCAGCCGGCCTTCAAAAAAGTCGATTGCCTCCTGCATGCTGCCCACGGCAATTACATCAAGGTTGTTCACGATGGCTGCTTCTTCCGCGTTTTCCTTGGGCAGAATAATGCCTTTGAAGCCTTCCTTGCGGGCCTGAATGGCAATGGGCAGTACGCCTTTTATCGGCCGCAGCTCGCCATCGAGCGACATTTCACCCATTATGACGTACTCCGACAGCCGCTCGGTCATCAGCTGTTGCGAGGCGTGCAGAATGCCCAGCGCAATGGGCAAGTCGTAGGCCGCGCCCTCTTTGCGGATATCGGCCGGGGCCATGTTCACTACCACTTTGGTGCGCGGCATGCGGTAGCCCCGGAACTTCAGCGCCGCCTCAATCCGCTGCTGGCTTTCCTTAATGGCATTATCCGGCAGGCCCACCACGTTGAAACCAGTCCCGGCCGAAACCACCACTTCGATGATGATGGTGTAGGCGTTGACGCCCTGCACGGCCGAGCCGAAGGTTTTGGTGAGCATGGCAGCGGATTGGGAGGTCAGGTAGTAGAAAAAGGGTGTTGAAGGTAACTGCTAGTTCCTGAGTGGGCTAAAAATCACAGCACCAGCTTCTCAATCAGCATAATCATAATGTGAATCGCCTTGATGTGAATTTCCTGAATCCTGTCGGCGTAACCGGAATGCGGAGCCCGGATTTCCACGTCGCTGACTCCGGCCAATTGCCCGCCGTCTTTGCCGGTGAGCGACACGACCTGCATGCCCAGTTCCCGGGCGGCTTCGGCGGCTCGCAGGATGTTGGGTGAGTTGCCGCTGGTGCTGATGGCCAGCAGCACATCGCCGGGCCGACCAATGGCTTCTACGAAGCGACTGAACACGAATTCGAAGCCGAAGTCGTTGGCCACGCAGGTCATGTGCGAGGCTTCGGTGAGGGCAATGGCGGCCAAAGCGCGGCGGTTCTGGCGGTAGCGGCCGGAGAGCTCTTCGGCAAAATGTTGGGCGTCGCAGAGGCTGCCGCCGTTGCCGCAGGTAAGGACCTTGCCGCCTTTTTTCAAGCTGGCAGCAATCAATTCGGCGGCGGCGGCGATGCTGGCTACGTGGGCCGGGTCGGTCAGAAACCGGTCGAGCACGGCGCGGGCTTCGGTTAGCTCAGCACGAATTAGGTCGGGGAGTAGGGTGGTGTCGTTCACGGCAAGCGGCATCAGATTCGGCAGTGGTAAACTATTGTCATCTTGGTTGGCGTACGCCAGACCAGGACAACAGGTGGTGCCTACGCCAGTGGGGGCCGCTCGGCGGGCGGGGTGTTGGGCAGGCTGGGGTCGCTTTGCGGGAAAGTGGGCCGGGGCAGGTCATCGGCGGGGATGTTCGTCACGGGCCGGGTGCTGGGAATAGCGGGCTCCGTTACCCGGCCATCGATGGTGCGGGCTCCGGACATTGCGGGCGTACCGGGACGTTGCTGGGTGTCGTAGAGCTTGGCTTTGAGCTCGTTGATTTTGCCCTCGTTCTGGGTTACGGTGCGGCGCAACAGCACGCTGTCGAGGTTTTCGGTGAGCAGGTGCAGGGCCAGAATCGCGGCTCCAATTACGAACAGGACGTAGAAAAACTGCCGCTCCTGCTCCAGCACCGACAGGCCCGAACCCATGCCCGTGACTGTGGAGCGCACCGCCGGCGCAAGCACGAACAGTAGCGCCAGCAACAGGTAAACCATTACAACGACGGTGACAAAGCGTTTGAGGGCGAGCATGATGGGGAGAAGTAAAGTGAAAATAACGGCTGCCGCCAACGTCGGCAGACTTGGGAAAGCAGCCGCAAAGTAGGGTTTATTTTGACGAGCTATCGGGGAGTGGGGTGGCCGTTCGGGCCGCTTCGGTCGAGTCGGCGGGGTCGATGGTCAGGCCCCGGAGGCCGGAGGCTTCCCGGTTGGCCCTGGTTTTTGGCCGCGGTGCCTCCGTAGCGGCTCCCAGCTTTCGGGTGGCTATTCGATAGCCCAGGTTGTAGCACAGCTTCGCCACGACAATAATGCCGACCAGGTACAGAAAGATGCGAAAGGGGTTTTTGCGAAGCATAAATTCAAAGCAATAGTAAAAAAAGTGGCTGACGGCACGGCCCAACGCGACAACTACACCAGCGCGGCGTTGGTTTGCATCGAGCTAAGGCGCTGGTACACTCCGTTTTCGCGGCGCACTAACTCGTCGTGCGTGCCGCGCTCCACGATGCGGCCGTGCTGCAACACCACGATTTCATCGGCGTGCTGCACGGTGCTCAGGCGATGGGCAATAACGAGCGAAGTCCGGTTTTGCATGAGTCGTTGCAGGGCTTCCTGCACCAGCTTTTCGCTCTCGGTGTCGAGGGCCGAAGTGGCTTCGTCGAGAATGAGAATGGGTGGGTTGCGCAGAATGGCGCGGGCAATGCTCAACCGCTGCCGCTGGCCGCCCGAAAGGCGCGAGCCCCGGTCGCCAATCACGGTCTGGTAGCCTTCGGGGCTAGCCACGATAAACTCGTGGGCGTTGGCAATGCGGGCAGCTTCCATCACCTCGGCCTCGGAGGCGGCGGTATTGAAGCGGATGTTGTTGAAAATCGTGTCGTTGAACAAGATGCTTTCCTGGGTCACGATGCCCATTTGGTCGCGCACCGAGTGCAGGGTGCAGCCGCGCAGGTCGTGGCCATCGATGAGAATCTGGCCGCCGCTGGGGTCGTAAAAACGAGGCAGCAGGTCGGCCAAGGTACTTTTGCCGCCGCCGCTGCTGCCCACCAGCGCCACGGTGCTGCCTTTTTTGATGGTCAGGTTCACGTCGTGGAGCACGGGCGTGTCGCCGTAGCTGAAGCTCAGGTTGTGAAACTCGATTTCGCGCTCAAACGTGGGCAGGACCGTGGCATCGGGCCGGTCGCGAATGACCGGCTCGGTATCGATAATGCTCAGGACCCGCTCGCCGGCCACCAGCCCGCGCTGGATATTGCCGAACGAGCTCGACAGCGCCTTGGCTGGCGTGAGCACCTGCGAAAACAGAATCACGTAGCCGATAAACGTCTCGCCATTCAAGTCCGACTGCCCGCCCAGAATCAGCGAGCCGCCGAAATAGAGCAGGCCTGCCACCACCGTCACGCCTGCGAATTCGGAGAACGGCGAAGCTAAATCGCGGGTGTTATCGATGGTGCGCGAAGTGCGGGCATACTGGTCGTTCTGCTCCTCAAACTTTCCCTTGATGTACTCCTGCGCATTAAACGCCTTAATAACCCGGATGCCGCCCAGCGTCTCATCAATCACGGACAACATCGTGCCCAACGTTTTCTGACTCTGCTTGGCTTGGGTGCGCAGTCGTTTGGCGATGGTGGCAATGATGCCGCCCGAAATCGGCAGCAGTACCAGCGTAAACAGCGTGAGTGGCACCGACATGTGAAACAGCACCAGGAAATACGCCACAATGGTGAGCGGCTCCTTGATAACGGCCGTCATCGTATTCACCACCGAAGTCTCCACTTCCTGCACGTCAGAAGTGAAGCGCGACATCAAATCGCCCTTGCGCTCGCCCGAGAAAAAGCCCAGCTGCAAGCTGATAATGCGGTGGTACAAATCGCGCCGCAGGTTGCGAATTACCCGCGCCCGCACCTTGGCCAGCAGCCGCAGACTCAGGTAGCGAAACACGTTGCTCAGCAGCACCGATACTACCACCACACCGCAGGCGAAGGCCAGCGCACCCAGTTTGCCCCGCGCCTCCAGCACTTGGCTAAAGAAGTAGTAAAACGTGTCTCTTATCCAAGTTATGGTGGGGCTGAAGGCCGATAAATGGTCGGGGGCCTGCACCTTGTCCGTCTTATCGAACAAAATGCTCAACAGCGGAATGATGAGCGTGAAGTTGGCGATGCTGAAAATGATGGTCAGCACCGTGTACAGCAGGTATTGAGGTAGGAATAGCGCCCAGGGCCGGGCGTACTGCAAAATGCGGAGGTAGGTTTTCATGCGAATAACAAAAATACGCGCCCCGTTCTTTAGTCTCCGCCAAGCAACCCCCGGCGGCGTTTGGCCGATTGGGTCAGCAAGCGCCGACACGCTGTTACCCATTACTGTTTTGTCCTTATGAAACGCGACGAATTTCTCCATCTGTTCGGCTTTGGTGCCGCCATGTTGCTTACTGGTTGCCTAGGCAGCTGCGCGGGCAAGTCCGATGATGCCAAGCCGGGCCCCAGCAGCGGCCCGGGCACGAGTCCGGGGCCCATTGATTTCACGCTGGACGTGACGGACCCCGCCAACGCTCGTCTGAACGACCCGGCCTTCGGCTACGTGTACGGCGCCTCCGGCCGGGTAATAGTGGCCAAAACTACCGCGGGCGGCTACGTGGCGCTGTCGGCCGCCTGCACCCACCAAGGTACGCTGGTGCAGTTTCAGCCCGGCAGCAGCCAGTTTCAGTGCCCCACCCACGGTTCGGTGTTCAACCTCAATGGCGGCGTTAGCATGGGGCCAGCCTCGGCGGCGCTGCAGTCCTACTCCATAGTACAGACCGGTAACGTGCTGCGCATAAAGGCATAGTTGGTAGGGCTTAAAACTCGTGTAGCCGCTGGGCGATGTTCCAGCGCAGGGCCAGGGAGGCGTACAGTTCGCTGCCATCAAGGGCCGGCGTGAGCGAATAGGTCTGCTGCCGGGCAATGAGTTTGGCGTCCAGAAACAGGTTGAGGCGGGGCTGGTAAGTGGCCGTGAAGTCGCCGTGCAGCAAGCGGCTTTTGTTGCCTTGGCCCACGCGGTTGCCGTACTCACTCACGCGGGTATTGTACGATTTGAGTACGTTGCCGCCGTTGTTCTGGCCCGCTACGTCCTGGGCAGTCGCGTCGCGGCCCTGCTCCGAGTAGAAGGCCTTGCCCACCAGCATCAGGCGGGGCAGGGGTTGGTAGCTGAGCACGCCCAGAATCTCGGCCACGTTGGCTCCCATGGGGTGGGCCAGGGGCTGCTGGTAGTGTTGGTAGTTGGTGTAAATGTCCTCGTGCTGATAGGTGAAGGGCCGGATATAGTTGAATTCAACCTGCAAGTCGAGGTTGCGCAGGCCAGCTACGTCGATGTACTTGCCGCCCAGCTGGAACGCCTGTTTGTTGGCCCACCAGCCGTTGCCCGCCCGCACCTCGCTGATTTTGAACTCATCCAGCACCAGCTGCCCGTACACTTGCGCGGTGTGCAGGATATTCCATTTGAAATCGAGGCCAAGAAGGGCATTATCGGCCGAACCCACGTTCTGCTCGATTGCCCGGTAGAAAATGACCGGATTCAGGTATTGCAGCTCGAAACGCCGTCGTTGCTGAACGGTGATTTTTCGGTTGGAAATGACCGAATCCACGCCGCCACTGCCTATAATGGCACTTTCAAACACGCCGATGTTGAAATTTGGCGTCACATCGAAGCTGAGGTGGTGCATGGCCATGTACTTTTTGGGGTACACCTGGTCCGCGTTTTCCTTTTGGGCCGTGAGCTCGGCAAACAGGTTCTGGTAGTTGAATTTCCAGATGCGGGTATTCACCTTCAGGAAGAAATACGGCGCGCTGTAGTCCGAAAGAATGAGCGAGCGGTAGCCGTTGCCGATAAAGTTTCGGTCGTGCGCCAGCTGCAGGTTCACGTGCTTGCCGGCCGCGTAGGTGATGCCGCCGCGCGCCGTGAAGAAGTCGTACTGACTGCCGCCCACCGTCTTGAAATACTTCCAGTAGCCCTCGTGCGGCACTATCTGGTCGCGCTGAATCCGGTCCTGCACGTACTGCGGCACGGCCTGCTGGTTGTCGGCCAGAAATGTGTAGAAGCCCAGCCGCTCGTCAATAGTGCCTTCCACTTGCACCCCGCGCGTATTCACGTAGCGCAGGCCGTCGCTGGTTTTGCTGTCTTTGCCCGCTTGCAGCAGCAGCACTGGGTTCACGCGCAGCGTAAAGTCCTTGATATTGACGTGGTATAAGTCGGTCTGGTCGCGGTAGAAGTAATTCAGAAAGGGCCGGGCGCTTTGGTTCAGTTGTTCGCCCTTAGCCGAATTGGCCCAATTGTCCTTCAGCAGGTATTGGGCGTTGAAACGGTCGGCGCGGGAAAGGCTGCCCGTGTAGGCCCGGGCACTGTCGGACGACAGCATGCGCTCGCCGAGGTGGGCCACGCCGGCGCGGGTGTAGGGCCGCACGCTGGTGTGTGGGTCACGCAGGGCATCGGGCCCAAACTTGATGGCGTAGCGGTCAATCAGGCGGTACGTGTCGGGGTCGTAGGGCACATAGGTAGCACCCTGCGTCGTTTTGGGGGCTTCAGCGGGCGCGGTCAGCACGCTGTCCAGCGGCTGGTCGAACACCAGCCACGGCGATTGTCCCGCCGTGGCCGGGGCGGCGGGCGTGGGTGCCGTTTGGGCTGCCAGCGGGCCTGCCAGCAGTAGTAAGGAGGACAGGGGCAGAATTTTATTCATAAAAACGCGATAGGCAGCCATAAAAAACGCGGAATAGCCGGACTGAGTAAACGCTAAGAAGCTGTCTGAGTTAGCTAGAATCATTTTGAAACGGTCATGCTGAGCTTGTCGAAGCATCTCTACCGCTTCGCTTGAGCCGGTGCAACGAAGCGGTAGAGATGCTTCGACAAGCTCAGCATGACCGTTTTCTTAACTCAAACCGCTTCTAAGAATGGCAATTTCTTAACAAACCTACGCAGCAAGCCGTTGGCGGGGATAAGTTGCAGCATTCGAACACCCGGCGTGGCTGAACGGTCTAAATCGCGGCCAAGCCGCGTTGGGCCAAGCCGAATTCGCGCCGCATAGCTTGCCTGCCACCGGTTTTTGTGCCAACTTCGGGGCACCAGCCGGGCCTGTTGCCCGGCACCAATCCCATTCCCCCTTTTGCATGGCCACCCCACCTATCTCCGCTGCTGCTGCGGCTGCTGCGGCTGCTGCCATGTCCGATGCCCTGGCCCACGTCCACGTGGTATGCGCCGAGCCCAGCATCGCCAACCATTTCCTGGCCGAGCTGCGCGACAAAGAGGTGCAGAAAGACAGCTTGCGCTTCCGGCGCAACCTGCAGCGCCTGGGCGAAATCATCGCCTACCGCATCAGCTCGCACCTCAGCTACACCGATAAAGTCATTCATACGCCGCTTGCCGAAACCACCGGCAAGCTTCTGCATGACTTTCCCATTCTGGCCACCGTACTGCGCGCCGGGCTGCCTTTTCACCAGGGTTTCCTGAATTATTTTGACCAGTCGCCCAGCGCCTTCGTGGCCGCCTATCGCATCGAGGGCACGGCCCAGGTGCAGGTGCAGGTCGATTACCTCTCGGCTCCCAGCCTCGATGAGCGGGTACTGATTTTGGTCGACCCCATGCTGGCCTCCGGCAAAAGCCTGGTGCAAACGTATCGGGCCATGCTGCGCTTCGGCACGCCCCGCCAGGTCCACATTGCCGCCGTCATCGCCTCGCCCGAAGGCCTGGCCTACGTGGCCCGCGAGATTCCCGAGGCCAACCTGTGGGTCGCGGCCATCGATGAAAAACTGAACGAGCACGCCTACATCGTGCCCGGCCTGGGCGACGCCGGCGACCTCTCCTACGGCAGCAAGCTGTAGTACCCCATTTGCGGGTCCCGGCAGATGGAACCCTACCCCGCCAAACGGGGTATCTTTGCGGAGCGCCCACCCCGCGTTTCTGCTGACTCCTCCACCGCCTGCTTTTCCACCCCGTTGTGCTCCATCCCGCCCTCAAATACGCGTCCGTGTTCCTGTTGAGCACGGTCAAGTTTTTGGGCGGCCCGTTGGCCGGTGCTTCCATGGGGCTGCATTTCTGGACTACCCTGGCTCTCACCGTGGGCGGTATGATGACCAGCGTGTTCATCTTCTCGGGAGTGGGCCGCGCCTGGATGCAGCACCGCCAAAAGCAGCGCCGCCTGCGCCGCGAGCCAATTTTTACCAAACGCTCGCGCAACATTATCAAGGTGTTTCGCAAGTTTGGGATGGGCGGCATCGCCTTTCTCACGCCTATTCTGCTATCACCCATCGGCGGCACGGTCATCGCCACGCTGCTGGGCGTGCCGCAGCAGCGCATCATGCTGCACATGCTCTGGAGCGCGCTTTTCTGGGGCGTAACGCTCACGTTCGTTAGTATGCACTTCGGGCACCTGATACACCACAAGTAGCCAGTTAAAAGTTAAAACCCTGTCCGGCACTGAGCTGAACAGGGTTTTAACTTTTAACTCTCAGCTGACTTATCGTCCGCGCCGCTTCAGGGCCTTCACGCCGGGGGCTGAGCCGCCTTTCTTGCCCACGTTGGCTTTAGAGCCTTTGGAGCTCTTTTTCTTGCCTTCGGCGAAGGGTTTGCCGGTGCGCTTATCAATGGTTACGCCGGGCTTAATCCACTCCTTTTTCTCGTGGAAAGCGCCCTGAAAGGTGGGGTCCAGCTTCTTGCGGCGCTCGTCGAGCTCGCGGCCCATCTTCTGCTGCTCTTCGAAAGGCGTTTCTTCCACCACCACTTCTTCGGGCAGCGGCAGCAGCTCAATCTTCTGATTGATGAGGGTTTCAATTTCCCCAACGTGCACCATCTCCGCCTCGTTGGCAAAGGTGATGGCCGCGCCAATGTGCAGTGCCCGGCCCGTGCGCCCGATGCGGTGCACGTAGTCGTCGTGAATCAGGGGTACGTCAAAGTTGATAACGTGCGTCACCTGCGGCACGTCGATGCCGCGGGCGGCCACGTCCGTTGCCACCATGTAGCGCACTTCGCCGGCCCGGAAAGACTCCATGCTGTTCATGCGGGCATTTTGGCCCTTGTTGCCGTGAATCACGCGCACCTCGCCGGCCGGAGCCTTGCGCTCCAGGAAGTGCGCCACCTGGTCGGCGTGCTCCTTGGTGCGGCAGAAGAGCAGCACCCGCGTCATGGTGTCAATATCGCGGTGCAGCAGGAAGTGCAGCAGGTTGATTTTGGTGAGCAGGTTGGGCGCCTGGTACAGCACCTGCGATACCGTAGAGGCCGTTTTATTCGCCGGGCTCACCTCTACGCGCACCGGAAATTCCAGGAATTCTTCGCTCAGCACCGTCACCCGGTCGGGCATGGTGGCCGAGAACAGCGCGTTCTGCCGCTTGCGCGGGATGATTTCCAGAATACGCCGAATCTGGGGCATAAAGCCCATGTCCATCATCTTGTCGGCTTCGTCGAGTACCAGATTTTTGATGTCATTCAGCCGCAGGTCGCCCTTCAGGTAAATTTCCATGAGCCGGCCCGGCGTGGCTACCAGCACATCGAGGCCCTGGGCAATGATTTCAATCTGGGTTTTTGGCCCCAGGCCACCGTAAATGGCAAAAATGCGCAGGTCGGTATTTACGGCCAGCGCCTTCAAATGCGTCTCAATCTGTATGGCCAGCTCCCGGGTAGGAGCCAGGATAAGGGCCCGCGGGTGCATGCCCTGGGCATATTTCACTTTCATGAGCAGCGGCAGGCCGAAGGCGGCCGTTTTGCCGGTGCCGGTCTGGGCGATGCCCAGCACGTCGTGCCCGGCGAGCAGCAGCGGGATAGTTTGCTGTTGTACTGGCGTGGGCACGGTGAAGCCGGCATCGGCCACAGCCGTAAGGAGTTGTTTGTTAAGCTTGAAATCGTTGAACGATGGGGTGATAATGGGTTCCATTTTGCAAAGGTCGGGTTTTTGCGTCGGGTAGCTTTAAACTATTCAAAAATGCTGTCATGCTGAGCGTAGTCGAAGCATCGCTATTGCTCGGGCAAAGTGACTGAATTAGTTACGTAGAAGAGATGCTTCGACTGCGTTCAGCATGACGTTCTGGTTTTATCAAAAATCAACCAAATAGCAGTCTGCCCGAAGTTTTTTTGCCCAATCCCACTTCCCTTTCTATCTTTGCACAACCAAAACCAACCTGGTAGATATAGCTCAGCTGGTTAGAGCGCCGGATTGTGATTCCGGAGGTCGTGGGTTCGAGCCCCATTATTTACCCACAAAAAAAGTCCCCGGAGAATTTTCCGGGGACTTTTTTGTTGCTTGCAATCTGTTACTCCCCCATTACCTCACCAAAATATCCCGCAATGAGCCTGCTCGTTATCGGTAGCGTCGCCTTCGACGCCCTGGAAACGCCTTTCGGCAAAACCGACAAAATCATCGGTGGCGCCGCCACCTACATCAGCCTCTCGGCCTCTTACTCGCTGAAGCCGGTGAAACTGGTGGCCGTGGTGGGCGACGACTTCCCGCAGGCCGATATTCTGCTGCTCGAAGAGCACGGCGTGGACGTGGAAGGGCTGCAAATTAAGGAGGGCGAAAAGTCGTTTTTCTGGTCGGGTAAATATTCGCAGGACCTCAACTCGCGCGAAACCATCACCACCGAGCTCAACGTACTGGGCGATTTCGACCCAATTATCCCCGATGCTTATCAGGATTGTAAGTATCTGATGCTGGGTAACCTGGCTCCGCAGGTGCAGCGCCTCGTCATTCAGCGCCTCGTGAACCGGCCCAAGCTGATTGTGATGGACACGATGAACTTCTGGATGGACATTGCCTTGGAAGAGCTCATCGCGACCATCGAGATGGTGGACGTGCTCAGCATCAACGACGAAGAAGCCCGCCAGCTCAGCGGTGAGTATTCGCTGGTAAAGGCGGCCAAGAAAATCATGGGCATGGGTCCAAAATTCCTTATCATTAAGAAGGGCGAGCACGGCGCGCTGCTCTTCCATAAGAGCAAGATTTTCTTTGCTCCGGCGCTGCCGCTGGAAGAAGTATTTGACCCAACCGGTGCCGGCGACACCTTCGCGGGTGGCTTTATTGGCCACTTGGCGGCCACCGACGACATCAGTTTCGAAAACATGAAGCGCGCCGTGATTCACGGCTCGGCCATGGCCTCGTTCTGCGTTGAGAAGTTCGGCACCGAGCGGTTGCTTAACCTTTCGGCCGAAGAAGTGGAAGCCCGCGAAGCACAGTTTGCCGAACTGGTGAAGGTGATGCCCGCGGTGGTCGTTCCGGCGTAATTCAGGCATTAGCTGGGGCCTAAGGTGGGCAACCTTTTAGTGGCAGATGGGTACAACTTCCTATCATTCACTTTAATCTTCTAACGCCATGGGACACGCTAAGAAAAACACCGACCTTCAGAACGAAAAAACGTCCGTTAACCCAGCGGCCAATACCAAAAAGAAAAGCACTCAGGTGCAGAGCCCGAACACGACTGATGTATCGGCTCACGGCAACACCACCGATGGCAATAGCGCCGGACATGGGGTGAATAATATCCGCAGCAACCCGCAAGGCAACCGCCCCATGTCCGTCGACAAAGGCAAAGTGGGCAAAGGCGGCGACTCCAAGCACTAATTATATAGCTTCCGCTACGTACTGAAAGAGCCCCGTTGGAATCTCCAACGGGGCTCTTTAGGTTCGATGGCAGGCTAGAACTCCCAGCCCAGCCATTGCTGAAACCCTTGCTGCTGCGCCGTATCGGCCGTTTCCAGCTTGTCTATTATGTACCGCTGCCCGAAGCCCGCGCCCGGCATTGCCGTTAGCATCACAGTGAGCAGCCGGTTTTGGCGGAACACACTTACCTCGTACTGTGCGGCGCTGCCGCTGAGCAGGCTTTGCAGGTTCATGTCCACGCGCCGGCCGTTCACGGCCACTATCTCGTCGTCGACGGTCAGGGCCACCGCGGCTGGCGAACCGGGCCAAATAGCGGTTACCTCCGTCCGCTCGTTCTTCACCACCGTGCGGAAACCAAATATGCCCTCCGATGCGGAGGCGTTTTCGCCCACTAGCAGCTGGCAGCCCACGGTGTGCAGCACTTTGGCCAGCGACTCCGTCAGCGGGGCTACGCCGTAGATGAATTTGTCGAAGTAGGCGTGCATATCGCGCCCGACTACTTCGTTCACAATGCGGATATAGTCGGCTTCGGTGTAGCCGATGCCGGTTTTGCCAAACTCCTCATACAGCCGCCGCATCACATCATCGAGGCTGCGTGCGTGGCCGGAGAGCTGCCGCAGCGTCAAATCCAGAATCAGGGCTGCCAGCGCGCCCTTGTGGTATACCGATACCTTGCGGTCGGGTACGCCGGGCTTGTAGCCATCCAGCCAGAGGTCCATGCTGGCGTCGGCCAGCGAGAGGTTTTCGCTGCCGGCATCGTCAAAATGTTTGCGTAGCACGGCATTCAGCTCCTCGAAATACTGCTCCGGCGTGTGCACGTGGCTGCGGGCCAGCAGGTATTCGCCATAGTAAGTGGTAATGCCTTCGGCGATGAAGCAGGTGCGGAAGTAGTTTTCGCGGCTGTAGTCGTAGGGCTGCATCTCGGCGGGCCGGATACTCTTGATGTTCCAGGTATGAAACAGCTCGTGGCAGCTCACGCCGAGCAATTCCTTGTACAGGCCCTCGCTCATAATCAGCTCGGCTGGCCCCAGCGTAATCACCGTGGAGTTGTTGTGCTCCACGCCATGGTAGTGCTTGTAGGGCAGAAACTGGTTTAGGAAGTGGTAATCGGCCACCGGCAACCCACCAAAAAGCGTCAACTGCTCCTCCGAAAACGCCTTGAAATCCGCCAGCAGGCGCGGCCAGTCCAGCGGTGCTTCGCCCTGCACCCACACGTGGAAAGGCAGCCCGCCAGCCTCGTATTCCTGATGCACCAGCGTGGGGCTGGCGATGAGCGGCGAATCCACCAAGTGGTCGAAATCCTGCGCGGAAAGCGTATTCGGCGCGGTTTGGGGCAGGCCGCAGGCTATTTGCCAGCCCTCGGGTAGGGCCAATGTCAGTTCACAGGCTTCCAACTGACGGCCCTCCGCGTACATCAGCGCCTGCACGGGATTTAGGTACAGCTGCGTCTCGTCGAGCCAGGAGCCGCCCGCATCCATCTGGTGGGCGTAGAAGTTGTAGCGCACCCGCACGGTGCGGCCGGCGGCGTTGGGCACTTCCCACCGGTCCTTGGTGAGCTTGCGGTAGGGCAGGGGCTGGTTGGTGGCAGCGTCTTCCACCACTACTTTCTGTAACTTCTGGGCGAAGTTTTGCAGCTCATAGCGGCCGGGCCGCCAAGCCGGCAATTGCAGCTCCAGGGGCGCGGCAGCATCGGCAGCAACGTCCAGCGTAAGCTGGATTTGGAGGTAAAAAGTGAGCGGGTTTTCGTAGGAAATGTGGTAGTGAATCATCGCTAAAACGGGTTAAACGGGACTAAAGCTACTGCCCGCTCCCGACCCAAACGTAAAAGTGCAGGAGGGCCTTGCCTTTTCCAGACAAAGCCCGTACCTTTGCCGGCCCAACTTGAAACTACACATAAGATGAAACGCACCTATCAACCTTCGAAGCGCAAGCGCGTTAACAAGCACGGTTTCCGTCTCCGCATGGAATCCGCTAACGGCCGTAACGTACTGGCCCGTCGTCGTGCCAAAGGCCGCAAGCGCCTCACCGTATCCGACGAAGGCAAGCACAAGCGCTAGCATCATTAGCCGTTAGCCAAGAGATTTTGGCTGTTGGCTAACAGATTGCCGCATTGTTGAGACAGTATTATTTCTGTCGCTGCAATGCGGCTTCGCTATTTTAGGAATTTCCAGAATAGTGTTTTGCTGTTTCGGCAGCGGTCAAATAGGTAAGCAACGTGAACGAGCCAACCGCTACTAGCGCTCCACTAGCAGCCAGAAAATACACCTTCCCGAAAGAGGAACACCTGTGCCGCAAGAAGCTCATCGAAGAGCTTTTTGGCAAGCAGGGTTCCTCTTTTGGCGTTTACCCCCTGCGCATCGTCTGGATTCCAGCTTCGGCTCCAACCACCGCACCGCCCCAGGTCCTCATCAGCGTGAGCAAGCGCACCTTCAAGCGGGCAGTGGACCGCAACCGGCTCAAGCGGCTCATCCGCGAGGCGTACCGGCTCAATAAATATCGGCTAACCGAGCAACCTAACGGGCACTCAATCGCTCTGCTAGGTATTATCTTCACGGGGAAGGAAAAAAGTCCGCTGACGTTGGTGGAAAAAAAATTAATTTCCGCTTTCCATCGTTTGTTGGGCACCTCGGCCGAAGCATCTGCTTCACCGCCCGCCGTGTAGGTTCGTTTCTTGCTACTCGTTATTTATGACTATTCGTAAAAAAGTACTTGCTACGCTGGCCCTGGGCACGCTAGGCCTGGTATCGTTTCGTGCCGCTTCTGACAATGAGCGGTACTTCGAAATCGCCAAGAACCTGGATATTTTCGCCACGCTCTTTAAGGAAGTCAATACCTATTACGTCGACGAGATAACGCCGGCCAAGCTGGTGAAAACCGGCATTGAAGCCATGCTGCGTTCGCTCGACCCCTACACCAACTACATTCCGGAGGACGATATTGAGGACTTCCGCACCATGACCACCGGGCAGTACGGCGGCATTGGGGCCTCGGTGGTGAAGCGCAACGGCAAAACCGTGGTGCAAAGCGCTTACGAAGGCTACCCGGCGCAAAAGGCCGGCTTGTTGCCCGGCGACGAAATCCTCGACATCAACGGTGTTATCGTTGATAAAAAGAGCAACGCCGACATCAGCAAGCTGCTCAAAGGCCAAGCCAATTCGATGGTGAAGCTCATGGTGACGCGCTATGGCCAGGACAAGCCGGTCGAAATCAACATCACCCGTGATAAAATTCAGGTGGAAAACGTGCCCTATACCGGCATGATTTCCACGGATGTGGGCTACTTCCAGCTGGGCGGCTTCACCGTGGATGCGGGCAAGGAAGTGCGCGCCGCCGTCACCAAGCTCAAGGAGCAGGGCGCGAAGAAAATCGTGTTCGATATCCGTGATAACCCCGGCGGCCTGCTGAACGAGGCCGTGAACATCTCCAACCTGTTCATCGATAAAGGCCTCGACGTGGTGAGCACCAAGGGTAAGGTGACGGAGTGGAACAAGACCTACAAGGCGCTCGATGTGCCGCTCGACACCCAGATTCCGGTGGCCATTATCACGAGCAACCGCTCGGCGTCGGCTTCGGAAATCGTGTCGGGCGTGCTACAGGACTACGACCGCGCCGTGGTAGTGGGTGAGCGTACCTTCGGCAAGGGCCTTGTGCAAGCTACCCGCCCGCTGAGCTACAACTCGCAACTGAAGGTGACCACCGCCAAATACTACATTCCGAGCGGCCGCTGCATCCAGGAAATCGACTACGCCCACCGGAGCGACGATGGCTCGCTGGGCAAATTCCCCGATTCGCTGCGCACGGCTTTCAAAACCACCGCGGGCCGTACCGTGTACGATGGCGGCGGCGTGGCCCCCGATATTGAAGTGAATGACCGCGAAATTGCGGACGTCACCCGCATCCTACTCCAGAAAAGCTACCTCTTCGACTACGCCACCCGCTACCGCTCCGAGCATCCCACCATCGTGTCGGCCCGCCTGTTCAAGCTCTCGGATGCGGACTACCAGAAGTTTGTGGCCTACCTGCAAGGCAAAAACATCAGCTACAGCACCGATGCCGAAAAAGCCCTCACCGAGCTCAGTAAGAAGGTGAAGGAGGAAAAGCATTACGACGACGTGAAGCTGGAGCTCGAAGGCGTCCGCAAAAAAATCACGATGAACAAGGCGAACGACCTGCAACGCTTCAAGCCCGAAATCAAGGAGTTGCTGGAGCAGGAAATCGTGTCGCGCTACTTCTTTGAGAAAGGCCGCACCGAAGCTGGCTTCGACGACGACCCCAACATCATCGCCGCCGTGGCCGTCCTGAACGACCCGAACCGCTATGCCGCGCTACTGAAGCCGTCGGGCCAGGCGGCCAGCGCAAGGAAGTCGGCGGGGACGAAGTAGTTTTGAACTGCGTTAATTAGAAAAGCAGGTGCTGAAAGGTGCCTGCTTTTTTTATCTCCTATGAGTAATAGAGAAATGTTAATTGAAGAGCTTGTCAAGCTGCCGAGTATTCTGACGGCTGTTGTCGATTCACCAGAAGAACTAGAAAATGTTGGCAAATCCAATGAATTACGGTTGGAGCTTGCGCAGCGGTTAGAAGCTTTAGAAACTGAAGCTTCAAAAAGCAGAGCTGCTTTTATTCGGAATCAGGATGCAGAGAATTTCAATGCTAACCGGGAAGCTTGGGGAATACCCAGTTTTTCGGAAGGGTTGGTTGAAATTGATGATTTTAAGAACGGGTTTCTTTGGAAATTCCGGGCTCATACAACTTCTTGGAACCATAATCAGCATGCCGATGAGTGGTTTCATACTTCGCTAGAAGCCAGAAGTGTCACTCGTTATGAGTTTCGGAATTGTGATGAGGGGCCGGGGAAAGTAGATTTTGTTCTCACCGGCAATTACAAATCAATTTTGCAGCAGCTCTTAGCTGACCACATCCATGAAGTTCTAATTAGTCCAGTGTTTTCCAAGGATGAATTGGCAGAATACATTGACAACTTCTCGGAGGATGAGGAAGACTATTTGTTGGAGGATGTGATAGAGGATTACATCAGCCGCAATCCGAATTATAGCGCCTAACAATTAATAATGCTCCTCCTCTCCCTCGAAACCTCTTCCCCCGTCTGCTCGGTAGCCCTGCACCGCATTGCCGACGGCTCCTTGGTCGGCCAGTCCGAACTGCGGCTTGACAAGTCGCACTCCACGCACCTCACCATTTTAATTGAGCAGTTGCTCGTCAATACGGGCCATCAGTTGGCCGACCTGGCCGCCGTGGCCGTGAGCGACGGACCCGGTTCCTACACCGGCCTGCGCATTGGGGCAGCCGCTGCCAAGGGCTTGTGCTTCGCACTGGATATTCCGCTGGTAGCCGTGAGCACCCTCAAGTCCTTGGCGGCTCAGGTGGTAGTCGGTACCACTTGGTCTGAAAACCACTTGTATTGCCCGATGCTGGATGCCCGGCGCATGGAAGTGTACGCCGCCATCTACACCCATGAGGGGCAAGAGGTGCTCGCGCCCACGCCGCTCTTGCTCGACGCCGACACGCTGGCCGAACAATTAGCTCAGCACTCCGTGTTATTCTTTGGCAACGGCGCGGCAAAGTTTCAGGCGCTGCTGGGGGAACACGTGCACGCGGGTTTTCTGGCTGGCATCGAGCCGTCGGCAGTAGCGGTAGGGCAGTTGGCCGTGGCCGCGTATCACCGGCAGGAGTTTCAGGACGTGGCGTATTACGAACCGTTTTATCTAAAGGAAGTGTACACTACTACCCCCCGGACCTGAGCGTGCTAGTGTCGGTAGCCCTGCCAGGTGCCGCCGTAGCGGTAGCTGGGTCGGGCTTTCGCCTTGATGCAGCAGCTTTCGCAAACAAAAATCCAGCCCTTGCCCTCCGCTGGGGTTTGTATTCGGTACAGCGTGGTGGCCTCCGTCTGGCAATGCGCGCAAAGTTTGGTTTTCATGGTTGCTGGCTTGTTGTTGATTGCTGTTACTGTTGCTCCCTCTGGAGTCTTATTTTTTAATTCGTTCGCCCGATAACTTCTTACGGCTATGGAACCCCTCTTCGTCAACCGCGTCGCTAACAGCGGCCTCGTTACCCTCAACCTGGAAGAACTGCTGCACCCCGGCGAGCGGGTGGTGTACGATATCAAGGATAACCTTTTCCACGGCCTCATTCTGCGAGAAAAGGACTTCCGCGAGTTCATAAAAACCAACGACTGGACGCAGTACGACGGTAAGAACGTGGCCATTATTTGCTCCGCCGATGCCATTGTGCCCACCTGGGCCTACATGCTGCTCGCCACCAAGCTCCAGAATCACGCCCACCGCTACGTGTTCGGCGATTTGCAAGCCTTGGAGCAAGGCCTGTTTCAGGAAGCCATCGCCGCCATTGATACCGAAGAATACCGCGAAGCCAAAGTAGTGGTGAAAGGCTGCGGCAACGTGCCTGTGCCCACTTTTGCCTACGTGGCCATCATGCAAAAGCTGTTGCCCGTGGCCAGTAGCGTGATGTACGGCGAGCCCTGCAGCACCGTGCCGCTCTACAAAAAGTCGAAAGCAGTCGCTACTGCTACGGCCGAATAGAGAAGGCGGCACAACTGTCTGCCAGAGGTGCATGGTATGACCTATCCCACGCGCCTGCAACAGGTTTTTGCATCTTTGCGCTTGTGAAGTCAATAGTTCCCCCCAATTCCCCCTACAAAATCACCTTCCTCACCGGCGCCGCCATTGTCATTGCCAACATGGTGGGCACGGGTGTTTTTACCAGTCTCGGTTTTCAGGTGATGGGCATCCAGAGCGGTTTCGCGCTGCTGATGCTGTGGTTGGTGGGCGGCCTCATTGCCCTGTGCGGGGCGGTGAGCTACGCCGAGCTGGCGGCGGCCATGCCCCGGTCGGGGGGTGAGTATCATTACCTGAGCCAGATTTATCACCCCGCGCTGGGGTTCTTGTCGGGCTGGGTGTCAGCCACGGTGGGCTTTGCGGCCCCAACCGCTTTGGCCGCGCTGGCCCTAGGCGAATACGCCAAAAGCGTGTGGCCGGGCTTGCATCCGCAGTGGTTGTCGGTGGCAGTGGTACTGGCCCTTACGCTGGTTCACGGCAGCAGCACCCGTGTCGGCAGCCGCCTGCAAGTCATCATCACGGCCCTGAAAGTAGTAGTGCTGGTGGTGTTTATCGGGGCTGGCATGGTGGTGGGGGAGGGGCAGCCCATTAGTTTCCGGCCCGCTGCTGCTGACTGGCAAGCGTTGCTGAGCCCCGCCTTTGCCGTGAGTCTCGTGTATGTGAGCTACGCCTACTCCGGCTGGAACGCGGCGGTGTACGTTACCGGCGAAATTGAAAATCCCAAGCGCAACCTGTCGCGCATTTTGCTGGCCGGCACCGCCATTGTACTCCTATTATATATAGGACTCAATTACGTATTCCTGCGTTCCACCCCGATAGCCGGTTTGAAGGGCCAGTTGGAAGTCGGTTTTGTGGCGGCTACCTCTCTTTTTGGCCCCATCGGCGGCCGGTTGATGGGGGGCGTCATCGCCGGCTTGCTGGTTTCCACCATCAGCTCGATGATTTTCGCCGGCCCTCGCATCGTGCAAACGATGGGGGAGGATATCCGCGCTTTGCGCTTTTTAGCGCCCAAAAGCCGCGTCGGCATCCCGGTGCGGGCCTTGCTGCTGCAAACGGTCATCACCTTGGCGTTTATCCTGAAACCCAGTTTTCAGGGAGTTCTGGTGTATGCCGGCTTCGTTTTGAACCTGTTTACTTTCCTCACAGTGCTGGGCCTGTTCGTGCTTCGCTTCCGCCAGCCAGATTTGCCGCGCCCGTACCGCGCCTGGGGCTACCCCATTACACCACTTATTTTCTTGGGCCTGAGTGGCTGGACGCTTGCTTTCATCCTCCGCGACAAGCCGATGGAGTCCATTTATGGGCTAGCCACCTTGGCGGTAGGAGCTTTGGTGTATTTCCTCACCACGCGTCTGTCCGCCTCCCCAGCCGCCGTCCCGCGCTAACTCGCTCCCGTAACTTGCGGCTTACTACCGGGCCTAAGCTAGCTGAAGCCCCCTGTTTTTCACCCTCCTCAGTAGATAATGTTCTTTCGCACCGTTGCGCTCCGGTTTCTGCCGGCCGTCCTGCTCTTACTCACCGCCTGTTCCGAGTCGGGCACCAAAACTGAAACCAACGCTTCTTCGGCCGCAGAAGAGACGATGGCTACCACTGCCGATGCCATCGATTCCAGCCAGTCGGCTTTGCCTAACACGGCCACCACTACTGCCACAGCTGTACCGCGTCCCAACCGCCTCATCGCCCCCGATACCGCCTACGCCCAGGATGTGGCCCTGTTCCTCGGTGGCCAGCAGCCCAGCCAGCACAGCAACCTCACCCAGCTAGCCGCCCAGCCCGGCTGGCAGGCATTCGCCAAAGACCAGGATAAAAGCTGGGCAAACTACCGCGCCACCCACACCACGCGCATGACCGCCTGGGCCGGCACCGAGCTCGATTCGGTGCACCGCAGTAGCCCCACCATCTTTTATCCCTTTAGTGGCCCCGATTTCCTGAACGTCGTCACGATGTTCCCCACCAGCCAAACGTATGTGCTGATGGGCCTGGAGCCCGTTGGCAGTGTTCCCGCCCTCACCTCACTGGAAAATCCCAAACTGTTTCCCGCTGTTAAAGCCTCGCTCTGGTCGGTGCTCAACTTCAGTTTCTTTCGCACCAACGACATGGCCGTCGACCTGAAATCAGTTGAGCTCGATGGGGCTCTGCCCCTCATGATGCTCTTTGCCGCCCGTACTGGCAACCAAATCATCGCCATCCGCCCCGTGCAGCTCGATGCTGCCGGCAAGTTGGTTGATACCCTCACCGATACCACGCAAGCCGCCGACCCCAAAACAGTCCCCGGCGTCGAAATGAAGCTACGCGGCCCCGATGGCCAGCCCAAAACCGTCTATTACTTCTCCGCCGACCTCAGCGACTGGAAGCTAAACGCCAAAAGTGCCCCCCTGCAGTTTGTGCGCACCTTGGGTCCCCTCACCACTTACGTGAAGTCGGCGTCTTACCTCATGCACAAAGCCTATTTCAACCAGGTCCGCCGTCTGGTGCTGCGCCGCAGCCGTTACATTCTGCAAGATGATTCCGGCATCGCCATGAAGTACTTCCAGAAAGGTGCCTGGCAGTTCAACTACTACGGTACCTACCGCCGCCCCATCAACCTATTCGCCAAACACTACCAGCCTGAGCTCACCGCTGCCTACCGCGACACCGTACGTAAACCCAAAGCGCTACCCTTCGGCACCGGCTACAACTGGCGTCAAACTGACTCCAATCTCTTGCTTTCCCGTCGCCTAGTCCCTTTGGCCGACTAGCCATCCAAGAACAACCGCCTCAAAGGGCCGTGGTGGCAACATCACGGCCCTTTGCCTTTCTAGTAGCTTATGAAAACGCCGCGTAAATCATTTCCCTTACTATACTATATAATAGGAGTGGCCTGGTTATTAACGGTAACAACCTTCGTCACCTTAGCTGCTAGGGGAATCCGTCTGGTTCCCCCATCATCTGAGAGAGGAGCCACGCTTGGTGAGAATCAAGAAGTGAGATTAACTCCCGGCGATTCCCCCTTACTGGATTCCCTCCTTCGCACTACTCCTCTATTAATCAGAGTAGCCACCAACCCCAAATACGAGCTTCAAATTATCTACACCCAAATCAACCGCGACGCCCGAAACCGCCCCACCTTCACCCCGCACACCTACCATCTCAATTCCAGGCAATACTTCAACCCCGCTAGCCTGGTTAAACTTCCCGTGGCTGCTCTTTCCCTCGAAAAGCTGAATGACCTGAATAAACCCGGTGTGACTCGCCGCACCATCATGGCTACCGGCACCGCTTACCGCTGCCAAACCCCCGTCCCCTTTGCCGCTCCCGCCGATTCCGACCGCACCGCTACCGTCGGCAACTACATCAAGCGCATGCTCCTGGTTAGCGATAACGCGGCCTACAACCGCCTCTACGAATTCCTCGGCCAACAAGCCCTCAACAACCGCCTCGCCCAACTCGGCCATCCCAACGTTCGCATCACCCGCCGCTTCGCTCCCTGCGACACCACCGCCAACCGCCACACTAACCCCATCAGCTTCCACAACCGCCAAGGCGATACCTTATATAAGGAAGCGGCCAAATTCAACCCTACCCCCTATACCAGCCCCCTCGGTCGCGTCCTAAAAGGCCGCGCCCACCAAGTCGGTGGCCGCGTCATTCCCAAACCCTACGATTTCACTACCGCCAACTACCTCCCACTTTCCGACATCACCGCCTTCTTACAAAGCGTCATCTTCCCCGAATCTGTCCCCGCCACTCAGCGCCTTCGCCTCACCGCCCCCGATAACGTCTTCCTCCGCCGCTACCTCCACGCCACCCCCCACGAGTCCGGCTTCCATCCCTACGCCCCCGCCCGCTACTTCGACGCCTACAAAAAGTACCTCTACTACGGCCGCAACCCCGACCTCGCCTACCAATCCACCCTTCGCATCTACAACATCGTAGGCATGTCGCACGGGTACCTCGCCGATGTCGCCTACTCCGCCGACTCCCTTCACAATGCCGAATTCATGCTCAGCGCCGTCCTCTACGTCAATCAAGACGGCATCATCAACGACGGCGCGTACGAATACGATAGTATCGGTCAGCCCTTCCTGGCCCAATTAGGCCGTGTAATCCAACAATTCGAAGTCCAGCGCCCCCGCCGCATCCGCCCCAACCTGACCGAATTGTTCAGGCCAGAGCCAATTCGCTGAAATTAATCACGCTTGAATCACCCGTCAACGTTCTGATAGCAAGGAGCCCGGAGCATGGCAGTCGGCACTAGCTATCTGGTTACATTGATTATTATCATCTGTTCCCTTGCATCTCTAGCATTTTCCCGTATTTTTGCACTCCCAAATCGAACGGAGCTGGGCACCACG
>NZ_BMGY01000052.1 GCF_014640435.1 Hymenobacter frigidus | reverse complement strand
AACCGCCGATGCCCGCATTAAACTAGCCAAACTATACCCGACTATTTAATATTTTTTAACCGCTAGTTTGGATTCGCAATCATCAGGCAATTCGTCTTGCGGCATAACAACGGCGGTACTTCAAAGGCGGAATCCTATAGGTTCTAATCCGGATTCTGTGAAACGCTACCCTCCTGCCCCGCGTACCTTTGTCAGGGCTTTGGGCCCTACTTGCCTGCTCCCCTTGTGAAACGCTACGTTAGCCTGTTTCTGCTCTTTAGCTACCTGCTGTCCAGCCCCGGGCTGGTGTACAGCATGCACTTCTGTGGGCAGGCCCTGACGGCGGTTACCGTAGCCGAGGAGGCCGACAAGCACTGCTGCTGCCAGGACACAGGCACGCCCGACTGCGGCTGCTGCCACGACCAGGAAGTCGTCAGCGCCGCCAAGGACCCGAAGCTAACGGCCAGCCACCACTTCCTACTGCAGGCGCCCGACGTGGCCCCGGCACCGGCCGTGCTGCAGCTGGTGTGGCAACTCGCGCAGTTGGCCTACCCGGCCGATGAGCCCGCGAGCCGGCTGGTGGCCCACGCGGCCCCGCCGCCCGAGTGCCCCGCCTACGTGCGCGGGCACGCCTTTTTGATTTAGTTGGTGGAAGGATGCTCGTTGCCCCCAGCCAGTCGGCCGTGGGGATTTCGTGCGTGCTGTTGCGTGCAACGGCGCGCACCCACGTATAGCCCACAGGTCCATCGATGTCCCCGCTTGGGTTTCCGAGGCCGTGCCCCTTCCCATCTTTTTGCTACTAATCAGATATGATTGAGCGACTTATTTCCCTTTCCTTGCGGAACCGCTACCTCGTGCTGCTGCTGGCAGCCGGCCTGTTTGCCTGGGGCGCGTTCTCGGTGCGCGAAAGCAAAATCGACGCCATCCCCGACCTGTCCGAAAAACAGGTCATCGTCTTCACCGAGTGGATGGGCCGCAGCCCCCAAATCCTGGAGGACCAGGTGACCTACCCGCTGGTGACCAACCTGCAGGGGCTGCCCAAGGTGAAGTCGGTGCGCGGCACGTCCATGTTCGGCATGAGCTTCGTGTTTCTGATTTTCGAGGACGACGCCGACATTTACTGGGCCCGCGAGCGGGTGCTCGAGCGCCTCAACTACGCCCAACGCCTGCTGCCGGCGGGCGTGACGCCCACCCTGGGCCCCGACGGTACGGGCGTGGGCCACGTGCTCTGGTACACGCTCAAGGCCCCCGGTATGGACCTGGGCGAGCAGCGCGCCCTGCAGGACTGGTACGTGAAGTTCGGGCTGCAAAACGTGCCCGGCGTGAGCGAAGTGGCCTCCTTTGGCGGCTTCCAGAAGCAGTACCAGGTGACGGTGGACCCCACCAAAATGACTTATTACGGCCTCACTTTGCCTCAAGTGCTGGCCGCCGTGCGCAGCAACAACAACGAGGCCGGCGGCCGCAAATTCGAGCAATCGGGCGTGGGCTACATCATCAAAACGACGGGCTACATCCAGGATATGGCCACGCTGGAAAACGTGCCGGTCATCACCCGGGGCACCACGCCGGTGCGCATCAAGGACGTGGCCACGGTGCAGATGACGGGCGAAGCTCGCCTGGGCATCATGGACCTCAACGGCGAGGGCGAGGCCGTGGGCGGCATCGTGGTGATGCGCTACGGCGAAAACGCCGACGCCATGATAACGCGGGTGAAGGCCAAGATGGAGCAAATCCGCGCCGGCCTGCCCCCGGGCGTCTCGTTTCAGCTCGTGTACGACCGCAGCGGGCTGATTCAGGACTCAGTGGACTCCATCAAGCACACCCTGATTGAGGAAATGGTGGTCGTATCGCTGGTCGTGCTGCTGTTTCTGTTCCACTGGCGCAGCGCGCTGAGCATCCTGATTCAGATTCCGATTACCATCGCCACGAGCTGCATCCTGCTCAACGCCTTCGACATTTCCTCCAACATCATGTCGCTCACCGGCATTGCCCTGGCCATCGGCGTCATCGTCGATAACGGCATCGTGATGACCGAAAACGCCTACCGCAACCTGGCCGAGTACCAGGCTGGGGAAGCTGCGGGTGACCCGCCCAGTGCCACCCCGCCCCCGTCGGGCACCCCCACCGCCACCGCGCCGGGCGCGGTTTCTCCCACCCCTACTCCAGTTTCTCATGGATAACCAAAAGCGGCTCGCCATCATCGAGTCCTCTAGCAAGCAGGTGTCGCGGGGCATCTTCTTCTCGACCATCATCATCGTCACCTCCTTTTTCCCGGTGTTTTTGCTCACCGGGCAGGAGGGCAAGCTCTTCCACCCGCTGGTCTGGACCAAGAGCTTCATCCTCATCATCGACGCCATCCTGGCCGTGACGCTGGCCCCGGTGCTCATCTCTTTTTTCCTGAAGGGCAAGTTCAAAACCGAGGACCAAAACCCGCTCAACCGCTTCCTGGAGCGCATCTACTCGCCCATGCTGCACTGGGTGATGCGCTGGCGCAAGACCACGCTGGCCATCAACGTGCTGGCCCTGCTGGTCAGCATTCCGCTGGTCATGAGTTTGGGCACCGAGTTCATGCCGCCGCTCAACGAGGGCTCCATCCTGTTCATGCCCGTGGCCCAGCCCGACGTGTCGAACACGGAGATGAAGCGCATCCTGCAGGTGCAGGACAAAATCATCAAGCAGGTGCCCGAGGTGCTGAGCGTGCTCGGCAAGGCGGGGCGGGCCAGCTCGGCCACCGACAACTCGCCCATCAACATGATTGAAACCATCATCCTGCTCAAGCCCCGCGACCAGTGGCGCGAAGGGATGACCAAGGCCAAGCTGATTGAGGAGATGAACGGCAAGCTGCAGATTCCGGGCGTGGTGAACGGCTGGACTCAGCCCATCATCAACCGCATCAACATGCTAAGCACCGGCATCCGCACCGACGTGGGCGTGAAGGTGTACGGCCAGAACCTGAACACCATCAGCGCGGTGTCCAACCAGGTGAACGCCGCCCTCAAGGGCGTGCCCGGCGTGGCCGACCTGTACGTGGAGCCCGTGACGGGCGGCAAATACCTCGAAATCGAGATGAACCGCCCCGAGCTGGCCCGCTACGGCCTGACCGTGGACCAGGTGAACGAGGTGGTGGAGTCGGCCATCGGCGGGGCGCCCATCGCCAGCACCGTGGAGGGCCGGCGGCGCTTCGCCATCAACGTGCGCCTGGCCCAGGACTACCGCAATAGCCTGGCCGACCTCCGGCGCATCCCCATCCAGTCAGCCGGCTTCGGCCCGGTGCCGCTCTCGGCCGTCACCACCATCCGCTACGCCGAAGGGCCGCCGATGATAAGCTCGGAAAATGCCCAGCTGCGCGGCGCGGTGCTCTTCAACGTGCGGGGCCGCGACCTGGGCAGCACCGTGAACGACGCCATGCAGCGGCTGCAAAGTCTGGAAAGCAAGCTGCCCCAGGGCTACTACCTGGAGTGGAGCGGGCAGTACGAAAACCTGATTAGCTCGCAGCGCACGCTCAAGCTGATTCTGCCGCTGGTGCTGGTGGTGATTTTTGGGGCGCTCTACTTTGCGTTTCACTCCGTGCGAGAGGCGTTTATGAGCCTCATCACCATTCCCTTTGCCCTCATTGGCGGGGCCTACATGGTGTATTTCTACGGGGTGAACCTGTCGGTGGCGGTAGCCGTGGGCTTTATCGCCCTGTTCGGACTGGCCGTGGAAACGGGCGTCATCATGGTCATCTACCTCAACGACGCCATGCAGAAGCTGGTGGCCGAGAAGGGCAACTCCCGGGAAACCATCACCCAAGAGGACCTGCAGGAGGCCGTGTTTCACGGCGCGGCCAAGCGCCTGCGGCCCAAGCTGATGACCGTATCGGTGTCGCTCTTCGGCCTGGTGCCGGTGCTCTGGGCCACGGGCACGGGCTCGGACGTGATGCTGCCCATCGTGCTGCCCATGATAGGCGGGGTGTTCACCTCGGCCACCCACATTCTACTCGTCACGCCGCTCATTTTCCTGTACACCAAGGAGTACGAGCTGCGCAAATTCGGAAAAATCGATGTCCTCGAAGTCTCTCACTAGCCCCGGTAGCGGGCCGGTGGCCCGGCCCTCTCGTTCCATGAAACACTGGCTTAATTATTTGCTCGTCGCCTGCTTGGCAGCGGCCGGCCCGCGACTGGCCCACGGCCAAAAGATGAACAAGGACATGCACACGGCAGCCCTGAGCGGCCCCGTGCTGCCGCTCGATTCGGTACTGCAGCGCGTGGAGCGCCGCAACCCCGCCGTGCAGCAGTACGCTTACCAGGCCCAGGCCAAGCAGGCCGCGGTGGCCGGCGCCAGCAGCTGGGAAGCGCCCAAGCTCAGCACTGGCTACTGGATGACGCCCTACAACCAGCGCCCCATCCGGGAGATGAACAACGGGCAGGGCGAGGGCATGCAGATGGTGTCGGTGGAGCAGATGCTGCCCAACCCGGCTAAGCAGCGCGCCCGGCGGGCCTACCTGAGTTCGCAGTCGGCCGGAGTGCTGGCCGACCGGCAGTACCGAGTGGTGCAGCTGCGGGCCCAGGCCAAGACCCTGTACGTCGAGCAGGCCGTGCTCACCAAAAAGCTGGCCGTGCTCGACGAGAACGAGGAGCTGCTGCGCTTCCTCATCAAGCTGGCCGAGGCGCGCTATCCCTACAACCAGGCCACGCTGCCCAACATCTACGACGCCAAGGCCCGGCTGGAAATGCACCTCAACGACCGCCGGCAGGCCGCAGCCAAGGCCGCGCAAAACCTGATTATGCTGAACACGCTCATGAACCGGCCGCGCGACGAGGCCTTTGCCGTGGACACAACGGTTTTGGCCGCCGCCTCGCTCGCCCTAACCCCGGCCGACACGGCCGCGCTGGCCGGCCGGCGCAGCGACATCCGCAGCCTGGACCGGGCCCTGACGACGGTGCGCCTGAGCCAGGACCTGGAAGCCAGCCGCCGCCGGCCCGACTTCGGCGTCCGCTACGACCACATGCGCGGGCTGGGCCGCACGCCCAACCAGTTCAGCCTCATGGGCATGGTCACCATTCCACTGGCTCCGTGGGCCGCCCGCGAGTACCGGGCCAACACGGCCGCGCTGGGCTTCGAGGCCCAGGCCCTGCGCAAGCAGCGCGAGGACGTGCTCAACGAGGCCAGCGGCCGGCTGGCCAGCCTGCAAACCGACCTGGCGTTGCGCCGCGAACAAACCCGCGCCTTCGAGCGCCGCATCCTGCCGGCGTTGCGGCGCAGCTACCAGGCCACCATGTTGGCCTACGAGCAGAACACCGGCCAGCTGTTTCAGGTGCTCGAAGCCTGGACGGCCCTGAAACGCACCCGGCTCGAATACCTCGACAACCTGCAACAGCAGCTCACCCAGCAAATCGCATATGAAAAAGAGTTGGAACAATAGCCCGCGGCGGGCCCGGCTCGCACTTCTGCTAGTTCTGCCCCTGGCGCTGCTGCTCGGCGCCTGCGGGGCCGACAAAAAGCCGACGGACGTCACCGCCAACACTGAGGTCCCGGCCGGGAACGTGTACACCTGCCCCATGCACCCGCAAATCATCCGGGACCAGGCCGGTGATTGTCCCATCTGCGGCATGGCCTTGGTGAAAAAGCCCCAAGCGGGAGGCGCTCAGGCCCCGGCCAGCGCCAGCCTGCAGAACCTGCTCAAGTCGCCCGACGCCACGGTGGTCTCTACCCAGGCCACGATGTACCCGTCGGCCGACGCGCCGGACCTTACGCTCACGCTGACCGGCCGCGTGGAGTACGACACGCGCCGTACGGAAGTCATTGCCGTCCGGTTCGGCGGGCGCATCGAAAAGCTGCTCGTGCGCTACAACTACCAGCCCGTCACCAAGGGACAGAAGCTGCTCGAAGTCTACAGCCCCGAGCTGGTGACGGCCCAGCAGGAGCTGCTGTTCATCCTCACTCAAGACGCCGGGAACCAAACGTTGCTACGGGGTGCCCGCCAGAAGCTGCGTTTGCTAGGCCTCACCGACGCGCAAATCAACCGGACCATCGCCACCCGCAAGCCCGCCTACAGTGTGGCCATCTACAGCCCCTACTCCGGGTACGTGGTGGAGCAGACCGTTCAACCTGGCGCGGCCCTGCCGCCCCCACCGGCTCCGGCGGGCGGCATGAGCAGTGGCGGGGGTGACCCCATGGGCGGGAGTGCCCCGGCCATGAGCAGCGCCCTCGCCGCGGCCCCCATGCCGGTCGACGCCGGCCTGACCCTCACTGAAGGCGCGTACGTGACGGCCGGTCAAACCTTGTTTCGGGTGGTCAACACCAAGCAGGTGTGGGGCGTGTTCGAGCCCCGGCCCGATGAGCTGGCGGCCCTGCAGGTGGGGCAAACCATCCGGGTACTGCCCGAAAACAACCCGGCGCGGGCGCGCACGGCGCGCATCGACCTGATAGAGCCCTTCTTCCGCGAGGGGGCTCGTACCGGGGCCGTGCGGGTGCACCTGAACAATTCTGACGAGCGGCTGCGCAGCGGTGCCCTGCTCACGGGCACCGTGAACGTGCCGGCCACGGGCGGGCTGTGGCTGCCCCGGGCCGCCGTGGTAGACCTGGGCAACCGCCAGGTGGCCTTCGTGCGCCGCGGCGGGGCCTTCCAGGCTGTGCCGGTGCAGACCGGCCGGCGCAGTGCCGAACGGGTGCAAATCCTGCAGGGCGTGAGCGAGCAGGACGCCGTGGCCGCCAACGCTCAGTTTCTGGTCGACAGCGAAGGCTTTGTACAAACCGCCCGTACCCCGACGCCCCCCCAGCCCCCCCAGCCCCCGACGTCAACTTCCTCCAAGACCGATTAACGCGATGAATAAGTCTCCTAACCTGCTTACCCGGTGGACCCGGGGCCGCCTACTGGCCCTGGCGCTGCTGGCGGGCCTGCTGACCTTCGGGGCCGGTGCCTGCCAGCAAGCCCCACCCGAAGACGCCCACGCCCACGACGGCGCCAGCACCTACTACACCTGCCCGATGCACCCGCAGATTGTGCGCGACCAGCCGGGCAAGTGCCCCGTCTGCACCATGGACCTGGTGAAAGCCACCAAGCAAGCGGCCAAGCCAGTCGCTGCCGCCCAACCCATTGCAGGCCCGACCGTCGGGTCAGCGGCGCTCACGCACTACACGTGCCCCATGCACCCGCAAATCAGCCGGGAGCAGCCCGGCAAATGCCCCATTTGCAGCATGGACCTGGTCAAGGCGACCAAATCCGCGGCGGCGGCTCCCCCGGCCGGGGGAGCCGCCGCCGCGCCGGAGGTCATGCTCAGCGAGCAACAGCGGCAGCTGGCGGGCATCCGGGTGGCCGCCCTGGGCGCCGGCAATAGCGGTACCGGCGGCAGCACCGTGCTCACGGGCACCGTCACGGCCGATGCCAACCAGACCCGCACGGTCAGCAGCCGGGTGGCCGGGCGCGTGGAACGGCTGTTCGTGCGCCAAACCGGGGAGCGCATCCGCGCCGGCGCCCCACTAGTGTCCATTTACAGCGAGCAGCTGCAGGCCCTGCAGCAGGAATACCTGCTCAGCCTGGCCCAGCAGCGGGCCGGGGGGCCGGGCGGAAACCAGTACGGCCGCCTGGTGGCCAGCGCCCGCCAGAAGCTGCGGTTGCTGGGCATGAGTGAGGGGCAATTGCGCGCCCTGGCTGCCACGGGCCGGCCCACATCATCCCTGACGTTTTACAGCCCGCAGGCGGGCCTGGTGCAGGCCGTGGACGTGACGGAAGGCCAGTACGTGGGCGAGGGCGCGCTGCTGGTCTCGCTCACCAACCTGTCCTCGGTGTGGGTGGAAGCCCAACTCTACCCCGAAGAAGTGGCCGGCGTCGCGCTGGGCCAGTCCGTGCAGGTGCAAGTAGCCGGGCTACCCGATGCCTACACGGGTCGGGTGGTCTTCCTAAGCCCCGAGCGCCAGGCCAACAGCAAGGTGACGCTGCTGCGCGTACAATTGGCCAACCCCGGCGGGCGCCTGCAGCCGGGCATGCAGGCCAACGTGCGCCTGTCCAGTCGGGGCACCACCGCAACGGCCCAATCCCTGACCCTGCCCCAGGACGCGGTGCTGCGCGACAGCCGCGGCAGCTACGTCTGGCAGCAAGTGGACGCGGCCGGCCGCTTTCGCCGCCTCAAAGTCAGCACGGGCGCCGAAACCGACGAGACCGTGGCCATTACCGGGGGCCTGGCCGCTGGCGCGCGGGTCGTGGTCGGCGGGGCTTACCTGCTGGAAAGCGAGTACGCGCTGTATCAGGGCACCGACCCCATGGCGGGCATGGACCCCAACATGCCGGGCATGGACATGAAAAAGCCGGCTACTGAAAAGCGAAACCCGGCCATGGACCCCAACATGAAAATGTAATCACAAGCCTTTTTTAACTATCCGATGACTGCTTTAACGCTCCCGGCGCCGGCCCCAACCGCGCCGGCCCGCACGCTGTACTCCAGCCGCACCAGCCTCTACGAGCTCATGGTATGGCTCCTAGGTACCGCCGGGGACTGACCCGCTTTTTTGCGCAGGCCGATTTCCTGCGACCTGGTTTGAACGTGCTCGACGCCGGCTGCGGCACGGGCGCGGCCACGCTGGCCCTGCGCACGGCCCTGGGCGAGCGCAACCTGCTGCCGGCGCGCTTTAACGCATTTGACCTGACGCCCCTGATGATAAGCCGTTTTTGGAAAGCGCTGGACAAGCACCCCATCGCGGACATCGAGCTGGTGGCCGCCAACGTACTGCAGCTGCAGGCCCTGCCGGCCAGCTGAACTACGACCTGGTGGTATCCTCGGCCATGCTCGAATACCTGCCCAAAGCCGACCTGCCCCGGGCCCTGCGCGGCCTGCGGCTGCGCCTGAAGTCCGACGGCACGCTGGTGGTGTTCATTTCCCGGCAAACCTCGTTCATGGTGCCCCTCATCCAAAAATGGTGGCAGGCCAACCTCTACGGCAAGCGCGGGCTGCGGGCCGCCTTTGCCGAAGCGAGCTTTTCACAGGTGGACTTTCAGGCCTTTCCCGGCGCCTCCGGCTACCTCAACGCCTGGGGCCACATCGTGGTGGCCAAACCCTAGCGAATCCGCACCCAAAACCTCGACGCTCCTTTTCAACCCGGATGCTTGCCTCGACATAAGCAGCCTTCGATGCTCTTTTTAAACGCAAAACCCGCCCTGGACTCAACGCTCGGGCAAGCCCTATTCTTCCCTCATTTTCTATGGTGTACCACTCTTTGATTCTGGGGGCCGGCCAAGCTGGTTTAGCCGCGGCGTATTACCTGCGGCAGGCCGGCGTTTCCTTCCTGGTGCTCGAAGCCAGCGAGGCTGTGGGCAACTCCTGGGTGCACCGCTACGATTCGCTGCGGTTGTTCTCGCCCGCCAGCTACGACGCCTTGCCGGGCCTCGCGTTTCCGCTGCCCCCGGAAAGCTACCCCGCCAAAGATGAGGTGGCCGCCTACCTGCGCCAGTACGTGGCCCACCACCAGCTGCCCGTGCGGTGCAACGAGGCCGTGCGCGAACTCACCCTGGGGGCCGACGGGGTGTTTACCGTGCAAACGGCGCACGGAGAGCTCCGGGCTCACCGGGTGGTGGTCGCCACGGGGTCTTCGTTCAGCCCCCTGATACCCCCGGTGGCGGCCCAGCTGGCCGAGTCGGTGTTTCAGGTGCACTCCCGGCACTACCACAACCCGGCGCAACTGCCCCCGGGGCCCGTGCTGGTGGTGGGCGCGGGCAACTCCGGCGCGCAGATTGCGGCCGAGTTGGCCTGCTCGCGGCCCGTGGTGTTATCGGAAAAAGCCAAGCCCCGGTTTTGGCCCATCACCTTGCTGGGCAAGAGCACGGTGTGGTGGACCGACCAGTTGGGCCTGCTGCACGCTTCCACCGACTCTTGGGCCGGCCCTGCGCCTGTTCCGTCTGGCCCGCGTGTTCCGGGCGGCGCGGGCCGTGCGCGGCCTGCAGCTGGTGAAAGTGGTGGGCTCGCTGAACCGGGGCATGAAGGCACTGGCCGCCAGCTTTGGGCGGCGTGGCGTGGGCTACGTGCTGGGGTTGTCGGCCCTGGTGCTGCTGGTGGGCGCCGCGGGCATGTACGCGCTTGAGAAAGACGTGCCCGGTGGCCTGCACACCTACCCCGAGGCCCTGTGGTGGACGGCCATGCTGCTCACCAGCATGGGCAGCGAGTACTGGCCCTGCACGGGCGAGGGCCGGGCCCTGTTTTTGCTGCTGGTGCTCTACGGCTTTGCGGTCTTTGGCTACTTTACGGCCACGCTGGCCACGTTCTTCATGGGCCGCGCCGCCGAGAACCCCCGGGCCGAAGTGGCCGGGGCCGCCGCCGTCGCGGCCCTGCACGAAGAAGTGCGGCAACTACGCGCCGAGCTCCGGCAAAGACCATCCCCCATAGACTCAACCGCCTCCAAGCAGCCCAACGAGTAGGTGGTCGGAAGGGGGTTGTGTCAACCTTTGCCAGGAGCGGGGGGTATAGGAAGGGTTACTCCTCACCCCCCGCTATGGATTTTTCGCTTGCCTGGCAGAAGCTCCACCAGATTGGCCGCGACCTGATGCTGGCCCTGCCCAACATTGTCTTCGGGCTGGTAGTATTCGTGGGGTTTATGCTGCTGGCCCGGGGCGTGCGTGCGCTGGTGCAGCGCGTGATGCGCAGTAAAAAGGACAGCCACAACCTGTCGGTGCTGCTGAGCCGGCTGGCTTACGTGGCCATGCTCATCCTCGGGATGCTGGTCACGGTCACCATCGTGCTGCCGGGTTTCACGCCGGCGAGTTTGGTGAGTGCGCTGGGGGTGGGCGGCATTGCCATCGGCTTCGCCTTTAAGGACATCTTCCAGAACTTCCTGGCCGGCATCCTGCTACTGTTTACAGAGCCGTTCCGCATTGGCGACCAGATTAAGTACAAGGATTTCGAGGGCACGGTGGAGGACATCCAGACCCGGGCCACAACCATCAAGACCTACGACGGCCGTCGGGTCATCATCCCCAACGCCGAGCTGTTCACCAATGCCGTAACCGTGAACACGGCTTACGACAAGCGCCGCCTGCAGTACGACGTGGGCATCGGCTACGGCGATGACATCGCCCGGGCCCGGGAGCTGATGCTGGAAGCCATGCGGGAGGTGGACGGTGTACTAAGCGACCCCGGGCCGGAAGCCCTGGTGATGGACCTGGCCGAAAGCTCGGTCAACATCCGGGCGCGCTGGTGGGTAGACCCGCCCCGGCAAGCCGACATCCTGGATGCGCAGGACAAGGTGCTCGAGGCCATCAAAAACAAACTTTCTGAAAACGGCATCGACCTGCCTTTCCCCACTCGGCAGATTCTGTGGCACGACCAGACCGAAGCCACCGACGGCGACCGAAAGCAACAACGCGAAGGCTGGCCCGCGGGCCAGGGCGACGTGCCTTTGGCTCGTGTTGCGGTGCCCCCGCCCGCCGAGACGGAGGAGCAACAGGGGGCTTAACCCCCTCATCGTAAGTTGGCGCAGAAGGCTTCCCGTTACGGGTTCACCTGGGCTTCTTTCCGGAGCCCTTCGAGGTTTTGTTGGGCCCCTTCGAGTTGCAGCTGCAGGGCTTTCAACTGATTTTTTTCGGCTTCAATCACGGCCTGCTGTTGTTTAAGCTGGCCCAGGAGCTGCTGTACTTTTTGGGCCTGAGCGGCTACGGCCGGGTTGTTGGAGTTCAGGTCCGCCGATACGTCGGTGCCAGAAGTACTGGACTGGCAGCCGCCAGCGCTTAGCCCCAGCAGCAGTACCCACGTCAGAGAACGATAATAAGAAGTCATGGCAGTGCGGAAAAGAATGAGCATAGGCAAGGGGCTCAATTGGTTTTGGCCTCGTTTTTTACGCCTTTCAGGTTTTGCTTACGGCCAAGTCAACGCATTAGTCATTGGCGACAAATAAATTACGGGTATTTGACTCAAAAAAACTCTACTGCGGAGCTTAGCGCCCTTGTTTGCCTCCAACCGGACAAACTCGACGTATAGAAACCTCACTTTCTTTATCGCTCGTGGTTCCGACTCGTTTTTATTTTTCCAATGCCGTGGGCTCGGTTGACTTCGTGCCCGATTCGTACGTTTACCTGCACTGGTCGGGGGCGCCGCTGTCCAGCCTGGAGTTTCGAGCCCTCTACGTGCACGTGCGTAACCTCTTGCAGCGGCATCAGCACTTCCGCTTCGGTCATGCGCTCGGCCTTGAGCGCGGCCGCCAGAAACCACCCCTGGTATACCAGCAGCGTAGGCTCCGACTTCACCAGCCGACTCACCGCCCGGGAGCGAACGGACAGCCAGGTGAGAACGAACTGCAGAAAAATCAGCAGCACAAACGCCGTGAGTCCTTCGGCCAGGGCCACGCTCTTGGTGAGCAGCACCGTGGCCAGCGTCGAGCCCAGGGCCACCGTCACCACCAGGTCGAAGGCATTCACCTTGGTCAGGGTGCGCTTGCCCGACACGCGCAGCAGCAGCACCAAACCCGCGTAGGCGGCAACCCCTATTAGCAGGACGCGGGCGATGCTGATTCAGGAAAAAAAGGAGGCTTGTTCCATGGATGGGAAGTCAAAACTGGAAGTAGAAAAGGTTCGTACGCCAATTCGTACAGCACTATAATTCACCCTACATAGACCGATGGGTAGCGGTCCGCTCACGCAGGGCTTCGAAACTGGCAATGGCCACGGCGTCGATTTTTTCTGGCTCCAGAAAGTTGGTCCTTATTTGCGCTTCTCGTTCTGGACCACCCAGCACGACGTTGATGGTGCGGCGAAGCAACCCCTCCACTGCGGCCTGAGCCACGTCCTCGGCCGAATCCAGGTTGCGCACCACGGCCGTTTTCATCATGTCGGTGGCGGTGGCGGCCGGGTAAACGGTCATCACGTGTAGTGGGTACTGGTGCAACTCCCGGCGCATGGCGTCGGAGAATTGGCCCACGGCTGCCTTGGTAGCGGCGTACACGCTGTAGAATGGCATGGCGATGTAGCCGTAGCCGGAGGAAATGTTCATAATGGCCCCTTCCTGACTTTGTTGCAGCAGCGGCAGGCACTTCTTGGTTAGCAAAATTAGCCCGGTGAGGTTAACGGCAATTTGCTGGATGATGTCTTCGTCGCTCAACTCCGTGAGGAGGCCTGCACTTACCACCCCGGCGTTGTTGATGAGAATATCAAGCCCGCCCCAGGCGTCGATTACCTCGGCCACGACCCGTTCCAGGTCGGCAGCCCGGGACACGTCGGCGGTAATTAGCAGGAAACGCACCCCGGTAAATTCTGTAGCAAGCGCCTGAAGCGGCTCTGGGCGCCGGCCCACCACGGCCAGGTCTTGAACGCCGCGCTGCACCAACTCGGCCACAAGGGCGCGGCCAATGCCGGCCCCACCGCCCGTGATGAGTACCTTTTTGTTGTTTAGGTCCATAGTATTTGTTCTACCTATTTTTTGGTTGCTCGGCTCGGCTCGGGCGCTCGCAGGCGCTGGGTGGTTAAGGGCTCGGCTTTGAGCAGCCGGTCGGTGGCGAGGTAAACGTCGTCTTTGTTGAGGTACCACTTGCGCTCTTTGGGCAATTGGATGCCCTCCACGTTCAGCACCTGATTTAGCAGCACGTATTCGCCGTCGTTGGGCTCTTTGTGGTGGTAAAAGCGGTAGGCCTGTAGGGCGTAGGTGCGGGGGTCGAGATAGAAAGACCAGGTGTCCTGACCCACGGCCGGGTCGTAGCTCACCTGCACGGTGGGGTAGGTTTTGCCCAGCAGTGCTTGCATGGGCGCTTCGGGAGCTACCCGCGTGCCGGCGTCGCGCAGTTTCATGGGCAGGCCGTAGAGGTAGGTGTAGAAATTGCGCGTGCCCTGTGCGGCTCCGGCTGTCAGGCGAAACTTCTTGCGGTCCTCGTCGCTGGGGTTCGGCACGCCATCGAGCAGGAAGACTTCTTGCCCGTTGACCACACCCTTCACCACTTCTCGCCCGCCGGGGTGGCTGATGTGGCAGAAGTAGCCGGTGGCGTTGTCCAGCTCTACTTCGAAGGTGCTGGCCTTGCCCGCGGCCGAGGTTGACTCAAAAACCAGCCGCGTGCGGAGCGTGGGCCACTGGCCTTGCGGGTCGTGGTAGGCAATGGTTTTCTGCACCAGCTGCGGGCCCGTCAGGGGCTGAGGCTGTGCCGCGGCGAGCAGGGCGAGCCCGAGGGAAAACAGCAGGTTGGGCATCAGTGCGGAATTAAGCGAAAAAGGGCCGGAAATAGCCAAGGCCTTCTTAAAAGGAATGGGTATCTGCTTATCCTACGCTGTTTCCCTGATTCGGTTTGCGGCCCGGCAAGTAATATCCGGAAAGAGCGCCGCACGTTGGGGCAATGCGCCATTAGGAATGCGGGGCCTTAACCCGCTAACTGCGAACCAAGCGGGGCGTATTTTGTGTGTTCTTTGCAATGTTGTTTTCACCAGTTCCTTCTTTCGTTATCCGACTATGCGTTTAACCGTTGCGGCCGTGCAAGCCGCTCCCATTTACCTGGACCTATCGGCTTCGTTGGCCAAGGCCGAAACGCTTATCGGCCAGGCCGCGGCTGAGGGGGCACAGCTGGTGGTGTTCCCCGAAACGTGGCTGCCCGGCTATCCCGCCTGGCTCGACAGCTGCCGCGACGTGAACCTCTGGAACTCGGCCCCAGTCAAGCAGGTGTACCGCCGGCTGGTCGAAAACAGCGTGGTGGTGCCCGGCCCCGTGACCGAGGCGCTGGCCGCGGCCGCCCGCGCCCACGGCGTGGTGCTCAACATGAGCGTGCACGAGCGGGTACTTATGGGCCCCGGCCGCGGCACGCTCTACAACAGCATGCTCACCTTCGGGCCCGACGGTACGCTGCTGCACCACCACCGCAAGTTGATGCCGACCTACACCGAGCGGCTCATTTGGGGGCAAGGCGACGGCCGCAGCCTGCACGCCGTGGACACCCCCGTAGGCCGCGTGGGCGGCCTCATCTGCTGGGAGCACTGGATGCCGCAGGCCCGCCACGTGCTGCACACCTCCGGCGAAGACATTCACGTGGCCGCCTGGCCCCAGGTGAAGGAAATGAACCTGGTGGCCAGCCGGCACTACGCGTTCGAAGGCCGCTGCTTCGTTGTGGCCTGCGGGGCCATCATGCACGCCCGCGACCTGCCCGCCGAGCTCGAACCGGCCGGCGAGCTGCTTGGCAACCCCGACGCGCTGGTGCTCCATGGCGGCAGCGTCATCATTGGGCCCGACGGGGCCATCCTGGCGGGTCCGGTGTACGACGAGGAAACCATTTTGACGGCCGAACTGGACCTGGCCCGCATCCTCGAAGAGCAAATGGCGCTGGACGTCACCGGTCACTACGCCCGTCCCGACGTATTCGGGGCCACCGGACCGCAGTGCTAGCAGCCCGACGTTTTTACTGCCCATGACGCCCGCCCACTCTTCTTCCGCTTCCCTCCCATCGCCCGTTCTCATCGTGGGGGCCGGGCTGGCGGGCCTCACGGCTGCCCGGGTCCTGCAGGGCGCCGGCGTGCCGGTGCGGGTCTTGGAAGCCCGCGACCGGGTCGGGGGGCGCACCTGGGCCGTTCCGGCTTTGGCGACTACGGGCGAAGACAGCCTGCTCGACCTGGGGGCCACCTGGGGTTGGGCCCACCACCCGTACCTGATGCAGCTGCTTGACGAACTGGGCATTCGGCCATTTGTGCAACCCAGCGCCGGGGCCACGGCCTACCAGACCACGCAGGGCGTACACCGTCTGCCTCATCCGTCGGGCTCGGCGGGCTACCTGCGCTTCGCGGGCGGGGCAGCGCAGCTGTGCCGTACCCTGGCCGAGCAACTGCCGGCCGACTGCCTGGAGCTGAACACCCGCGTTACGCAGCTTCGTCAGCTGCCTCACGGCCAGGGCGTAGAGGTGCGAGCGGAACAGGACGGAACCAGACGCACCTACCACGCGGCGGCCGTGGTCCTGGCGCTGCCCCCGCGGCTGGTGGCCCATAGTCTGGCTTTCGAACCTGCGCTGCCCGCGGCACTACAGCAGACGCTGCGCGAGGTGCCTACGTGGATGAGCCACGCCATGAAAAGCGTGGTGGTGTACGCCGAACCGTTTTGGCGCACGCAGGGCTGGTCGGGCTTTGCCGTGAGCCAGACCGGGCCACTGACGGAAATTCACGATGCCTCGCCCGCGAGCGGGAGCCCCGGCGTGTTGTTTGGGTTTTTCGCGGCGCCGCACCCCCTGCGCGCTGCCCCCCTGGCCCCGCGGCAGGCCGCCGTGCTAATTCAGCTGGCGCACCTGTTCGGGGCACTGGCCAGTGCCCCGCTGGCCTACCACGAATGGGACTGGGCCCAAGACCCGCTCACCAGCGTGCCCGGCGATGAGCAGCCGCCCGCGTCGGTGCCCTTGCAGGGGCCCGGGCTGCTGCGGCAGCCGGCGTGGGCGGGTTGCCTCCACTGGGCCGGGGCCGAAACCTCGGCCAGCGAATGGGGACGGCTTGACGGGGCGGTGGAATCGGGCCGTCGGGTCGCTGCGCAAGTGCTGCAGAAGTTAACGGATGGCGCGTAGCTACGTGCGGGAGAGGTCCCTTCTGTCGGAAACGAGCCTACTTTGAGTGGCGGGCGGGCGTTCCCGCAAGGCCTCCTCCGTGTTGGTGGCTTCCCAGGCAACCAGTTGCCAGCCTAAAGGGCATTTACACGGACCACGGCGGCAATTCGCTCAGCTGCTGGCGCACCTGCTCACGTTCATAGTCCGTGGGCAGGGTGCGGCGGGCGGCTTCCGCAATCAGGTCGGCTTGCTGGCGCAAGGCTTGGCACCGTTCCGGGGAGTGCGTGCGCTGTCCGATGGTAGCCAGGGCCGTGAGCAGGCGCAGGTACACGGCCGCGTTGCCATCGGCGCTGAGGCGAATCTGGTCAAAGGCCGTGGCCACGTAGGTGGCAAAGGTGGGGCGCACCGCGATGATGCGGACTTTGTCTTGGTCGGCGCGTAAATTCTGCTCGAAGCGGCGGTCGGCCAGTTGCGAGAGCAGGGCGCCTAGGTGGTCGATGCCGATAATGGCCGTGGTGGTGTCGTTGATGCCCGGCGAGAGGGCCTTGAGAGCGATGTCCACAATCTGGCGCAGGCCGAAACCCGTGTCCTGCTCGATGGTGCGCTGGCTGCCCAGGGTGAAACAGTCGTTGACTTCGGCCGTCAGCTCCTCGGTCAAGGCTTGGGCTACCCCCTCGTAACGGGCCACGCTCACCAGGGCTGCGCCACGAGCCACAAAGCCGCCGATGCCATGCTCTAGGCGCACCACACCGGCGAGTTGGCGGGCCAGCTTAAGCAGCGCTTGCTCATCCAGGCTTTGCACGTAGCCGGTGGCCCGCGCCGGCACCGGCTGCCAACGGAGCTGCCCGGCCTGGCGCAGCAAGTCCTGCGCCTGCTGCGGGCCGGCTTCTTCGCCCAGTGCTTCGGGAAACAGGCGCCCGATGGCCTTGTGGGTTTCCTCGGTGGCGTGGCGAATGATGGAGGACGCCTGGATGGCCGTGGCCATGTGGTGGATGAAGAATATCAGCACCCCGATGCTGACCAGGGCCAGCACGAGCCCCATGAACACGGCCAGGGAAGGAATGAAGCCGCCCTCGTCGCCGCCGCGGATGGTGCGCAGTACGATAAGGCAGTACGCGAAAATGCTCACGAAAAACCCCAACACCAACTGGTTGGCCCGGTCGCGCATGAAGTTGCGCAGCACCCGCGAGGTATACTGGCTCGACACCTGGGCCAGCGTGCTCAGGGTCAGGGAGAATATCAGGGCGGCCACCGTGACCATGGAGCCGGCAATGGCCGTGAGCATGCCCCGGGCGCCATCGGCCCCGGCCCCGAACAGCAGCGGATAGTCCGGCAGCCAGGTGTGGGCGATGTGCGTGTCCACCACCACCAGCCCGAAGGCCAGCCCGATGGCGCCGGCCACCATGAGGGTGGGCACAAACCACAGGCTGGCGTTGACATTCTGCCACAGGACGCGAAGTCGGCTCATGCTCAGAGCGGTTTAGTGACTGGCTTCGTCGGAGGCCTCGCCGGTGCTCAGGCCCAGTTTTTTGACCAGCGGCCCGATGCTCAGGCCCTGCACGATGATGCTGAAGATGACCACCACGTAGGTGACGCCCACAATCAGGTCGCGGGGCATGGACTCGGGCAAGGACAAGGCCAGAGCTACCGAAATGCCACCCCGCAGCCCGCCCCAGGTCAGCACTCGCAGGGTTTGGCGGTCGAAGGGGTAGCGGCGCTGGAGCAGGACCAGCGGCAGGCCCACCGACACCCAACGGGCCACCAGCACCACCACAATGGCCACCAGGCCCACCAGCAGCGTGGTGCGGCTGATGTCGAGCACCAGCATTTCCAGGCCGATGAGCACGAACAGGATGGCGTTGAGAATTTCGTCGAGCATCTCCCAGAACTTGTCGAGGTACTCCCGCGTCAGGTCCGACATGCCCAGCTGCCGCCCCTTGTCGCCCACAATCAGGCCCGCCACCACCATGGCCAGCGGGCCCGAGGTGTGCAGCCGGGTGGCCAGGGCCGTGCCGCCCATCACCAGGGCCAGCGTTATCATGACTTCGACCTGGTAGTGGTCGATGCTGCGCAGGGCCCAGTACCCGGCGTAGCCCAGCGCGGCGCCCAGGGCAAGGCCGCCCACAGCTTCCACCAGAAACAGCTTCCCAATCACGGCGGGCGCGGCCTGCCCGGCCCCAAACTGGGCAATCTGGAACAGGCTCACGAACACCACCACGGCAATGCCGTCGTTGAACAGGGACTCGCCCACGATGCGGATTTCCAGAGACTTGTCGATGCGCGCTTCCTTGAGGATGCCCAGTACGGCGATGGGGTCGGTGGGCGAAATCAGGGCCCCGAACAGCAGGCAGTAGATGAAGTCGGTGGGCCGGCCGAACAGCGGCAGCAGGTAGTAGAACGCCGTGCCGACCAGGGCCGTGGAGAGCAGCGTGCCCACCGTGGCCATGGCCCCCACGGCCACGCCTTGTTTGCCCAGGGCCCGCACGTCAACGTGCAGGGAGCCAGCGAACAGCAGGAAGCTCAGCATGACCTGCATGAGCACGGTGTGGAAGTCCAGCCCCTCCACCAACTGGCCCGCCTTTAGCACCCACGGCACCCCGAGCTTGCCCAGGCCGATGGCCAGCAGCGACGACACCAGGGCCAGCACCATCAGCCCAATGGCGCCCGGCAGCTTTAGAAAGCGGTGGTTGACGTAGCCGAAAACGGCCGCTATCACGATGAGCAGGGCCAGGGTGTTGTATAATTCCATTGAGTAGGGCGTACGGGCTGAGTGAGGAATAGGTGCGAATTCAGCAGGTTTTGTTGGAACATAGCAAGTAGGGCAGCCGGAGGCGCAGGGGCCAGCCGTTGGGTAGTTGGCTGGTAAGGCAGTACTTTGCCCAGCTCAAACACCCCAACCAGCATCCTTTTTGCCTCCTTCTCATCCCGCCTATGAAAATCCCCCTGCTGAGTTGGCTGCGTGACCGTTTCGACCTGGTGCACGACATGGCCGACCCGGCCGACATCATGGCCAATGTAGAAGAAGGGGTGAACTTTCGGGGCACCAACCTGTGGGTGCTCATGTTCGCCATTCTGGTGGCCTCGGTGGGGCTCAACGTCAATTCCACGGCCGTCATCATCGGGGCCATGCTCATTTCCCCGCTCATGGGGCCTATTGTGGGCATCGGCTTCGGGGCCGCCACGGTGGAGGTGGACCTCATACAGCGGGGCCTGAAAAACCTGTTCATCGCGGCGGGCATCAGCCTGTTGGTGTCGGCCCTTTATTTCCGCCTCACGCCGCTCACCGATGCGGGCTCCGAGCTGCTGGCCCGCACCCAGCCCACCGCCTGGGACGTACTTATTGCCTTGTTTGGCGGGGCGGCCGGTGCCGTGGGCCTCACGCGGCGCGCGCGCGGCAACACCATTCCCGGCGTGGCTATTGCCACGGCCCTGATGCCGCCGCTGTGCACGGCCGGCTACGGGCTGGCCACCGCCCATTGGAGCTACCTGTGGGGGGCGCTGTACCTGTTTTTTATCAACAGCGTGTTCATCAGCTTCGCTACCTTTCTGGTGGCCCGCATCCTGCCCCTGCCGCACCACACGTTTGTGAGCCGGCCGCGGGCCCGGCGGGCGCAGCTGGCCGTCTGGGCCGTGGCCCTGCTCACGGGCGGGCCCAGCGTGTACCTGGCGGCGCGCATCGTGCAGCGCACCGTGTTTGCCCACAACGCCCAGCAGTTCGTGGACGAGCAGCTAAACCTGCCCGGCACATTCGTAGTCACGCGCCGCATCGAGGCCGACGCGCGCACCATCAACGTGCTGCTCACGGGCGAACCGCTGACGCGGGCGCAGCTGCGCCAGGCCCGGAGCCAGTTGGCCCGCTACCGCATCCCCAAAGCCCAGCTCAAGGTCCGCCAGGGCCTGGCCCAATTGGATTCAGCCGATGCCCAGACTATGCGCAATAGCCTGCTCGAAGACGTGCGCAACCGCAACGAGCAGACTCTGGCCGGCTACGATGCCCGCCTGGCCCAGCTCCAGCAGGTACTCACCCAAGGCAGCAACCCGGCCCTAACCGGCCTGCCCGCCGCCCCGACCCTGCTGCGCGAAGTGCAAATAGAACACCCCGCCGTGCGCCAGCTGGGCCTGAGCCGCGTGGTGCTCCCGGCGGCCGATTCGCTCCGGGCCGACACCACCGTCGTGGTGTCGGTGCGCACCACAAAGCCCCTGCCGGCCGCGGAGCAGCAGCGCCTGCAGCGGTGGCTAAACCTGCGGGCCGGTGGAAAGCAGGCCGTGCAGCTGTTGTTGGCCAAATAGAAAGCGGCGTTGGACGGGCCTCCTGACAGCGCAGAGTAGGCCCGGAGCTGCGCCCGGGCACCCCTGGTCGCGCCGGGAACGTACGGCGGGTAACGGGCAGCGTGGCCCCGCCTACTTCCTTGTTCTCCCCTTATTATGACCGACCCGCCATCCTTATCCGACCGCCTGGCCCTGCAGCGCACCAGCTTGGCCATGCTGGGGTTGGGCCTGGCACTGATTCAACTCTACCCCGTGCGCGCAGGAATGCTGGGCTACGGAGCGGTGGGGGCGGCGGCACTGGTCATGCTTACCGGCTGGCTGCGCTTTCACCAGCGGCGCAAGGAAATAGAGGTCTGCTAGGCAGCCGTACCGTGTCCTGCCAACAAGGAGCTCACTTCTAGTTGATTAACAACCCCGGCGTGGACGAAGAATGTGTCTACGGCAGCGTTCGCACCGTGGCTTCGGTCAAGGGCATGATGAAGGTGCCGGCAATGGGCAGTTGCTGCACCCAATTCAATTTCTAAGAGCAACGGAGGTCGTCAGCAGCACAATGACGCCCTTGTCGCCCGTCGGACCGTGGCTGTTGCCGAACTCAACACGGCTCTAAAAGCGTTGCCTATGACGGCACTTCTGAATGAAGGCCCACGAACAATCTTCGATTTCGGCTTTCCGCCGCCAAGCAGAACGGGATTCGAAACCGTGTGCTGAGTTCGGCAACAGCAACGGGTGTTTTCGTGAATTACGAGGATTACCTTATAGACACCTTCTTCCGAAACATTCCCCTCGTCCGGTACCCTTCGTCCGTAGCTTTTCCTTGCGCATGCCTCTTTTAAGCTTTCAGCTCTTTACGCTCACCCCACCCTGATGACTGGCGTAGAATGCCCCGGCCGCTGCTTCCTGCGGGAAGCGGACGGCTTTTCTTTTGCCCATTTTTCAGCGTATTTATGTCCCCTGTCGTTTCCTATTTCAAGCAATACACCTTCAACGTCAAAGACGAAATCCTCGCGGGCCTGACCACGGCTTTGGCCTTGGTCCCGGAGGTGGTTGCGTTTGCCTTGCTGGCCCACATCAGCCCCTTGGTGGGCATCGGGTCAGCGTTTATCATCTGCCTTATCACGAGCGTGTTCGGTGGCCGCCCGGGTATGATTTCGGGGGCGGCCGGCTCGGTGGCGGTGGTTATCGTGGCCCTGGTGGCCCAACACGGGGTTGAGTACCTGTTTGCCGCCGTCGCCCTGATGGGGCTCATTCAGATTGCCATCGGGCTGCTGCGGCTGGGCAAGTTCATCCGGCTGGTACCGCAGCCGGTGGTGTACGGCTTCGTCAACGGCCTGGCCGTTATCATCTTCATGGCGCAGCTGGAGCAGTTCAAGGTGCGCGACGCCGCTGGGGCCGAGCACTGGCTGACGGGTGCCCCGCTGCTGCTCATGGCCGGGCTGGTGGCTCTCACAATGGCCATCGTGTATTTCTTGCCCAAACTGACCAAAGCCGTGCCGGCCTCGTTGGTGGCCATCGTGGTCGTGTCGGGGCTAGTGATTGGGGGCGGGCTAGCCACGAAATCGGTCGGTGACATTGCCTCTATCGCGGGCGGATTGCCCACGTTCCACTGGCCACAGGTGCCGCTGCGTTGGGCCACGCTGGTGTTGGTATTGCCTTACGCCATCATTATGGCGCTGGTGGGCCTCACCGAAAGCCTGCTCACCCTCACGGTAGTGGACGAGATGACCGATACCCGCGGCCGGGGAAACCAGGACTGCGTAGCTCAGGGCTTGGCTAATGTCACCTCGGGGCTGTTTGGGGGCATGGGTGGCTGCGCCATGATTGGGCAGACGATGGTCAACCTCGAATCGCGGGGCCGTGGGCGGCTCTCGGGGGTGGTGGCGGCGGTGGCGCTGGCGCTGTTTGTGGTGGTGGGCGCACCCGTGATTGAGCGGCTGCCGCTGGCTGCGCTGGTGGGCGTGATGTTCATGGTCGTCATCGGCACATTTGAGTGGGCCAGCCTGCGCATTCTGCGCAAAATGCCGCTGACCGATGTGCTGGTAATGCTGCTCGTCACGCTCGTCACGGCCATTTCACAGAACCTGGCGCTGGCCGTGTTGCTCGGTGTCATCGTGTCGGCCCTGGCCTTTGCCTGGGAGAATGCCAAGCGCATCCGGGCCCGCAAGTACCTTGACGAGGTCGGCGTGCGCCACTACGAAATTTACGGCCCGCTGTTCTTCGGCTCGGTACAAGCCTTTGGTGAGAAATTCGACGTGGCCGGCGACCCGGCCGAGGTCATCATCGACTTCCAGGAAAGCCGGGTGGCCGACATGTCGGCCATCGAGGCCCTGCACAAGCTCACCAAGCGGTACCACCGGGCGGGCAAAATCGTGCATTTGCGCCACCTCAGCCCCGACTGCCGCAAGCTGCTGGACAAGGCTGATTCCATCATCGACGTGAATATTCAGGCCGACCCGCTCTACACCGTGGCCGGGGCCAACGCGACGTACTAACATACCGAAGGAGAATTTTGGCCAGAAGAGGGGCGTCGCAACTGCAACGCCCCTCTTCTGGCTTTTTTGTGCGCGGAGCATTACGCTTCAGCAATTGACAGTTAATGAGGAGTGTACAACCCGTCAACTACGCGAACGCGAACAAACAATCAAAAAGACTGCCTCCCTTTATACAGTAGACTTGTTCCTCAATAAGAAATCGGTGGTTTTCCAAGTCGTATTTGGCGCCAAAAACGGGGGCTGCTCAAAGAATCCAAGGATACAAGCTTGGCCAAACCAAAAAGACCATTCAGGCATCATAATCGGCTAAAATCTTTGACCATTTCTCATTCAGGAACAAGTGAGGTGGTCTAGTTAATCTGGACAGTTTAGGGTGGTATCTTTCCTTACGTCATGAAAGACACACGAAAACCCGACAACCGCCGCACGTACGATGCGGCCTTCCGCGCCGAAGCCTTGCGCTTGGCCGAGCAAAGCCGCTCGACCCAAGCCGCCGCCCGGGCACTCAACATCGACCCGAAACGCATCTACCAATGGCAAAAGGCCGCCCAGACGCCAGTTGCGGCTGCATTGGGGGCGGCGCTGGACCCGGCCACGGCCGCCGAACTGCGCCAGCTGCGGGCCCTGGCCCGGCGGCAGGCGCAGGAGCTGGACATTTTAAAAAAAGCCATCGCCAGCAAACGCTTGAGGCGCGTTATCTCGCAGACGCCGGACCAATGAGTTGCTACCGCTTCATTAACGCCGAACGCGGCCACTACCCGGTGCGGCGGCTCTGCCCCGTGCTCGGGGTGCCGGCCAGTGGGTATTATGCGTGGCAAACGGGGCAGCAGCGGGCGGTGAACCAGCAAACACCGGCTTGGGAAACGGCCCTGGTCAAGACCTTTGGCGTCCACCAGCGCCGCTACGGCACCCGCCGGTTGCAAGTCGCCCTGCGCCAGAACGGGCACGCCGTGGGTCGGCAGCGCCTGCGCACGGCCATGTGCCGCCGGGGCCTGCACGCCTTGCAACCCAAGGCCTACACCCCGCGCACGACCGACTCCACGCACGGGCTGCGCTGCGCCCCCAACCGCCTGCTGGACCAGCCCAAGCCCACCCAGGCCAACCAGGTGTGGGTGTCCGACATCACGTACCTGCCGCTGGCCAACGGCAACTGGGCCTATTTGCGTGCCTTTCAGGACATGGGCACCAAACACGTGGTGGGTCGTACCCGGCAGGGCTGGCACGTGGGGGCCACCATGCCAGAAGAATTGGTCACCACGGCCTTGCAGCGGGCCTTTTTCGCGCAGTCGCCCACCCCGGACCTACTCGTCCACTCCGACCGGGGCGGCCAGTACTGCGGCAACGCCTACCGCGCCCTCTTGCACCGGCACGGGGCCGTGCGTTCGCAGTGCCGCCGCGGCGAATGCTACGACAATGCCCTACCGGGTACGACCCAAGCCGAAAGCCTCTGGTCCCGCCTCAAAACCGAGGTGCTCGAACTCCGCGAGTGGCCCGTTTTTGCCGACCTGGCCAATGCGCCAGCCAGCATCGCCGACTATTTTGACTACTACAATCACGACCGCCTGCACTCCAGTATTGGCTACCAGACGCCGTATCGCGCTCATCAACAATTACTTCAAACTAAGTGTCTGCACAAAATTAAACAAGGTATTAGGGCGTCATGCTGAGCTTGTCGAAGCATCTCTACCGCTTCGTTGAACGACCTTGACGAAGCGGTAGAGATGCTTCGACAAGCTCAGCATGACGTTCTGATTGCACAATTAAGTAGTCACGCAAAAGTAACGGTGTACTTTTGGCCGACCTCCATTAAGACGTGTTCGATGCGT
>NZ_BMGY01000051.1 GCF_014640435.1 Hymenobacter frigidus | reverse complement strand
GGGGAAAGGAGGGGGGTACGCTACCCAAACTAATAATACTGTAATTAAGTTGTCAGAACACTAGTTTAACGCTCCACCCTTTCTTTGTGGCTCACTCCACATAAATCCCTTTACCCAATGGCTTTTATTTCCATCAAAGACCCTCAAAACCCCCAAAATCAACACATCATTAATATTGACAATGTGGTGAGCATCAAACGAGAAGTAAACCGACAGGCGCATGATGGTTACGAACATGTTGTTGTCATCGCACACACATACTCAGTGGCAACAACATTTACTTACCCTGACGAGGCAAGTGCAAAGAGTGGATATTCAGACATGATTAAGTACTTGGGAGTGGTAAGTTAAGCGCAAAGCTTACCGTAAGCGAGCACGCTTTGTGTTCCCCCTGTTTCAGCCCCGACCCTTCACGGTTGGGGCTTTTTTGTGTTCTTACCGGACCGGTTCATCAGGGCAAATCTATGGTACATGGCTTGTGGCATTTTTTAAACGGACCCCAGAGCAATGCTATGGCTTGGAAGTGGCGGGTGTGTGCAAGGCCGAGAGCGTAGAAAAACGGTTGATGAACCATTTTTTTCCTGAAATCAAACCTAGCCATTAACGCTCCTGTTTTTGAACAGAGCGAGTTTAAGCCAGTACCGTTTTCCTGAACGTAGTCATTACTTTCGGACCTATCGGACTGCCGGGGCCTTTTAATGAGCGGCTATCTTTGGCCTGCTCGCAAACTTGCTACCCGATGACGACCCTTCCGCAACACAGGAATGACATACTGGCTTCCAATCTTCTTTTTGGGTTCTGGATGTTCTCCTTGATAGCGGAGATTGTGCGGACCAAGGTGCTGCATGCGGCCAAGATGTCGCCGCTGCCTGCGGTGGTCATTGTTTATTCGGCGTACCTCGGCTTATACTACGCGGTCAGGCTCGGCAAGCGGTGGGCGAAGGTGACGTTAGCCGTTGTATTCGTGCTAACCATTATGGTAGGGGTAGTACAGCAGGTATTCGGCTACAGCCTGCTGGCAGCCGCCCAAGCGCAGGATTATCTCTACTTGGTCACATTTGCTTTGTCGTATGCCATTCCCGTGTGGGCATTGGGGCTGCTTTTCAAGAAAGACCAGGCACAACCGGCGGTATAAAGTGCTGCCCTTTCTGCCTGAACAGCGCGCGTTTACTCTCCGACCGTTTTCTTGAACTGGTACTTGGCGTGGCGCTTTGCTGCTTTCGCCCAGCAAAATCGACGAAATACAACGCTGGCCGAACGCATAAAATTTGCCGCCGACCGTGGCGACTTCACCGGCGCATCCGTGCTGATAATAGGCCCACTGATAGCAGCGAGGGACTAAAGTTGCCCTACTGCAACGGGCCGCCTGTTGCTGGCGGGGATGCGGTGCCAACTTGCTGATGGCTGCAGCCTTCATTTCGGTGAGCGAGTGGCGAGTGGCCAGGCCCGGGGGCCGGACCGTGCGGGTGCCGCCCAGCCAGGGCCCGGGGCGCGGCGGGTTGACAGCGCAAACACAGGAAGCTCTTCGCGCCACGGCCCCGTGAAAAGCGGGTGTTGCAACGCGCAGGGGAAGAGCACCCGGCCCGGGGCACGGCGTGCCGGGCAAAGCCTACGGCTTCAAGCGCACAATTGCCTTTAACTCCTTCACTTCAAAGTTTTTGTCTGCATCAATAAACCCCTTCATCAGGGCCGTGTGACTCGCGCCGGCCAGGATCATGACCTTGTCGTCCGGGGTTTCGGTGAGTTTCTGCACCAGCGAGTACATGTACAGGTTGCGGCGGTACCACTCCGCCACTAGGAACGGCCCCACGAAGGCGTCGGCCGTGCCGGCCCGGTTCATCAAGGTCAGGTAGAAGCTGTTGTCGAACGCCCGGCTTTCGGGCGTGTTCATGTCGAGCAGGACCTGGGTCAGGGTGTAGGTTTCGAGCTTTTTGTTGGTGCTGGCTTGGTACGTGGCCAGCTGGGAGGCCACGTCTTTGGCCAACTTTTCCTGGCGGGCCGCTTTCATCGCGTTCATCACGCTGTCGCCGGGAAAATCGGTCTTGTAGTCAATGGCGTGAATTCTCACCAGGTTTAGCTTTTTTCCTGCCCGAAAAGCCAGCTGAAAAATCTCGTTTTTCAGGTAAAAATCCCGCTGGGCGGGCTTGGGGTACTTGGCCGTCACGTAGGCCGCGTACGTGCCCCCCAGGTACTGGGCGTACAAGGCGTCCAGGTCGCGTTGCTCGTTCCAGGGCCATTCCACAAACACCTTGTCCGGGCGAAACAGGTGGATTTTGTCCGCGAGCGTTTCCAACTCGGCCTGCGCTTTCGGGGTCGTCACGTCGAAGGTGTTGACCTGGGCTACGTCGGCGCCGGGGTTGTTGAAGTGGAACGTGCCGACGAGCAGCACCTGCGTCGGCTTGGTTTGCGCGCAGCTGGCCCCCACGACGAAGTAGGCCAGCAGGGTAAGAAGCTTTTTCATGAAGCGGGTAGAGAAGTAAGGGGGGAAGTGTTCGCCTAAGGCGTGCTTGGGCGTTGCTACACCAACCGGGGAATCCGCCGTTTGCTGTTCGGTCCGTGGCTGTTGCAGCCCCCGCTAAGTAACGCAAAAAACCGGGTAAGCGGGCGCCGGTGGGCCGGTAAAAGGCTCACGGCACTGCCCCCTACCCGCGTGGTCCAGCTCGCAGGGTCCCCCGCCAAGCAAGGCCGCCGCGGGTTCTGCAACGGCCAGGACCGTTTGCGCGAACCCGAACACCGCCTTCGGGAGGTGGCCTCAATCTGCATCCCAGCAGAATGAAGCCCGAAAGGCACTGCTCAGAGTCTGCGGTCGAACCGGCCCAGGGTGATGGTGACGGTCTTGCCCGGGGTTTGATTGCTGACGGCGGTAAAGGCAAAGGTGCCGGCGGAAAGACCGTTTCGAACCTCGGCTTTGGTCAACACGACCTGCCCCGTGTGTTGGGCATCCGTCCCGTATACTTCCCGGCCCTGGTCGCGGAAGGAAACCGTGGCGTGGTTCAGGACCACGCGCGGGCTGCCCTGCGGGTAAAACGCCGTGGTCTGGTCCAACGCGTAGGGGCCGGGCCGTTGCCCGCGCACAAACAAGGCAATTTCAACGCCGCGGCCGTTCAGTTGCCCGTTTAGGGTCAGCGAATAGAGGCTGTCGAAGGCGAAGCCCCCGCCCAGGGCCGGCAGCGGCGCGCTCAGCACGCCCCCGCCGGAGGACCGGGCCACGAAGGCTTGTCCGTCCACCAAGCACCCGGCCGTGTTCTTGCCTTCCTGCGTTGCCGGGGGCAGCGCGGCCTCGGGGCCGTCTTTTTTGCAACCACTCCCCACCAGCAGCCCCAGGGTCAAAACCGGAATCAAAAACCGTGGAAAGGACACGTTGTGCATGGCTTGGGAGTGGGAATGGTGGCCCAAGGGCGGGCCGGTGCACAAACGTAGCGGGTCGAGGGGGCCCCGGCGAGCCAATCGGCGCATGCTTTCGACTTTTCCCTCGGCCCCATGCCCACTCAATAAACTTTGTTTTAAGGTGTTACAAGCTAATAAAAGGACATTAACTGGAACGCGGTACGCAGACCTTCAACTCGAATGCTCCTATTTTTGAACAGCGTGTGTTCAGGCCACCACCGTTTACTTGAACCGTGTGGGGCGCTGCACTCTGAGCACAACCGCCTAATATTGGGTACGGCCGAACGCCTTCGGTCTTCAAACGGCCTCATGAAAAAAAGTACTCCCTTCTTGGCCTTAGCGGGCGGTAGCTTGCTCCTCTTTGATCATCAAAACTCTGGCAAAACGGAGGTTGCGGCCCCTGAACTCTACCGCGTCTGCTGGCAGGATTCGGCCGTGCTGGAAGGCCTACCGCGGTACACCAAGGCCCACCAACTGAAGCCGCAGACCAGTTGCTTAACGCTGGCCTCGATGCCCGTACGGGGCGGCAAATGCACCTACATTTCCCACTTAGCCGTCCATCCCGGGGTCAATGACAACTATCCCAATTACTGGTTCAGAGCCGCCGGGTACTTGGTGTTGGTCTATGACCCGGTGTTTAAGTCCCTGTGCAACGAAGAGCAGCTCCGCCGCGAGGTCGACGCGCAATTGCGATTGAACCACACGCAGTTGATTATGCACCCCGCTATTTCGGAACCAGTGAGTTTGCGGGTGCTGGAACGCGGCACAAAGGTGGAGTACACCGACACCGATGAGTACCCGGAATTGAAATGAACCTGTTCCTTTCTTCAGCAGTGCAGATATAAACGCTCCTTTCGGTGAACGGGCCTCGTTTACCTAGCTACCGTTTCGCTAAACGAAAGCTGAAGGCTCGGAACACCGGGTAGTTGCCCTACCTTGGATCGCCAGCCCCTTCTCTGCCGATAGCGTGAACAAACCACTTCTCTTCGTTTTGATGGCCATGGTCCTGGGTGCCTGCGCTCCGGATCCGGGGTTCGACGGGAACCCGCGGGGCTTCATTGCGCGAGCCCGGACCCAGGACCTGCGCCTGTTCGACGACGTCTTTATAGAAGTCCGCAACGAACGCGACGGGCGATTCCATTACTATGACTCCCACACCTTCGTGCCCGGCGACACGTTGACGCTGCCCGCTTACGAATACTTCGACCAAATGCTCCGCGAGGACAGCACCTACTGGGCGGACATTTACCGGCTGGCCGAACGCGAACGCGTGCCAAAAGGCGCGGCACTGCAGCACGCCAAAACCTACGCCCGGGGCTTGGACCGCCTGTACCGCGCGTTGGGCGCCCTAACGGTGCGCGCGTCCCCGGACCCGAACGGCGTTATCACGTTTCTTCTCGGGCCCCAGTGCCGGGTGTTTTACCTAAAAAAGCCCGCCGCGCTCGACGCCCGGTGGCAAGCGTTTTTTCGCACAAAAAGGAAAGTGGAAGCGCAGTGGTATTACCACTGCCAGTAAGGACGTAAGAGCGGACAACGCTCCATACTCCGTGTCCAGACCGTTTTCCTAAACGCTCTTTCAACTGAACGGGCCTCGTTTAGCTTGGGACCGTTTCATTGAACGGCATATAGATTAACGCCATATTTGGCTGTCGAACCTAAACGCCCCGCCCATGATGCGTGCGATATTACTGATTAGCGCCGGCGTGTTGCTGAGCAGTGGCTGTCACCGGGCTGCCCTGACACCGACCACGGGTGCCTCATGCTCGGCGGAGCAGGCCCGAGCCGTGGCCTACCGGGCCTTCACGCGGCAAAAACAGCCGAACCAACTGGTGGTCACCTCCTCGGAAACGGATTCGACCTACGTGTTTGAGTTTGATTTAGCGGACCGGTACACAAAGGGGATAGAGGGCGGGGGCGGGCAAGTGGTCATATCCAAATCAGGCTGCCGCATCACGCGCCTCCGCCGCTATCAGTAATAAATTCCCTCGTTTCACTGAACGGGACAAGTTCAAGGGACGACCCTTTGTAAGGGAAAAGTGATTTTTTTTACAAAGGGTGATTGGCTTTGCAAAGAAAAATGAAGTTTCTTTACACAGCCAACGGGGCTTTATCCGTGGCGCTTTCGCGTTCCCTTCATGCCGACTGCCTGGCAACCGTCCGCCCTTCCGCCCACCGCCGAGCTGGAAACGCGCGCGGTGCTCAAAAAGCTGCCCGCCGCGCACCGGGCCCTGGCCGAACTTAAGGGCCTGGTGGCGGCCATCCCCAACGAGAGCATTCTGCTCGACACGCTGCCGCTACAGGAAGCGAAGGACAGCTCCGCCATTGAAAACATCATCACCACCCACGACGAGTTGTTCAACGCCGAACTCCACCTAGGCGACTCGCAGGCGGCCAAGGAGGTGCAGCGCTACGCGGCGGCCCTGCGCCTGGGCACAGCCCTGGTGAAGCAGTACGGGTTCCTGAGCACCAACCACATTGCCCAAATCCAGGAGGAACTCAAGCGCGACCGCGGTGGGTACCGGAGGTTGCCGGGCACCGCCCTGAAGAATCAGCGGGGAGAAGTCGTGTACACGCCCCCGCAGGACCCGGCCGTTATCCTCGACTTGATGGGCAACCTGGAGCAATACCTCAACGACGATTCCCTGCACGATGTGGACCCGCTCGTAAAAATGGCGGTGCTCCACTTTCAATTCGAGAGCATCCACCCCTTTTACGACGGCAACGGCCGCACCGGGCGCATCCTTAACATCCTGTACCTGGTGCTGAAGGGCTTGCTCGACATCCCCGTGCTCTACCTAAGCCGGTTCATCACCCAGCACAAAGCCGACTACTACCGCCACCTGCAAGCCGTGCGCGACACCGGGGAGTGGGAGCCGTGGCTGCTGTACTTGCTCACGGGCGTCGAGCAAACGGCCCGCGAGAGCATCGTGCTCATCACGGCCCTGCGCGCCCTGATGCAGGAAACGAAACAGCGGCTGCGCCCCTACAAGTTCTACAGCCAGGACCTGCTCAACAACTTGTTCCGACACCCCTACACCCGCATCGAATTCGTGCAGCAGGAGTTAGCAGTGAGCCGGCCCACAGCTGCTGGTTATCTGAACAAATTGGCTGAGGACGGCGTGCTGGTCAAGCAAAAGCACGCCAACTCCAACTACTACGTCAACCAGCCCCTGTTCGAGCTGCTCGCCCAACTGGGATAACCCGCGCTGCTAGGCGGGAGTGGACGCCACGACACCGGAATAGACTTTCAAAATCACCGTTTCGCTGGACACCCAAAGCAGTAAATATGAAAGGCATTTTCAGCTTCTTACTGGCCAGTATGTTCTTGCCACACGTCGAGCGGCAAGACGAAAAGCACGTATACCTGATAACCGAAGTAGAGCGACTGCCCCAGGTTATCTATGAAAAGAAAGTGTTGAGCATCAACGCCTACCTCCGCACGGCTTTTCACTGGAAACGAGGCATGGATGAAGGTGAAAAAACAGTGTTCTCTTATGTAGTTAGCGCCAAGGGGCAGGTAACTAACCTGCGCGTCCTTGAGCATCCACAGGTTTGTTCATTATGTGAACAGGAGCTCCTTCGCCTTATGAAGGCCATTCCGCGCGTTGTGCCTGCTCAAAGGGCCGGTAAATCGGTTGCGGTTAAAATGACAACCATTTATCATTTTGAAGTTGCGGGCTCCGGAAAGTGGGAATGATAAGCGTCAATACCGTAGCACTAATTGGCTCCTTTGCCTGAACGGCAGCAATCAGCCCGGCACCAGGTGGCCAGCTGGCCCCAATAGGGCAAGGCGAGTTTAAGAAACTCGTCTACGATTCAAAGTTTACGAAACGGGCCAGAGGGATGAGTTTCGTAAACTGATAATTCCAGCGCATAAGCAACTAGTTAGGGCCGCCCCGCTTGGGCTGCCATTGGCCCCAGAGGAGAGCGTGGTGCCACGATGTGAAGCCATTAGACTTCCACTCGCAGCTCGCCCCGCAAGCCCAACGCTATGTACCGCTGTAGCGCACGTGCTGAAACGGTAACGCCATCGGCGCGGTGGTGGCTTGGTCCTTTACCCAAGTGCGATGGCTGTGAATGACCGGACTCCCTTATCTTGGCCAGAGGCGACGTGGTTCCGCCGCCCATTTATGAGTCTGCCCATGTGCCTTCGATATGGTGTGCTCATCGCACTCAGTTGTCTGCTCCACTTCAGCGCTTGCCGAGGCAAGAAAGACCTGAGCAACTTGCAGTTTCGCATATTCTTCCCCGATGTGGACGATGATATCAGGTTCGATCACCCACCGGCGGCGCCCGGCTTGAGACAGGTGATCCGGTACCAGGGGGGGCGACCCATGGACATTGTCGCTTACAACCGGCAAGGGCAGGTCGTTTTTCATCACCAGAAGCAGTACGTGGGCGATTTCTGGCCAGGTGGTTACATTACCATGATCACCGGCTACGTTTACGAAGGCGAACGGATGAGCCGCGTCTACGAACTGCACTCCAATGCGGGTTTTAAGATTAAGGACTACAGCTACCCTTGGTTGGGCTGGCAGGTACAGGAATATGCGCGGAGAAACACCTGCGATCCGGAAACCGAACTCAAGAACCACAACCGCTTCCGCTACATTGAAGCCATCACCAGTTGGAAACAACTGGTGGAGCATCCAAAAATACAGGAGTTAGAAACGAGGGGGGTGAAGCGGCTCCTCAATACGCGAACGTTTGGCTTGGATAGCCGACTCGATCGGGATGTCTACCAAGAGGGCAGCGAGCCCATCTGGGAAGCCCGTCTGGTCTACAACTCGCAGCAGCAACCCGTGCAGCAACGCGCCACCCGTGGCGGAAAGCTGGACCAAGTCATTACCCTCGCGTATGATAAAAACGGCCGCTTGAGCCAGGCGCTGGAAACCGGGCCCGCAGGAGATACGGCCCAATGGCATGTGTATCGCTATAATGCCCGCGGTCAGGTGCATACACGGTTTGAACTGAGAGATCCACCAGAGGCTTCAACCGCAGGAGGTGCACGGTACCATTTCTTAAAGCTTGCTTTTCAATACACTCCCCAGGGGAACGTGTCGAAGTGCACCGCTTCGGACCTTGTCGTAAAGAAGGAATGCGGCTTTTCCTGTCCCGGTCAACTTCTTGAAGAACGAGCGTACCAGTACAACGCGCAGGGGTACATCCTAGAGGAGCAGACCTGCGATGCCACGGCCGAAAAGTGCACAACAAATAGGTATCACTACTCTTACAGCTATTATTAACAGTCACGAGTGATACAGTTTATTAGTCATAAATTTAAATGATCAGATTCCTGAATGCCAAAGTGCACCCCAGAAAAGTACACGTTCAGCAGACAGGGGTAGTGGGGGTAAAAACCGCTCTTATTCCAAGGTGGCTCTTATAACTAGCATTATGGTAAGGGACAAATCCCAGACGAGGGAAAGAGTGGTTGCACTCCCCCACTGCCCCCAAAATCCTGTTTACCCAGGCCCGAAAAAGCACCTGGTTTTGAGTTTCCGAAACTCATCCAGCCCTGCAATGGCCTGCTGGCACCTGATACTGGGCCGCTGCCAGGTGTTCACCGAAAGGAGTGGTATAAGGGTGGCAGTTCTATGGAATTACCGGTACCCAAACCGGTATCGCAGCCCAAAACTGCCCCCGCCCGCTAGGAAGGCGCCGGAGGCGGGGTCGTGACGGCCCGCTTGAAAAATAGTTTGCACGTCTTTGTTGAGAAGAAATTCGGCCGTGGCCTGCACCCGGCGGCGGCGCCCAAACGCGTAGCTGGCGTCGAGGCCCAGGGTGGCATGCAGACCGAAGGCCCGGCGTTGGAATTCAAAGGTTTCCTGGGCAGTAAGCTGGCGATTGGCAATGGCGTATTCCCGGAACGTTACCGTGGACCACACGGGCACCAGGCCGCCCACTCCGGTGAATTGCACCCGGCGCAGAAAGGAGGGGGTGAGCGCATAGCGCACCAGGACGGGCAGCGCCAACCCGCGTTCTGTGAGCACCTGGTTGGGCACAGTGAAGGGGCCTTCGGCAGTATTGAAGACCGTGCCTACGGGCTCTTCGTTGAAAGTCTCGCCGTACTGAACACCTAGCTGAACCGCAAAACGCGGCGCCACGTGATAGCCCGCGTACAGATAAGGCACGGGTCCTGCCGAAACGTACTGGGCGTAGCTGCCGTAGCCGTCCCGGGCGGACGCCGGATAGTTCGTTGTTTGCGTTTCGGTGGGGGAAGTTCTGATGACGGGGGCCGGGTAAGGGTTCTGCTCTGAATAGCGCACCCGGTAGAAGTAACCGCCTATTGAGGCTCCCGCGTAATACCGGGGCTGTAGCGACACGACTTCGCGGGCGGGTGCCCGTTCGCTGGCATGCTCCGGCGGCTGGGCCCCCAGTGTGAAGCCGATGCGCAGGCTACTGCCCAGGCCCACCACGGGCTTTCCGGCCAAGAGCAGGGCCGCCGCGCCGATGTTGGCGTCGACGAAGCCGTAGCGGCCCAGGCGCCGCTGCAGGCCGTAGAGCAGGGCGACGTCGGCCGTCGCAAACCGTCTCCTATCATTTTGGTACAGGAAGAAGGGGGTTTCGTGGGCCTCTTTGCCCCAGCCGGCCCCCAGCGCAACCGACAGGTAGTTGGCTGAAAAGTTGCCCGCATAACGGCCCTTGCGAAGGCGCTGCTCCCGGTTGTAATAGTAACGCCCCGCAACCTGGCTCCGCACGCTCAGGCCCCGGCGGCTCTGCGGGCTGAATTCGGACCGATAGCGCCCCAGTGCCGGGCTCACCTCGCCCAGCACCGACCACGCCGGATCGTTCAGCTTGCGCTCGTAGGCAAGGTGGAAACCGTACCGGGTATAGTAGCTATCGGGGCCAAAGGCAGCCGTAAAAAGCTGGACGTTGTTCAGGCCCAGCTTCCACACGTGGCGCTGCTCCTCCTGCACCCGAAGTGGCGCGTCGGCGGCCGGCGGCCGCCGCGCTTCCTCCCCGTATTTCAGGTCCGTAGTGTTGGGCGTGGTTTGGGCGGAAGCCCGCCCGGCAGAGCCCGCCAGCAAGCCAACGCAAAGCAAAAATTGCCAGCCACGAAAAGGGGAGAGCGTCTTCATTGAAAAATCAGAATGGCGTGGAGAGAGGTTGTATTTGCCAGGTCAGCGGCGCGTAGGAGGTATTTACCCGCACCAGGGGCTGCGCAATAGCGGTCGGCTGGGTGGTCAGTGCGGCGCGGGCAGTCGTGATTTTTTTAGCCGCCGCGTAGGCCGGCGGCACGCTGAGCTCGCCCTGCAACACCTGGAGTTGGTAGGTGAACCGCTCGGGTTCGGCGGTGCTGATAACTATCTGCGTGCGATCCGCTTCCACCGTGAGCTTGCGCAGGCCCACCGCCGGTTGCACCTGAATGCTGCCGTAGTAGTTGCGCACCAAGCAAGTCCCCCCCAACTCCCGCAACTGGATGGCCGATTTGCTGGCTTCGCAGGTGAAGTTGGCCTGCACGTTGGTGGCCGTCAGGTCGGCGTAGCGGGCGGTGACCGCAAGCGTGCCGCGCAGGTTACGCAGCGTAACCTGCCCAAAATTTTGCGTCAGCTGCTGCGAGCCGTGCAGGTCCGCGAGCGAGGTGTGGCCGTAGGCATTCACCACTTGCAGCGGATTGCCGGCGGGCATCAGCACGGTATACTCGGCACGCAGGTCGCTGCGCACGGCGGGCGCCCCGGCGGGCAGCACAAACAGGTTAATCAAGTCCAGCTTGTTGCCGGCTTGCTGAAGGCGGTACTGGGCCACGGGCAGGTCCTGCACGGCGACGGCGCGCTCGGCGTGCCGGGCGCTGAGCTGCAGGGTCACCTGCACGGTGGGCCGGTCCCAGCCGCGCACCCGCACCGTGGCCTTTTCCGCCCGAATGCGCACGACCGTGCCGGGTGGACAATTCCAGGTTTGCTCCAGGGTACGGGTCACTACCTGGACCGGCTGCTGAGCCCACGCGATGGGCACGGTGAGCAGCCCAAGCAGCATGGTCCAGGCGCCCGTACGCCACGCTGCCCAGCACGAGTGAAAGGGGAAGTTCATGAGATGAGGAGTTGAACCAGTTGGCGGGTGAAAGAAGCCTTCAAGGTGACGAGGCGCGCTTGCTCCCGAAGCAATTCGGGAGAGGAGCCAAAGCGGTACGCCGCCTGGCGCAACTGTACTTCCTGGCTTTCCAGCTCCTGCAATTGGGTGCGCAGGCTGCGGAACTGCTGGGATTGGCACACCACGGGCTGCGACGAGCAGCGGGTGTCAATGAAGGACAACCCTTGGAGCTCCAGCGGGTCGGTGACCGGTGCAGGGAGCGACGGCGCGCCGGCTTCCTCGCTGAACGTCACGGTTTCGCGGGCCACAGTGGGTCCCGACGCAACGGGACGTAGTTGCCACCATATTCCCAGCAGCAACAGCAGGCTCGCGGCCAGCGCCAGCGCCCGGTGCCCGGTGCGGGCGGGCCACAGCGGCCGTAGCACCGCGGGCGGACGGGGCGCTACGGCCGCTGTGGCCGAATCCAGTCGAGCGGCAATGGCGGCCCAGAGGTCGTCGTCGGGCGCATGCCCTGGAAGCGTCGGCCAGGCGGGGGGGCGCGCCGACTCGGCTGTCAGCCGGGCTTCGATGCGCGCCCAAGTGCCCGGGTCGGGTTCGTGGGCCGGCAGATGGGCCAGGGCCCGCCGCAGGTTGGGCCCGCCAGGTTCGGGGGTTTCTAAGTTCTGGCTCATGGGTATACGTACTGAAGTTTGCGCTGGAGCGTGCGTTTCGCGTGGTGGAGCTGCGACTTGCTGGTGCCTTCGGTTATGCCCAGCAGTTCGGCCACTTCGCGGTGGGCATAGCCTTCTACTTCCACCAGGCAGAACACCGCCCGGTAGCCAGCGGGCAGTTCCCTGATGGCTTGGTCCAAAGCCTCGCCCGTGAGCTTGTCATGCCAAGCAACGACGGGTTCGGGGTGGAGCGCTTGGTCATATAGTTCCGTGCGCTGCTCGCGGCGGAGGGTGCGTAGGGCCCGCCGAACCACAATGGTTTTCATCCAAGCGCCCAGCGCGGACTGCTGCTGAAAACTCGCCAAGCCCTGGAAAATATCGACAAACGCGTCCTGCAATGCATCCTGCGCGGGGGCCCGCTCGCCGAGAATCCGCAGAGTGCACGAAAACAACGCCGTTTTGTACCGCTCGTACAGGCGGTGCTGCGCCTGGCGGTCTTGCGCTAGGCAACCGCGCAGCAAGTGCTGCTCTTCGAAAGACAGGGGCGTTGGCGAGTCGGACACAAACCTTATTAGTTTCTTTGCTTCAAAGTGCCGGGCCGGGCCGCAATGGTTGGTCGGGAAGGCAGAAATAATTTCACCCGCAGCAGGGAGCAGGCACCCGCATGGGTCGAATGGCGCTGCTGGGGGCGGAGCCGGGGTTTTAAAGTGCGCTAGCCCCTTCGCCCAAGTGTGGTTGCCTCCACCAAAAGCGTGGGCTCCTGCGGCTGATTGGTCGGCCGCTGATTGCGGCAATGGCTCGGTGCCGTCGTCACTAGGAAGAAGTTGCTAGGCGGGCCCTTCTTGCCTTCGTTCGAGAGCTGCGTCCTCACTTCCCTTGGGGAGGTGTTGAACCGCGTGGCAACGTTCTCGCCGGACGTTGGCCCCCCGGAACACCACCAACCGGAACTGCCCTTGGCGGCCCGACGCCGCGAAGCGGTGCTCAAGGCATTATTTGGGTTCGACTGCTGGCCATCAGCGGGGGGACTTGCCCGGCAACGACCGAGTAGGTGGTGCGCTCCGCCACCTTGCCATCAAGCACCAAGTCACACGTAACCTCATACGAGGTCCTAGCAGCCGTGGGAAGCGCCTGCTCCTCCCATATGGTTACCGTAACGTAGGGGCGAAGGGTGCCGGGATGGGCCGCAACGCGCGAAAGGAAAGCTTCTTGAGCACTATCGCGGACCACCGGGTCGTGTAACTCAACCGTAGGAGGCAATAGCCGGTAACTCGTCGGGCCGGTTTGACCAACCCGCTCGTACTCTACCAGCAGGTTGAGGGCCTGGGGTAGCCCTTGTGAAGCCCCACCCCCCGGCCTGACCTGATAGCGCACGGACACGGTATGGGTGCTGAGGAAGGCGACCGGTGCGGGCTGCCGCGGCTGGGGCGTTTCTTCCGGGTGCCCGCAACCGATGGACAAACACGTCATAGTGGCGAGCACGAGCATTCGCGGACGAACTAACTGCAGCATAAGAGGCGGAAAAAAGGGGGTGAATAGCGAGAAAAACATGGTCTTAAATGAGTGCTCTCGCCGGTAGCCGGGACGGTAGCGTAGTCTTAGACGGGCACGGCATTACCTGCTGTCGAATGTTGTAGAGCCAGGGTGCGTTCTGCTAATAGAGCACATCGCGCGGGCTTAGCATACGGGGCAAGGCGAATCGCCTAAGGGGGTGTTGCTCAAAGTGCGCAGCGGAGCGCAAAAGGTTGGTCACGGCAGAAAATATTATCTGCTTGTTGTGAGTATCTGTGAGGTGGTCCATTTAGGCTGGACGGTTTAAGATAATGGTTTGAAGCAATTGTTGGTGAGTGCAATACGGCGTCTGGTAGCCAGCGCCGAAGTGCTGGTAATTGTGATTGTACTAGTCAAAATAGTCGGCGATGCTGACTTGCGCGTCGACCAAGTCGGCAAAAACGGGCCACTCGCGGAGTTTGAGCACCTCCGTTTTGAGCCGGGACCAGCGGCTTTCGGCTTGGGTCGTACCCGGCAGGGCATTATCGTAGCAGTCGCCCTACCGGGTACGACCGCGGCGGCTCTGCGAGCGCAGGGCCCCGTGGTCATGGAGCAGGGCGCGGTAGGTGTTGCCGCCGTACTGGCCGCCCTACCGGGTACGACCCCGGTCGGAGTGGACGATGAGGCTTGGGGTAGGCGGTTGGGCGAAAAAGGCCCGCTGCAAGGCCGTGGTGACCAATGCTTCCGGCATGGTGGCCCCCGCATGCCAGCCCTACCGGGTACGACCCACCACGTGCTTGGTGCCCATGTCCTGAAAGGCGCACAGATAGGCCCAGTCGCCGTTGGCCAGCGGCAAGTACGTGCTGTCGGACACCCCCACCTGGTTGGCTCGGGTAAGCTTGGGTTGGTCCAGCCGGCGGTTGGGGGCGCAGCGCAGCCCGTGCGTGGAATCGGGCGTGCGCGGGGTGTAGGCCTTGGGTTGCAGGGCGTGCAGGCACTCCCGGCGCATGACCTGGCGGCCCACCCGGCGCCCATTCCAGCGCTACGCGACCTGCAACCGGCGGGTACCGTAGCGACGCTTATGGTGCCGGAAGGTCTTGACCAGCGTTGTTTCCCACGCCGGCGTGGCGGCCCCCACGGCCCGCTGCTGGCCTGCTTGCCAGGCGTAGTAGCTGCTACCCGGTACGGTCACCTGGCAGAGCCGCCGCACCGGGTAGTAGCCGCGCTCGGCGGCAATGAAGCGGTAACGACTCATGGGGTCGGGATCACGGAGACGAGGACGATGGCTTTTTTAAAAATGGCTAGCTCCTGCGCCTGCCACTGGGCCAGGGCCCGCAGCTGGCGCAGTTCGGCCGCCGTGTCCGGGTCCAGGGATGCCCCAAAGCGGCCGCCACCGGCGTTTGGGCGTTCTTTTGCCATTGGCAGAGGCGTTTCGGGTCGATGTTCAGGGCCCGGGCGGCCGCCTGGGTCGAGCGGCTTTGCTCGGCCAGACGCAGCGCTTCGGCGCGGAAGGCCGCATCGTACTTGCGGCGTTTGTCGGGTTTTGGGGTGTCTTTCATGACGAAGGAAAGATACCACCCTGTTCTGTCCAGATTAACTAGGCCACCTCAAGATACCACCCTGTTCTGTCCAGCATAACTAGACCACCTCAGTCTACGAAGATGCCCGAGGAGGAAAGCGCGTCGAATTGTATTTCCTGCAAAAGCGGGAGCTTTCACTTCCGTTGGAAGCCCTCCAAGAGACGTTGCAACTGGCGCATGAAAAGTTGTGGCCCCCAACGGAGCCACAGTAATGTTAGCCTTCCGAGTTCAGCGAAAGGGTCGGAATGGCATCATTGTCCATTATTGGCCGCTAGGGACCGGTGCGGTGGCTATGTGCTGATTATACTCGGTCACAATGCTGACTAGGTCGCGGTAGTGATAGCCCGAGTCGCCCCGCGCCACTTTTGCCGCCAGCGCGGGCGCGTCGGCCAGGTACTGGCTCATCTGCGCGCCAAACGCCGCGCGTTGCACCTGCTGCAATTGGCCATTGCGGCGTACAAAAAAGTGGCTGTTGGTGTAGGGAATGGCGGTGTGCAGGATGGCCCCCGGCACGGGAATGGGCAACGGCGCGCGCTGTTGCTCGGCTTGCAAAAACAACTCCACCGGGCCATTGGCCATGCGCTGGGCCAGGATTTTTGCCTTTTTTTGCCCGTCTATGCGCATGGTTTCGAAGTAGTAGGGGCCCGCTTGCAGGCGGCGCACGTCCTCCACCCGCGCTGTGTGGTACGCGGGGGTGGGCTTGGCCTCGGGCGGGGTGAAGTAGTAGTCAAAGGGAAAATCCATCCCGGGGTACTGGGTAAACACCGGAAAATAGGCGTGCACTTCCCGCCCGTCCATTAGCGTCAGGGTGCCCCAGGCAAAGAGCAGTGCCTTGTTGATGACGTGCAGGGCCGTGTCGGCCGCCGGACCGCTTTGGACCGAAACCGATGCCGCGCCCGCCGGGGCCTGCTGGGCGTGGCTGGCAAAAGGGAGCGAAAGCAAGGCGGCGAGTAAACCGATTTTCATGCGAGAGGGGGAAAGGAAAATCCGAATGGCGGCGTTCACGGGCGCTGCGCCTGCGACGAAATGCCGCAAGGTAAGAGGCTGGATAGCAAACCGAGGATGGTACCTTCGCTCAAAAGACTGCGATGATTACGCTCGCCCCCCTGCAACCGGAAAACGGCGCCTGTTTCTACCCGTGGATTGGCGACCCCGAAGCCATTCGCTATTCGCTGTCCGCGTTCCAGGCGATGAAGACGCCGGCGCAGATTGACCACTGGTTCGCGGCGACTTTACGCGATGAGAAGAGCCTCAACCTCGGTATTTACCTGGAAGCGACCAACGCGTTGATTGGCTACGCGGGCCTCTCGAACCTGTCGGCCACCAACCAATCGGGCGAGTACTTCATCTTCATTGGGGAGAAAGCCCACTGGGGAAAAGGGGTGGGCACGGCCGTGACGAAAGAGGTGCTGCGCCTGGGCTTTGCTGTGCACGGGCTCAATCGCATCATGCTCACGGTTTCGGAACCGAACCGGGGCGGCGTCAAAGCCTACACCAACGCCGGGTTTGTGGTCGAGGGCCGCCTGCGCGCGGCCTGCTGCCGCGACGGCCTGTTCCACGACAAAATCGTGATGTCGGTCCTAAAGGCAGAATGGCAGCAAGAAAAGGGGCCAGTGGTCTAAGAAAACGGTCCCAAGGTAAACGAGGTGCGTTCAAAGTAAGGAGCGTTCAGGAGGACGAAGCAGTTATTTGTTTGAGATGAACAGGGTATCCGATTTGACCGGCACCCACCGGTTCTGTTGTTTGACGGCATAGCCCTTGATTTCCAGATTGCCCTTGTAGCCGTGCAAGGAGAAGCTATAAGGGAGCGTGTCCTTCTCCACGTCGTACACATTGTACCCGTATTTCGGGAGCGCATCCTCCCCAAGCCGCGCCACCATCCGCGGGTTTTCGGGCAAGTGGTCCCACATATCCAGCAAAAAGGTCGGGGTGTCTTTTCGCTGCCAGTACAGGCCAAATTCAGACAAGGCAATACACAGCGCCAACACGCCCCCGATGATGAGCAGAATTTTCTTAGTCGAGGGGATATTCATTGAGGTCAGCAGCAGTCGTCGGCAAAAAGGCAAACCACCCAGAAGCCCACAAAATTAGTCCCGTTGCTTCCGCCTCCTTACGTTCAGGAAAACGGTGGCTGTTGCAGAACCTCATAAACAGCGCAGGCGAGCGACAACGGGAACGAAAAAGGAATGTGGATTGCCTTCCTGGCGTGGTTCGGCCCGTGGCTGCCTTGCCAAACAGTGCCGCATGGAGTCCTGCAACAGCCACGTTCATACAGCTAGACAGTACCGGAATCAATCTCAATTTAAATAATCAAGAAATCTTGAATTAGCATAAAGCAACGTTCGAAGCCTTAAGAGGCTCCCTACTTTTGTAGGGCTTCGCTTCTTGCATATGCGGGCCACCATTTTTTCTGATGCGCCTTTTTTCTTTGGTTTTCCGTGTGCCGCTCTGCTGGCTGTTGCTATTTGTTGGTGGACTGCAGGGTTTGTCGGCCCAAGCCCAGGTCGCCGCCTTCACCCAGGCCCAGCTGGTGGGCACGCCGGTGGGTAGCTTCGACCGGACGGCCTTGTTCGACCTCGCGGTCGACGCGGCCGGCAACGCGTACGTCACGGGCTCCTTTACGGGAACGGTCCGCTTCGACTCTTTCCTGCTCACGGCGCCGGCCGCCCAAGGCGGTTTTTCACCCACCGCCGCGTACGTAGCCAAAATTGACCCGGCCGGCAATTTCCTGTGGGCGGTGCAGAGTACGGGGGCCCCGGCCATGGGCACCAGCCTCGTGCTGGACCCGGCCGGCAACGCCACCGTGGCCGGGGTGTACGGAAGCGGCACCGTGGCCTTTGGCAACGTGAGCCTGGCCAACCGGACGCCTGGTAATACCCCGCCCGCGCTGCACCCCGCCGACGTGTTCGTCGCCCGGCTGGATGCCCGCGGCAACTGGCTGGGCGCGACCAGTGCGGGCGGCCCCGGCAACGACCTGGTTAACGACCTGGCCCGCGACCCGGCGGGCAACCTGTACCTGACGGGCTCTTACACTGACAGTCCCCGGTTTGGCAGCACGGTGCTGCCCGCCGCGCCCAACGCCCGCCCCAAGATGTTCGTGGCCCGGCTCAACCCGCCGGGCACCTGGCGCTGGGCCGTGCACAGCAGCGGGGCTTTGGACGAGGCCGGGGCCGCCGTGGCCGCCGACGCCCGGGGCCACGTCTTCGTGGCAGGCACCACCGACAGCCCCACCACTTCCTTCGGCGCCCTGAGCCTGCCCGGTCCGTCCGGGTTTGTGGCCCGCCTCGATTCCAGCGGCATCTTCCAGTGGGTAGTGCCCAGCGGCCACCTCCGCGGCCAGGTAATCCAGGGCGGCTACCAGATTGGCGTGGGCACAGGCACGCGGCGCCTGGACCTGGCCCTGGACGGAGCCGGCAACCTGTACCTGGCCGGCGCATACAACGGTGCCAGCGCCCGCTTCGGCACCACGGTGCTGACCAATTCCACGGGGGTGACCACGGAAGGGGTCGTGGCCCGCCTGGACCCCGGAACCGGGGCCTTTCGCTGGGCCGTTCCGGTGCGGGGCAACCCCGCGGGCACCAGCCTGTACGAGGCCTGCAGCCGGCTAGCCATAGATGCCCGCGACCAGGTGTACGTCACGGGCACGTTCAACAGTTCTTCGGTCGTCTTTGGCGCGACGGTGGTGCAGAATCCCAACGCCAACGGCCACATCTTCCTGGCCAACCTCGACTCGCAGGGCAACTGGAGCTGGGTGCTGCCGGGGTTCACGTCGAGCGTGGGCATTACGTCTTTCCATAGCGGCCACGCCCTGGCGATAAGCCCGGCGGGCGAGCCGGTGCTGGGCGGCGTCTTTGGCAGCACCCTTCGCCTGGGCCCCACCCTGGCCCTGCAAGGCAACTACGTGGCGCAAGGCTTCCTGGCTCGTGCCCAAGCCGGGCCGTCGTTGCTGGTGGCCGGCGACACCGTGGTTTGCAACGGCGGGCAGGTGCAGCTCCGAGCCGTCACCACGGGCACGGTCACGGGTTACCGCTGGAGCACCGGGGCCACCACGGCGGCCATCACCGTGACGCAGCCGGGCACCTACTCCGTCACGGTCACCTTTGCCGGCGGCATCGCCCAAACGCTGTCGTACCGGGTGCAGGCCCTCACGCCGGTGCTTGCCATCGGCGCGAGCAGCCCCCGGCTGTGCCCGGGCGCTGCGGTCACGCTGCAGGCCACGTTCTCGGGTGCGCCTGCCCTGCGGTGGAGCACGGGCAGCGCGTCGGCCAGCATCACCGTGACACAGCCCGGCACTTACACCCTGACGGCCACGTACGGCTCGGGGTGCCAGGTCACGGCCCGGCACGAAATAAGCGCCAACGCCCTCGCCATTACGGGCCGCCTCCAGCTCTGCCCCGGCCAGGGCACGACCCTCACGGCCACGGCCACCGGGGCTGCCGTCGTCAGCTACCGCTGGAACACCGGGGCCACCACTCCCACCCTGCGCGTGGGCCAGGCGGGCACCTACACCGTTGGGGCCGTTCTGGCCGACGGCTGCGTCGTCACCGCCCGGCACACCGTGGGCCCGCCGCGGGCCGTGGTCGCCTCGGTTTCCGGCGACACTCTGCTCTGCCCCGGTACCCAGCTGCAACTCACTGCCCTGAACTCCGATGCCTTAACCTACCGCTGGAACACGGGCGCCACAACGCCCACCGTGCCGGTGACTGCCCCCGGCACCTACGCCGTGCTGCTGACCTACGAGGGCGGGTGCACCAGCCGCGACTCGCTGCAGGTGTACCCGGCGCCCGTGGCCCCGGCGTTCACGCTCGGACCCGATACAACGCTGTGCCTGGAGCAGCCGCTGCGGTTGCAGGCGCCCGCGTTCGAGGGCCCCGGGGTGGTCCGGCGCTGGTCCGACGGCAGCAGCGGCCCCAGCCTGCTGGTGCGCGAGCCCGGGACCTATTCTTTGCAATTCACCACGCCCTGCGGCACCCGCACCGCGAGCCGGCGGGTGGCCTACGCCAGCTGCCTGCGAATCCCCAACGTCATCACGCCAAATAACGACCAGCGCAACGACCGGTTCGTCGTGGAGGGCCTTACCCAAGGCGACTGGGACCTGACGCTCTACACGCGCTGGGGAAAGCAGGTGTACCACGCCGCTGCCTACCGCCACGACTGGGGCGGGGACGCGGCGCCCGGCACGTATTATTACCTGTTGCGCAACGCGACAACGAACGTCATGCACAAGGGATGGTTGGAAGTAATCCGGTAAGTTGCGCAGTTCACTTAAACGGTGGAAAGAAGAAAAAGCCGCTGCCGCTAGTGCCGCACCAGCAGCTTGCGCGTGGCCGGGGGCTGGCTGGGCCAGCTTAGCTCGCACACGTAGAGGCCACTGGCCAGGGCGGTGAGCGGTAGCGTGAGCGTGCCCGCCAGACGGGCGGGCACGGGCAGGCGGTACACGTCCCGGCTCAGCACCTCCATTTCCGTGGGGCCGAGGGCCTGGATGTTTTCCTTGGTGGGCTGTTGGGTAATCAGACTGGAAAGCGCCGTCATGGGCTGCCCGGGAAAAGTGAGGCAGTACGTCACTTCCTCCCCGTTGTCTTTGACGTGAAACGAGCGCAGCAACCCGGAGCGAACGTACACAAACTCGGCGCAGACAGTGCCGGCCCGAATCAGGAAATCACCCTTCTGGAGCAGCTTCGGCCTCTTCAAGCCATCCAACTGGACCAGCTCCGCTTCAGTCAGGATGTGCAGCGATTGGAAGAATGAGTTCATCGGCTGGATTTTGATGGAATTTGATAAAATGGTAGAGACAAGCGCTTGCTCCCGTTTCGATTTGAAACGGACACAGGATGAGGCAGGCTAGCTAAGCAAGGAACTATTAGGACGTGGATGTATAAGAAGTTGGGTGAGGGTAATAGGTAACAAAGGACGGAGTGTTGGCACGCGTCGTTGTAGGAGGCAAACTAGTGCATAAATAATGACAGGTTTGGGCGCACACCTCAATTTTAATGCTGGTTCAGTGTCGAGTCAGCAAGACTGTCCAACGTTCTTTTACACGCACTGAGTAGGTCCATAGGATCGTTCCCGCGTTGCTCAACGAGTTCTGCAACACCACTACACCTTTTTGAATCTAGGTTAGATGCACTGGTTGACTTTAGGGCTAAATTGGTTCGCTTTGGGACGGCCCCCAGCGGACTCATCGCCCTGGTGGTCGTTGGACCAATCCTGCTGGCCCCACTGCTGAAGGGCATCGATAATGGTGAGCAGGGCGCGGCCCTTGGGCGTGGGCGTGTAGTGAATTTGCGTCGGGACGGTGCTTGCCACCGCTGTCTTTTCGACCAAGTGCTCGCTGACTAAATCGCCCAGGCGCTGACCCAGCACCTGGTCCGACAAGGTCGGAAAGACCTGTTTGAGCCGGCTGAATTGGGCGACCCCGTGCGCAATGCGGTGCAAGAGCTCCATTTTCCACCGGGGGCTAATCTCGTGCAAGACCTCATTGACCGAGCACCCCTCCGATAAAACCCGGCGATTCTGCGCGTTGGTGGTACCTTCTTTCAAGTTACTGGCCATCGGGAGAGCGGAGAAATAGGCGGCTCACTTTCGGGTGAGTTATTGTAGTGGGAGCGCGCAACAGGGTCCTTTGCAGCATGAAACAATCACCGTTTAAACAGGAAGGCATGTCCCCTGGAGAAACCACCAAAGAGCTTTTTCGGCGGTTCGCCGCGAAAGACGCGCCTGAAAAAATAGCCGCGCTTTTCTCGGAAAATGTCGACTGGTACGTAGCCGGTGACACGGAAGTCGTGCCGTGGATCGGTCGCAAAACGGGGCGTGTCGGCGTGGCTGATTTTTGGCGGCAGATTGAGGAACATCTTGATAATCAGCATTTCACTATTTCGGACTTCCTTTCCAAGGGCAGCCGGGTCGTTGTCATCGGGGAACTGGAATCGAAACTGCGCGCGACGGGTCGCCTTATTCCTACGGAGTCTGTGTTCGATCTCCAGGTTGTCGAAGAGGAAATCACCCGCTTTCGCATGTTCGAAGATACGCACGCCGTCGCGCAAGCCTTCGTTGGATCGGAATCGAAACCACCCCAGTCGTCAACCAACTGAAGAGCATCAACAGTTTGATTGTCAGCACCTCTTTTACATGCTGCAAACGACGCCTTACAACTTGTGAAATGAAGGGAGCCACAATCTGTGGCCTAGTGGGTCCGAAAGGTCCACCTTTCTGGGCCCACCGAGGCAGCGCTAGTTGGTGGTGGTACGCCTACCGAGTGGCCATCCGTCTAACCTTTGTACCAAACTTTTAACCAAGGCTAATTGTGTCCGGCTTAGCTAGACCACTTCACCTTCTCCTCACTGCTCCCTACATTCTATTTAAGACTACCGGTGGACTGGTCATTGCTTTTGGCAAGGTCAGTGGGGCTGGGGCGGTGTTCCAGCAAATCGGCGGGCTGGCAGTCAAGCGCCTGGCAAATGGCAGCCAGCGTACTGAAGCGCACGGCCTTGGCCTTGCCGCTCTTTAGGATCGACAGGTTGGCCAGGGTAATACCCACGGTTTCAGCTAGGGTACTGAGCGACATTTTGCGGCGAGCCAGCATCACGTCGAGGGTGACGAGGATGGGCATCAGATTACGAAGTCCGCTTCCTGGCTCAGTTCGACGCCGCGCCGGTATACAGCGGCAATGACGAACAACATAAACCCAACCTGGAGCCCGGGAATCAGGTCCTCGGGGCTCAACTGCACGTACCGGTTGAGCGCGTGCGCTACGCCCGCTGCGCGAAAGGCGGGCACTAAGTTCAGTACGCTTACCTGCGCTACATAGTCCCACAGGTTCAGGCCCAGGATGAGGAAGGTGAGCTGGGCCAAGCGCCGGGCGTTAGCCTGCATAAACGGCGTTTCGGGCGTCACATCCTGTAGCAGTCGCAACAGCAGCCAACTTCCATAAATCCAGAAGAGCAGCCCCGGCAGCGACAACTCGCCCGGTAAGGCCCCCAAGCAGAGCAGCGCTACCCGCCTCCAGGCGCTGGGCTCCTGGTAGCGGAGCAAGGGGGCAGTGGGATTGGCTACTAAATCAAATTGTTGACTGGGAGCCAAGTGCATGGGGGGGAGTTGATCCCAATCCGTGCGGGGATGGGACTTGGGTTTGGAGCCGTCTTCCCATCCTGCCTGCACCCCGTACCAGAAGCTGAACGCCGCTCGCTGATTGGTGTGCAGGCTTAGCCGCACTTCCTGGTCCGCAACGGCAACGGCATCGGCCGTACGCCCCAGTAAGGTGAGGACAAGACCCGCGCCAGCAACCAGAAAAATAATGGCCATAAAACGGAGGAGTCGAAGCATCCACAGGAAAGAGGTAGTCACAAGGGGCGCTGGGGAAGTGAAGTATTGGCCCAAAGAAACAAGATTTATATTGATAAACAATAAATAAATATCGATTATCAAAAAATACTTTCTGATAATCGATGATAAGCACGCTGTGCGTAGAAAGGTATTCTGTTCGCTGGGCTCGCGCTGGATTCAGCGCATCAGCTACCTGACATATGGGGGGATAATTGCCTGATAGTCCAGACTGAACTGGCGCTATCCACGCAAATGACCCGAAGACGCCGGTTGTCTAAGCGGTTTTTCAACACTTTTTTGGAAGCTGTTCGGTAGTAGACAGACGAGTTTATAACGTTTACAGAACGTGCGTTCGGCAAGCGTTAACGCAGGAGCCGGCGAGGCTTAGACGGGGTTGATTAATGCCGGTGTGGTGCGCCACCAGAAGACCAGTATCTTGCCCGCTCAAGCGTTGGCTTTTCGTTTCTGTCCGCGCACGCCCTCGCCAAAGCCCCCCGCGCCGGCGCCACTCGGCATGAACGAACATGAAGTACCTCGCCGAAATTTTCGCCACGACCATCACGCTGGCAGGCGAGGTGCGGGTAAGATTTGGCGTCCGCCGGCGCACCGACCCGGCGGACACGGTGCGCGGCCGCTTCTTCCTGCTGCTGGACGAGGGCGACCCGTTATTGATCGGCGAAGTCGTCTACACGGTGGCCTTCCTCACCCAGGCGCACGAGTACGTGCGCACCGCCTACTTGGGAGAGGATGCCGAAAAGCTGCTGAATCGCTTTGCGCAGGACGCCCCCGACTCGTAACCCCGGTCCCTTCGGGTCTCGCCACCTCTACGGCATCCGCGACACCGGCCACTGCTCGGGGTGGCGCAAGAGTAAGAACAGAAATTCCCATTAAGGAAATTTGAGCAGACCCAGTGCCTCAGAAAGCGTCCGTTTTAAGTTGTTCAAGGCAGTTTCGAATGGCAAACAGCTTTTGCCCTACGGATGCGTCTCGTTTGGCTGTCTCGCTAATCAACGACTCTTGTTGACTACGATAGATGACTTATTGAAACAAAAGCATTTCCTCAGGGCTAAACTTTGACGCTATGAGAGGCCTATCGGGGATTTTTGTTCTTACTCTCGCGCTGCCCCATTAACTCCTACCTTGAAGTGTGGTCTGAAGCGTGAGGACAATCAGCACCAGAGCTAATTGAGGGTAGCGGCGATACGCCAAAAAGCGAGCAACAAAATCACCGTTAACGTGAACGATTGGCTACCTTGCTCGTTGCATGGCTAACATTATCAAAACCACCGTGTGTCTGGCGGGGTGCCTGCTGGCAGCCGTGGGTTTCCAGCACTTTACAGCTAGCCCCGTGGTCTTATTTGCTTCTTTTCACCCGGTGGCCGGCAGCGGCGACTGGCTTGAATTACGGGCCAATGGGACCTTCAACTACACCAGCGCCGGTTTGTTTTCCGAAACCATTACTCATGGGCGCTATACCCGAACCAACGGCCTCATCCGATTGGACCGGTTGCCAAAAGACGGGGCCCTGCTGCGCCATACGCTATTGGTGAGCACTTCCCCTGCTTTTGAGACGGGGAAGGGAATCTGGCAGGTCGGGCCCACGGGCCGCATCGATTCCACCTTAGCTAGTGGTCTGACAGTTTAGTTTTGAGTTTTTTCTTTGGTCAGGTCGGCGTACCTGTTTTTCAAGGTGTCGCGGGCCTTCTCGGTGGTGAAGGACCAGTTCACTTTGGTCGCAGCGGCATTTCGATGGGCTTGCCAAATCAGGGCCTCTTCTTCGAGTTGCTGCGCGCTGCCAATGCGTCGGTCCAGGCACTGCCGGGAAAGGGCGGAGAATTCAATTTCCGCCATG
>NZ_BMGY01000050.1 GCF_014640435.1 Hymenobacter frigidus | reverse complement strand
CCTATCAAGCTGATTTTAGCTCAAAACTCACCCTCACCCCTTAATTTTTAACACAGTTCATGTATACTACCTGGGAGAGTATAGCCTCCGCCAGGACTAATATTGGCTGAGGCTATGAAAAGCGCCTATTTTTTGGCTTTTTTGTGGGCTGGTTAGGCGGTGATGCTCTACCTGACCGAACCTTTCGCCCTAATTTGGCGGTTTACACAGCTTCATTACTGCTTTTCCCTACCTATGCTCAACTTGCCTACGACTGAAGAACGGCTTGGGAAATCCCCCCAACGCTTGGTCCGTTACTTTGTACTGGTAATGGCATTAGTCTACATGGGTTTGGGCATTTGGCTATTGTGGTCGGCCAACAAACCTATTGCGGGGGGTACCATTGAATTGGGCCCCACGGTTCGCCGCGTGCTTGGCGTCGTTTTCATTCTCTATGGCCTGTTACGGTTTGGACGAGGCTATCAAGCGTATTTTCGCAATTCTTCTCCTCCCGACAACACCCATGAATAAGCGCATGCACCTTTTTACGGCCGGAGCTGTGGCCGTACTGGCCGGGGCTGTCACCATTGCATCCTGCAATGGGCCGGGCTCACCTGGGGCGCAGAACACGGCTACCACCGGCACCGTGGCCGTGAGCTCCGACGAAACGTTTGCGCCCATTCTGCAGGCCCAGGTCGATACGTTCGCGAAGTTGTACCCTAACGCGCACATTAAAATGAGCTTTCAGTCCGAGGAGAAAGTGATGCTGGACCTCATCAACGACAAAGTGAAGATTGCCGTGGTATCACGGGAGCTGAATGCCGAGGAAATGGCCTATTTTGTTAAACAAACTATTGTGCCGCGCACTACGCGCATCGGCATCGATGGGCTGGCGGTGGTATTGAACCGCGCCAACCCTGATTCCCTGTTTACAGTAGCTCAACTGGCGGATATTTTCACCGGTAAGACGGCCAACTGGAGCCAGATAAGCGGCAAAAAAAGCCTTGCTGCTATCAATGTGGTATTTGATGCCAACCGGAGTAGCACGGCGCGCTTTGTGCGCGACTCCGTGACGCGGGGAGCCGCCCTGACCAAACGGGTATTCGCAGCCACCTCGAACCCGGCGCTGCTCGATTATGTTGCCACGCACCCCAATGCCATCGGTGTGGTAGGCGTGAACTGGATTTCGGACCGCGACGACCCAACCGCCATGACGTTCTTCAATAAGGTTCGGGTCGCCAGCATCACGGCGCGTCCCAACCCCAAACCTGCCGATTACATTCAGCCCTTTCAGGTGTACCTGGCTGAAAAAACGCCGGAACAGTTGGCTGAGCACGAAGATTTGCAGAACTACCCCCTTCGACGCAATCTTTACGTCATCAGCCGGGAGGCACGCGCGGGCTTGGGCACGGGGTTTGCATCTTTCGTTGCAGGCAAAACCGGACAGTTGATATTTCAAAAGTCGGGCTTACTCCCCGCCCAAATGCAGGCCCGGATTATTACCACGCCTAAACTGTAGGCGCCCCGTGCGCGTACCCTCATTTACTTATTTGCTTTTCATTCTTTTTTTTCTCTTATGAGTTTCAAGCCCTGGAAACAGCCGCTGCTCGCCGCCATCGCAATGGTAGCGGGCACTACGGCGGCCACCGCCCAAAACGTACAAAGTGCCCAACGCGCTATCGAATTGGGCCGTTACAATGAAGCCCGCGCTATGCTGCGGCCCGGTTCCTCGCCCGAAACTGCGTTCGAACTAGGTCGTCTGTACCAAATGCGTGACTTGCCGGACTCGGCCGCTTATTACTTCAATAAAGCTGCTGGCACTACCCCTTTCGGGCAGGTAGCCGCTGGGCGGGCTTTGCTAGCTAAAGGCCAGGTAGCACCGGCCGAAACCCAGTTTGAAGCGGCTGCTAAAGCCACGAAAAACAAGGATGCCAAGGTGCTGACGATGATTGCACAGGCATACGGCGAATCGGATTCGAAAGACACTGGCAAAGCTCAAACTTACCTGACAGCGGCGCAAACCGTTATCAAGAAGGATGATGCCGCACTAATGGTTGCTCGCGGCGATATTTTCCTGCACTCGGAGCAGGGTGGTGGCGAAGCCATGACAAGCTTTGACCGTGCCATTACGGCCAACCCCAGCTATACCCAGGCATACTACAAGAAGGGCGTGCTGAACGTCCGGGCCCGTAACTTCAATGCGGCCCGCGAAAGCCTAAGCAAGGCCATTGAGCTGGACCCCAGCTATGCCCCGGCCTACCGCGAGCTGGCCGACATGTACTACTACGCGGGTCAGTACGACCTTGCGCTGAGCACGTTCCAGAAGTACGTCGGGCTGGCCGAGAAATCACCCGCTACCGACGCGCAGTATGCTTCGTTCCTGTACCTGACTAAGAAGTATGCAGAGGCACTGACTGAAGTGAACAAGGTGCTTGAAACCGACCAGAAGAACCTGACGATGAATCGCCTGAAGCCGTACCTGCTGTACGAAACCGGTGACTTTGCTGGTGCTGCCACAGCCATGGACGCGTACATGAAAATGGCACCGGCCGACAAGATTATTCCAGAGGACTACTCTTACCAGGGTCGTATCCTGGCTCGGGCTGGGCGGGCCGATGAAGGTATTGCCATCATCAACAAGGCCATCACTGCTACTACTGACCCTGCTAAAAAGGGTGAGTTGCAGAACGACTTGGCCACGGCTTACATGACCAAGAAGGACTACAAGAATGCTATCGGCGTTTACAGAGCCAAACTAGCCAACGGTGGTGACCTTACCGACCAGTTCCGTCTGGCCTCGGCCTACGGCAACAACAAGCAATATGCGCAGTCAGACAGCGTGTACGGCATCATCAACACGGCAAAGCCCACCTACGCACCAGCAATCCTAGCTCGCGCAAAAGTGAATGGCGTTCGTGATGCTGATGGCAAACAGGGCTTGGCTAAGCCTTACTATGATAAGTACATCGAACTATCGAAGGCAGAAGGTGCTGACCCAGCCAAGTTTAGAGAAGGCCTCGTGGCTTCTTACGGCTACCTGGGTGTGTACAACTACCAGAAAGGCGATAAAGCCACGGCAAAATCGAACTTTGAGCAGGTTCTCGTTTTGGACCCTACCAACGAAGGTGCCAAGAACAACATTGATGTTTTGACTGCCCCAGTAAGAAAGGCCCCGGTCAAAAAGGCTCCGGCCAAAGCACCTGCTAAGAAGAAGTAATTTCTTAAGCAGTTATTGAAATTAAAAGCCCCAACGCTGGTAGCGTTGGGGCTTTTTTGTATCTAACTACCAGCATTATGCTCAACCTGTCTCCTCTGGTTTACGAGGCCCAAGCTCGCCATTTTTCCAGCACGGCGGCAAAGTCTGCCGGTAATTCCGCCTCAAACAATTGCTGCTCGCCAGTGGTGGGGTGAACAAAACCCAGCGAACGGGCGTGCAATGCCTGCCGGGGCATCAACTGAAAGGCATTTTCGACGAACGCACGGTAAGTGCCGTTGTTCTGGCCCACCCGAATACGGTCGCCGCCATAGGTCGCATCCGAGAATAACGGGTGGCCGAGGTACTGCATATGCGCCCGAATCTGGTGGGTGCGGCCGGTTTCCAGCACGCACCGCACCAGCGTCACCGGGCCGAAACTCTCCAGCACTTCATAATGCGTCACAGCGGGCTTGCCCTGCTCGCCACCGGGGTATACGGCTTGCACCTTGCGGTCGCGTACGCTGCGGCCTATATGACCGGTAATTGTGCCCGTAGGGCCGGGGGGCGTGCCCCAGACAAGCGCCAGGTAGCTTCGCTGAATGGAATGATGAAAGAACTGCAGCGATAAATGCGTCATCGCAAACTCCGTTTTGCCAATTACCAGCAAGCCCGAGGTGTCCTTGTCGATGCGGTGCACCAGACCGGGTCGTATTTCGCCGTTGCGGCCCGTTGGCAAGTTAGCGAGGTGATAAGCTAGTCCGTTGACCAGCGTGCCCTGCCAGTGGCCGTAGGCAGGGTGCACCACCAGGCCCGCCGGCTTGTTCACGATGAGCAATTCGGCATCCTCGTAGCGGATGTCTAACGGCATCTCTTCGGGTACAACGCGGCCTTCGCGCGGCGGCTCGGGCAGGGTGATGGTGATTACGTCCAGTGGCTTTACCCGGTAATTAGGCTTCACCGGGGTACCGTTCACTTCCACAGCCATCGCCCGGATGGCATCCTGCACTTTGTTACGCGAGGTGTTGCGCAAGCGAGCCTGCAAGAACTTATCAATGCGGAGCTGTTCCTGGCCGCGGTCTACTAAAATGCGGTGGTGTTCGTACAGCTCATCGCCTTCCTCAGCGTCATCGGGCTCATCAGTGTACAATTCTTCGGGGTCTAAATCGGTATCCATCATATTCGGCACAGGTAATGCATGAAAAAAGCCGGAGCATACGCTCCGGCTTTTTCGCTATCGGGCGGCGAACGCCGCTTATTTTTTGGTCTTAGTCTTGATTTTGCTGGCACCGGGAGCTGCCGGCGTGGGCGCAGACATTGGCGCGGGACCTGATTTGATTGGGGCAGCAGCGCCGGGCGTAATGCCCATTTTCTTCAGCACCAAATCCGAAATATCGCCTTCTTTGGGAGCATGCAGCAGCAGCGGGCTACCACCGCCATCGGAGTTGAACACGTAGGTGAAGCCATTTTCTGTGGCCACAGCATCAATGTTTTTCTGCAATTTATCGAGAGCTGGCTTCAGCAGGGTTTGCTGCTTCTGCTGCAACGACTGCTGAGCACTCTGCTGAAACTCCTGAATGGACTGCTGCATACCCTGCATCTCCTTCTGCTTATCGGCTTTCACAATGTCCGTCATCGTGGCTTCACCTTGTTGATAAGCTTTGTATTTGGCTTCCAAATCTGACGACTTGCTTTTCAGCTGGCCTTCCAGCTGGGTATTGTACACTTTGAGGTCCGACTCAATCTGCTTGCTTTCGGGCATCTGAGCCAATACGTATTGAACGTCGGTGTAACCAATTTTCAGGGGGGCCTGGGCCTGCGCGGAAGTGGCGGCCAGGGTTCCGGCGGTCAGCAGAGCGGCGGCGAGCGTCAGACGAAAGATTTTCACGAGATTCATCAAAAAGGAAAAGGGTCAGAAAAATATTAAAACAAAGGTAATTACTTCGCGCCCTTCTTGGGTGAGCGCGCCGGCTTGGTAGCCGCTTTGGGGGTTACAATCGACTCCGAAGCACCGGAATCTGACTCAAAGTTGGGGTCAACGGGCGTCTTCGGCGGTGCCACCGTTTTCACGGTTCCTTTCGGACCCGGCTGGTTGCGGTCTTCGGCTCCCAAGCCAAGCTCTTCCAGCACAAATTCGGTGTAATCATGCGCAGGATTGGTATAAAGCATGGTCAGGTCACCGGATTTGTCGAAGAGCACGGCCAGCTGCTTCTTTTTGGCCACCTTTTCCACGGCCTCAAACACCTTGTCCTGCACTGGCTTATTCAGTTCCTGGCGTTTTTTGAACAGTTGACCTTCGTAGCCAAACTGCTTATTCTGGTACAATTTGATGTCCTGCTCTTTTTTCAGAATTTCGTCCTGACGCTTCTTTTTCATAGCCTCGGTCAGCACTACTTCTTCCGCCTGGTAGTTGCGGTGCAGCTTTTCCAGGTCTTTGCGCTGGGCTTCAATTTCTTTCTGCCAAGTGTCCGAAATCAGGTTCAACTCGGACTGCGCCTTCGCATACTCCGGCATTTTCGCCATGATAAACTCCGAGTCAACCCACCCAAACTTCTGGGCCTGGGCACCCGAAGCAACGAAAAGCAATAATAAGGCCAGCAGCCGGCCACTAAGATTCATCATACTGGAAGAAACGTGAAAACCTGTCCGCTAGTGCCCAACTAGCGAATTTGCTGACCGATAATGAAGTGGAATTTCCCGAACTCCTGTTTGCTTCCAGCAGCTGTACCCGGCTGCGGCACCACTGGGTCGAAGCCATAGCCGTAATCAAAGCCCAGCAAGCCAAAGGCCGACATGAAAATCCGGGCCCCTACGCCAGCCGAGCGGTACAGCTTATAGGGGTTATAGTTTTTGTAGGAATCGTAAGAGTTACCGGCTTCGGCAAAGGCCAGCACGTACACCGTGGCGGCCGGGTTAAGGCTAACCGGATAGCGCATTTCCAGCACGTACTTGTTGAAAGCGATGCCGCCCGCTTGGTTAGCCTGGGCCGTGGGAATAGCGAAGCCACTGTTGGGGTCGTCGTAGCCGCGCAGGCCTACGAAGTCGGTGCCCACCAGGAAGTTGCCGCCGCCGTTGTTACCCAAGCCCGCACCGCCCATCTTAAACCGCTCGAACGGGCCGATTTGGCGGGCAGAATTGTAGTTGCCCAAGTAGCCAAAGTGGGCCCGGGTATTCAGCACCAGCTTGCCCACGATGGGGGTGAACCACGAGGCATCAAACATCCATTTGTGAAATTCAATCAGCTGCGTCGAATTGGGGTGGTCGGGGTTCAGCAGCGAATACGGCGGCGTCAGGTTCAGGCTCAGACTCAGCGCCGAGCCGCGACGGGTATAAGTAGGATTGTCAATACTGTTACGAGCCAGCGTCGTATTGAATGTAATGTTGGTAGCGAAACCCGAAGTGAAACCCGGCAGCAGCGCGTAGTTCTGCGTCTGATACTGACTCAATGACAGCGAGTTACTCAGCGTAAAATAGTCATCTGGCACACGCAGCTGACGGCCTAGTCCCACCGTAGCGCTGTTCACCTTGATGAAGCTTTCGCTTGACGCATCAAGACTGGTACCTGCCCGCTGTATGCTGTGGTTAAGGCTAAATGAGAACGAGTTCGGCCGCCGGCCACCCAGCCAGGGCTCCGTGAATGACAGCGAATACGCCTGGTACTGCACCCCGTTGGCCTGCACGTTCAAGGCCAAGCGCTGGCCATCGCCGGAGGGCACCGGGGTCCAATTACGGAGCGTACCGGCTTTGCGCATCGAGAAGTTGTTGAACACCAGGCCCACCGTACCGATAAAGCCAGCGAAGCCGCCCCAACCGCCCGACAGCGTCACCTGGTCCGACGGTTTTTCAACTACCGTGTAATTGATGTCAACCGTACCATCAACCGGATTTGGAATGGGATTGATGCCAATTTTCTCCGGGTCGAAGTAGCCCAGCGTAGCAATCTCGCGCTGCGAACGGATGAGCAATTCGCGGTTAAACTTGTCGCCGGGCAAGGTGCGCAGAGTGCGACGCAACACATGGTCGCTGGTTTTGGTGTTGCCGGCAATGTTGATGTCTTTGATGTGGGCCTGCACGCCTTCGCTCAGGCGCATCTCGATGTCAATTGAGTCGCCTTCCACCTTGGTTTCTACCGGGTCAATGGTGAAAAACAGGTAGCCGTCGTTCAGGTAAAGCGAGGAAATATCCTGACCGGTGGGGTTGTAGTTCAGACGTTTATCCAGTGTTTCCTTACTGTATGGACTGCCCGGCTTGATGCCCAGCACATTGGCCAGCGTCTTGTCATCGTAGAGGTAATTGCCATTCCAGGTAATATGACGGAAGTAGTACTTCGGGCCCTCATCGACGGTTATGGTCAGGGCCAGCCCCTTCTCATCACGCATCAGGGTATCGCTCACAATAGTGGCATCGCGGTATCCTTCTGCGTTATAGAATTCGAGCAGACTCTTCTTATCGTTCTCGTATTCAGCCTTCTGAAACTTACCTGGGGTCAGAAATTTGTACGGCTTGCGCTCTTTGGTTTTTTTCAACTTACCCTTCAGCTTGCGGTCTGAAAATGCCTTATTGCCCTCAAACGCAATGTTGTAAATACGCACTTTCGAGCCCTTATCTACATCGATGCGCAGTGCTACGCTGTTCGACAACGCCGAATCAGCCACTTGCATGATATTCACTTTTGCATCCAGAAAGCCCTTGTTCACGTAGAATTTGCGAACCTGGGTCCGGGTATTGTTCAGCAGCGCATCGGTTACCACCTTACCACGAATCAGCGTGATTTTCTTGGTTAGTTCCTCCGTTTGGCCTTTGGGAATGCCCGTGAAAGTGAATTTGGATAGCCGGGGCCGCTCCTTAAGATTATAGTCCAGAAAAATCTTATTGCCTTCGATGCGCCCAATAGTCACGCTCACATCGCCCAAAATGCCCTGAGCCCACAACTTGCGAATGGATTTGCCGATTTCTTCACCCGGAACGGTAATGGCATCTCCTACGCGCAGACCCGTCAGGCCAATGAGGGTATTCGGGTCGAGGTAGCGGGCTCCGCTAACCGTAATTCCTCCCAACTCGTATTTTTTGGGCTCATTGGCATCGGCTTGCTGGGCTTGGGCCGAGCGACCGAGCAGTCCCCCCAATACAACCAGAGTCAGCGCCAGCTTCACAAATAAATTACGCACAATAATCATTACAAAGATTTAAGATACAGTGATTTGCTCACTGGTTTTACCAAATCGGCGCTCCCGGCGCTGGTAAGCCCGAATGGCTTCTTGAAAATGTTCTTTCCGAAAGTCCGGCCACAACAAATCAGTGATGTACAGTTCCGTGTAGGCTAATTGCCACAGCAGAAAATTGCTAATCCGCTGCTCGCCGCTGGTCCGAATGAGTAGTTCCGGGTCCGGCATTTTGGCCGTTACCAAATAGCTTTCCACCGTTGCCTCAGTCACATCGGCCGGCCGAAGCTGACCGTTGGCTACATCGACTGCCATGCGCTTCGCGGCTTGGGTCAGGTCCCAGCGGCCACTATAACTCAGGGCGAGCACCAGCGTCATCCGATTCCCATCCTTAGTCAGCTCCATCGATTCGGCCAATTCTCGCTGGCAATTGCTCGGCAAAGTGCTGATATCACCGATGGCTTCCAACCGAATACTGTTTTTCAGCAATGTGGCCGTTTCCTGGCGGATAGTATGCACTAGCAACTGCATGAGGGCCATCACCTCAAGCTTGGGCCGGTTCCAGTTTTCGGTCGAAAATGCGTACAGTGTCAGGTAGCGTACCCCCAGTTGGGCCGCTTCTTCCACGGTTTCGCGCACAGCCGTGATGGCACTTTGGTGCCCGAACACGCGCAGGCCACCCCGCTGCTTCGCCCAGCGCCCGTTACCATCCATAATGACGGCCACGTGGGCGGGAATATTAAGAGTATCTAATTCGGCCTTGCCGGTCATCCTTACGGTTTCGCTAAAAGAGCCCGCAAGTTACGGAAATGGTTGCATTTAGCGGCTGAGCGTAGCACTACCTTTTGGCGTAGCGTCCGCCTCTGTGCAACACCACTCAGTTAGTCGCTGCACAGCTAACTACTACTTCAGTAGCTTTTTATTCTTTTTATATTGGTCGGGGCACCTAATTTTGAAGAAGGTATACGACAGGCTCACCCCATTGTAATAATACCAGTCCTGGTCGTGAATATTCACCAGGAGCGGGTCTTGCTCCGATAAGTGGTCAAGTTTGTCGGTGAAGACCTTGCGCACTCCCACTTCCAGACCGAGATTAATGTGCTCGGATAGGGCGTACTTAAACCCCACCCCCGCTGGGATGGCGAAACCAAGCACCGCTCCTTGTCGGTTGAAATCACCTCCGAGCGTCGGATTATTTGTAACAGTGGTAGTATTTGCGTAGAATCCAGCCACGCCAATAAATAGATACGGCGTGAAATGAATTTTATCGGTGCGGTAGTGGTAGTCCATGAAATTATATTCCATCACTGCCGAAGCTTCCAGCAAGCTGCCTTTGGTGTTAGCCTGCCGGTAGCCCTGTAGGGGCGGAATTCCTCCGTTTGTGCCGATAACGTTGCCATCGTCAGCGCGAAGCAGCCCCGCCGTGAAGCCACCCCGCAAGGTAATGGGCACGGATATGTCCTTGCGATAAAATGCGGTGAACGCCGGACGGTTATTCTGCAGCTGATACTCCGGCGATACTTCGCCCCGGTAATTGGTGGCTCCTAAGCCAATACCAATTTCGCTGGTGTTTTGAGCGTGCGCCGAGGCGCAAAAAAAAGCACTCCCCGCTTGCACAAGGCAAACGAGGAGTGCACTATTGAAACCAAGGTTCATCATTTAAGCTAACTGGCTAATGAAAACATGCTTAGCCATGGGCCACTGGCTAGCGGAATTTAGGATTCTTGATGCGGGGCGTCAAGATATAGTTCAACGTCACGCCCGTAACGATGTACCAGTCGGTTTTATTGCCCTTGTCGCCACGCTGGCTGTCGGGGCTGGTGAAGTTTGCAAAATCACCCGTTTGGCTTCTCGTGATGCCGTTACCAAAGTAACGCTGCGAGCCAGAAGCAAGCGTTTTTACATCGGCATATTTACCACCTACATCGTCGATATAGTCGGTAAATGTTTTGCGCCAGCCGATTTCCAAGCTGGCATCAAAGTTACGATTGATGCGGTAGCGAATACCACCACCAAAAGGGATTGCAAACTGAGTCTGACCGTATTTCTCCTTCTGATCTTCGGTTTTCAAATCCGCCAAGGCGATGTAAGAACCCTCCGTCAGGCCCTCGTTATTCTTGCCAACCAAGCCTTTCGGATTGCTGTAAAAACCTGCAACACCAGCAAAGACATACGGCACAAAGTCCGGGCGCTTCAAGTAGTTGTTGCGATTTTCAATTAAGTCAAAAACAGCAACTGCTGACGCTTCCAATATATCGTTGCGGAAGGAGAAGTTACGGTTGTAGCGGAACTTAGAATCAGGACCGTCCTTATCAGCTGCCTTGGCATCGTCGCCCGTGATACGGCCATACGACAGGCCAAACCGACCAGACAAACGCGGGTAGAAACGGCGAGTGATGGAAACACCAGCACCTACGCGAGTTGCACCAAAGCGGAGGCTCGTAAAGTTGGTAACGGGCACCACATCGCCGAAATAGTTCATTGCGTTCAAGCTGAAGCCAACCGAGTTATACTGCTTCCGCTTGCTGAACTGCTGGGCATCTGCTTCCGGCGTAGCCACCAGGGCCAAGCCGAGCACAAAGGCCGTGGAATAGGTGAAAATATTTTTCATAAGGCAACGAAAATGAGGATGCGAGATTCGGGGGTTGAAGTCAGGGCAGGAAATGCGCAGTTTCAGACGGTGGCAAAAGTAAGGCTATATTGGGAACTAAAAAAACTTTCAACGTTTTTTTCAACAAACTCATCAACAGCTACAACTGTATTCCGGTCGGATTTCGGCGGTCCAAGCCCCAATTGAGCTTGTTTCGTAAGGTACTGAGAAAGTTAACGTGATTGAGCTTTACTAGACGAGCATTGAAGGCCTCACGGCGAACGGCAATTTGAACAGAGGCTTCTACGGGTAAGGAGCGGGAGTCGAGGGAGAGCATATAGCTCGTACTTCGGCCTTCTATTTCAAAGGAAATCACGCTTTGGTCCGACACTACGAGTGGGCGCACGTTCAGATTGTGGGGGCATACGGGAGCGATGATAAAATTGTTTGTCTGGGGTAGCATCACCGGGCCGCCACAGCTAAGTGAGTACCCCGTAGAGCCCGTGGGAGTAGCTACGACGAGGCCATCAGCCCAGTAGGAATTCAGGTATTCGCCGTCGATATACGTGTGAACGACAATCATGGATGACGTATCGCGCTTGAGCACGCTGAACTCGTTGAGGCCGAAGTTGAGGCTCCCAAATACGTCCGGGTCGGTGTCGACGCGAATCAGGCTGCGCTCTTCGATGTTGAAGTGGCCTTTATAAAGCGCATCAATGGCCTGGGCAATACGGTCGGGGGTGATGGTAGCTAGGAAGCCGAGCCGGCCGGTATGAATACCCAGAATGGGGATTTGCAGGCTGCCCACGTAGGTAACGGTATCGAGCAGGGTACCATCGCCGCCGATGCTCAACACGAACTGCACACCCCGGAGCGAGTCGCCGCGCCGGAACTCGGTGGTGCCTTCGGGCAGGCGCAGGCGGTTGTCGAGAAAGGTACGAAAGGCTTCGCCGATGCGAACATCGGCCCCGCGTGCCGCCAGGTCATCAAGCAAAGCCTGAATGGCCGGAGCGGCTTCGTCGTCGAAAGGCTTGCCGAGAATGGCGATTTTCATGCAGAGGAAAGAATGCGGATTACATAACCCCAATGGGGAGTCAGGTAACAAATAAATAACCTGACCGGCGGTAACGAACTGCTAAATCGGGAAGGAAGCCCGGAAAAAATAGCCCGTTCGGCCCAATCCGTTCAGGGTATACTCGGCGGTGAATACCCGGTCGTAAAATGTTACAAGGTGCAGGCCGAGGCCGATAGCACTCAGTAAATGGTTGGGGAGGCGGTTTTGGGTGATGGATGTGGGCGTGGCGACGTAACCGGCGTCTGCAAAGATATTGAGGTAGAGGGCCAACGGAATGGTGTTGACCTTTGGATTGTCGATGGACTCAAGGCGAATGGGCGGCGGCTGAAACAAGCGGTAGGACACGCCTTGCTGCACCAGGCCGTAGTGGCGGCCGTCGATTACGTACTCGTCGTAGCCCCGCACGAGGTCATCGTAGCCGAGCGCGCGGGAGTCGGCGTAGGCCAGGTGCCGGGTGAGGCGGGCCAGGCCGGTTACGCCTACGCTGTAGTAGAAACCGTGGCCCAGGGCTACGTAGCGGGCATAGTCCAGGCGTAGGGTGGTGAGGCTGGGGGTGATACCGTCGAGAAAAACCCGGTGCGAAAGCGTAACCTGGGCATACGTACCGGTGAGCGGATAGGCAAAAGTGTTGCGTCGGTTGCGGGTGCTGGTCAGGCTGAAGGCGAGGTACTCGCGCTGGGTGCGGCCCTGGTAATAATTGGGGTTGTAATGATTGACAGAGTCAGTAATCTGCTCGCGGTGGTACGACACATCAAATGAAGTGAGCGACTGCACTGTTTGGCGAAAGCGCAGCCCGCCCGTGACGTAGAACCGCTGAATGGGAAAGCCAATATCGGTGCGCAGGGGCACGAGGCGGTCGGCGAGGGTTTGGTAATCGAGGGTGCGGCTTTGGTAGAAGGAGCCCCCCACTCCGAACCCAATGCGACGGCGATGCCCCAGACCGGGCACTTCGTAAAACAGCTCGTACTTGCGGTTGAAGCCCAACTGGAGGTTGGCAATAACCTGCTCGTTGCGCCCCCGAAAGTTGGCGCGGGTGAGGTGTAGGCCGTAATCGATGCGCCGCCAACGGTCGGGGCGGTCGAGCCAGGAGCGCAGGTTGCGGTCGGCCAGTGAGAGGATGGGCACCGGGAAGGTGTACCAGCGCTCCTGCACCCCAAACACGATGAGCAGCCGCGGTCCCGAGCAACTGGCCTGGACCACCACCGCGTGAAACAGCTGCAGATTGAACAGCCGGCGGCGGTTGGCTTCGAGACGCGCCGGGAGGTCGGCCAGCAACAAGGTATCACCCTCGCGGAAATCGAGCTCGGCCCGCAGGATGCGCTCCCTGGTAACGGCATTGCCGGCGAAAATGATGGAGCCCACCGCCGCCCGCTCGGTACCTGGGCAGGGCACAATGCGAACCAACGTATCGGAAGGCGCTACCACCGGGCGCAACGGGCGCGGCAAGGTGTCGGCCGGGGCCTGCGCCACGCCCCAACCGGCCAGCAATACCCGCAATGACAATAAAACAACTGCTATCACCAGGTATTAGACGCTCAGGTAGCGTAACAAGGCATCGTAGCGCTCCTGCTCGTCTTCGTTGACCACGGCGGCTCCACTAAACTGAGCCGTTACGACGTAGCCAAACCGCTCCAATGTGGCAGTGATACGGGCTAGGTTTTCCGTGTTTAGCTTGATGGTGAGGCGAATGCGGCGGGAATCGACTTCATCCTGCGCCACGTGGGCGCTGAGAATTTTGGCGTTGTTTTCTTCGACGTAGCGGCTGATTTGAGTAAGGGAATAGTCCCGCTCCTCCATGGTGAGGACAATGATGCCGCCCTGGCCCCCAGCCGGCTGCTGCCCGAAAGCGGCCAGCGCATCGGCGATGGTGACAACGCCCGCATACTCGTGCTGCTCATCGACGACGGGCACCAGCTGAATCTTATTTTCAATAGCCAGCTCCATTACGCGGTAGAAGTGCTGGTCGGGGCGCACGAAGGCATCGGCGTAGCCCAGGGGTAGCTCGGAGAGGAGGGTTTCAGGGTCGTCAAAATCGGCCAGGTCGGCTTCGGTGACGAGGCCGCGGTATTGACGGTTGTCGAGCACGGGCAGCTGGGCCACGTGGAATTCATCGAGCCAGCGCGCCGCTTTGCCCGCCGAATCGGTGCCTTTCAGGGGCGGAATCATCTCGTTGAGTAAGTCTTCGGCGAGCAGGGCAGGCATTTTTAAAATTATAAAGGATGAGTTATAAATTATGCATGCGGCATTGTGTCCTCTGCTGAGTAAAATGGGAAACCGGTGAATCCGGGCTTCCCGGGGTGCGACAGGTACTACCTGGAAACGGTGAACAACAATCGAGCCGGTGAAATGATAAACGGCTTTTAGGCCACAAGGGCCGAAGTGGCTTCGGTAGTACGCAAAAACCGGCGCAGGTAGGCATTAAAGCCGACGGGACGCTCCATCATGGGGGCGTGGCAGCAGTGGTCGAGAAAGCGTAGCTCGGCGTGGGGCAGCAGGCGGGCGAACTCATGGGCCACGGGGGGCGGCGTGATGGTATCATTCAGGCCCCACACCAGCAGCACGGGCACGGTGATTTTGGCCAGCTCCTTACTCAGGTTGTGCCGCTGGGCCGAGCGTGCGATGGCAATGATGCGCAGGCACTTGGAATTGGAATTGGTGACATCAAAGACCTCATCGACTAACTCCTGGGTCGCCACGGTAGGGTCGTAGAAGGTATAGCCAACCCGCTCCTTTACGTAGGCATAGTCGCCGCGCTTGGGAAACGAACCGCCCATGCTGTCTTCGAACAAGCCGCTGCTGCCGGTGAGCACCAAACAGCTGACGCGACTAGCATTTTTGAGCGTGTAGACCAAGGCGATGTGGCCACCCAATGAGTTGCCAAGCACTATGAACGATGGCGGCAGGCCTACGGCCGCCACAAAGCCTTCGACATAAGCCACCAGCCCCGGCACGCCGGCTTGGGTCAGGGGCATGTCGTAGACCGGGAGCAGGGGAATGATAACGCGGTGGTCGGTGGCAAACTCGCGCACTACGTCGTGCCAGTTGCTCAGGGCGCCGAAAAGGCCATGCAGCAGCAGCAACACCGGGCCCTGGCCCTCATCTACAAACTCGTACCCTTGCTGGTGCTGGCGGCGCAATTCCATCTCATTTCTCTTCAATTCCCGGCGGTTTTGGCAATGATACAACACCGGAGCCAATTGCCCAAAATTGCCAGTCCGTGCGGGGTAAGCAAGGCTTCGGGATGAAACTGAACCCCGTAGAGTGGCAGTGTGCAGTGGCGCAGGGCCATAAGTTCGGGCTGCGGGCCCATGGTGTGAGCCAGCGGCCGCAGCACCGGCGGCAGTGGCTCCTGCACCACCAGGGAGTGGTAGCGGGTGACCTCCTGCGTGCCGGGCAGCCCCGCAAACAGCGGCTCGGTGGTATCGCAGCGCATTTCGGATACTTTGCCGTGCATGGGCCGCATGGCCCGCGCCACGGTGCCCCCAAAGAACTCGCCCAGCGCCTGATGGCCCAGGCATACGCCCAGCATGGGTTTCTGCTGGTAAAACTCCCGGATGACGGCCGGCATTACCCCTGCCTGGGCGGGGGTGCCAGGACCGGGCGAAAGCACGATGCCATCAAAATCGGGTACTTGCAGCTCGTGCAGGGGCACATCGTTGCGGCGCACCACTACTTCGGCGCCCAGCTGGCGCAGATAATCGGCCAGCGTGAACGTGAAGGAGTCGAAGTTATCGAGCAGCAGCAGGCGCATATTTTGGGACAACGAATGAGAAGCTGGCTGAATTCAACAACCTGATGCCGAATACGCTCAATTACACGTCCTTCGTTTTAGCCTCTCACAAAAGCGGTTTTAATTCTGACCAGCAGGTCTTGGGCAACAGGCAACACGTAGCCGGTGATTTGTAGTGCCATCGGCGTGGCTTGCTGCACAATGGGCAGTACCTGTGACCCTGTGACCAAGTTGGGCGACAACAAATTCAACCCGGCCAGCCCCGTGCCGTGCAGCAGCAGGCTAAGGCCCAATACCCATTTCAATACGCCAGCCGCGCCGCCCAGCAGGTTATCGAGCACACCCAGCGGGGTGAGGTGCACGGCGGTTTTGAGTAGGCCCCCCAGCAGGTGCACGCCCCACATAATGGCCACGAACACCAGCGCAAACGACACCAGCGGCAGCATGCCAAAGGCATCGCCCACGTACTGCCGCACCAACGGCACGGCCGCCGAAAGCAGACTCAGCCCGCCCACCACGGCCAGCACAAACGCCAGCAACGATACTACCTCCAGCACCAACCCACGCCGGAAGCCCTTCACGGCTCCCACGCCCAGCGGCAGCAGCAACAGGATATCGAGAGCCGTCATTTATTATTTCGATGGGTGAATAGGTGAATGAATGAGTGGGTTCTGAAAAAGTCTGATGACTCCACCAACTCATTCACCCATTCGCTCATTGTCTACAAGTTGGTGTTATTCAGCAAGTGACCGATAACGTCGGAGATGCGCTTGCCATCGGCTTGGCCGGAAAGCTCGCGGGCGGCCACGCCCATCACCTTGCCCAAATCAGAAGGACCAGTGGCCCCCACGCGCTGGATGATGTGCACGAGCTTCTCGACCAAATCAGCTTCGGACAGTTGGGCGGGCAAGAATTCTTCGATGATGGCCAGCTCGGCCAGCTCGTTTTCTTCCAGGTCGGAGCGGAACTGCTCGTTGTAGATGGCGGCGGCGTCGCGGCGCTGCTTGGCGGCTTTGTTGAGGAGCTTGAGCTCGGCTTCGGGCGTGAGGCCGTCGGCGCTGGCACCTTCGGCGGTTTCGGCCAGCATGATTTGCGATTTGAGGCTGCGCAAAGTGGTGAGCCGCACTTTGTCTTTGGCGAACATGGCCTGCTTAATGGCGGCGTCGAGGGTGTTTTTGAGCATGGGAAAGAAAAGTAGGCGGGTTAGCGCGTGGGGAAATCGATGGGGAAACGCCCGGCGGCACTTCAGGGGGCGGCAGCGGGCGTAATTTCGCCCCGAAGCTACGGCAGCCGGCCGATGTTGCCGGTTAGCGGTTATGCTTTTCCGAACTTCTTATCCTCCCTCCTGCCGTGACTAAGCTCAGCGTCAACATCAACAAACTGGCCACCCTGCGCAACGCCCGCGGCCACAACCGCCCCGATATCCTGCAAGCCGCCCGCGACATCGAGCGGTTCGGGGCCGAAGGCATCACCGTGCACCCGCGGCCCGACGAGCGCCACATTCGCTACCAGGACGTGCGCGATTTGAAGGCTATCTTGACCACCGAGTTGAACGTGGAGGGCAACCCCACCCCCGACTTTCTGGACCTGTGCCGCGAGGTGCGGCCCGAGCAGGTGACCCTGGTGCCCGATGCCCCGGATGCCATCACCTCCAACGCGGGCTGGGACGTGATTACGCACCAGCAGTACCTGCGCGACATCGTGGCCGAGCTCAAAAGCCTGGGCTGCCGCGTGAGCATCTTCCTCGACCCCAACCTGGCCCTGGTTGAAGCCGCCGCCACGACTGGCACCGACCGCATTGAGCTCTACACCGAAGCCTACGCCCAACAGTACCTCGCCGACCGCGAATCCGCCGTGGCCCCCTACCGCGCCGCCGCCGCCCACGCCGGCCAACTCGGCCTGGGTGTGAATGCCGGCCACGACCTCGACCTCAACAACCTGGCCTGGCTGCACCAGCAGCTACCCGAGCTGGCCGAAGTCAGCATCGGCCACGCCTTGGTGTGCGATGCCCTCTATCTGGGCCTGGAAAACACGGTGCAGCTGTATAAGAGACAATTGAAATAGCCATGCCCCGCCATCTTCTTCCCGAATTTGAAGCCCTGCCCTATCCCGTGCTCGATGTACGGGCGCCCATTGAATTTACCCAAGGCCATGTGCCGGGCGCGCTCAACCTGCCATTGTTCACTGATGAGGAGCGGGCGCGCATTGGCACCACGTACAAGCAGGTAAGCCAGGACCGGGCCGTGCACCTGGGGTTGGAGTTATTCGGGCCCAAAATGTCGGCAATGATAAAGCTGGCGCAGAAACTGGTGCCGGCCAAAGAAGTGCGGCTGCACTGCTGGCGCGGCGGCATGCGCAGCGGGGCGGTGCTGTGGCTGTTGGAACTAGCGGGCTTCAAAGTGCACCTGCTCAACCACGGCTACAAAGATTACCGCCGGGCCGTGCTGGCTTCGTTTGCGGAGCCCCGGCAGTGGCGGGTGTTGGGCGGCCTCACCGGCAGCGGCAAAACCGACGTGCTGCAGGCCCTGGCCGCTGAGCCCGGCCAGCACGTGCTAGACCTGGAAGGCATTGCCAACCACAAGGGCTCGGCCTTCGGGGCCATTGGGCAGCCAGCCCAGCCCACGCAGGAGCAGTTCGAAAACAACCTGGCTGCCGCAATGGCCCTACTGCCCACCGATGCGCCCATTTGGGTGGAGGACGAAAGCCGCCAAATTGGCCGGCTCACTATCCCGCCGGCTCTGTTTGCCCAGATGCGGGCCGCCCCGCGCTGGGTGCTGGAGGTGCCCCGCACCGCCCGCGTAACCAAGCTAGCCGCCGAATACGGGGCCGAAAACCCAGTAGAGCTGGCCGCTTCCATCGAGCGCCTGCAAAAACGCCTGGGTGGCCTGGCCACCAAGCAAGCCCTGGCGGCCGTGGAAGCCGGTGACTTTCCGTTGATGGTGGAGCTGGTGCTCGATTATTACGACAAGACCTATACCTACGGCCTGGCTCCCCGGCCCGAAGAGCCGCCCCGCACCTTTGTGCCCGTAGCCAGCTGCGATGCCGCCGCTAATGCCGCCACGCTGCTACAGATGACCGCAACTTTGGTCGCTTAGAGCGGTTCCGGGGTTATTGTACGTGTAGCGTGGACTCTGCGAGTCCGCGTGACGGCCGGGCCGGGCGCGGACTCGCAGAGTCCACGCTACATCGCCCACGTACACCAACTTCGAAACTGCTCTGGTTACTGATGTTACGCACCGACGTGCTGGCGCGCGTCGGCAACGCGCTGCCGCGTGGTTTCGAGCCTGAGGCTCGGGTAAGGAGCCGTTGGCGAACCCTGCCGCAGGTCTTTCGCGCCCAAGCCAGAGGCTAGAAGCCGATAGGCAGCGCGTCGCAGACGCGCGCCAGCAACACGCTACGTAACAGCAGTTATACTCATCGCGAAGCGGAATGCGAAAATTGACTGGCGGGTGTGGAGACGCAAAATATTGCGTCTCCTCGTTGAACGAAATCGCCTGACGGTGCTGGCGCGAGCCGTGCAACCGGAGGTCAGCGGAGCTAATGACGAGACCCCAACTATTGCGTCTCTACCTCGTCCTCACAAACCATTTCGTGACGGACTTAGCGTCTATACTCTTGGGAAGCTTTTGCACGCTAGATTTCCGAATTAGAGTTGTAATTTACTCGCAGATTTCAGCCTTTATGTCCGGGACGGCAGTAGCAACGAATTCAGTTTTTCACTCTCACCTCTTTTCATTTTTCTATTTTCCACTTCTCCTCAACACTCATGCTCACAACCTTACAAACCCGCTTGAAGCGGGCGAGCCGCTGGCTGCCTGCGCTGCTGCTGCCGTTTGCGGCGCAGGCCCAAACTCCGGGCTACAACTTGGGCAACACGGCCAACGTGGCCGGCACCTTCACGACCATCGCGGCCACGGGCACGGCCATTCCCACAACCAACACGGATGATGCTAACTCAGCAGCTACCCCCATTGGATTCACGTTTAACTTCAATGGCACGGCTTTCACGCAGTTCGTGCTGAACACAAACGGCTTCATTCGGCTAGGCGCAGCCGCGCCTTCGTCGGCGGCCCTGTTCTACACCGCGCCGCAGGCGGCCACCGCAGGTCCCATCGCCAGCACCAACCCGGCCGATGTGAACCTGATTATGCCCTTTGCCGTGGACCTGACGGCCGGCTCGGTGGCGGGCACGGGCTACCAAGTAGCGACGACTGGTGTGGTGGGCAGCCGCGTGACTACCATTCAATGGACCAACGTGCAGGACAAAGTCAGTACCATCGCGACCCAGTTCCTGAACTTCTCGTTTCAGGCCAAGCTCTACGAGAGCGGCCAGATTGAGTTCGTGTACGGCCCGACGGTACCCAACACCATCGGCAACGACTTCCACACCGTAGCCGTGGGCATTAAAGGCAGCACGGCGGCGGCCTCGATAACCGTCACCAAGGGCTCGACCCAGGCCTGGGCGGCGGCCACATTCGCCGCCGGCGACTACACCGGCAACTCGCACAACATCCGCCAGACGATGACCGCCGACGCGGGCCGTACCTACCGCTTTGGGCCCAACCTGGCCAATGATGCCGCCGTGGCGGCCCTCTACACGCTAGGCAAAGTGTCAAGCGCCTATTCTTCGCCCGTAACGGCGCAAGTGGTGGTGGCCAACCCCGGCAATGCGGCGCAGACCAACCTGGTGGTGAGCTTTGCCGTGACCGGGGCCAACCCCTACAGCAGCACCCAGACAGTACCCTCACTGGCTTCCGGGGCCTCCACGACCCTCACGTTCTCTTACCCCGTTACGGGCACCACGGGCACCAACGTGCTCACCGCCTCGATACCGAACACCGACGATTTGGCCACGAATAACACGAAAACGTACTCGCAGGACGTAACGGCCGCCAGCTTAGCGTTTATCGATAACTCCCAGCCCCTATTTGCCACCGGCGTGGGCATAGGTCAGGTCAATGGTGTATTGGCCGCTCGCTACACGCTCACGCAGGCTGCCGCAATTACCAGTGTGTCGGCCACGTTCGTCGGCGCGGGTGTCGCCAATACCACGTACCAGGTGCAGCTATACAACGCCGCTGGCACGAGCGGCACTCCGGGAGCTATTATATATACCTCGCCCACCCAAACCCGCCCCGGCGCTTCGGGTACGGTTGTCATCACCATCCCAGGTATTTCCTTAAACGCTGGCGACTTTTTCGTAGCTATCAAGGAGCTGAATAACAACCTTGTATTGGCGTATCAGGCTGAGGACCCGCTCCGCCCGGCTACTTTCTATTTCCAGGTACCTGGCAACCCTTTCGCCCTGGTGAATACCACCGCCTTGCGTACGCGCTTGGCGCTGGAAGTAGGCCTTGGCACGCCCGCAGCCTGCCCCGCAGTAACAGCCTTGGCAGCAGGCAGCATCAAGACTACCGGGGCTAACATTAGCTTCACTGCTCCGACCGCCGGCACCGGCTACACCGTCACCTACACGCCTACCGGCGGCACGGCCACCACGGTTACGCCCGCGCCCACGGCCTCGCCCGTGGTGCTCACCGGCTTGACCAGTGGCACTACCTATACCGTGGTCGTGACCACAAACTGCGCCGCCGGAGCCACGTCCGGCACCGCTACAACCACCTTCACCACCACTGTGCCGGCTCCAAGCAATGACCTGTGCAGCGCTGCTACCGTCCTCACCTGCGGCCAAACCGTGACCGGAACCACTGCGGGGGCAACTACCACCGGCGACCCCACCACGACCTGCACCGCGGGTTCCCCTCTCATACCGTCGGCCTCACCCGGCGTGTTCTACAGCTTTGCCGGCAATGGCCAAGTAGCCACGGTGAGCACCTGTTCAGGCCCCACAGCCACGGCCGGCGACACGAAGATGTTCGTCTATTCGGGTTCGTGTGGCACGCTGACCTGCGTGGGCAGTAGCGATGACATCGGGGCAGGCAGCTGCGGCACCAATACCTCAGCATCCATTGTCACGTTCCCGACTGTGACCGGCACCACCTACTACGTCTTCGTGCAATTCTTCGGTAACGCCACCGGTCCCTTTGGCCTGAGCCTGACCTGCGCGGCCCCCGTGGTGACGACCTATGCCACGCTGCCAGTGAGCGAGAGCTTTGAGGGAACGTGGCTGAATGGCATTGGCACCCGCGACCTGCCCAGTGCAAACTGGCGTAACATGCCGGGCACGGGCAATAACTCGTGGCGCCGCGACGATGACGGAGCCAGCGCCGGCTGGAGCTTTGTCACTTCTGGCGGCTACACGCCCGCAGCCAGCCAGGGCAACCGTTCGGCCCGCTTCCATAGTTATGGTGCCCTCGTCGGTGCAATTGGCAGCCTCGACCTATACGTGAACCTGAGCGGAGCCGCCGGTACCCGGACCCTGACCTTCGACTACGTGAACCCCACCAGCTCAACGACCAACCCGGCCGACAAGCTTGACGTGCTAGTGAGCACCGACGGCGGGGCAACCTTCGCCGCCACGCCAGTACTGACTGCTACCAACAGCGCCACTTTCACGGCCAGAACGGTAGCCATCCCCAGCACGTCGGCCACCACGGTCATTCGCTTCCGGGCACTGTCTGATTTCGGCATCGATGATATCGGTATCGATAACGTGCAGCTGCGCGTGGTTTCGGCCACCCGCAACGAGGCCTTGGCCGCTACCGTGACCCTGTACCCCAACCCGGCCAGCCGCGCCTTCACACTCGACGTGCCGGCTGGCAACTTGCGCACGGCCACGGCCACGCTCAGCAACACCTTGGGCCAAGTGGTGCAAACGCGCGCGCTGAGCGCCACCGGCACTACCACCTTCGATGTGAGCGGCTTGGCCGCCGGCCTGTACTCGCTCACCCTAAAGTCGGGCAACGACCTCGTGGTGAAGCGAGTGGTGGTAGAGTAAGCTTTCGCGTCGCTGCATTTGCTTGCAAAAAGGGGGTTGACCATGTGGTCAGCCCCCTTTTTTTAGGTTTAGGACGCACTGAGGGCTGGGCAGCTGAGCGCTTGTTCAAATTATTGTTGGCCGGACATCGACAAGACCTACGGCCTGCCTCCCCGGCCCAAAGAGCCGCCCCGGCCCTTTGGGCCCGTAGCGACCTGCGATGCCGCCGCGAATGCCGCTACGCTGCTACAGATGACCATAACTTTAGTCGCTTGGTTAGCGTCTGTGCTCTTGGAAAGCCTTTGCAGGCCGAGTTTCTGGAGAAGTGTTGTAATTTGCTCGCAGATTACAGGCTTAAATCCGGGATACTGGTCGGGCCGTTTCCACTTCTTTCATTCATTTTTCGTTTTTCTATTCGCCACTTCTTCTCCATTTCCATGTTGATATCTTTACAGACCCGGCTGAAAAAAGCTGGCCGACTACTGCCTTTCGCTTTGCTGCCGTTCGCAGCAAACGCCCAAAGCCTGAACTACACGCCGGCTACCGCCACCAACGTAGCCGGCACTTACACGGACTTAGGCACAACCGGCACGGCTATTACCACGGCTAACACGGACGATGCCAACTCGGCGGCTACCCCCATTGGCTTTACGTTCGCCTACAACGGCAGCAATTTTACCCAGTTTGTGTTGAACACCAACGGATTCATCCGGCTAGGTGCAGTTGCACCATCAGGCACGGTGCTTTTCCCATCGCAGGTATCGGCAGCTATCGTTGACCCGCTGACCAGCGCCGACCCGGCCAACGTGAACTTGCTACTGCCTTTCAACCAAGACCTTGGCCCTGGCAACGGTGCAGGTGGCACCGAATACCGCGTGACCACGACAGGCACGGCTGGTAGCCAGGTGTGCACCATTCAGTGGAATAATGTGAGTGACAAAACCGATGGCGTGGCTGCTTCGCAGTACGCAAACTTCAGCTTCCAGCTGAAGCTGTACGAAGGCACCAATCTTATCGAATTCGTTTACAACACGGCCACTGCGGGCACGGGTGCCGCTGGTGCCCGCTTTCCCAATGTGGGTATCAAGGGTGCAGGCGTAGCCAACGGCCAAACGGTACTCGCGGCCAAGAATGCTTCTGCGACGCCATGGAGTGGGGCCACCTTTATCACGGGTGCCTACACCACCTTCACGCTGAACTACCGTGCAAACGTAGGCCCGGATGCCGGCCGTACCTTCCGCTACACCCCAGCTATTTTGTTTCCTAACGACCTCGCCGTACAGTCCCTGTACACGCTCGGCACCGTTTCAACCTACGCTTCACCAGTAGCCGTTAGGGCCGTAATTAAGAACGTTGGCACCGTGGCCTCGGTAGCTCGCACGGCGACCCTGACGGTGAGCGGCGCTACCACCTACACGAACACGCAACCGGTTCCCGCCCTTGCTGTTGGGGCTGTAGCTACGGTAACGTTCGCCGCTTACCCCGTCACCGCTACCACCGGAACCAACACGGTGGCGGTAGCCCTGACGGCTGATGATGCTGCTGGCAACAATACGGCCACCCGGCAGCAGGGCCTCTCGGCTAGCACGCTGTCATACAACACGCCGGGCACCACTACTTTCGACGGCGGCTTCGGCTCGAATACCACGGCCAACGCCACGATTTTCGTGAAATACACCACTTCCGTTACGCCTACCACCGTTACGGCTGTTACGCCCACTTTTACCGGTACTGCCGCAACTTCAACGAACTACCAGGTACTCATATTTGACGCAGCCGGCCCCAATGGCTTGCCCGGCACCGTGCTGTACACCTCTCCCACCCGTGTTCGGCCCCTGGCCGGAGGTGCCGATGTGGTAGCAATTCCCGGTGTTCCCGTATCCGGCAGCTTCTACGTAGCGGCCCGCCAGCTCACGACTACCAACTTCGGCCTGGCGTTCCAGAATGAAGACCCTCTGCGGACCGGCACGTTCTTCATCTCGACCGACGGTATCGCGTTTACCGATTTGGCCGTGGCAAACACGACCTTCCGGGCAGCTATCGATGTGACCCTGCGCAACCCGCTGGCCACCCGCAACGAGGCCTTGGCCGCTACTGTGGGCCTGTACCCCAACCCCGCACACCAGAGCTTCCAGCTCAGCGTGCCCGCCGGCAGCCTCCGCGGTGCCTCGGCCACGCTCATCAACTCGCTGGGCCAAGTGGTGCAGTCGCGTCAGCTGGACCTGCCAGCCGCTGGAGGCATCGCCACCTTCAACGTGAGCAGCCTCGCCGCCGGCGTGTACTCGCTCGCCCTGAAGTCGGGCAACGACCTCGTGGTGAAGCGCGTGGTAGTGGAGTAAGCTCTCCATCCTTCACAAAAAAGGGCTGACCGCATGGTCAGCCCTTTTTTTATGCCCACACCGCTCTCGTCGCGGACTAGCTGATGGGCACCTTGCGCAAGATGGCCTCAATCAAGTCCTGGGTACGGATGCCATCGGCTTCGGCCTCGTAGGTGAGCAGGATGCGGTGGTTGAGCACATCGGCAGCCACTTCCTTGATGTCTTCGGGCAGTACATAGTCGCGGCCTTCGAGGTAGGCCACGGCCTTGGAGGCGCGGTGCAGGGCAATGCTGGCTCGGGGACTGGCCCCAAACTGCACGGCCTGGGCAAATTCGGGCAGGTCGTAGTCGGCGGGGCGACGGGTGGCGAACACCAGCTCGATGAGGTACTTCTCCAGCGTATCGGAAATCTGCACCTGGTTGATTTGCTGGCGGATGCCAAAGATGTCCGCCTGCGTGAGCACGGGCTGCACATCTTCCACAAAGCTGAGGTTGGCCATACGGCGCATCACCTCCAGCTCGTCGGCCTTTTTGAGGTAGTCGACGTGCACTTTCAGCATGAAACGGTCGACCTGGGCCTCGGGCAGCGGGTAGGTCCCTTCCTGCTCCACGGGGTTTTGAGTGGCCAGCACCAGGAAGGGCAAGTCGAGCGGATAGGTGGTGTCACCAATCGTGACCTGCTTCTCCTGCATGGCTTCGAGCAGGGCACTTTGCACCTTGGCAGGCGAGCGGTTTATTTCATCAGCCAGCACTAGGTTGGCGAAAATCGGCCCCTTTTTTACTTCGAATACCGATTGGTTCTGGTTGTAAATCATGGTGCCCACCAGGTCGGAGGGCAGCAGGTCGGGGGTGAACTGCACGCGCTGAAAATGCAGGTGCAACACCTTGGCCAAGGTGGAAATGGTCAGGGTTTTGGCGAGGCCGGGCACTCCTTCGAGCAGGATGTGCCCGCCCGTGAACAGGCCGATGAGCAGGCGGGTGAGCAGCGGCTGCTGACCAACGACGACTTTGCCCATCTCGGCAAATACCTGGCGGATGAGGGGATGATAGTCCACCGGAGTAGCCGGCGAAGCAGAAGTATCGGGAGTGGGGTTCATAAGGGAAAAAGGGAGCCAAACAGCAAACGCAAGGTAGGTACGAGGCCGGTGTGTAGCCAGCCGGGCCAGCCCAAAATGGCTCATATCGCAAATTCTGTTATAAGCGACCATATGTCTTGCCTGACTTGTGTGTGTAGATAGGCTGAATACTTACAAAACAGCAAACAATTGGGCTGCAGTAAAATAAATAAACGATTGTTACGATATTTAATTTTTCAGTTCCATAACTTACGCTGCTAAACGTGCCGGGGCAAGTAGTGCTTACCCGCCCCATCAGCCTGACTGCCACCGGCACACGGCCGATTTCAATACTCAGCCATTGGCCAAAGACGTTTATGTGGTTGGCCTACGGGCCCAAAACCAGGTGCTGAGCAAAAGCGTAGTTGTGGAATAATACGCTAAACAGGTTTAGTACTGGCTTACTGCGACCCGGCCGACAAATGCCGGCCAAGTCCCGGGCCAATTTCCTGAAAGGATTTCGCTACATTACTGTCACTTTCATTTCACCCTTTTCCGGTTTCACATATGAATTCATTTTTTCTAAATCGTTTACTCCCAACGCTGTTGTTCATCATCGCCCTGAACGACACCGTCTTGGCACAACCTGGTAGTGGCGGCCCTGGCCCCAGCACCCCGGCCGGCCCTACCGATATTCCTCTTGATGGCGGTATCTCATTGCTGCTGGCTGGCGGCGTGGCTTATGGCGTTAAGCACTTGCGAAATCGCCGTAAAAAAGTTTAGCTCCTGCAGAATTATAACCAGCGAAGAATGACGGCGTTCCGATGCGGAATAGCCGTCTTTTTTTGCAGCTTTGTATCCCTATCCCCTAACTTATGCAAACCACTGCTCCTGTTGGCGCGACACCCTCAGGCAACCGACTCTTAGTTCGCTTTCTTTGGGTAGCCAGCGCCATGTACCTGGTTTGGTTTTTTGGCTATGAGCAATGGCTGGCTCACGATGGCCGCCTCGATGCCGCGCTGTGCCGCCACCTGACTCAGGCCGGGGTATCCCTGCTTCAGCTGGCAGGGTTTACGGCCACCGTTAGCCCCACCAATCTTTCTTTGGTGATGATGAGTGGGGAACCCTCCGTCGTTATAGGGCCGCCCTGCAATGGGCTGGTGCTATATGCCTTATTTGGCGGTTTCGTGCTGGCATTTCCGGGTTCCTGGCAGCGCAAGCTGTGGTTTATCCCACTAGGCATGGCCCTCATTTGGGTGCTGAACGTGCTGCGGGTGGCCGCGCTGGCCATCAACCACCACTATGCGCATCAGTCCGTTGACTTCAACCACCACTATACTTTTACCTTCGTGGTATATGCCTGCATCTTTGGACTATGGATGCTGTGGGCACGGCGTTTGGCAGTGAAGCCCTCCCAGCCTGCTGCCTGATTTCCCGTCTTACTCATGCCGGCTACCCCCAGCACTTTTCTCCCCACAAACCACCGCCACACCGGCCCCGGCCGCTGGGTGTTAGTGGGTGGATTACTTGCCATCCTGTTCCTGACTGGTGTCTATGACGAAGCCACCCACGCATTTCTAACAGCGCTGTGGCAGCATTTGCTCGCGGCAATCGGCTTGCGGCGGTACGTCGAAACGATGCAACAGGGCGTGAGTGGGGGCATCACCAAGCGGCTGCTGCCAGCGGTGGCCACCTACGCAGCCTTGTACCTGGGCATTTGCCTGCTGCTGCTGCGCCTGCTATTGCCCACCGTAGCGCAGTGGTACCTGGCCCTGCGCCTCTACGGCATTACCCTGGCCGTTTACATGAACTGTGTTAAAAATTAAGGGGTGAGGGTGAGTTTTGAGCTAAAATCAGCTTGATAGGG